>JAMOAW010000026.1:0-66588 GCA_039908535.1 Magnetococcus sp. DMHC-6 | reverse complement strand
AAAAACAAGACCTTGGGGGATTGCATCCCCCAACCCCCCTGCTATTTGAAGAAAGCAAAACCGAATTCAAAAGCAAAGTCAAAAGCAAAACCCTGGGGGCAATCCCCCAGACCCCTTTTTTTTATTAATATATGAACGGTTACACCAAAGCAATAAATCATTGAGTTTCAATTAACGTAAAATTTTACTTTGGTGAACGGTTACACATCATGATATTGAATACACTGCAAGGTTTGACGCCATCTCAAGAAAAGCTATTGTCGCGTTTCCCAAAGAGTCGTCCTTTGTTACCGGACCCCTATACTAAAATTTATCATCAACATATTTTGGACAGCAGGAATGGTCAAGGTTTGATAGCGGGTTTGGTGGTTAAGATGGAGCAATGGGTGCATCGGCAAATTCAAGCCCAGGGGTACGGATATCCGACTCTTGAAATAGGTGCTGGCACTCTGAACCATTTGGCTTATGAGCCAATTTCGAACAGTTATGATGTGGTTGAGCCTTATATTGCTCTATATAAGGGGCAGATCGAACAGAATCGGATACGCAATTTTTATAATTCTATTACGGATATTCCTTGTCAGCACCAATATCAACGTATTCTTTCTGTTTTTGTGTTGGAACATGTCGAAGATTTACCGCAACTATTGGCTTGGTCGGCTTGTTTGCTAAAACCAACTGGTTTATTTATTGTTGGAATTCCATCAGAGGGAGGGGGGCTTTGGTCTCTTGGATGGCGGTTTGGAACTGGTCTGGCTTTTCGCTGGCGTACTGGTCTTTCATATAAACCGATGATGCGTTTTGAACATATCAATACCGCAGGGGAAATTATGGCGTTGTCACATCTGTTTTTTCATCATGTCCAGACAAAATTTTTTCCGTTACCCAGTTTTCATCTCAGTTTTTATACGTTTATGGTTTTTACATCTCCCAGGTATGATGTGGCGGAGGAGTATTTGCAAAGATATAAATAAGAATGAACAGCAGAAAAAATTGTTAAAAAAAGGGGGCTGGGGGATTGCCAATCAAAGACAAAACCTTGGGGGATGAATCCTCCAAACCCCCTCTTTTTTTTAAGAATTGAAAAAGAAGGGTGGGGGGGAATTGGGGGGCGGTTCTCCGCCCCCCAAGGTCTTGATTTTTATTTTTCCGATACATGAACATAATGCCCTACGGGCAAAAAATTAACATCAAAACCCTGGGTGAATCGGGGGGCGGTTCTCCGTCCACGATGTCTTGATTTTTATTTTTTCAATACATTAAAGTCATGTTTCCAAGGTTTGTGCCTTTATTATAAATATGGTATATTGTCAAATGTCAGGCTAGAACATCGTAATCAGAACTTTTCAACTGTTGGTGCTGTCTCCCTTATGACATTGAGTTTGTGGGCGTGGTTTAACCGCGCTTTGGAAGAACCTCTCTGGCCAGATCGTGTGATGGGGTTTGCCTTTTCTCCCTATCGAGCCGATCAAGATCCCCAACAAGATATCCATCCAACCGAAGCCCAGATCGATGAAGATTTAGCTCTATTGGCCGGAAAAACCTATGCGGTACGCACCTATACCGTAAAAGGAGTGCTGGCGGAAGTGCCAAAATTAGCGGGAAAATATGGCATTAATGTCATGTTGGGGGCCTGGATAGACTCAGACGAGGCCGTCAATGACGCCGAACTGGAACAGCTTATCGCTATTGTCAAAGCCTACCGAAGAAATATTGTGCGGGTGATCGTGGGCAACGAAACCATTTTGCACGATCGCATTTCTATTAAAAAACTCATGAAATATTTAGACCGGGTCCGCGAAGCGATCAACGCCCCCGTTAGCACCGCCGAACCTTGGCACATCTGGTTAAAATATCCCGAATTGATCAAACATTGCGATTTTATCGCCGTGCATATGTTGCCCTACTGGGAAGGGATCGCTCAAGATAAAGCCGTCGATTATATTCTCTTTCGCATGAAGGAATTGCAAACCGCCTATCCGCAAAAAAACATTGTGATTGGCGAGGTAGGGTGGCCCAGCGATGGGCGGACCCGCATCAACGCCAAGGCTGGACAAAAAGAACAAGCGACCTTTTTGCGCCGCTTCCTGGCTCGGGCGGTTGCGAATAAATATGTTTATTATGTCATTGAAGCCTTTGACCAACCATGGAAAAGTAATTCATTGGAGCGCGGTGTCGGTTCCTATTGGGGGGTTTTCAATGCTGATCGACAGCCAAAATTTCCTTTTCAAGCTCCTATTGTTGGTATTCCCCAGTGGTATGTTTTGGCTGGAGCCTCTTTGGTATTTGGAATGTTGGTGATTACGTTGTTGTTTTTGGATAGCCATGGCATGAAACGGCGTGGTCGTTTCTTTTTGGCTATTTTGGCTTATGCCGTGGCCTCGTTGGCAGTCTATGTGGTGTATGATTATAGTCAACAATATTTAAGTCGCAGCGATATGTTGTTTGGCTTTTTGATGGGAATTGGTATGATCGGTGTGATTGTGGTGCTGTTCGCCGAAGCCCATGAATGGGCTGAAGCCGCTTGGGTGGGGGTGCGGCGGCGGGATATGACTTCCAATATGGATATTCCAGACGATCAATTGCCGTGGGTATCGATTCACGTTCCCGCTTACAACGAACCTCCGGATATGATGATTCTGACCCTGGATGCCCTATCCCAGCTGGATTATCCCCATTTTGAGGTGTTGGTCATTGATAATAACACCAAAGATCCTGCTACTTGGGAGCCGGTGCGGGATCATTGTGCAAAACTTGGGATACGGTTTCGTTTTTTTCATGTCGATCCACTGGCAGGTTTTAAAGCCGGTGCCTTGAATTTTGCCATGCGCCAGACCGATATCCGTGCCGAAATCATCGCCGTTATTGACAGCGACTATTTTGTGGATCCCAACTGGTTACGTGAGATGGTTCCCATGTTTCAAAATCCAGAAATTGCCATCGTTCAGGCACCTCAGGATTATTATGACCAAAAGGAGAGCCTTTTTAAATCCATGTGTTATGCCGAGTATCGCGGGTTTTTTTATATTGGTATGGTCACCCGGAACGAGCGCAACGCCATTATCCAACATGGCACGATGACCTTGGTACGTCGTCAAGTTCTAGAAGATGTGGGGGGATGGGCGGAATGGTGCATTACCGAAGATGCCGAACTTGGCTTGCGTATTTTTGAGCGGGGGTTTCAGGCCCTTTATTTGCCCCGTAGCTATGGTCGGGGTTTGATGCCGGATACCTTTATTGATTACAAAAAACAGCGTCTGCGCTGGGCCTATGGTGCTGTGCGTATTTTACGCGCCCATTTGGGGGAGCTCTTGGGTTGGCGACCCTCAAGTTTAACTTGGGGGCAACGTTATCATTTTTTGGCGGGTTGGATGCCATGGATGGGCGATGGTCTTAATTTAATTTTTAATATTATCGCGTTATATTGGTCTGCGGCCATGATTCTTGCGCCGCAATATGCCGATTCTCCCTCCATGGTCTTTAGTGTTATGCCTATGATTTTATTTGGATTTAAAATTCTTAAACATTTGCATCTTTATTATACCAATGTGGGTATTAAACCCTTGCAATCTTTGGCCGCTGCCGTTGCGGGACTCTCTTTGACCCACACCATTTCGGTTGCGGTGATGCAAGGGTTTTCTGGTCAGGAGAAACCCTTTTTTCGCACGCCAAAACAAGTAGAAGGCAACCGTTTTTGGCCCGCCTTGTTTGCCGCTCGCGATGAAATTTTGTTGATGATCTCCTTTTGGGTGGCGGCATGGGGCGTGAAGGTTCATGTGGGTTTTGATTTTTTAGATACCCGTGTTTGGGTGGTGGTTTTGTTGGTGCAATCTATGCCCTATACCATCAGTTTTTTGATGGCGATCATTAGCGGTTTGCCAGGGGATCGACAGGTCACCCCTACGGCGCGTATTCTTCGGGCACCCCCGTTGACACTCTGTCAGGAGACGGCTAACCCTGTTCATTTGGCCGGGGAAGAACAGGAGCCTTCTGTTTCTGATACAGAACGCAATGTTCATGTATCGGAAAAATAAAGACCTTGGGGGGTCCAGAACCGCCCCCCAATCCCCCCCCCTCTTTTTTTTAAATTCTTAAAAAAAAGAGGGGGTTTGGGGGATTCATCCCCCAAGGTTTTGCCTTTGATTTTTTGCCCGAAGGGCATCATGTTCAAAATTGAGTAAAAATTATTTTTTCCTCCTTCAGGATTGATCATCATGACTTTGATCTGGATCAAACGTATTTTATATAATCGTTATGCCCTTTTTGTCGTATTTTTATATCTCTATCTTTGGATCGCCCATCCTTTGCTTGAAATCACCAAAGGGCTTTTGCGTATGGAGGTTCCGTTTCTTCTGTATCTTTATTATTGTTTAAATTTATGGATTAAACAAACAAAATGGCAAGCTGTCATTGCTGCCATACCTTTGGCATTGCTCTACCTGATCCACGATTATTATTTTTTGCGTTTTTTTAGAATTGCGAAAATCAACGATCTGCATCAAATACCGGAACTCATAGCCGTCACCGATGTGTCTATTGTTTTGATGGTGATGGGATTATTATTGGTATTTCTTTATCCTTTGTTAAAAAATATACGTTATTCCACCAAAGGTTTGGTGTGGTCTATTCCCGCTTTGTTTGTTTTTGTGGCTCCTTTTTATGATCCGAGTGGGTTTATTAAAGTATATAGTTGGCTCTCTATAGAGGTGATTTATTATGCACCTGCTGTCAATGTGGAGTATAATGGTCGAATCGTCACGGCTCTCTACAACGAAGCCAAGCGCAATGAAATTTTACAGAATATCGTCCAATATCGAGATATCCACAAACTTTCTCTCCAACTTCCTAAAGCCCTGGAAGGGGAGGAGAAAGCCAATGGTCGCAACATTCATCTGATACTTTTGGAGGGCTTTGTAGACCTGACTCTATTGACTAAATTGCCAGAACCCATTCATACCGTTCATCCAGAGTTTGCCAAATTGTTTGGTAAAAATCAGGGATTTTCCGTCTCTCCTGTTTTTGGGGGCTATACTGCTCAGGCTGAGTTCGAAGTGTTGTGTGGGGTTCCGGCCTTTCAGGAGTTTGATGTGATTGAGTATAACGCCTTTACCGGGTCACCCACCTACTGTTTGCCGACCATATTGAAAAAATTAGGTTACAAGAGCATTGCCTCGCAAGGATTTAAACCCGATTTTTTTAACGGACTGATTGCTTATCGTGGTCTAGGTTTTGATGAAATCTATTTTGCCAAAGAGTATGCTCCCACTAGGGAGAGTTATTTGAGCAAGGGGGAGGAGACGGATAATAAATATTTTGCGGATTCTTTACTGTTTGAACAAAATCTTAGCTTTGTAAAGCAGAGGCTGGCAGAAAAAAAACCATTTTTAAATTTTGTTGAAACAGTCTATGGACATGTTCCTTTTGAGATGGGGAATCGGGTAGGTCCTGAGTTGTATCCCAATATTGATCTTCCTTGGGATTTGAAAAGAATTGTCAATCAAAATATGTATCGAACCCAAGCCGTGGCCGATTATGTGCAAAAATTGATGTTACTTGATCCTTATTCTTTGATTGTTCTTTTTAGCGATCATCTTCCCCCTCTGGAGGGGGGGACGGGCATGTATGCCAAATATGGATATTTAACTGAAGATGTTCCTGATCGTTTTTATAAAAATCGATTTTTTGTAATTCGGGACGGTAAGTTTGAAAAATATGATATTTTTTATCATTTTAATATTTATCGGTTGATTTTGGATTATGTCACCAACCATGAATATTGTAAAAATATGTCCTGTAAATTTAATTATCCTCTTGATAAAGAGGGGTTTCGAGACGATTATCGTATTATTATGGGATTGGCTTCACAATAGAAACAAAACGGGTAACCGTTCATATATTAATAAAAAAAAGGGGTCTGGGGGATTGCCCCCAGGGTTTTGATTTTGTTTTTGACTTTGCTTTTGACTTTGCTTTTGACTTTGCTTTTGACTTTGCTTTTGACTTCGGTTTTGCTTCCTTCAAATAGCAGGGGGGTTGGGGGATGCAATCCCCCAAGGTCTTGTTTTTGATTTTTTTTATCTGAACGGTTACCAATTAACGTAAAATTTTACTTCGGTGAACGGTTACCAAAATGGAAGGGCAAAGCGTTTGGGGAGAGGAGAACTGCTCTTTAATGTATGAAAAATAAAAGTCAAGACCTTGGGGGATTGCATCCCCCAATCCCCCTGCTTTTTGAAGGAAGCAAAACCGAGATCAAAATCAAAAGCAAAATCAAAAGCAAAATCAAAAGCAAAATCAAAAGCAAAATCAAAAGCAAAATCAAAACCCTGGGGGCAATCCCCCAGACCCCTTTTTTTTTTTAAATAATAAAATCAAAACCCTGGGGGCAATCCCCCAGACCCCTTTTTTTTTAATAATAAAATCAAAACCCTGGGGGATTCATCCCCCAGGGTTTTGATTTTGCTTTTTTTGCCCGCAGAGCATCCTGTTTTTCTGCAGCGAGAAATGGCCAAGAATCAACCACCACTCCGCTTTACCACGAAGCCTTGTTTGAGCAAAAACGCCATCACCCGTTCCACATGATCTCCTTGAAGCTCAATGATACCCTCTTTTATGGTGCCACCCGATCCACACATTAATTTTAAATTTTTTCCCAACTGCCTAAGAGAAATGGGATCCAGGGTCACCCCTTGGATGAGGGTGACCTCTTTGCCTTGCCGACCTTTGCTCTCTTTGCGAATGCGTACCACCCCATCGGTGCTAGAAACCAATCTTTTCTGACCACAAATACAGTCGGTCAAGAGGTGTTGACATGTGCTGCAAAGACGACCATGTTCGGTGGAATAGAGATATTTATCCTTTAACAAGACGTTTTTCCCCAATGGTCGCCCATTTTTAAGTGACTGAGATCTGGTATGGCGACCAAATCGGTAAAATCCATCACCACCTCGCCAACCCGATTGAATAAAAGCTCCTGTATTGGTTCCAACTCATGGTGTTGATTGGCTAACTCTAAGGCTTTTGGGTCATCGCCTTCGCGCAAAATCATAAATTTAGCGCGGGTGGAATGGATTTCTTCAGTGACCAAAAGGTCATAAAAGATCTTGCGTATAGGATCAATGGCACATTTTGCCAACTGGGCGGCCGAAAAGGAGAGACCACGTTCTTCAAGCCACTCCATGGGTACGCCGCTTTTTACTTTTGTCACCCGCTCAAGGCAACCCGCTTGTTTTAGTTGCTCCTCATTTACCTCAAGTTTACTTAAATCTTCAGGTGTCAGCCGATTTTCACTGGCAGGCAAGCGGACTGTCCACTTTTTAAGGGGGTCAATGGCCAATCGTTTGAGTTTTTGATTTGAAATGCGAATACCTCTTTTAATCAACCGAGAGGGGCGAATCCCTCCCTCTTGACGGATCAAACGTACATCAAATTGGAGAACCGTCAGTTGATAAGTCAGTTCCAAGCGTTCAAGATCCTCCCAAGTCAACCACTCCCGCCAAGCCTCCAGCTCGATAAACTCCTCTTCTGGAATAATCCGATCTTTGCGAAGCGTGATACCCGCCTTTTCCAAGGCTTCCGGTGTACAGTCAAAGTTTAACCCTTTTTCAAGTCTAATTTGTTCCACTACCTTGAGGGATAACCCACCGCGTCGACGAATACGCTCTATATCTATACCGGAATTTTTCAAGGCGGTCATAAAACCCAATTTTTCCATTTCGTAAAAGGTCAATAGTGGGATAGGTTCCACTATTTGGGGTGACAAAGGACGAAACAGGCGTTGCTCCTTTTCCCGTGGCAATGCCATACGTCTTCCTAAGGGTAATAAATTGGGATTTTGACGCTGATAAATGGTGTGCCAAGCCACATAATGACGCGGATTGAAATGTCCCAACTGGGCATCTGAGTTCATAATGATCAATACTTTAAAGGCATCCAATTCTCGTTTATAAGAGCGCCGTTCCTCCAATGCCGACACCATATCCACCAACGACGTTGCCTGGAGGATTTCTAAATCATTGGGGTTCAGATCGGCAACAATTTTTCGAATATCCAAATGTAAAGTCTTTTGAAGATAATCGGCAAATAGTGTCAAGCCACCGTACCCTTTGCCTTCGATATTCACGAACCATTCATGATGTAAGAGGGCCGCCAACATAGAAAGATCTGGCCTTTTGCCGCGACGATAGAGCAAGAGTCCCCCGAATAGAGTATGAAATTGGATCTCTTTCCATTTTTTATTATCTAGACGCCCTGGCCAATCCAGAGTTTCTAATTTTATTCGGCTTTTACCGATGTCATGGTTGAAAACAGCGATTGCCGCACGGATGATTTTGCTATCTGACCAGCCCAACTCTTTTCCCAAAGCCATCATATGAAAACCGGTGATAATGCTATGGCGGGCCGTCGGGCTGTGATAGTGAATGAGGGGCAAAAGTTTTTCTGTGGGATCTGAAGTGAAGAGATCTTGGATATCATTCAGATTGTTTCGGACTAAACGTTCCAACTCTTTTTGGTCATGACGATAGTGAACGATACCGACTAGATCGTCCAAACAGAATCCAATTATTTGGTCAATGGCATGGAACATTGTTTCAACATGTTCCACAGAGGCCACTAGGGATTTTTCATAGATAGGTTCGGCAAAAATTCGTGCTATCCCTATTTTGTGCAATTGCTGGAGCAATTTTTTAGTGATAGGGGCATATTTTGGAACAAGGATTGCCTCTGAACCCGGAATTTTGATTTCGCGGGCCAGGCGCATCTCTTGTAGGAGGATTGGATCGGAAAGAAGATATTCGTCTTTTTGAAAATTTAGCGTGGATTTTTTTTCATTAACCATGGATCCATTCCTTAAAAAATCCACCAAAATTTATTCTCAAGAACCATGTGATACAAAGTGGTCTTGTATGATCCATAATTTATTAACCGAATGAATCGTCAAATTATTCCAGATTTGTAAGGGGGATAAAATCAACCAATTTTAACATAGAAGAATAAATAATATATTCACGCATTGTCAATATCCGGTACCACCACATTTAAATGTGGACGATGAACGAGTGCCTGAACAAAAAGCAAAGTCAAGACCTTGGGGGATGGCATCCCCCAATCCCCCTGCTTTTTGAAGGAAGCAAAACCGAGGTCAAAGGCAAAATCAAAATCAAAACCCTGGGGGCAATCCCCCAGACCCTTTTTTTTTAAATCATAAAACCAAAAAACAGACGACCACGGTTAAGTGTGGTGGTACCAAAAATCGGCGAGCGCGTACAAAAGATCCCCGCTGGTGGGTTTGGCGGCAACAATGGCAGCAGGAAATCCCATTTGATTCAATTTATCGGCAATGCCAGGACTTAGAGCCGCTAAAATGGTATTTTTTAATAGAGACTTGTTGTCAAGGGCGTCTATAAAACATTCCGCACTGCGTGTACTGAAAAAGGTCACTGCATCTATTTTTTTTTGTTGCAGTTGATCAATAACCCATTCGGGCTGAGGTCCAAAAGGGCGCGCCTGATAGGCGGTTACCAAATCAATTTGCAAACCGGCTTGTAAAAGTCGCTCAACCAGGGTATCTCGCCCCTCCTGTGCCCGTAAAAACAGCATCCGCCCTTTTTTATCACTCTGCATCAACAGGATCAATTCCGCCAATTGCACCGCATCCGTGGCCTCTTTTGGGGTGAATGGGGTCAAACCAACGGCAGAAAAAATAGCCGCCGTTTTGGGCCCGACACAAAATAGAGGGGTATTTTGAATGCGTTCAAGATGATGACCACATAAATCAAGTAAGGCGCGCGCACCATTGGCACTGGTGAGAATAATGCCAATATAATGCTCTAAGTTGGCGATGGCTGCACGCCAAGATGGTGTCTCAAAAAGAGGTTCAATAACCAGGGCAGGTGCCAACAAGGGGTGGCCTTGCCAAGCCAACACCTCATGGGCGGTCTCCTGGGCCTCTAATTGCGGACGGGTAATGAGAATCGTCCGTCCGCCAAGATTTTTTTTACCAGTGAAGGGGGGTAATGATAAATCATCCATCCAGTTCTCGATAGATCTGTGCCAAAATTTGATCGGCCCCCTGATGTAAAAGTTTTGCAGCTAAACTTTTACCCAGTTCTTCTGGTGCATTTATAGAACCAAATACCGATTCCGTCAATTGTTTGGTGCCGTCTAGATTACCCACCCGTCCCGTTAAATGCAATTGTCCTTGTTTGAGAAGCGCGAAACTAGAGATCGGAACTTGACATCCACCCTCTAAAGCCGCCAAAAAAGAGCGTTCTGCCAAAACGCGTACGCGGGTTTGTAAATGATCTAAAGGGGCAATTAGATTTAATATATGCTGGTCGTCACAGCGGACTTCAATGCCAACGGCCCCTTGGCCTGCTGCAGGAACCATTTGTTCCAGATTCATGTGTTGGCGCACGTATTGAAGCAGTCCTAACCGGTTTACTCCAGCCGCTGCCAAAAGAATGGCATCGAACTGCCCTTTTTCCAATTTGTCAATGCGGGTGTTCACGTTGCCGCGCAATGGAATTACCTCCAAATCTGGGCGTAAATGTAACAGTTGACTCTGACGGCGTAAAGAAGAAGAGCCCACTTTGGCTCCCATAGGAAGAGTCTCTAGCGAGGCATGTTTTACTGAGAGTAAAACATCCCAGGGATCTTCACGCTCCAAAATAGCCCCTAGCATAAGTCCATTTGGGAATTCAGAGGGTACGTCTTTCATGGAGTGGACGGCAAGGTCGGTGCGTAGATCTAAAAGAGACTCTTCCAACTCTTTGACGAACAGCCCTTTGCCTCCTACTTTGGCCAGGGGAACATCTAAAATTTTATCGCCTCGGGTTTTGATGCCGATTAATTCAACTTGTAGTCCTGGGTGCAAACTTTCTAAACGTGATTTGACCCAACTGGCCTGCCAGATAGCCAGGGCACTGCCACGAGTGCCGATACGGATGGTTTCATTCATGCTCTCTTCTCCTTTAATTGGGAAGGAATGTAGTCTAAAAGGGGTGGATGATATATTTTAGTCCCAGATTGGTACTAAAAAAATTTAACCAATAGCTTTATAGAATACGGCTATTTTGGCAAAGGGGACAAGACCGTGCGGGTATTGGGTATCGAAACCAGTTGTGATGAGACGGCCGCAGCCGTCATAGTCGGAGAAGAAAGTGAGAAAAAATACGGATTTAAACTTCTTTCGAATGTGATTCGCGCCCAGGTTATGATGCATTCTGAATATGGGGGCGTGGTCCCAGAATTGGCCAGTCGCGCTCATATGAGCCATATTTTGCCTGTTATTGAAGAGGCCCTACGTCTGGCTCAGATCGATATACAGGATTTGGATGGGGTGGCTGTGACGTCGGGACCAGGTTTGGTGGGGGCGTTGTTGGTTGGCATCGCGGTTGCCAAAGGGGTGGCGTTTTCATTAGGGTGTCCGATTATTGGGGTGCACCATATGGAAGGCCATCTGATGAGCCCTTTTTTGGCTCCTGAAGCGGATCATGTTGCGATTGAGTTTCCGTTTGTGGCGTTGTTGGTCTCTGGTGGACACACGTTATTGTTGTATGCGCATCGTTTTGGTGTGTATGAATTGCTGGGAGCCACGCGAGACGATGCGGTTGGAGAGGCGTTTGACAAAGGGGCGCGCATGTTGGGGCTTGGTTATCCTGGAGGACCCGCCATTGCCACGTTGGCCAAAGAGGGAAGAGTGGATGCCGTCGCCTTTCCGCGGGTGTTGCTGGATCGCAAACAGTTTGATTTTTCTTTTTCTGGATTAAAAACTGCTTTAAGATCGTTTTTAGCGCAGAATCCCATCGGTATGGCAGATCAATCCCATTTGGCCGATGTCGCGGCATCTTACCAGGAGGCTATTGTCGATACGTTGGTTTTTAAGGCCTTGGCTGCCTGTCGAAAAACTGGTGTCAAGGCGCTGTTAGTGGCGGGTGGCGTTGGAGCCAACCAACGCTTGCAAGAAAAAATGGGTGTTGGTGCCAAAAAAATTGGGGTAAAAGCCATTTTTCCGGCCCTATCGCACTGCACGGACAATGGGGCCATGATCGCACTGGCGGGGTGGCGACGTTTGCGCATGGGACAACAAAGCGACTGGGAAGCACTCAACGCCCGACCTCGTTGGCCAGTTTCAGAAATAGGCCCGGGGTAAACGGTGGTGATTTGAGGTATCAAAAAAAAAAGAGGGGGTCTGGGGGATTCATCCCCCAGGGTTTTGATTTTAATTTTTTGCCCGCAGGGCATCCTGTTTATAACTTATTGAGGTTTGAGTATGAATACCATAGAGGGAATAGTGCCGTCGGTGGGAAGCGTCCGGGCGGCGGTGATAGGGGCTGGTTCTTGGGGGACGGCGTTGGCCTCGGTGTTGGCTGGGAAACTGGACTCGGTTACGCTTTGGTGTCGGGAAGCAGAGGTGGCCGATGCCATTCAAACCCGGCGGCGCAACCCCTTGTTTGTTTCCGATATCGAATTGCCTGCCAACATAAATGCGGTGACCGATTTAGCGGTCACTGTCGCCTCTCATGACCTATTGGTGATGGTGGTGCCGACCCAGTTTGTGCGCCATGTGCTTAAGCAAATTGAACCGGATTTTATGCCGGGAACGATTTTGGTGTCGGCTTGCAAAGGGGTGGAGGTGGAGAGCTTGACGTTGATTTCGCAGATTTATGCGCAGGTTTTGGGTGATGAGCACTCCAGAAAGGCCTGTTATCTGTCTGGACCCTCTTTTGCACGGGAGGTGCTGCAACGCAAACCTACGGCGGTCTCCATTGCCGGGAGTGACCCAGAAGCGTTGCTTTGGGTGCAACAACTCTTTTCGACCCCCTATTTTCGCACCTATCGTACCGACGATGTGGTGGGGTTGGAGTTGGGCGGGGCGTTGAAAAATGTCATTGCCTTGGCCGCTGGTATCAGCGATGGATTGGAATTTGGATATAGTGCCCGCGCCGCTTTGATCACCCGTGGTTTGGCGGAAATGGTCCGTTTAGGAACCCGTTTGGGGGCGCGTTCAGAGACCTTTTTTGGTCTTTCCGGCATGGGAGATCTTCTTCTTACCGCGACCAGCGATCTTTCGCGCAATCGGAGCGTTGGCCGTCGACTTGGGGCAGGGGAGAGCCTGGAGGAGATTCAAAAAGGTTCTTTGGAGGTGGCTGAAGGGGTTCGCACCACCCATAGCGTTTTTCATTTGGCTAAACGTCTCCAGGTGGAAATGCCCATCACTCAGGCGGTATATGAAATTCTTTATGGCGGTCGCGAGCCACGCTTGGTGGTCCTTGATTTGATGGAGAGGCAGTTAAAAACAGAAATTGGCTGATAAAATCAAGAGTTTTGGATTCATCCTTTCGTGATTTTGTCTTTGTTTTTTTGCCTGAAGGGCAGCCTGTTCTATGACGAATTTATGACGCATATGCATTTTTTTCTTTTCTTGCTGCTGAAAAAACAGTAAAGTTAGCGGTGAAAGAGGGGCAAGACAGTCATTTTCGACACATTACCTAACGGGAAATGGTTTGTTTTAGATCAAACAGGCAAATTTTATTTTGCCTGTTAAGTGCGTGTTTGTTCATGTATCGGAAAAATAAAAATTAAGACCTTGGGGGGCGGAGAACCGCCCCCCAACTCCCCCCACCCTTTTTTTTTTAAGTCTTAAAAAAAAGAGGGGGTCTGGGGGATTCATCCCCCAGGGTTTTGATTTTAATCTAAAGGGTTTCATGTTCTAGGTTGATCAGGGAAGAGTCGGGAGTCAAGAGAATTATGAGTATTTATGGAGAAAATGAGATTTTTACGGGGGCAGCAGGGAAAGCCGCTGTCGCTGGTTTGGAACGTCGTACCCAACGAAATGCTCAAATTTCGCATATTCGTTTTTTTGAGAAAAGTGCTTCTAAGAGTATGGTAGATGTCGCTATCGATACCTCCTTGGCCTCTAGAGCCTATAAAGTGACACTTTCGGAAACGGCCCATCGGTTGATGTCCAATTCTAAAGGGGGAATTTTTACGGCGTTGGCGCGTTAAAAAGGGGGAGCAGAATATAAAAAAATCAATTTTAAATGTGATGGCCAAGTAAAAAATGAAGACCTTGAGGGGCTCAGAACCGCTCCCCAATCCCCCAGGGTTTTGATTTTAATCTTTTGCCCGCAGGGCATGATGTTCTGGTTCATGTTATGTAAAAATATGGGAGAAAACGATGAATACCGAGGCGATCAGTAAAGCAAATGAATTGATCCTGATACGGCGTCAATTAAAAGAAAAACTTAAAAACGTACGCGATGAACTTAAATTGGAAAAAAAAATCGGTAGGCAGGACAAAAAGATTGCTCGTTTACATAGAAAAATAGAGCATCTGAAAGAAAAAACATTGCGCAAAGAAATTGTAAGCCAAGAGCTTGAAACCGGTCTACAGACCATTTCGAGTGAAGAGAAATAGTCTGCAAGCTCTCAAAAAACAGTGGGGTATGATTTTAATTGGTTGAAATAGATATGTTTTTTGCGATAACAGAACGAGAGGGTTAACGTGCGGGTTTATCTGGCGGAACCCCGTGGCTTTTGTGCAGGGGTAGAGCGGGCGATTGCCATTGTCGAAAAGGCCCTGAGTAAATTTGGTCCCCCTATTTATGTGCGCCATGAGATTGTTCATAATCGTTGGGTGGTGGATAGCTTGCGTCGTAAAGGGGCTATTTTTGTGGCGGAGTTAGAGGATATTCCCGATGACTCCACGGTGATTTTTTCAGCGCATGGGGTTTCCAAAGAGGTTCAAGAGCGTGCGTTGCAAAGGTCGTTACAGGTGTTAGATGCCACCTGCCCGTTGGTCAGTCGGGTACATCGCCAAGCCGTTCGTCTCCACAATGAGGGACATCGGTTGATTTTGATTGGACACAAAGGTCACCCGGAGGTGATAGGGACCATGGGACAGTTGCAATCGGAGCAGATGACCCTGATCTCTCATCAAAGTGAACTTGATCAATTCGATCTGTGGCCAGATGGACCGGTGGCTTATATCACCCAGACAACGCTTTCTGTGGATGAAACCGCCGATTTGGTTGCGCAATTAAAAGAACGATTTCCAAATATTCGTGAACCCGCGCGTGAGGATATCTGTTATGCGACACAAAATCGGCAAAATGCGGTGAAAGCATTGGCGGAGAAATGCGATTTAATTTTGGTTTTAGGTGCGCCAAATAGCAGTAATTCCAATAGATTGCGAGAAGTTGCTAGGCGTAATGGTGTGCAGGCCTTTTTGATTGAATCGGCACAGGATGTGGATTTAAAATGGTTGGATGGGGTGCAAACATTAGGAGTTACCGCCGGGGCTTCTGCCCCTGAAATTTTGGTAGAAGAGTTGTTGGCGTTGTTTGAAGATCGGATTGAGGAGATTGAATTGTTGTCGGTCAATCAAGAAAATGTCTATTTTCAATTGCCGAGCGCACTTCAATAGGGTGTCTTATGGTTGGGGTTGACTTTGTTTTTTAGCAGAAGAACGCTTGAGTAACTTTAAGAGCGCGACGATTTCGGTCATGCCGATCAGACGGGCCGCTAAAAGAAAAATTCCTAAGCCGATCATTATGATAACAGTCAATATGAGGCCTTGTTTGGTGCGAGAGAGTTCGTTATACCAAAAATAATTTTGACTCCAAATTAAAAATGCTGCCATGGCGGTAGAGGCCAGGGTGGTTTTGAGTAGGGTAGGGAGTATTCCTTTTATCAATTGCAGTTGTAATTTACGATGGAGAAAATAGAGTAACAATCCTGAGTTGAGAAAAGCGGCCAGTGTGGTGGCCAGGGCCAGACCGGTATGTTTAAGGGGAAACATGAGCGCGACATTTAAGACCATGTTGCTCAACATGCAAAGCATGGCGACGCGTACCGGGGTACGGGTATCTTTGAGGGCGAAAAAGGCGGGTGCTATGACTTTAATGCTGGAAAAGGCGACCAATCCCAGACCATAGGCGATAAGGGCTTGGGCCGTTGCCTGGGTGTTGGTGGCATCGAAAGCACCGCGTTCGAACAGCATGGCCAGGATAGGTTCGCGCAGGACGATCAAACCAACGGTGGCCGGAATGTTAAGAATAAGGGTGATGCGTAGGGCAAAAATGAGTTCAGTTTTTAACCCTTCTATATCCCCTTTTGAGGCCTTGAGAGAGAGGGCAGGGAGGATGGCCGTTCCCAAGGCAATGCCGACCAGCCCCAAGGGAAATTCCACAAGTCGGTCGGCATAATATAAATAGGAAATGGAGCCCGCTGGCAACCACGAGGCGATAAAAACGTCGAAAAGCAGGTTGACCTGAGAGACAGAAACACCAAAAATAGAGGGGCCCATGAGTGTTAAAATGCGTTTAATGGCGGGATGACCGGGTTCCCACCGCCATCGAAATGGCAATCCGATGCGTTTGAGCGCGGGAAATTGCAGTGCGAGTTGGATGATCCCTCCCAATAAGATGCCCACCGCCAATCCAACCGCTGGTCGATCAAACAGCGGGGAGAGAATCAAAGCCCCAAAAATCAGGCACACATTGAGCAAAATAGGGGTTGCGGCCGTGAGGGCAAAACGGTCATAGCTGTTGAGAATGCCCCCGCTCAAGGAGACCAAAGAGATAAAGAGAATATAGGGAAAGGTGATGCGGGTGAGGTCGACGGTGAGGGTGTATTTTTCAGCGTCATCCATAAATCCAGGGGCGATGAGGTACATCAAGTAGGGCATGAAAATTTGTCCTGTGAGGACGACCAGGACTAAAATAAAGGTCAGATAGGTAAATATGGCCTCGACTGCGCGGCGTGTTTCGCTCTCTTGGTCGCTGGAGAGATAATCGCTAAAGATGGGCACAAAGGCACTGGAGAAGGCCCCTTCGGCAAAGAGTCGACGCAGAAAGTTGGGGATTTTTTGGGCGACAAAAAAGGCATCGGCAGCCATGCCAGCCCCAAAGGTCTGGGCAATGACGATATCGCGGATAAAACCGAGAATTCTGGAGAGCAACGTAAACAAGCTGATGGTCCCCATGGCCCGTAGCAACTTGTTTCGAGGAGGAGAGAGCGTGTGTGAGGCGGTCATGTGCGGGATATTTTATAAAAACCTTTGACGGAATGGTTCAAAATTGAATATTCTGAGTATGAGTTGACGTTAGCTTTATGTTAAACTATGTACTTTTCCTGCCCAAATTACTAGGGAATAATTTTAGATTAAAAGGAGTCTTCATCAAGTGGCAAATATTAAATCTTCCATCAAGAGTGCGCAAAAAACCATTCAGCAAAATGCGCGCAACAAAGATGCCAGATCGCGGATGCGCAATATTCAAAAACAGTTGATTTTAGCTGTAGATGCAGGAGATCTGGATAAGGCGCGGGAAACACTTCCAAGTGCGGCGGCGGTGTTGGGTGTGAGTGTGCGCAAGGGGGTGATTCATCGGAATCAGGCGGCGCGTCGCTTGCATCGGTTGAATTTAAAGGTTCGCAAATTATCCGAAGCCTCCCAGGCACATGCTTGATCTTTATATCTTTTATGTTGAGTCATCCCCAGTTGTCTCCTTTTTGAGCCGGGTAGGTTTTGCAAAACGACCAACCCGTGCCAAGCAGTGTCAACTGGCTGATGTATATATACAATGGAGTTGACGGAACTTCCTATTCCAGCACCGGTGATGGCCGGTATCAAGGATTGTGGTTTTACCACATGTACCCTTATACAAGAGCTGACGTTGCCGCTGACGTTGGCTGGTCGCGATGTGGCCGGACAGGCACAGACTGGTACAGGCAAGACGGCAGCCTATCTGATCGCCCTTTTTAGCCGATTGTTGCAACACAGTGGGGAAGAGGCACGGCGTCCCTCTTCTCCAGGTGTTCGGAGTCGTCCTCGCGCTTTGGTGATTGCCCCAACCCGTGAGTTGGTGGTTCAGATAGAGAGGGATGCCTTGATATTGGGCGGACATACCGGTTTAAAAATGATGGCCGTTTATGGCGGTGTTGCCTATGAAGAGCAAAAAAATATTTTGGCGGAAGGGAGTGTGGATGTTTTAATCGGCACTCCAGGCCGTCTGATCGACTATTTGAAACAAAAAGTGTATGGGTGCTCTCAGGTCCAGACGTTGGTGATCGACGAGGCGGATCGGATGTTTGACATGGGTTTTATCACCGATTTACGTTTTATGCTGCGCCGTTTGCCTCCTCACGATCAACGCCTTTCCATGCTTTTTTCCGCCACCCTCTCTTATCGAGCCCAAGAACTTTCTTATGAATATATGAACGATCCCGAGGTGATCTCCACCCCGATGACGGTACGGACTGCCGATCTGGTGACTCAGTCGTTGTACCATGTGGAAGGCAGCGTTAAAATTCGTTTATTGGTTGGGTTGCTGCGCAGGGATTTGGCGGAGAAAACTACGGGTGCGCAACGGGTGATGATATTTGTCAATACCAAGCGGATGGGGGAACGTTTGATGGAGTGGTTGCAATTGAATGGTATCGATTGCGGCTATTTGTCAGGGGATGTCCCACAATCCAAGCGTTTGAAGGTTTTAGTGCGTTTTCAAGCAGGTGAAATACCGGTTTTGATCGCCACCGATGTCGCGGGTCGCGGGCTGCATATTGATGACGTGACGTTGGTGATTAATTTCGATCTTTCTGAAAATCCAGAAGATTATGTCCATCGTATCGGTCGGACCGCCCGTGCAGGAGCCAAAGGGGATGCCATCTCTTTGGTAGATGAAGAGGGAGCCTATAATCTAGAGGCCATTGAGGCCTTTTTGGGCAGTAAAATTCCGGTGGCCTGGGTCGATGATGCCTTGCTTGTCCAGCTAAAAAAACCACCGCATCGTGCGTATAGCTCTGACGATAAAAATAAACGTCGTTCTAGCTCAGGGCAGAGTGCGTCACGACCCTCTGTGCGTCGTGGTGGGGAGCGACCTTCTGCTGGTCGGTCGGTTGAAACCGTGGATGTCGTGAAAGAGAACAGTCAGCCGCTCTCTTCACCGAAGACATCTTCTTCTGTTACAAAAAAAATGGTGACGGCTTCCTCTGAAGAGATAAAATCAGGGGAAGCAGAGCTTAAAAAACGTAAGCGTCGCCGGACACGGCGTCGTAAACCTCTCCCTGGTTCGGCAGGGGAGGGGAATGTATCCACCAATAAAACTCTCGAAATAAAACAAGAGGTGCCATTATGACCGATTCTTCACCGCCATCTGGTATGAATCAGACCGTTTTTCATGTTGAGCGTATTTATTTAAAGGATCTCTCCTTTGAAAATCCGCATGCTCCTGAATCTTTGCGTGAGAAACCCGATCCGAAAATGGATTTTAATTTAGATACGTCGGCAGTAAAAAAGGGCCCGGAACATTTTGAAGTGAGTTTGCATTTATCTATCAAAGTGAAAAGTGGGGACAAAATTATGTTTTTGGTGGATGTCACCCAGGCAGGTCTCTTTTTATTGCGTCATTTTCCAGAGGAGCATTTGGCCATGACTCTTGGGATTGAGTGTCCGCATATTTTATTTCCTTTTGCTAGGCAAGTCATTGCGCATTTGGTTGGGGAGGGTGGTTTTCAACCTCTTATTTTGGATCCCATCAATTTTGCCTCTTTGTTTCAGCAAGCCCGTGCGCGGGAATTAGAAGCGCAACGAACGGCAGGAACCGCCTAAAAATGTTTTTTTATTTTTCTTAAAAAAAAGAGTGGGTCTGGGGGATTCATCCCCCAGGGTTTTGTTTTTGATTTTTTGCCCGAAGGGTATCGCTCCTAGGTGGCTTTTCGTTTGGGA
Organism: Magnetococcus sp. DMHC-6; assembly: GCA_039908535.1. GTDB lineage: Bacteria > Pseudomonadota > Magnetococcia > Magnetococcales > JADFZT01 > JAMOAW01. Next base: position 46,856 of record JAMOAW010000026.1, on the reverse strand, counting down.
AAAAAATAGTTCTTTTTTTCTCTTCCTTGCGAGCTCGGTAGAGCATAGAGACATGGCCAACCATACCGGCCGCCTCGCAGTTGGTCCCGATGATAATCTCTTCAAGTAGTTCTTTTTTTTGATCTTTGTGATTGTTGAAGCGAATTTTGATGAGTTCATGCCCCTCCAGGGCTTCATCTATGGCTGCCAACAGGTTGGGAGTAACGCCATTCCCACCGATCAATATCAATGGTTTTAGAGAATGCGCCAAGCCCCGTAAATATTTTTTTTGGCTCGTATTCAACACGTTTTAGCTACTCCTATCCCTTAGAGAGATTTTAATGAAATTTATATTTCGACGGCACAGCATATCTTATAAATGTGCCTGAGACAAATATTCTGGTTCCCGTTCAGGATCGAAGATTGTATACGCTCCATGTTGATAAGGTATAGGGAAGAGTTGCAGGAAATTTTGAATGCGCTATAATTTTATCTCAAGGAGTCATTATGAAAAATCCAGAAGATAAACAGCAAATAGATGAATACGATTCCCCTTGGAAGGAGATTCTGGAACTCTATTTGCGTGAATTTTTGGCTTTTTTTCTTCCGATCGCTCACGACAACATCGACTGGAGCCGCAACCCAGAATTTCTCGATACCGAAATGGCCCGTATTCTCCCAGAGGCTCAAGCCAGTAATCGCCAGTTGGATAAATTGGTCAAGGTGTGGCGTCGGGATGGGGTTGAAGAGTGGTTATTGATTCATATTGAAATTCAGGGAGAGCAGGAGGCTAAATTTGCAGAGCGCATGTTTACCTGTATGTATCGTGCCCGTGACCTTCATCAACAACCCGTGGTGGGTTTGGCCATTCTTGCCGATATGCGCCCTAAATGGCGACCCTTTGAGTATCACAGCGAGGTTTGGGGAACACTGGTAACCTACCGGTTTAATACCTTTAAATTGCTTGATTATATTGGTCGTGAAGCAGAACTAGAGGCCTCCGATAATCCTTTTGCCATCGTCACCATGGCCCACTTGCGTGCCAAACAAACCAAACATAAATATCAAGAACGCTACCAGTCTAAGATGCAGATTATTCGTAGACTTTATCAAAGTGGATACACCCACCAACAAATCGTCCATTTGTTTCTTTTTATCGACTGGGTGATGTGGTTGCCAAAAGAACTGGATCAGCAACTTTGGATACATATTGGCCAATTCGAGGAGAATAAAAAAATGCGTTATATGAGTAGTATAGAGCGTATTGGAATTGAAAAAGGGATTGAACAAGGGAAAAAGGGGAAGCCCGCGTTTTGCTTCGTCAACTTCATCGGCGTTTTTCCGAATTACCCGATTGGGTCCCCGAGACGATAGATCAGGCGGATATCAAGAGTTTGGAAAAATGGACCGACCTCATCCTAGATGCCCGTTCGCTTCAAGATGTTTTTGGGGAAAAGTGTCGGGTACTTTAATATTCTCAGCAACTTTGGATACCTCGTGGCCAATTCGAGGAGAATAAAAAATGCGTTATATGAGTAGTTTGAAAAAGGGATTGAAAAAGGGATTGAAAAAGGGATTGAAAAAGGGATTGAAAAAGGGATTGAAAAAGGGATTGAAAAAGGGATTGAAAAAGGGATTGAAAAAGGGATTGAAAAAGGGGAAGCCCGCGTTTTACTTCGTCAACTCCAGCGACGTTTTTCCGAATTACCCGATTGGGTCCCCGAGACGATAGATCAGGCGGATATGAAGAGCTTGGAAAAATGGACCGATCTCATCCTGGATGCCCGTTCGCTTCAAGATGTTTTTGGGGAGGAGTGTCGGGTACTTTCACATTCAACACTATAGGGGAGGCATTTTCCAAATTTTTTTATATTAAAATAAGGCGAAATCAACTACCGTAACCAGTGCCAGGAGAGGATGCCAGCGAAGGTCATGAGTAACGATCCTGTCACATGCAACCCAATTGCGATCAACGCCAAGCCTATTTTGCCTTGTTGTAACAAATTCGTCACTTCCGCCGAGAAACTGGAAAAGGTTGTCAACCCTCCACAAAAACCGGTGATGATCATTAACCGCCACTGGGGAGAGATATGTGATGCTTGGGCGAAAAAGGCCACGGCCAACCCAATAAGATAGCCACCTAGCAAATTCGCCGTTAATGTGCCGAGAGGAATTTCCGGGTATAACGCATTCAGCCTAAGTCCCAAAAACCACCGCAACACCGCCCCAAATGCCGAGCCTAAAGATATGATAACAATTGTATTCCACATGTTAATGGCCTTGATTGGAGAGGCTTCAGATAAAAATGAATGCCCTTTGGGCTAAAAATTAAAGGCGGAACCTTGGGGAAGAAATCCACCAGCCTCCTTTTTTTAGGAGGTTATGGTTGGTAAAAGGATGATAATCGTGGTTTCTCCAGCTCGACTTGTATCCAGTGCAATCCTTCCTCCCTGGGTTTTTGCCGCAAGCCAAGCCGAATAAGTGCCAAGTCCGGTGCCGCCTGATTTGCCCGAGGTGACATATTTATTAAAAAAACAATCTTGAATCTCCAAGGGGACTTCACCAGGATTGGTGATGCGAATGGTACCGTATTTCTGGTCAGATCTGAGATGAATGACAATTTGTCCATTATCATATGATGCCTCAATGGCATTTAAAATAATATTATAAAACAGAGGATAACATAACATTCTTTCGCCAACGACTAGAAAGGGGGGCATCGTATTGGAATCGGACCCACGGTCAAACACAATATGAATCCCTCTAGGAGCCGAATATTGGTCAAGATCATTGATAATACGTTCCAAAATATTCAATAAATCGAATGTTTCTACATGAAGTTGATAGGTGCCATTTTCCATTTTATAAAGATCTAAAGAGCGATTGATCATCTCTAACATCAGATAACCGCTCTGGATTATCTGTTTGAGAAGGAATCTTTGCTCTCGTGTCAAATTATCGTCGTCGAGAAGCAGTTCTGGTAGACCTAAGATGCCCGATAAAGGGCCTTTTAAGTCATGACGGGAGAGGCGATCCATATCCTCGCGAATTGTTAATGCTTTTTGCAATTCAAAGTTATTATGCCTCAATGCCTCTTTAGTCCGTTGATGGGTAATCGTATTGCGACTGCGAGTTAATACAACTAATGGACTGCTGGGCTTGCGGATAAAATCTACGGCTCCCGCTTCCAATCCTACCGCTTCATCCTCTTGGCTGTTTCTACCCGTCAGGAATATCACTGGAATGTCGCGGGTCTCAGGAGATCTTTTTAATTTTCGACACACTTCATAGCCATCCATACCTGGCATGATCACATCCAACAGAATCAAATCCACATGACAGTTGCCCAATATTTGAAAAACAAGATCACCACGAATGGCCACCTTGACAATAAAATGATTGTCCAATGCCGATTTGATGACATCAATAGATTCTGGTTGATCCTCCACCAACAAAATGGTGCCCTCTTTGGGATTTTTTTGTTCAGTAACATCTCTATTCATATGGAAATCTCCACAAGCGTAATATCATCGCCATGGGTAGAAGAACCAACGTAGCGATCCAAAATCCCTATTAAATCTTCTAAAACCCGTTTACCAACCGCCAAATTTTTAAGAAAAGCCTCCAAACGTGCTAAGCCAAACATCTCTTCATGCTCTCCCTTGGCCTCTAAAATGCCATCGGTAAAAGCGTATAGAGTATCCCCTTGCTCAACCATAAAATGGCATATCTCTCTAGAAAAATTTAGATTTTTAATGATTCCAAGAGGAGGCATTCCCGATGGAAATCGATCTTTAATCTCTCCATGACGCATCCATACCATATCGGGCAGACCAGCATTCCAAAGAGTGGTTTGTCTGCGGTCGGTGGCGATTTCAAGTAAGGTTGCGGCAAAGAATATCCCGGTTGGCAGCCGGGTACAAAGTTGGTTATTCATCTGATCAATTATTTGCAGACCCGTGGCTCCACTCTTGGCCATCACTTCAAAAATATAGGTCACCAACGGTCCACCAATGGCCGCCGGCAGCCCATGACCGGTAAAATCTCCCAACAAAATCAGTTGGCGTCCCTCTGGGGTAAAAGTCGATAATAGCATATCTCCGGCCGTTACCTCTACTGGAGCCACTAAATGGCGCAAATAGCGGGCATCAAATGTATCGGAGCGGCGCATTTTTAGAATCAGGCTTTCAATCATCTGTCGTTCGTGTAACAACACCTGATTTTGGGCATCCAATTTTCGTTGGGCGGAGCGTAACGCCAAATGGGTTTTGACCCGGGCCTGCACAATGGCTATATTAAAAGGCTTGGTGATATAATCCACTGCCCCCAATTTTAGTCCTTGCAATTCGTCATCGACTTCGGATTTGGCCGTGACAAAAATGATTGGAATATCCCGCGTAAGCTCATCGGCTTTTAAATGCCGACACACCTCATAACCATCCATACCCGGCATCATAATGTCTAAAAGAATTAAATCTGGGTAAGGCTCAATCCTGGCCGCCTTTAGGGCAACTGGACCATTTAAGGCTGGTCTAACTATATAGTCGGCGATTAAGACAGATTTTAAAACATCAATGTTTTCCGGGGTGTCATCGATAATCATGAGAGTAGGTTTGCTAAGTTTTTGTGGCAATTGGTGGCACTTTCTCAGGTTAAAGGTTTGAATTTTATTTTACGAAAATTATTCAGAATTATCCTGATATTGCTCCATAATTTTTATAATATGGCTTCTTAATTCGACAAACATGTGTGCCAATTTTGGATCAAAATGTTCTCCTGCCTCCTTGGTAATCAACCCAAAGGCATCCTCAATGCTCCAGGCTTTTTTATAGGGACGAGACGACGTCAATGCATCGAACACATCTGCTATGGCACAAAGACGTCCAACCAGTGGAATATCTTCTCCGGCAAGTTTGTTTGGATAGCCACGACCGTTCCACTTTTCATGATGGGTCAAAGCGATCACACCTCCCATCGTCATGATTTCGGAATTTTGCACCCCGATAATGTCATAGCCCATCTGGGCGTGGGTCTGAATAATAGCAAACTCCTCCTCGGTAAGCTTACCAGGCTTGAGCAGGATATGATCGGGAATGCCTATTTTACCCAAATCATGCATGGGGGCGGCCATCATCAATAAATTTGCTTCTGGTTCGCTTAAACCTAATTTTAAGGCCAACAGATGGGCGTAACGGCTCATACGCATCACATGCATTCCGGTTTCGTTATCCCGATACTCCGCTGCCCGACCCAGTTGGCGAATCACCTCTTGACGGGTCTCTTCCAACTCTATGTTGCGAATGTTCAGTTGGGCCGTGCGCACTTCAACTTGATCGGCCAAAAGTTTGCGTTGATCGTGCATGGCCAAATGGGTTTTCACCCGCGCCAAAACAATGGGTGGGCTGACTGGCTTGACTAAATAATCCGCCGCACCCAATTCAAACCCACGAATTTCATCTTCTATTTCGGATTTGGCAGTCACAAAAAGAATGGGAATCAGTTGGGTACGCTCGTCTTGTTTCAGCAATCGGCACGCCTCATAACCATCCATGATCGGCATCATGACATCCAATAATATTAAATCGGGAGGAGTCGCGGACATGGCTACTTTGAGTGCCAAGCGACCATTGGTCGCCACTTGAATGCGATAATGGGGCAATAAAATGCCTTTGAGAATATCTACATTTTCTGACGTGTCATCAACTATTAGAACGGTCTTTCTAAGAGTTGATATTGGAGTAGACATATTTTGATATCTCCTTATAAATGATACATAAATCAAAAATCATGAAGGATAAACTCCTATAGAATTTATCCTTTTTAGAACATGCTGCACTGGGAGCAAAAAGAAAAATCAAAGACAAAACCTTGGGGGATGAATTCCCCAAACCCCCTCTTTTTTTTAAGAATTGAAAAAAAAGGGTGGGGGGAATTGGGGGGCGGTTCTCCGCCCCCCAAGGTCTTGATTTTTATTTTTCCGATACATAAATATTTTCTTCTTTTGCCCAATCCCGAAAAAGTTCCAAACAGGCTTCAAAATCATACGCTCCTAGAGCCATTTTAATGGCCTCCAACCTACTCCATCTCACTCCAGTGTGAGCCACCATCGGCGTGAGTTCTTCAACCACCTTTTCCACGGAGGCATCAAAATTTTCTAAAAGAGCCATGGCATTTGTAAGCAGAGGAGCCAACTCTTCTGGAGAGACACTCTGAAGAATCTTTTTGTTCCCGACAATAACAGAAGATTCAATCTGTGTTTCGATGGCTGAAATAACGATTGCCAATTCACTGGCCGTGGTTCCCAGCAATTCCGGTAACTCTAGCATCCCTTCAGGAATTCTGGACTGTTTTTCAATTTTTTCTGCCAACCCTGCCAATTTTGTTGCCCCAATAGTCGCCGCTACCCCCTTTAAAGAATGGGAGATAGATTCCAAGGTTTTGCTCTCCCCATTGGCCAATCTTAGTTGCATCTCCTGACAAGCTCCAGCTTGATTTTGCGCAAATTTGCGCAATACTTTTCGGTAGAGAGCGATATTTCCCCCCACATGACGTATCCCTTTGGCCACATCTATGCCGGCAAGAACCGGCAAAGGTTCAACCAACTTTGCTCCAAAGGCGGTCTTTGTTACCTCACCCGATTGAACGGGTAGCCATTTGGCCAAGGTGGCATACATTTTCTCAGGAACCACCGGTTTGGCAATATGGTCATTCATGCCGACCTCCAAACATTTTTCTCGCTCCACAGGCATGGCATTAGCGGTCATGGCGATGATGGGCAAGGAGGCAAAATTCTTTTTTTGACGAATTTGACGTGTCGCTGTCAGGCCATCCATGACTGGCATTTGCAAATCCATCAAAATGGCATCAAAGAGAGCTCCCTCTCCTAATAAATTCAAGGCTTCCTCGCCATTGTTGGCGATAACTACTTGAATACCAACCTGTTCTAATAACTCCCGCGCCACTTGCTGATTGATGTCGTTGTCCTCTGCTAACAGCACTTTGGCCCCGGTCATGTTGGGCATGGGGGTGGTGTAATTCATTAATTTATTGTTGGCCGGAAGATAACCAAAGAGGATCATAAGGAGTTCCAAAAGAGCCGAGCGTTTGACTGGTTTCATTAGAAAGCCATCCAAATACCCTCTTTCTCGGGGATCTGGCGAGATCTCCTCCTGGCCATACGCCGTTACCATGAGAATGAATGGCTTTGTTTTTAATGCAAGTTCGGTTTTGATGCGCTTAGCCGTCTGTAGTCCATTCATCCCCGGCATTTTCCAATCCATCCAAACCACATGAAAAGGCTCTTCTTTTTTGTCAGCGGCAGTCACTTTTTCGATGGCCTTTTCCCCACTCTCCACACACTCCGGTTGATACCCTATCGTCTCTAAATGCGCTGCCATGATCAAACGGGCACTGTCGTTATCATCTACCACCAACATGCGCAAATGGCGCATATTTTCTTTGGGTATAATAGGCAGTGGTGAGGCGGTATTTGCCAATTTGATGAATTGGGCCGTAAACACAAAATGGCTACCCTGTCCGAGTTCACTGGTCACCCACATTTGCCCTTGCATCATCTCTACCAGTCGTCTACTGATCGCCAAACCCAAGCCAGTTCCACCATATTTGCGGGTAATGGAGGCGTCCCCCTGATAAAATTCTTGAAAAAGATTCTCTACCTGTTGGGGCGTCATGCCTATACCGGTATCGGCAATCCCAAATTGCAATGTGACCTCGTTTAGGCTCTCTTTGAGCACATCTACCGTCAAGGAGACCTCCCCTTTTTTGGTAAATTTAATGGCATTGCCCATTAAGTTGGTCAAAATTTGTCCCAAACGATGGGAATCCCCCAACAATTGAGGGGGAACATTGGGTTTGATATCCAACAACAACTCCAAACCTTTCTCTTGGCCTTTTAGGCTCAACACGGCCACCACGCCGCTCAAAAGCTCCTCCAGGGTAAAGCCAACCTGCTCCATGGCCAGCTTGCCCGCCTCAATTTTGGAAAAATCCAAAATGTCGTTGAGAAGTTGCATCAGGGCATTGGCACTTAAGCTAACTTTGGTTAAATAATCTCTCTGTTTGAGGGTCAATTCGGTCTGCATACAAAGATGAGTCAGGCCAATGACCGCATTCAGAGGAGTGCGAATTTCGTGGCTCATGTTGGCCAAAAAATCCCCTTTGGCCCGACTGGCTTGATCGGCTTTTGTGGCCATAATTTCGGCCTGTTGTCTGGCCTGAATCAATTGTTCGGTAAACACCTTTTGTTCACTCATATCCACCATTACGCCGATAATGGCTGGTATCGTTTGAGCAGAGCTTTGAAATTTGATTAAAATAATATCCATTGTCAAATCTGGTCCCAAACGATCTTTAAGTGCGACCTCTGTATGGATTCGATCTAAGGCAGGATTTTTATTTAGTTCTGTAAAGAGTGCTTCTATTGTAGGGCGATTTTGCAAACAGAAGAGTTCGTGAAAAAGGCTCCCCTCCAGATCCTCCCCTTTGACATGAGTAAAATTTTGCAACGCCTCATTGGAAAAAATGAGTTTTCCCTGATGTTCCATAAAAAAAATCGGATGGGGAACGGCATCGATCACCTGTCGGAGGAGCTTTTTCTCCTCTATTAAGGCGTTTTGAACTTTCAATCGGTCCGTAATGTCACGAATCACCCCAACCGTCCCAATATATTGACGGACGCGCTGTACGCTCTCTTGTCCCACATCCCCATATAAACCGGTGCTGTTTATCTCTACATTGATGGTGTGCTGGTCGATATTTTGTAATTCATAAATGGCATCGGAACGACCAAGTTTGCTGCGCAAGCGGATTTCCAGTCCCATGGTCATTCGCATCCCTGTGCGCCGTTCATCAAAAATTTTTTGGTTCGGATTAGGGTTCCCTTTACCAATGCGATGGATGACATCTTGTAGGCAAGCATTTTGGACATCTGCGCTATGAATGATCTCGGAAAAATGTTTGCCTATTAAATCCGACTGATGATAACCGAGCCGTTCAATGGATTTGTTTAAAAAGGTAAATCGACCATCGGCATCAATTTTGTAGACAATATCGGGAATGGTCTGCACCAAACCACGAAACCGCTCTTCTGAGGCCGATAACTGTTCTAGGCTGTCGGTAAGGCGTTCGTTGATTTCATAAAGGCGGCGGTTTTTCTCCTCCATCTCTTGATTAAAATGGCGCAGGGCCAAATGGGTCCGCACCCGGGCTTGTACAATAAAGGGGCTGATGGGTTTGGTGATATAATCCACCGCGCCTATTTGCAATCCTTTTAATTCATCTTTGTCGTCTGTCTTGGCCGTAACAAAAATGACAGGAATATCTTGGGTGCGTATATCTTTTTTGAGCTGGCGACACACCTCATAGCCATCCATGCCTGGCATCATGATATCTAGCAAAATTAAATCGGGCTGGGGTTCCATGGTCGCCAGACGCAAGGCCACCGTGCCATTTAGGGCCGGGCGTACGATATAGTCGTTTATCAGCGCCATTTTGAGGATATCCAAATTTTCTGGGGCATCATCCACAATTAAAATAGAGGGTTTAGATAAAGGATTATCCATGGCTGCCCTTCTTTAAAGATGTCTGAGCGTCATCTTTAAGATTATATTTTGTCACCTGTTTATCCATTTTAGACTCCTCAAGGTCGTGATATTAATTTTTTTGATACCTTTGATGCTTTTCATGGGCTGTTCCCACATAAAACCCAAAAACCGCTACCCAAGTCAATAATCGCGCTACCAGACAAAACGCCAAAATTGCCCCTTGGCTGACCCCCTCAGGAGTAAGAAAATAGAGGTAAGCCGATTCTGTCACGCCCATTCCTTGAATAGAGATGGGTAACAAAGAGAGAAGGGTCACAGGGGCGATGGCCAGGAGGATGGGTGTAAATGAGATCTCGTTGCCAAAAGCCCAAATTAAAAAATAAGCTGTGGCCGCAGACATCAATAATCGTCCACAGGTTAGAGCTAAATTCCACCATAGCCAGCACTGACCACTCCCAGAGAATAAAATCACCATCGCTTCAAAGCGCAGCGGCACGATACGCCATCTTACAGGTATTTTTCTCAGTGACCAATGCCACCAATTGGGATAATGGTATAACAGAAAGAGGGTACCCCATAGGAGAATCATGCCGAATAGGGCGATGGATCCGATGATTGGCGGCCAATAATAAAAACAACCGACCACCGCCAGAAAAGATACCACAAATAAGGTGATGATTTTATCCACAAGGACATATAACAGAGAATCGGCCAGGGGTACCTCGTTTTTTAAAAGTAAACCAATCGAAAAATCTCCAATTCGTCCAGGTACCCAAAAGGCTAGGAGCGTTGAGAGAAAAAAAAGATGTAAAAAGTGTTTTAATTTCAATTGCCAAGCAGAGAGAAAGAGTGCGTAGAGGCTCAAGCCATTTAAAAGAAGGCTGACTGCTAGGGTGATGGCGGCGGCACCGACCCAGGGGAGAGAGGCACGTTGTAAGGTTTGCCAGATGAGGAAGGGACCGATGTGCCAAAATAGAAAAATCATCACACTGGTGGCAAAACAGATTTTTAGGATGAGCCAGAGGCGATGTGCATGCATTGAGTTTTTTCCAGATGGGGGTGTTTTGGCATTCTTTGCACTGATTTTAAATTTACGCCATTATAACTGTTTCTGAAATTAAAAAAAACAAAACCTTGGGGGCAAAGAACCGCCCCCTTTCTCCCACCCTTTTATTTAAATAGGTGATTATGAGTGGATTTGCCGATCGTTTGATTGATCGAGGGTTGTTGTTGCGCTCTCACGTGATTGTTGGACTGGATCCAAGCGTGGAAAAATTTCCTCGATTTCTTCAGGATCAATTACGCGCCGAACCCACCGAAAGCTGTTTGGAGGAGACGATTTTTGCGTTTAACCGGGTCGTGATCGAAGCAGTGGAAAGGCATGTGGTTGGTTTTAAGCCCCAGGCGGCTTTTTATGAGCAATATGGTCTGGCGGGATTTAAGGCGTTGCAGCGCACGTTGATATTGCTGCGTGAGAGAGATCTTTTGATTATCATGGATGCCAAACGCAACGATGTCTCGCACACGGCGGGAGCGTATGCCACTGCTTGGTTGGCTCCCCACCATCCACTTTTTAAAACGCCTAATTTATTGCAATCGGATGCATTAACCGTCAATGGTTATTTGGGGAGCGATGGCGTGTGGCCCTTTTTGGAGGTCAACCCACAAGCTGGTCTGTTTGTCCTGGCTAAGACCTCCAATCCATCCTCAGGTGAGCTTCAGGATTTACCTTTAGCCGCCGGGGGCAGTGTGGCGGAAAAAATGGCCGAGTTGGCTCATGCTTGGGGTCGGGTGGTGATCGGAGAGCATGGTTATTCCAATATTGGTTTGGTGGTGGGTGCCACCTATCCCGAAGTTGCCACCCGTTTGCGGCAATTGGCCCCCCAGGCTCTTTTTTTAATGCCGGGTATTGGCGTTCAAGGGGGGGCGTTGGATGCCATTGCCGCTGCTGCCGGAAAGGATCACGTTGGGGCCTATGCCGCCTCTTCGCGAGGGGTGTTGTATCCATTTCAACCCGATGAGTTAAGCGACTCTCATTGGCGGTCTTTGGCCATGCAGCGTATAGAGCAAGCCGCTATTGATTTAAAAGAGGCCATTTTAAACTTGGTGCCCTTTGGGCAAAAAAGGTGACCTTATGAGTACGGTACAGGAAGCAACCCGTTATTTACTTGAATCCCATATTCTATTTAGCCTATTAAGCGAGTCGGATAAGGCGTTGTTTCATACCCTATTGGAGATGCGCTCTTTTCGACCAGGGGAGGTGTTGGTGCGTCAAGGGAGTGAGATGACCGGGATGTATTATCTTTACTCTGGACGGGTGCGCCTTAAAGAGTTATCCGATGGAAAACGGGTGAGTCTGGGGGTGATGGAGAAGGATGTCAGTTTTGGGGAGCTCTCTTTGTTGCGGCCTGGGGTGTGGACACAAACGATTGAAATTATTGAACCCGCCATTTTATTTTTTTTGCCCGCCCGCCCTGTTCGGCAAATTTTGGAAGAACGGGAAGATTTAGAGACCCATTTTAAGCGGGAGGTGGGGTATATCACCTTGAGTCGTCGGCTGCGGGGTTTGTTGGGGGGAGGCTCTTATCGTCCCGATCAGTTTGCCGAAATTCTTCACGCCATTGGCATTAAAGAGATTGCCAAGGGTCACTTTGTTTTTCAGCAGGGGCAGTTGGATCCAAGGCTTTATTGTATTGAAAGGGGTGAAGTGGATTTGATGCGCCAACCTTTACAGGGCGAACCGATGATTTTGGATCGTCTTGGGCGCGGAGCTCTCATTGGCATGGGGGGGGCGTTGCCTGTAAACGCTCACCTGGGTCAACCCCATTCGGCCTTGGCGGTTTCCAACCTGACGGTGTTGGTGATTCGGGAGAAGGAGGTGGCGCAGATTTTACAGATTAATCCTGCTCTTTATGAACAATTGCGTCAGCAGGTGGTCCGTTTAGGCCATTTGGAAGAGCAGGAGTTGGAACGGCGGCAGCGGGTGGAGGGGGTGGATCAACGCATGCGACTGAGCGCGGGGGTGGATGAAGAGGAATATGCCCATTTGCTGCGCACTGAGGTGGAGGCCAAAGCGGGTTTAGATCGTTTTCCATTGGTTCTCCAGCGTCATGAAAATGCGGCGGCGGCCGCCTGTCTGACGATGATTGCCAACTTTTATGGCAAAAATTTTTCGTTGGGTCAGATGGTGGCGTTGACCAATCTCACTTCAGAGTCGATTGCCCCCAGGGCCATTTTATTGGCGGGTGAGCAATTGGGTTTTGCAGCCCGCGCCCATGCGTTGGATTTTGCCGAGTTGGACAAGGTGCAACTGCCCGGTATTATTGGTTGGGAGGGATATCATTATGCGGTTTTGTTTCGGGTTGAGGGTGAGAAGGTTTGGCTGGCAGATCCAGGGCAGGGCATTGTCGAGCTTTCCCAGGCCCAATTTGTAGAGGGTTGGACAGAGGCGCGGGTGGCAGGGGAGGTACAAGGGTCACAAAAGGGGGTGTTTATTGCCCTGTCGCCGACACAGGCGTTTGCACAAACCGACGCCCCGATCAAGCCTTTGTTCCATTTTTTAAAATATATTTTGCCCTTCCGCAAATATTTTATCGATGCGCTGCTTGGTTCTATGGTTTTAAATATATTAATGTTGGCCTCGCCATTGTTTGTGCAGACCATCGTTGATACCGTGGTGGTTCATAAGGATGTGGCTTTGTTGAATATGATGTTGGGTGGGATGGTTTTGGTGATGTTTTTTCGCACGGTGATCACCGTTGCGCAAAGTTTGCTTTTGGCCCATACCACGGCGCGTATTGATATGCGTTTAATGTCGGAGTTTTATCGGCATGTTTTGAGTCTGCCTATGGCCTTTTTTATGAGTCGCGAAAAAGGGGAGATTTTGGCCCGGTTTGGGGAAAATCGTAAGATTCGTGCCATATTGGCTGGCTCTACCATTACGGTTTTTTTGAGTTTTTTGATGATTATTGTTTACCTGTTGATGATGGTGGGGTATAACCCCTTTTTGGCGGGGGTGGCTTGTTTGTTTATTCCGGTGAATGCGGGCATTACCCTTTATTATGCCCCACGTATCAAGGCGTTGTCCCAAGAGCTGTTTGTCACCGGTGCCAAATCCCAATCGTTGTTAATTGAATCTCTTAACGGTATTGAATATCTCAAGGCCACCGCCAATGAATATATGGCCCGCTCCCGTTGGGAGGAGGTGTTTGTTGATCATGTCAACCAGGGGTATGAGATTCAAAAAATAAGTTTAACCTCCAATAGTCTCAACCAGTTGGTGCAATTGGCCTCTACGGTTACGATTCTTTGGCTAGGGGCGCATCTGGTGATTGAGGGGGAGATGACCATCGGCGAGTTGATGGGGTTTCAAATGTTGTTGGGATTGGTGATGGGACCGGTTTTTCAGGTGGTGCAGTTGTGGAACAGCTCCCAAGAGGTGCGCATTGCCATTGAACGGGTGATGGAAATTTTGCATGTGGAGCCAGAGCAAAAAGCGGTGGTCTCTCCTGACGCGATGCCCACCATTTTTGGGGAGGAGGTGCGGGGACGCATTCGGTTTGAAAATGTCTATTTTAGCTATGTCAGCTCTGGCAATGAGTCCCAGGTGCTGAAAGGCTTGGATTTAACCATCGAACCTGGGGATCGGGTGGCCCTGGTTGGCCCGGCAGGATGTGGAAAAAGCACCATTGCCAAAATGATTTTGGGATTTAATAAACCATCGGAGTTGGGTGGACAGTGTACCATAGATGGTAAAGATATTCGCCAGCAGGATGCCTTTTTGTTTTCCGGGACAGTGGCCGAAAATATCGCCCTGGGCGATGTGGAACCAGATATGATTGCGGTCGTGGAGGCGGCGCGTTTGGTGATGGCGGATGAGTTTATTTTGAATTTACCTTTGGGGTATCAAACCCCCATTGGGGAGAAAGGGGTTGGGCTTTCTGGAGGGCAGCGGCAGCGCATTTGCATAGCCCGCGCTCTTTATAGACGTCCTAAAATAATGATCTTTGACGAAGCCACCAGCTCCTTGGATAATGAAACCGAAGCACTCGTGCAACAAAATATCAATCGTGTTTTGGTTGGACGCACATCGGTTACCATTGCGCATCGCTTGACCACTATTCTTCATTCGGATTACATTTGTTATATTAAAGATGGTAAAGTGGCGGAAAAGGGGCGGCATCAGGAGTTGATTGATCCCGAATATGTGCGGCAAATGGGTTATGAAGGGCTCTATTACCATTTTGCTGCCCGACAGTTTGATCTCCCTCCACTCAAATAAAATTTGCTGTTCATGTATGTATCGGAAAAATAACAATCAAGACCTTGGGGGGCCCAGAACCGCCCCCCAATTCCCCCCACCCTTCTTTTTCAATTCTTAAAAAAAAGAGGGGGTTTGGGTGATTCATCCCCCAAGGTTTTGTCTTTGATTTTAAATTTTTGCCCGCAGGGCATCCTGTTCTTGACTTGGAGTGGATAACGATTGGAAACCGAGGAAGAAGAAATTACCCTAACCGCAAAAAATCTGCATCCTTACGCCGAATTTTCAGCGGATGGCATGCAGATGCCTCCCAAAGCACAACTGCACTCTGTGGGGAGTAGCCCCTCTTTAGCCGATGGAAAAGAGTTGCGGATCGATCTGGAACGGGAACCGGTGACCATTGGGCGTTCCACCGATAACAGCGTTTGCCTGTCGGCTGAAGGGGTTTCCCGTTCGCATGCGCGTATTTTTCCACAAGGAGGCAAGTGGTATATTGAAGATTTAAATTCGACTAATGGCGTGTGGGTCAATGAGTCGCGTATTACCTGGGGTGCTTTGAAGGAGCGGGATCGGGTGCGAATTGGTGTGCTCTCTTTTTATTTTATTTATCAAAAGCCGGATAATTTTGACAAAATAGATTTATTAAGTGGCGGAGTGGCTACTCTTTCATTGGATGCCACGGGCGATATGGGGGTGCGGGCCGCTGAAGTATTGGAAATGGCCGAACAAGAGCATCAGGTTGAGATGATGGAACCGTTGGGTTTCAAAGAGAAGTTCTTTGGATCTTCTTGGTTTCGTTATGGGGTGATGGCCTGTGTTGGTATTTTGGTTGCGGTGGGGGTAGCGACCTTTTATCTGCGGACAAGCGTGCTGGCCGGAGAGCGTCAATTTTACCTTCATCGACAGGCGGTTGGCGATTTTGTCGCCAACTATGAAGATTTACCACGGCGTTTTTCTAATTTGCAATTGCAAGGGCAGTTGGTTTTTTTGGGTGATCTGTTGACGGCGGTGGGTGCGGATAAAGCCCAATTTCCGAATCATGTGCAATTGCGTGGACTTTTGGCGCAATTGGTGTTTTATCGGGTCGAAAGGGGTCTGGAGTTGGCCTTTCGTGAAGGCAAATTAGAGGGGGTTGAGGTCATGCTGGCGGAGGCGTTAAGAGAGACGCAAGCGTTGCAATTGGCTGGTTTGGAGCGTGTGGCTGGTGCGGATGAGGTTGAAAAGTTGTTGTCATTGGCTGCCGATATTTTGGTTATTAAAAGATTTCGCCAACGGTTTCCAGACCCTTCTCCACAGGCGGTTGTGAAGCCCACCCTTGAGGATTTGCAAGCCTTTCAACAGGTTCGGGACCGATTTATTTTAAGCAAGCGGGATCCAAAAAATCATTTGGTCTTGAGCGTTCGTTATCCCTTTTTTGAACGTATGGTTTCGGTTGTGGATACCGAAGATTTAACCTTGATGAGTCAATGGAAGGATTATACGCGCTGAATGGAGCGGCACTTAGGCAGAAAAGTCGGTATTTTTTCAAATGGAGATCGATTTACGCAACGGTTAGGGGCCTACCTTGAGGAACAGCAATTGGCCGAGTTTTTGTTTTTTTCTTTGGATCCAGTGCCGGAGGGATTTTTTTTAGGGGCTGAGGGTCTTTATTTGGCTGGGGTGGATTTGACCCAGCTGGATATGGTTTTTGTACGGGGTTTTTTTTATCAAAATCCAGTGCTTCCCAATTCTGGGGTGGATGTGGATTTTGCTGCATGGCATTTGGATTATGTTGTGGAACAGAATCGTTTTAGCGTGTTTTATAGCCTATTGGCGGAGTTGAGGCGGCGTGGGGTGCGGGTGGTGAATGATTCTGTCGATTTTTTGGATCGATTTTGTCTGTTTGATCTTTTGGAGTCGGTTCGGGATCGGGGCTTTTTGGTGCCACAGTTGGTTTGCACCAACGATGCGCGGGGTGTTGAGGGTGGGGTTTGGCGACCGGTAACGGGTCGATCGGCGTGGCATCGGTTTGGGCAACAGCAGCGGCACGAGCTGGTTCATCCGAATCGAGAGCCGGTTTTGCTGGCGCAAATTCAGCCAGGGGCGTTGGGGTTGGTCTATTTATTGGGTGGGAGGCCGTGGTTGTGTTTAGAGGTTTGGCCCCCACAATTGGAACCAGACCGGGAGCGTTTGGAGCGGTTTCGGTCGTTGGCCTGTGGACCCTTGGTGGAGACGTTTGGGCGGTTGGCGGGGCAGTTTGGTCTGGATTGGGCCTGTGTGACGGTGGTTTTTAATCAAGAGGGGGCCTGGATATATGATTTGGATCTGGATCCCGATCTTACTTTTTTGCCGGAGGTGGCGCAAAATTTTTTAGTCGCGCCTTTGGCGCGTTTTTTAGGGGGGTGTCTGGAAGAGGAGTCCCCAAAGGAGCCGCTTTGGGAGGGTTTTTTAGAGAGATCTGGTCTGTTTTATTCTGGCCAGTTGTGGATGGGATTTGAATTAGAGCGGGGCAAATGGTCCAGGTGATCAAAGGGGCGTTGGGGTTTCCCAAAGTGGCTCTTTTTGGCCCTGCGACCAGTAAGCAGATGGCGGCGATGGGCGAGGCGGTAGCGGGGCAGGGGGGGATTGCCTTGCGTTTTGATTTGCACTTGGGGCGTGGGCGTAAACCCCCTTTACTGGCATCACGGGTGCGGATGGAAGCGCAGCGGCTTCTATGGGATGGGGTAGAATTTGGGGATATTTATGCGATCTATATTCGTGGTCGTGCTGTGCAAACCCCGGAGGCGTTACCGGGTCGTTTGGATGGGGTGAGGCAGAGTCAATGGCGGAGCCGTTATTGGCAGGAGCAGGCCAATCAGGCCACGGTCATGGGATTTATGCAACGTTTATTGGCTTGTGGCAGGTTGGTGGTCAATCCGTTAACAAAAGGCTATCCTGAACACAATGCCAAAAGTTGGTTTTATGAAAAATTGCGTGGTGCAGGGTTTTTGGTTCCCAAGAGCATAACGACCAACGATCCCGAACGGGTTGCAACCTTTTTGCAGGCGCATGAGCAGGGGGTGGTGGTCAAGCCGATGATTGGTGTTGGATCTACCCGTGTGGTTTCTGTGGCGGATCGGGGGTATTTGGAGCGGGTGCGTTATGCGTCAGTGTTGTTACAAGAGCGGGTCTTTGGGGAGCATTTACGTGTGCATGTGGTTGGGGATCGGGTGGTTTTGTGTGTGCGGGTGATTTTTTCAGGGGAGGTAGACAGTCGGGTTGGGATCAAGCGGGTGGAGGAGTCTTTATTGGATCCCCAGCAGGAGGCCCAGATAGTTTGTGCCAGTCGTTTTCTTGGGCTGCATTTTTGTGCTTGGGATGTGATTCGGGAGGAGGGTGGTCGGGTATTTTTATTGGATTGTAATCCTGGTCCTTATGTGATGTGGCTTGGGGAGAGGTTTTCCAAATTAATTTTGTGGTCATTGGCGGGGTATTTGGTAAATTTTGCGCGGGATAAAATGTGATGTATCGGTAAGATAAAATTTAAGCAGAGGGGTGAATGAATGTGATATTCTGTATTTATGTTACGGGAAAATAAAAAAGCAAGACCTTGGGTGGCCAAGAATCGCCCCCCAATTCCCCCAGGGTTTGGCCTTTTGATTTCTTTTTTGCCCGCAGGGCATTATGTTTGGATAAATATATGGATGAATTAGACGCAAAATATGATCGTCTACATGCCCATTTGCACGCGTTAGGTCGGGTGTTGGTAGCCTTTTCTGGTGGAGTAGACAGCAGTTTTTTACTTTTAGCCACGGTGGAGGCTGGTGTGGCATATCTTGCGGTAACCACGACCTCCCCAACCATGCCGGCTTCGGATCTGTCTACAGTTGTGGACATTGTTGCGCACTTGGGTGCCAACCATCGGTTTATCGATAGCGGTGAAATGGCCATAGAGGGATTTGTTCGTAATGGTGCGGATCGTTGTTTTTTTTGCAAAAGCGATTTATTTCAACGATTGACCAGCTTGGCTCGCACCGAAGGGTTTGCGGTGGTGTTGGAAAGCGGCGTATCAGGTGGTCAGTCCTTTGTTGGAATTGGGGTTTACAAAAGCGGAAATCCGTGTGCTTTCTCGTCGTAAGGGATTGGTGACTTGGGACAAGCCCTCTTCGCCTTGTTTATCTTCGCGTATCTCCTATGGCGATCCGATTGAGATGATCGCCTTGAATATGGTAGAAAAGGCTGAAATGGTTTTGAAAGGGTTGGGATTTGGAGAATTACGTGTACGAAAACAGGGCAGTACCGCCCGCATAGAGGTGCCAGAGACTCAAATTGTTTTATTATTAGATTTTCAGACCCGTCAGCGCATTGTTACCGATTTTTTGGCGTTGGGTTTTAAGTGTGTGACCTTAGATCTGGAGGGATTTCGCAGCGGTAAGCTCAACCGTGTACTTGATGTATCGGAAAAATAGAAATCAAGACCTTTGGGGGTCCAAAACCGTCCCCCAATACCCCCACCCTCTTTCTTTTAATTCTTAAAAGAAAGAGGGGAGTCTGGGGGATTCATCCCCCAGGGTTTTGATTTTTTTGCCCGCAGGGCATTATGTTTTTAACCCGTTGCAATTGTGAATTCAATCACCAAGGAGAAAGTAGCCATGTCTGATCTATCCTCATCCTATTCTGTGACCTCCTCCAAGGTTGGTGGGGCGGCTTTTGGTATGGGAAATGTCTCTTACAATGAGGGTTTTCCGCATCTATTTGATCGGGGGTGGGCTATTTTGGTATGGATCATTTGGAAGCGGATGCCATGGACAATACCAGTATCGGCAATATACAGATTACTTGAGTCGTAGAGTGCGTATTTTGGTGAACCATTGCGCGATATTTTGTTTGAAATCGTTTTTTTTGACACTTTTTTTAGGGAGGATCAACTCCTCATGGCCAGCTAAAGGGGCTTTTTGAGTTTCTCCAGTAGAGATATATTGTTCGCCAATTCTTTCTAAGGCGAATCTTAAAATATCGTCCATGTTGGATTTTTTTAGTTTAATAAAGTTGAAAGTGGTTTGAGCCGTTTTAATACGCATGGCGGCGTTGTTGTTTTCGCTTTCGATTTCGTATGTTTCAAAGTCTACAATATTGCCATACGGAATGCTGATGATAATTTCCGTATGATTTTCAATTTGAGCGATGAGGTAGCGGCGGTTGGTACACAAAAGATAGTCTACCTGCCAAGGGACTTGTCGTTCCAGCATTTTTCCAACAAACACCCCTAATATTTTTTCATCTGTTGGTGTATTATCTCGGATGATTTTTGCTGCGCGTTGCGGATTAACGGCAAAACCATAGATTGTTGTTTGTGTTTGCGGCATAGGATGTATTCCAGGTAACCGTTCAGATAAAAAAATCAAAAACAAGACCTTGGGGGATTGCATCCCCCAACCCCCCTGCTATTTGAAGAAAGCAAAACCGAATTCAAAAGCAAAAGCAAAAGTCAAAAGCAAAAGTCAAAAACAAAAGTCAAAAACAAAAGTCAAAAACAAAAGTCAAAAACAAAAGTCAAAAACAAAACCCTGGGGGCAATCCCCCAGACCCCTTTTTTTTATTAATATATGAACGGTTACGCCAAAGCAATAAATCATTGAGTTTCAATTAACGAAATGTTACTTCGGTGAACGGTTACCATTCCAGATGGGAGGATTGTCTGCTTTAATTTTTAAAAATAATATTTTTTTAAGATCCTGTCCACCTAATTTTAAGGATCATGACAAACCAAACGGTTCACTCCTGAAAGAGAAGAGAATAAAATTACATGGTTGGCATACGCGTCTTCCTTGACAGAGGGGATAAGGATTTTATAGAATATAAAGAGATTTTTTTATGTTGAATTTGGTGTGGTAGATGTATAAACCACTTACGAGTCGATGAGAGACACGATATGAATGATTTTTCGCAGTTAGATACCAGATTAGAATACTATGGCACTCCCCCTGTTGTTCAACAAAATGCTCTGCTGAATACCTTGGAAAGCCGTTTGGAGGCATTGGCACAGGCCATACGGGCGTTGCGGGTGGAAAATCAGGGGTTGAAAGAGAGTGTCAGTGATCAAGGTGCTAAGATCGCCAGTTTGACCGAGGAAAAAGAGCAACTTCAAAATAAACTGGCCTCTTTACAGGGAGAAAAGGATCAAACCATCAACCGGATTGAAAATTTACTCCAGCGGTTTGATGAAGTTCTTTAGCGGATGAGTTTACGTCTTTTTAGGAGAGATCCTGGTGACCCAATCCGTTAAAGTACGTGTCCAGGGGATGGTGTTTCAGGTCAAAACAGAAGAAGGAGAGGCCTATGGGCACGCGTTGGCCTCTTATGTGGAAGATATTATGGTGGAGATTACCCGACACGCGAAAATGCAAGGGAGTGATCGCATTGCCATCATGACTGCCTTGAGTATCGCCGATGATCTGTTGCAATTTAAGAAGAGCATCGCTAAGAACATGACGACCAGCAACGAAAAGGTCCAGGCGTTGATCGCAACGACAGATCAATTGCTGAACGGATAAATAATGTGTGAAACCCCTGCGGTATGCGTGAGGAAAACGTTCCTCCTCGGCCGATGATCAACTGAGCCCGGATCTGGCCCTGACTGTGAAGAGCGAGCCTACTTGTTAGGTTTACCGGAAGCAGTTATTCATGGATCCATTTTTAATTGAAAGGGTTCGAGAGAGAGTGATCCCACGGTATTGTGGGGGTTTTCAAAATGTCAAAAAATGTCTAAAGAGACCATTCGTAAACAGTTGCGCCTGTGTCGCAAAAATTTAACTCAGGAACAAATTTTCTCTCTGAGTCGGATTGTTTTTCAGTTTGTTACCACACTTCGTGTTTACCAGGAGGCCTCTTCCATCGGGCTCTATTTTCCCATAGACAATGAAGTGGATACCGCTCTCCTGTTTGAAAATGCGCATTGTTTAGGAAAAAAAGTTTACGTGCCTGTTGTGGATAAATCCTCTTCGGCATTACGATTTGTCCTCATATCTCCAGATGCTCAGTTACAAAGTGGTGCGTTTGGTATTTTGGAACCCCTCCACAGAGAAGAGCTTTTAGATCCGTGGCACTCTTCCGGGTTGGAGGCTTTAGATCTTTTATTTGTACCATTGCTGGGCTTTGATCGCCAGGGAGGGCGTTTGGGATTTGGGGGCGGGTATTATGATCGGGCATTGGCCGCAGGTTTAAAAATGGGTGCGAATGGTTTAAATCGACCTCTTCTTGTTGGATTGGCCTATCATTTCCAAGAGGTGGACCAATTGCCCTCAGAACCACACGATATTCTTCTCAATCTGGTGGTCAGCACCAGTGGTGTTTATCGGATTTAATTTTTTGCAATAGGTATCGTTTATGTATCGGAAAAATAAAAATCAAGACCTTGGGGGGCGGAGAACCGTCCTCCAATACTCCCCACCCTTTTTTTTTAATTTTTAAAAAAAAAGAGGGGGTCTGGGGGATTCATCCCCCAGGGTTTTGATTTTTTTGTCCGTAGGGCATTATGTTCATCACCACATGTGCGTGTTTGTTTTTAAGCCATGGGAACAGGTGTTGATCATGTGGTTATTTTGGACTCTTCTGAATATAAAACACGTTATAAATAAACGCCTATTTCCCTGCTGACCCATCTTTGGGAGGCACGGAAAGGAGATAAATATAAATCATGACCTTTTTCCTCTTTCTTGTGGGGACGGTTCTCGGTGGGGGAATCGCCTTTGCATATTTTGTTTTTTATCGACGAAAACAACAAGCTCTCCATGTTATTCAGGAGGAGCAGGCCAAGCAAATTTTATTTGCGGCTGAAAAAAAAGTTGAAGAGGTCGTGCAGGAGGTTCAATTACGCAATCGCGGCGATGTGATTCGTATCGAAAAAGAAATTGAAGAAAAATATGCGGAGCAGCGGCGTGAATTGCTTGAGCAACAACGTCGTATGGATAAGAAAGAGGAACTCCTGGAACGCAAATTTGATCAGATAGATCAACGTGAAAGAGAACAAGAAAAGCGGCGGACACGTCTGGAAAAAGAGTTGGAGGACCTCAAACAGCAAAAAGATCTCTATCGGGAAAAATTGGAGGAGATTGATTTGCAGTTGGAAAAGGTTGCCCGTTTGACCGAAGCCGAGGCCAAGGCCAAGGTGATGGCCTCCATTGCCGATGCGGCGCGTCAGGAGTCGGCGCGTTTGATCAAAGAGATGGAAGAGGAGGTCTATGCCACGGCCAATAAAAAGGCTCAGGAGATTTTAACCCAGGCCATTCAGCGATTTGCGGGCGAGGTGGTTGGGGAACATACCGTTTCGGTGGTGGCGATTCCTTCCGAAGAGATGAAGGGGCGGATTATTGGTCGGGAGGGGCGGAATATTCGTGCCTTGGAGGCGGCGACAGGGTGTGATTTGATCATCGACGATACTCCAGAAGCGGTAGTGATCTCTGGATTTGATCCGGTGCGCCGGCAGATTGCCAAGCGGACGTTAGAAGAGTTGGTTCTGGACGGTCGCATTCATCCGGCGCGGATTGAGAGTGTGGCACGCAAAGCTCGTAAAAATATCGATCAGGAGATTCGCGAGGCGGGTGAGCAGGCTCTATTTGATCTTGGTTTGAATGGTATAGATATCAATATTGTCAAGCTTCTCGGTCAATTGAAGTTTCGTACCTCTTTTACCCAAAATGTATTGGCCCATTCGATAGAGGTGGCCTTTTTTTGTGGGATGATGGCAGAGGAGTTGGGGTTGGATGTGATGTTGGCGCGTCGGTGTGGATTGTTGCATGATATTGGCAAAGGCATGGACCATGAAGTTCAAGGGTCACATGCGGTCATTGGTGGAACCTTTGCAAAAAAGTTTAAAGAGTCGCCCATTGTTGTCAATGCCATCTGGTCGCATCATTTTGATATAGAACCCATTTCTGTTTTTGGTCCGTTGACTAATGCTGCTGATGCTCTTTCTGCAGCCCGTCCTGGGGCGCGGCGGGAGAATGTACAGACGTATATTAAACGTTTGGAGGATTTGGAACGGATTGCCATGGATTTTCAGGGTGTGGAGAAATCTTATGCCATTCAAGCTGGGCGTGAGTTGCGAGTGATCGTGGCCTTTGATCGTTTGAACGATGAAGGGGCGATGATGATGGCGCGGGATATCGCTAATCGGGTTGAGAATGAGTTAACCTACCCTGGACAGATTAAAGTCACCGTCATCCGGGAAATGCGGGTTACGGAGATTGCCCAGTAGTTGATATCGGCTGGGGATTCAGCCTTCAGGGGGTTGATGATGTTGATTTGGAAAAATAGAAATCAAGACCTTGGGGGGCGGAGAACCGCCCCCCAATTCCCCCCCACCCTTCTTTTTCAATTCCTAAAAAAAAGAGGGGGTTTGGGGGATTCATCCCCCAAGGTTTTGACTTTGCTTTTTGTTCAGGCATTCGTTCATCGTCCACACTTAAATGTGGTGGTACCGGGTATTGCTTAAACAGTTTTTTAGGAGTCCAATATGGTAGATTATACCTATTATGTGCTGTCCATTTATCTTCTTGCCACTGTGGTTTATGGTGGATTTACCTTTTTATCGTTGCGTGGGTTGGGTTTAGCCAGCCAACGTTTAGCCTTGGAGTCTCGTAATCGTGATGATCAAACCCACTAAACGCACATGGATGATTGTAACTTTGGTATTGGTGGCTGGGGCGTTGATTTCTTTGGTGCTGACCTCTTTTAGTGGGGCGTTGGTCTATTTTTATACGCCGAGCGAAATTTTAGCTAAAGCGGGGGAGTTGGATAACCATAAATTGCGTATTGGGGGTATGGTGCAAGAGGGATCTTTGCAGAAGGAGGAGAACACCCTCAAAATTCGTTTTTTGGTTACCGATGGCAAAAGCCATCTTCCTGTCTATTATGATGGGATCGTACCTGATCTTTTTCGCGAAGGGCAGGGAGTGGTGGTGGAGGGGATGTATAAGTCGGGGCAGACTTTTGAAGCAAGTTCTATTTTGGCCAAGCATTCGGAAGATTATGTGCCCGTGGAGATGACTCAAGAGGGGATTGCTAAGGCCAAGGAGTCTTTGATTAAATCGTTGCAATAGGGGTTTGAATGAATCCCCCAGGATTTGGATTTTTTTTGTTTATGTATTGGAAAAACAAAAATCAAGACCTTGGGGGGCGGAGAACCGCCCCCCAATTCCCCCCACCCTTCTTTTTCAATTCTTAAAAAAAAAGAGGGGGTTTGGGGGATTCATCCACCAAGGTTTTGCCTTTAATTTTGATTTTTTGCCCGAAGGGCATCATGTTCATTCCGTCCTATTAATCTCGACTAAAGTCACGACGTGCGGTGGAGATTGTCACGGTAAAACCGGCCACTACATCCAAAAAGGCCATCAAGGCCAGGAGAAGAAAGAGCGGTGTTGCGGCCCAACTCACCAGCAAGAATTCAATTAAAAATCCAACAAACACGAGCATTGAGAGAAAATGGTCTAATATTGATGCTGGGGAGCTGCGTGTTGCTTTAAAAATTTCAACATACAAAAATAACACCCCAAACATCAATAAAACATCTCCAACACTGGCGGCAAAGTGGGTGCCAGATTGCAAAGTAAAGGCAAAAGCCGTAACCTGTAGGTTGATATCTGGCCGGGATTGACTGATATAAACAATCACATTAAAAAAAAGTAACAAATAGGCAGTGAGTGGGATGGCTTTGATAAATTTCATGTCTGGTTTCCTTCCAAGTTGGTTCTAGGTATCAATTTACGTTGGTTTTATTTTGACTCTTTTTTTTAAAAAAGCCAAATAGATATTGTATCGTGTATTGTTTTAAGGTACCACCACATTTAAGTGTGGACGATGAACGAGTCGCCTGAATAAAAAGCAAAGTCAAGACCTTGGGGGATTGCATCCCCCCAATCCCCCTGCTTTTTTAAGAAAGCAAAACCGAGGTCAAAAGCAAAATCCTGGGGGCAATCGCCCAGACCCCTTTTTTTTTAAATAATAAAATCAAAAAACAAATGACCACGGTTACGTGTGGTGGTACCCAGAACCGCCCCCCAGGGTTTTGATTTTTTTGTCCGTGGGCATTCTGTTAATCATTTTCAAAAGTAGTACAAATATCCCAAATCGGGTATAATGCTCATTTGGTACAGGAGTCCCTCTGGCCCCGCGCACAAGATATCTGCGATTGGTTGCCACGGAAACTTTCAATAGGAGTTGAGAATGTCTTTTTTTCGATTTGGTGTGACCTACCGACTTTTTTCTAGTTGGGTTGTTATGACCGTACTGACTTTTATTGCCAGTGGGATAGGTATTTATTCATTTCATGTGTTTCAGGAGGGGTTGCATCAGATTTCTCTCAAAGACATTGAAAAAATCGCCGCTGCCTATGAATTGGGTCGGCAGAGTGAGGCCATTGTCGCGGCAACCCCTGCGTTGGCCAATGCTGAAACAGACGCCATGCGCAAGACAGAAATTTTTCGACTGAATGATCAATTGGTTTGGATGAAAACTTTGACGCAACGCTTGGATTCTTTTGGTATTGATCAAAAAGATATCCTTTCTATTCAAGATTTTATCAAGGATCTGGATGAAAATATCCAGTCCATTGATAGCCTTATGGAAAAAAGGATCAGCACCAGGGAGGCACTGAAACAAAAAGTTGAAAATTTTATGGCGTTGCGCAATAGTCTTTATGAACTCACCTTGCCACCTCCTTTTAAATCTGAAGAGTCTCCCGAACAAGAATCTCTTGAGTCCACCCCGACTTTAGTCCCTTTGAATGACACTTTAG
This sequence comes from Magnetococcus sp. DMHC-6, assembly GCA_039908535.1. Lineage (GTDB taxonomy): Bacteria > Pseudomonadota > Magnetococcia > Magnetococcales > JADFZT01 > JAMOAW01. Next base: position 20,302 of record JAMOAW010000026.1, on the reverse strand, counting down.
ATAAACTTTTCCAACTTTTTTTGAGTGTTTATAGTGCCACTGAGTTTCATCTTGTCCAAGAGTTGAATCTGCAAGCCAGTTCACTTTCTCAAGAGTGGCAACAGAGTATAAAAAATCAACCCGATAATGAACGGAAAGAGGCTTTACAGGTTTCGATGAACACCTTGCGTGAGTTGATCAGTGGCACGGACAATTTGTTTCAATTGCGCAGTACTGAAATTCGTTTGGAGAGACAACTGACGGCACAAATGAGTCGTTCACAATTTTTTGCCAATCGTTTTGCCAGTTCGGTGGAAAAAATGATGAACCAAATTCATGCCGAGATTGACTCTTACAACCTAGAACTCAACCGTTTTGCCGCCTCACAAAGTCGTTTTTTAATTTTGTTGGCGATTGTTTGTGCATTGACCGCTTTTTGGATCATCCTTTATGTCATTCGTCGGGTCATTCGTCCCTTGAACGCCTTACAAGCCGCCATGGTGGCGCACGCGCAGGGGGAGGATACGCCTATTCCTGAGTTAGAAAAGGATGAAATTGGTGCGATGGGCCGATCGTTGGCATTTTTTGTCGCCACGATTTCGGAACGGGAAAAGGCGATTCGGTTAAGTGAGCAACGCCTGCTGTTGGCCATGGAAATATCGGGGGCTGGGGTGTATGAACATGCCATTCCCATGAGCAAAGGGTACTATTTTAGCCAACGTTGGGCACAAATTTTGGGGTATGAGGTGGAGGATATCCCCGCCTTGATCACCCTTGAGCCCTGGTTGACCCAACATATTCTCCCAGAAGATCAACCCCAGTTTTTTAAAGCCTATCAGGCGATGATGAGTGGTGCAGCTAGGGATTGCCATATTGAAATACGCATGAAGCGCAAATCTGGAGAGATCATTTTTATTCAATGGTTGGCCAGAGCCATTGATCAGACGCCGTCAGGCGAAGAGGGAAGAGTTATTGGTCTGATTTTGGATATCAGCCAACGCAAACAACAAGAAAACGAACTTATCCTGGGGCAATTTTCATTGGAACAAACCCATGAAGCGGTTTTTTGGATTGCCGATACAGGTCGTTTTTTCTTTGTCAATCAAGCGGCTTGTCGGCTTCTTGGTTATAGTAAAGAGGCGTTGATTGGCAAATCGGTGACCGATCTTGGCCCAGGATTTCCCCGGAAGGTTTGGCCCTCGCAATGGGATGAGTTACAACGGAAGGGCAATCTCTCTTTTGAGACGGTTGCTCGCTGTTCTGATGGTTCGGTTTTTCCCATCGAAGTGACGGCAAGTTTTCAAAAGTATAACCATCAACCCTATGTTTTGGCTTTTTTACGGGATATCAGCGAACGCAAGCGGCATGAGGCCATGCGGGAGGCTAAATTGGAAGCCGAAGCCGCCAATCAGGCCAAGAGTGCCTTTTTAACGACGATGAGTCATGAAATTCGTTCACCCATCAACGCCATTATGGGGATGGGCGAGATGCTCTCTGAGGCCAATTTGCCTTTTGAATATAAGCAGCATCTGGATGTTTTGATTAAAAACCAGGAGATTTTATTTGCACTTTTGAGCAACCTTTTAGATCTGAGCGAATTGGAATCGGGTCAACTTAAGATTGAGCGTTCGCTTTTTCATCTGGATACCCTTATGAAGCGGGTGATCGATACCTTTCAACCTCTTATTCACGCAGAACGGGTGACCATCACCTATCATGAAGAGCCAGCTTTGTTGCTGCATCGTTGGGGCGACCCGGTTCGTTTGCGGCAAATATTGACCAATTTGATCAGCAATGCCATTCATTTATTTCCCAATGGCACTCTTGCCATTCAGATACAGCAGGAACGTCATCAAATGGATGGGGTGCGTTTTTCCATCGTTGCTTCTGGTCGAGAAATTCCCCTCAGTTTGTTAAACACGCTTTTTGAAGCCAACAGTCAGAGCCAAGCCACCTCTGGACCCTCTTTGGGTGGGGCGACGTTGCGGTTATCGATTTGTAAACATTTGGTAGAACAAATGGGCGGTAAAATTTGGGCGGAAAGCCGAGGAAAAGTCGGGGGGGGATTTCATTTTTTTCTGAATTTGGAACCTTGTGAAGAGGAGATAAATCCGCTAGAACCCATTGTTCAAGAAACAGTTATTGAGCAACCCAAAAAGAACGTCCTGCGCATTCTTGTGGCAGAGGATGCCCCAGACAATGCCATGGTCATGAGTTCTTTTTTGAGCAAAACCGGCTATCAGTTGGAAATTGTTCAAAATGGGGCTCTTGCGGTAGAGGCTTTTCAAAAGGGTTCTTTTGATCTGATCCTCATGGATATTCGGATGCCGGTTTTGGATGGTTTGGCGGCTACAGCCCAGATTCGTCAATTAGAAAAAGAAAAAAATCTCTCTCCCATCCCCATCATTGCGTTGACCGCCCATACCTTTAAAGCCGATCGAGACCGTTGTTTACAAGCCGGATGTACCTTGCATTTGTCTAAACCTATTCGCAAAAAACGTTTGTTGGAGACCATTGACCAAGTGTTGAGTGGGCAACCGATATTGGATATAGTGGATGGATAGCGAGATATTTAAATTATTAAAGCAATACTAAAAAAAGAATGTTTTTTTGGTGACTTTCCGGTATATTCATGCGCATCTTTTTTTTAAATGTATCGGAAAAATAAAAATCAAGACCTTGGGGGGCGGAGAACCGCCCCCCAATACCCCCCACCCTTTTCTTTTAATTCTTAAAAAAAAGAGCGGGTCTGGGGGATTCATCCCCCAGGGTTTTGTTTGTGATTTTTTGTCCGCAGGGCATCCTGTTCAGCGAGGGCATTTTTCTAGGGGAACAACATGTTCAAAACGATGCGGCTCTGGGTTAATATTCTATTGGGAATGGGATTTACCATTCTTTTAATGGTGGCTGCGATGGCCTACACCAACATGGTTCATCTGGAGAAACGGATTCGCGAAGAGGAATACCAACAATTGCGCGCCTATACTCGAGAAATCCATGATGGCATCATCAGCCAGACGCAACGGGCGGAAGCCATGAGTGCCCTGGTGGCCAATCTTCCCATGGTTCAAAAATTTTTTGCCGATGGGGAGCGGGAGGCTTTAAAAAAAATGTTTCTTCCGGTTCAACAGATATTGGCCAGCCAATATGATGTGGAGCAGTTTCAATTTCATACCCCGCCGGCCATCTCCTTTTTACGTTTACACAAACCGGAAAAATTTGGCGACGATCTCTCCTCTTTTCGGCATACTGTAGTCAACACCAATCAGACGCAAAAACCCACTCAAGGTTTAGAAAGCGGTGTGGCGGGCTTGGGGGCGCGGGGTATTGTGCCGGTCTTTTATGAAGGACGCCATTTGGGCTCGGTGGAGTTTGGTATTTCTATCGGACAAGAGTATTTTGATGCTTTTGAAAAACGTTATGCAGAAGAGGAGTTGCATACCGGTTTGCATTTGGTGGATGGCGAAAAATTTACAACCTATACGCCCACCTTTCAAGAGGGGGCATTGCTGAGTTATGAAGAGCTTAAACGGGTCATCTCTGGGAGTTCACTCCTGAAAAATGTTCTGCTCCAAGGGACGGAACATGTTGTTTATGCCGAGGCTGTCAAGGATTATTCGGGTCTCCCCATTGGGGTTATTGAAGTGGCTTTGGATCGCAAGGCCTATCGTCAAACCGTGGCGGAAGCCCGTCAAGATACCATTTTTGTTGCTGGGATGGCTTTGTTGTTTGGTTTACTGCAATCCCTCATCATGGCACGCACCATCACCAATCGTCTGCAGCGGGTGGTCAACAGTGTCAATTTAGTTGCGCAAGGCGATTTGGTGCATGAGGTGAGGGTTGAGGGACGGGATGAAATTGCAACCCTGGCGCGTGCCGCAGGAGAGATGCGTCAAAAATTAAGTATCTTGCTTGGAGATTTAGAAATCCATGCGATTAATGTCTTTGAAGCAGCGCATGAAATAGCCTCTTCGGTCCATGAACAGGCCGCCAATTCCAATGAAATGTCCTCGGCAGTGGCGGAGATCACCTCCACTATGGAAGAGTTGTCCGCCTCCTCCACCCAGATTGCCGAATATTCCAAAACGGTTGTTGATATCGCCAATCAAACTTGGGATAGCAGTAAAAAAGGGACCGAGGCCATGCAGACGGTGGTGACCCAAATGGGTCAGATTAAAAGAGAGAATCAACACAGTTTAGAGGAGATTGTGGCCCTGGGCGGTAAATCCAAGGAGATTGGCAAAGTGATGGAGATGATCAATAACATTGCCGATCAGACCAAATTGATTGCCTTTAATGCCGCTCTGGAGGCCTCAAGTGCCGGGGAGGCGGGGCGTCGTTTTGGGGTGGTGGCCTCGGAAATACGTCGATTGGCCGACAGCGTCACCGATTCTACCGCCGAGATTGAGAAAAAGGTGGGCGAGATACAAAGTGCGATCAACCGTTTGGTTCTCACCTCGGAAAAGGGGGCCACGGGGATTGAGGAGGGGATTGTGGCCTCTAACCATACTTCTAAACGGTTGACCGAATTGGTGGAAGCCGCCCGGCAAAGCAGCACCGCCGCCCAACAGATTTCACTCTCCACCCAACAGCAACGCACTGCCAGCAATCAGGTGGTGATCGCCCTGCGTGAGATTGTTAGCTCCAGTTCCAATTCGGCGCAAGGGGTGGATCGTATTGCGGAAATAGCTCAAAACATGAGTCTTTTATCCGGCCAATTAAAATTATTGGTCGGTCAGTTTAAATTGACTCGCCAGAAAGAAAAAGGCGCGTAACCCCATCATGGCCAAGGTGCGCGTTTTGATCGTCGATGACAGTCCTACTGCGCGACTTCTTTTGCGGGGATTGCTGGAAAACGACCCAGAGATTACCGTGGTCGGCGAGGCGAGTAATGGTTTGGAGGGGGTACAACTGGCCGAGGATCTCAAACCAAATTTAATCACCATGGATCTAAACATGCCGGTCATGAACGGTCTGCAAGCCATTGAAGAGATCATGGCAACCTGCGCTGTTCCAATTTTAATGGTGAGTAATCAAGCGGATGCTCGAAGTGCCTATGAGGCCGTTTCTAAGGGGGCCTTGGAGGTGATGGTCAAACCGGATATTCAGCAAGGGGAAGCGTTTATTTTAAAAGTAAAGCTTTTGGCTGGAGTTCCCGTTATTCGTCATGTGCGTCATTACGCCCATCCCTACGCCTCCCGCGGGCGTACTTCCAATCCCGCACCGATATTGTCGCCTGAGAGTCGGGTGGTTGTTGTGGCGGCTTCGACGGGTGGTCCACAGGCTTTGGCCGTTATTTTGGCGCAATTGTTGGGGGATTTTCCTGCTCCTATTCTCATTGCCCAACACAACAGCAGCGGTTTTTCTGCGGGTATGGCCCAGTGGCTCAATACCCTTTGCCCGTTAACTGTTCGTTTACCACAAGAGGGGGAATCGTTGCGCTGTGGAACAGTCTATCTGGTGCCGTCGGAAAAAAATCTCACCATCACCAAAAACAGATGCCTGACTCTGCTCCCGCAACGCACGGATGAGATATATCATCCCAATTGTGACGCTCTGTTGACTTCGGCGGCGAACGTTTTTGGCTCTAAAGTGATTGGCATGATTCTCACCGGTATGGGCAACGATGGGGTGCGGGGGATGATGGCGATTCATCAGGCAAAGGGGATTACCATGGCTCAAGATGAATCCTCTTCGGTGGTGTTTGGCATGAACAAAGCCGCTATTGAGACGGGTTGTATCCAAGAGATCCTTTCGTTACAAAAGATTCCAAATTGGCTGAATAATATTGTCTACAAGGGAGTGATTACAGGACGAATCACCCGATACCCATGATTGATCTTTCTCCATTTCATAGGCTCATCAAACATCGTTGCGGACTTTTGTTTGCAGGGAGTAGAGAAGAACAGTTGACTTGCGCCGTGGCGCGTCGTTGTCAATATTTAAAAATAGATCACACCGAGCAATATTTGCACCGTCTGCACAACGATGCTACCGAGTTTCAAAATTTGATTCACTTGTTGACCATCAACGAAACCTATTTTTATCGGGAGTCAGAACATCTGCACCTGCTGACCGAGGTTTTGGTGCCCCGTTTATTGGCGCGCCGCCAAGGGGAGAGGCCTGTGCGTATTTTTAGTGCGGGATGCTCTTCTGGTGAGGAGCCTTATTCCATACGCATGGCTTTACAGGAAAAATTTGGTTCGGCGGGGCGTTCTCTTTTTACTGTTTTGGGGGGAGATATCGATCAATTGGCCTTGGAAAAGGCGTTTCAGGGTATTTATCGCTCCTATTCATTTCGTAATCTGCCCAACGAGTTGCAACGCCGTTATTTTACCCCTTTGTCGTGCGGGGAATGGCAGCTTTCATCGGCCATTCGTGAGTCTGTTTCTTTGTTTTCTTTTAATTTATTTAGTGATACATGGCCGGACTCCCTTTATGATCTGGATGTGATTTTTTTTCGGAATGTCTCTATTTATTTTGACACGCTCCCTCGTCGGGTCATTTTTACCCGTCTGGCCGAACGGCTTGCCTTTGGGGGGAGTTTGATTGTTGGCCATACGGAAACATTGGCCAACGATTTTGGTATTTTGCCTCAAATCCAGGCAGGTGGTGTTTTTTATTTTGGTCACGCCGTGACGCCACCTGCCGAGAAGGAAGAGCTCTCTTTGCCCTTGCCAAGAGCCGAAGAAAAGCAACTTTTCGATCCGTTGCCCATAAAGCAATCCACCGTTTTGTCGTATGCCACCGCTTTGCTTTTGGCCCGGGAAAAACGCTACCAAGAATCCATAGCATGCCTTGACGCCTTGTTGGAACAGGGGGTGGATACCTTGCGTGCCTTGCAGCTTAAAGCGCATATTTTATTGAATCGCAAGAGCTTTCTTGAGGCTGAACAAACGGCTCACCAGGCGCTTTCTCTTGAACCTTGGTCCATAGAGACGTTGTTATCGTTGGGTCAAATCAGCCGTTGGCAGCAGCGGTATGGGGAAGCGATGCGTTGGTTTAAACAGGCGATTTACGCGCAACCAGAGTGCTGGTTGGCCCACTATTCTCTGGCCGAACTTTATCGTTTGCAAAAGCAGACGATGCTGGCCAAACGGGAATATTTTATTGTTCTTCAGCAATTGGCCCAGCCCAAAAACAAAATACCAACCTACGATCACCTGCCGCTGGGCGTGCCGTTACATGAGGTTCATTTTTTGTGTCAACACCATTTGGCGCAGTTGCAACATGAAAAAGAGGCATCTTAGAAGATGAAACGTCCATGGCACTAGACATGAGCCGTTTTTTGGCTCGTTTTGTCGAGGAGGGACGGGAGAACCTGCACCGGTTGACGGAAGGGATTGGCGAATTGGCCAAAGATCCCACCGATAAAGAGCGGGTGAATACCATTTTTCGGGCCGCCCATACCCTCAAAGGGTCGTCGCGCATGTTGAAATTGTTGGTCATCAGCGATACAGCCCATCAATTGGAAGAGGTTTTGGGTAGTTTACGTGAAGATCGTCTGGTTTTTACCCCTGATCTGGGCCGTTTGCTCATGCGTGGAGTGGACCTTCTTTTTTCGTTGGTGGATTGTGTGGAGGCGGGTGCCGAGCTACCCCCGCCTGATGAGGCTCTTTTTGCCGCCTTGCACGAGGCTATGCGTGGCGACACCCCACCTTCGCCGTCTCTTGTCCCGCCGGTTTCTCCCCCGGAGCCTCTCCCGAATCCCCCTAAAGAGGTTATCACCAGCCTAAAAACGCCAGAGACGGTTCGTGTCAAGCTGGCCAAACTGGATGAGATGATCAAGTTGATGGGAGAGGTTATTTTAAGTAATGAATTAATTAAACAGATTTTTTTTGATGCTCGGCATCTGGAACGCCGTATTGGGGAACTCTCTTTAACGGAGCTGTCTCACGCTTGGCACACGATGATTCTCTCGTTGCGTGATCATGTGTTGATGCAGGAGCAGTTGATGTTGGCCCTCAACGATAAGGCTTTGCTTTTGCGTATGTTGCCTTTGTCTACGGTGTTGGAGCCTTCGGCCCACTTGGTACGGGAGTTGGCTCGTTCATTGGGCAAGGAGGTGGAGTGCGAGGTGATGGGGGGTGAAATTGAATTGGATCGGCAGATTATCGACCGTTTGGGAGATCCGTTGGTTCATCTTTTGCGCAACGCAGTGGATCATGGCATTGAAGAGCCAGAAGAGCGCAGGGCGGCGGGTAAAGCGGCCTATGGTCGCCTGCAGTTGCAGGTGCGCCAGGAGGGGGCCTGGGTTCTTGTGCATATTGTGGATGATGGACGGGGATTGCCTTTGGAGCGTATTCGGGCCAAGGCCGTACAAAGAGGAATTGTCCCGGAGGGGCAGGCGGTTCTGTTGACCGAGGCGCAATTGGCTGAGATGATTTTTTTGCCTGGTTTTAGTACCAGTCCCATTATCACCGATATTTCTGGTCGTGGAGCGGGCATGGATGTGGTTAAAAAAACCATTGTTGATGATTTGCAAGGGATGGTTCAGGTGCAGAGTCAGAGTGGTCAAGGGTGTTCATTTACCATTCGTTTACCTCTTTCATTGGCCATGATGCGGGTGTTGATTTGTGAGGTGCAGGGGCAGCTTTTGGGATTTACCGCCCAATATGTTGTGCACCTTTTGCGTGTGCAATCCGAGGATTTATTGCAGATATCGGGAGGTCAAGCTGTGGTGGTTCATAATGAATTTATTCCGGTGGTTGCCCTTGGGCACCTTCTCACGCTTCCAGTGCCCACTTCTCCTATTTCCTCCTCCTCTTTTGGGCTGTTGTTGGTTGTGGTGCAGGTACAACAAGAAAAAATTGCGTTGATTGTGGATCAACTGTTGGACGAACGGGATATGGTGATTAAGCCGTTGCCTTTGCACATGCGTCACAATCCATTGGTGGTTGGTATGGTGGTGACCGGGCATCATTCTTTGGTCAATCTGCTGCATCTTCCGGCCCTGTTGGTTTTGGCGCGTAAGATTCGTTATGTGGAGACAGACCAGGAGAGCCGGAGCATAAAAGCGCGTATTTTGGTTGTAGACGATTCCATCAATACCCGTGAGATCGAAAAAGAGGTGCTGCAAGCCCACGGCTATCAAGTGATTTTGGCAGAAGATGGCCTGGAAGGGCTTGAGTTGGCTTTGACAGGAGAATTTGATGCGATATTAACCGATGTGGAGATGCCGCGCATGGATGGTTTTTCTATGACGGCACGATTGCGTCAGGAAGAGCATTTAAAAAACACGCCTATTATTATCATTACCTCCCGTGCCAAAGAAGAGGACAAACGGCGCGGTATTGAAGTTGGAGCCGATGCCTATATTGTTAAAAGTGACTTTGAGCAACATAATTTATTGGATATTTTGCGTAATTTGTTGGGTTGAGTGGTTTTTTTAATGTAACTAAAAAAAAGAGGGGGTCTGGGGGCATCCCCCAGGGTTTTGTTTTTTTACTTAACAAAAGGGAAAATATCTATGAAAATTCTTGTGGTAGACGATGATGATTTGGCTGGTGCAATGACGGCGGCTATTTTGGAAGGGAATGGTTATACCGCCATTGTGGCCGACAACGGCGTTCATGCCCTGGAACAATTAAACGACCATCCAGAGATAGATTGCATCATTTCCGATTTAAACATGCCTATGATCAACGGAATAGAACTTTTCTGGGAGTTACGCGCTCAAGGGGTTGCTCTTCCTTTCATTCTTTTGACTGGAGACGATCCACAGGTTTCCATGGCCAAAGAACCGGCTATGGATGGTTGTCTTATGAAGGATGGTTCTTTGGAAGAGTCGTTGCCTAGTTTGGTTCAGTCGGTATTGGCACGTCATCATAAATTGGAATGATCACACCATGAGCGAACGTTCCAGCACGATGCAGGATCGAATTTTGCAGATTCGCAAACAATATCTGCACCAATTACCAGAGCGGTTGGCTGCGCTGCGTCAACTTTATATGGAATTGAGGGTCGGTGCGCAGAATCGTGCTGTTTTGGAGACGTTACATCGTCTTTTGCATAGCCTGAAAGGGACCAGCGGTTCATTTGGCTTGAGTGCCCTGCAATCTTCGGCCATGACCGCTGAAAAGCGGGTGTTGGCTGCTATGCAATCATCGGGTTATTGTTTGGATGAATCGGGCATACAGAGTCTATTGGACGATTTGTCAGAATTGGAACTCGTGCAAAAGGTGATTTTAGAGGAAACTGTGGCCAGCAACAGGCACTATTTGGGGATGCCTACCTATGAACTGGCTTCTCCGACCGTCACCGATCAGACAGACCGAGCATCGGGGAATTTAATCTATTTGTGTGACGATGATCTGGAATTGGTGGCGCAATTAAAGGTGCAATTGGGTTGTTTTGGCTACCAGATTATATCTTTTTCCGATCCAACCCATTTGCGTCAAGCGGTCGCGCAAAGAGTGCCAGATGTCATTGTGATGGATATTATTTTTCCGGCGGGTCATGCGTTGGGTATTGATATTCTTGACGAGATTCAACGAAGCTTAGATCGGAGAGTGCCCACGATATTTTTTTCGGCCAGAGAGGATTTTGAAGCCCGCTTGCGATCGGTCAGAGCGGGAGGTATGGCCTATTTTACCAAGCCGGTCAAGCCATTGGAGTTGGTTGAGGTATTAGACCGGTTGACATCTCGTGCGTCACCTAGCCCTTATCACATTTTGATCGTTGATGACGAACCAGAAATTGCCGCCTATCATGGGGCTATTTTGGAGAGTGTTGGAATACGTTCACGCATTCTCCACACCCCAGAGACGGTTTTAGATATTTTAAAAACCTTCCATGTCGATTTGATCCTAATGGATTTTTATATGCCCCATTGCACGGGTCAAGAGGTGGCGCAGGTCATTCGGCAGATTCCCGAATATTTGAGTTTACCCATTGTTTATCTCTCCAGTGAGACCGACATCCAGAAGCAATTTTCTGCTCTCAAGGTGGGTGCGGACGGTTTTTTAACCAAACCGATTCGACCCGATGATTTAATTGGTGCGGTTATGGTGCGGGCCGAGCGGATGCGTAGCTTGCGGGCCTTGATGGTACGGGACAGTTTAACGGGATTATTTAATCACACCACGACCAAGCAATTTTTAGAGAGTGCCTTGGCCAACGGTTTGCGGCTGAAAGTGCCAGTCTGTTTTGCTATGATTGATTTAGATCATTTTAAAAGGGTCAACGACACCTATGGTCACCCGGTTGGGGATCAAGTGATTATGGCTATGGGTCGTCTGTTGCAGCAGCGGTTGCGCCATTCTGATTGTGTGGGTCGATATGGGGGGGAGGAGTTTGCAGTTATTTTACAGGGTGTCTCTCTTCAGCAAGCTCATCAAGTTTTAGACGAATTGCGTCTTGATTTTTCTCAGGTGCGTTTTTATGCCGCAGATAGCACCTTTAGTGTCACCTTTAGTTGTGGGGTGGCCAGTTTTCCTGAATATGGCACGGGGGCTTCTCTATGCGAAGCCGCTGATCGAGCTCTTTATATGGCTAAACAGACTGGACGAAATCGAGTAAAGGAGGCGGTAGAGATGCAGACGGAAGAAAGTTCCATCCCCCCCGGCATTCACCCATGAGCCATGCACCCATCTCTCCCCTAAATGACCTATTGGCCCTGCGTGTTCAAGCCAAAAAGGCGGTGATTGAGTTGGATGCCGCAACGGTCAAATTGGTTATTTTTGCTTTGAACGATATGTTATACGCCTTTCATGGCCATTATATTGTCGAGATTTTGCCTTACCGGGAGATTTTTTTTGTTCCTGGTTGTCCGGCCTCTATAGCTGGGGTGATTTATTTACGGGGCGATATTGAATCGGTTTTGCGTTTAGCCATGGTTGTTGGCACCGAGGAGCAACCTCTCACCCGTCATACGGCCATTTTGTTAGGTCGGACGCCTCAGATGCAGAGCGGTTTGCGGGTGGATCGGGTTTTGGAGGTGATGGATATTCCTGAGAATCAAATTCAACCACCCCTAGCCACCTTCAATGAAAAAATTCTTCCCTGGGTAGACGGGGTTTTTACCTATACGGGCCAGATGGTCATTTTACTGGATTTAAGCCGTTTATTTCAAGGATATCAGGCAGGTATTTCATGAATCAGCAGGGCTTAACGGCCTCTTCTGCCGGTTTGGATCTGGTGGTTTTTACTGCCGACGGCCTGCGTTTTGGTATTGTTTCCACTCAGGTTTGCGGTCTTCACCCGCACCCTGGGGAATCCTTAGCCATTTTGCTTAATTTTTCAGTTGTTACGCACCAAACGACATGTTTTCGTTCTTTACGGGTGCTCTCTCTTACTGGCGAGCGTTTTATTCGTGTTGAAGAGCCTATTTATCTGCGTCACTATTTTTTTGACGCCTTGCATCCACTTCCTCCTCTGATTGCGGCGTTACCGACTGCTCCAGCCGTGCGCGGTTTGGCGTGGGATGAGGGGGGGGCGGTGGTGATTTTGGATCCGGGGTTGTTGCCGGAGGGGAGAGATCGTCCTTCACCTTTTTTTCTTTAAGGCTTAAAAAAAAGAGGGGGTCTGGGGGATTCATCCCCCAGGGTTTTGATTTTAATTTTTTGCCCGTAGGGCATTATGTTTTTATCGTCGCTTTCTGCTAAAAGATTCGTAACCGTTCAGATAAAAAGATCAAAAACAAAACCCTGGGGGCAATCCCCCAGACCCCTTTTTTTATTAATATATAAAAACGTAAAATTTTACTTCGGTGCACGGTTACAAAGATTAAAATCAAAAGCAACACCTTGGAGGCTCTGCCTCCAAACCTCCGCTGGGGAGCGTGACGCTCCCCGGACCTCTCCATGAATACTTTATTAAACGCACATTGGTATCAATGACTGTTTCTGATTGGCCAGACATAGGTTTCGAATGATTTGGCAAAATAGCGGATATAGCCGTTGCCGAGGAAGATGTTCCATGCCTCTTTTGGCGAGTTGATGTTGGTTGTTCCCGACCAATAGTAGGCGGGTTGCATGTTTGTGAAGATGGGATCTAATGAAGCTTGATAAAGAACTTCCAACTCACCGCCATCGATATCTTGAAGAAATCCTTTGATTTGAGTACTGTTTGGCATGCGCCATTCCCCCGCAGTGGAACCATCCGTCAATCCACACATGCCATCCGCCAAGGAGGCGACAGATGAAACGGCATCATCCCACATTAAAACATCAAAGCAGTTGGCATTGGCCAAAAGTACCAAGCCAGTTTCGGCGTGAGTGACCGTTCCGTTGCCATTATCGCAAAATCCATAGGAATCAGGAGTTGTGCAGGGGGATTGTGTCCCTGAGCCTTCAAGAGTCGCAACTTTTTGTTTTAACTGGTTTATAATATTAACCAACGCATCAAAATTTTCATTTATTTTTTTGTTTTGTATATTTTCTGGCAATTTTGTCGCAGGATTTGTTGGCAGTATATTTGGAACGGAAAAATTTTCTGCTTGAACATCTCCCACACTCAAACCAGTCAACACGCCCCACATAGCCAACATACTTATGGTTTTCATTTGATAATCTCCAAAAAATGTGGTGAATGTGAATATTTTATTAAGAATACAAAAAATTTAAATTTAATGACAGGAAAAAATAAATTATTTTCTAAGTCTTATAAAAATGGTGTTCCCATCTTCTCTAACCTTTTTGATCGTCTACACAAGATTAGGATTGTGTAGACCTGGGATAGCGTTCTGTTTTGATTGCACAGGATCTCCCATGTCGAACGGGCAAACCCTGTGATTTAAGGGGTGGGTATGGTAAAAATGAGGGGTGTGAGGTCCATTTGTTGAGAACAGCGAGGAGCGACATGTTATTTAAAAAAGCCAATCCTCTTTTATGGGATCCGCCAGAGACGAGACTGGAAAGGCAGCGTATGGTCCAGGAGCAACTGCGGGGGCGGGGGATTGGGGATGCGCGGGTGTTGGAGGTGATGGAGAGATTGCCTCGGGAGAGGTTTGTGCTGGAGATTTATCAGGAGTTGGCCTATCGGGATGGGGCGTTGCCGATTGGGCAGGAGCAGACGATTTCTCAGCCGTATATGGTGGCGGTCATGGCGGAATTGTTGGCATTAAAGGGGGAGGAGAGGGTTTTAGAGGTGGGGGCGGGATCGGGTTATGGAGCTGCGGTATTGGCGCAGTTGGCGGGTGAGGTGGTGGCGGTAGAACGCATCGACGCACTATTGAAGGCCGCTGTAGAGCGGTGGGATGCTTTGGGGTTGGAAAATATTCGTGGGGTTTTGGGGGATGGTTCCGTGGGGTACGAGGGGCTTTACGATGCCATTTCGGTGACCGCCGCTGCCCCGGAAATTCCTCCTTCGCTTGTGGCGCAGTTGCGACCCGTGACAGGAAGAATGGTGATTCCAGTGGGAACACGGGGGATGCAAAATTTGTTGTTGGTGAGAAAGGGGGAAGAGGGGGAGATTTTGATTCATACCTTGTTTGCTTGTACGTTTGTGCCTCTTTTGGGAAAAGAGGGATGGTGAGAGAAGAGTTTGGGGTGCGAACATAATGCCGGTACCACCACACTTAACTGTGGTCGTCTGTTTTTTGGTTTTATGATTTAAAAAAAAAGGGGTCTGGGGGATTGCCCTCAGGGTTTTGATTTTGCTTTTGACCTCGGTTTTGCTTCCTTCAAAGAGCAGGGGGATTGGGGGATGTCATCCCCCAAGGTCTTGATTTTAATGTATCGGAAAAATAAAAATCAAGACCTTGGGGGGCGGAGAACCGCCCCCCAATCCCCCCACCCTTTTTTTTAATTCTTAAAAAAAAAGAGGGGGTCTGGGGGATTCATCCCCCAGGGTTTGGCCTTTGATTTTTTTTTGCCCGCAGGGCATCATGTTCCTTTTTGTTCAGGCACTCGTTCATCGTCCACACTTAAATGTGGTGGTACCAAATTTTTTGGAAAGAACATGACCACACAAAATATATTGCCACCCGATTTAGAACGTTTACTCTCACGCGTTTCTCTAAATTCCGCCATTCCTCTCTCGGGCCTACCCGATAGTGCGGTTTCGTTGTTTGCCACGCTGCTAGCCAGAAGGGAGCCCGCCCCCATTGTTTTAGTAGCGGCGACCACCCGTCGCGCCGAAGCGATGTATCGTGAGTTGCTCTATTTTACCCGTCATTTGGACCTTTTTTTGCCTATTTGGCAATTTCCAGCCTGGGAAATTTTGCCTTTTGAACCGCTGTCTCCGTTTGCTCCTCTGGTTTCCGAGCGGTTATCGACGTTATTTCGTTTGACTCAAATGAGCGGTCAAGGGGCGATTTTGGCCGGGGATGAACGGGGTCATCCCAAGGGGGTGATCGTCACCACGCCGGCTGCTCTCATGCAGCGGGTGATGCCAAGGCAGGTATTGTCCCGTTATGGTTTTGTCATTGCCGTGCATGATCAATTAAATGTGCCGCAATTGCGTAAATTTTTGGCCATTTCTGGTTACCATGCCACCTCTTTGGTGACAGAACCGGGGGAGTTTGCTGTGCGGGGGGGGATTATTGATCTTTTTCCGCCCGGTCGGGAAGAGCCGGTGCGGGTGGAACTTTTTGGAGATACGGTGGAAACGTTGCGTCTGTTTGATCCTGTTACGCAACGCTCGACCGATTCTATTCCTTTTCTTAGGGCTCTTCCCGTCTGTGAGGTTATTTTAGACGAAGAGACCATTCGTACCTTTCGAACCGAATATCGCAATACCTTTGGGGGAGCAGCGGCCGAAGATGAGATTTATCGTTTGGTTTCCAAAGGGGAAAAATATCAGGGCATGGAACATTATCTTCCCCTTTTTCATGCCAAGCTGGATACCTTTTTTGATTATCTTCCCCAAAACAGCCTGTTTTTGTGGACAGAAACCTGTCAAGAAGAGGCCGTCAAGCACAGCGAAGATATCCTCAAACGCCACCAATCCATCACGGCCCAATATCCCGAAGGGCGATTTTTGCCGGTTACCGGGTTGTATCTATCTTTGGATGACTACCAAAACCATGTCCAAAATTCTGTTCATTTTTTTATTAACAATAATGAATTGGTTGAGAACACCCTTTTTCAGGGTTTTAGCCCGACACCTGACTATTATCGTCAATTGGATTCTCAAGGTCAGCCTATTTTGCAGCAGGCGGCCGAGCATTTAAAAGGGTTGCGTAAACAAGGCTATCGGGTTTGTTTGGTGGCGAGAACTTTGGGTCAACAGGAGCGTCTGCGGGAGGTGTTGGTGGATTATAAGCTTCCTCCCCAAGAGGTTACCTCTTGGATGCAGGCTTTTATGCAGCCGCCAGGATCGTTTTGTCTGACGGTTGGTGATGTGGCGCGGGGCTTTATGCAAGCCGATTTGCGTTTGGCGTTGATCTCTGAAGATGCCTTTTTTGGGCCCCGGGTGACCCGTCGCAAGGTGCATAAAGGTTTTTTAGATCAAATGATTGCCAGTTTTGCCGATTTAAACGAAGGCGATTTGGTGGTTCATATAGATCATGGGGTGGCCCAATATGGTGGTTTGCACTCTTTGACGATTGGGGTGATAAAAAATGATTTTTTGCTGTTGTTTTATGCCGATGGGGATAAACTTTATGTTCCGGTAGAAAATTTGGATTTGGTAAGCAAACATGCGGGTGGTGAAGGGGTTTCCCTGGATAAACTAGGGGGAAGCCGTTGGCAAAAGACCAAACAAAAGGTGCAACAAAGAATATTTGAAATGGCCGAAGAGTTGGTGCGTTTGCAGGCGCAACGGCAAGCCAAACCAGGGTTTGCCTTTTCTGGCACGGATCCCCTTTATCAAGAGTTTGCCGCCACGTTTCCCTTTGAGGAGACGCCAGACCAGGGGTTTGCCATTGAAAAGGTTTTGGAAGATATGCAAACGCCACGTCCTATGGATCGTTTGGTGTGTGGCGATGTTGGGTATGGCAAAACCGAGGTGGCGTTGCGCGCGGCTTTTCGTGCGGCCATGGATGGCAAACAGGTGGCGGTGTTGGCTCCAACCACGATTTTGGCTCAACAACATTATGAAACTTTTGCGCGGCGCATGGCTGCTTATCCCATTCAGGTGGCGTTGCTCTCGCGTTTTCGCAAGCCTTCTGAGATTAAACAGGTGATTGAAAATTTGGCTTTAGGGCGGATTGAAATTGTTATTGGAACGCATCGGTTGTTGCAAAAAGACATTGTTTTTAAAGATTTAGGTTTGCTTGTCGTCGATGAAGAGCAACGTTTTGGCGTGGCTCATAAAGAGTGTATCAAAGGTTTTCGGGCCAGTGTTGATATTTTAACGCTGACCGCCACGCCGATTCCTCGCACCATGCACATGGCCATGGCAGGTATTCGTGATATTTCCATCATTGCCACGCCCCCTGTGGATCGTTTATCCATACGGACGGTCATCACCCAATATCAACCCGAATTGATTCGAGAGGCGATTTTGCGGGAGATTTATCGGGGTGGGCAGGTTTTTTATCTTTATAATCAGGTGCGAGATATTGATCAAATGGCGGCTAAATTGGCGCAGCTGGTTCCCGAAGCCAAAGTAGGGGTAGCCCACGGTCAAATGCGCGGCACCCAACTGGAACGGGTGATGTTGGCCTTCTATCGCCAAGAGTTTAACCTATTGCTTTGTACGACTATTATTGAAAATGGGGTGGATATTCCATCGGTCAATACGATTATTATACACCGGGCTGATAAATTTGGTTTGGCGCAATTGCATCAGTTGCGTGGTCGCGTTGGACGCTCCAAGCGGCGTGCTTATGCCTATTTATTGATTCCGCCTCGGGATAGGTTGGCAGCCGATGCCCTCAGACGGTTGGAGGCTTTTGAGTCTTTGGGGGATTTGGGGGCTGGGTTTATGTTGGCCACCCATGATTTGGAAATTCGTGGTGCGGGCAATATCCTTGGTGAGGAGCAGTCGGGGCAGATTCGGGAGGTGGGTTTTGATCTTTATAACCAAATGCTTCAAGAGGCCATTTTGATTTTGAAAGGGGAAAATGAGGAGGGAGAAAAGAGTGCGGTCTCTGAAGAGGGGGCCATTGTTCCTAATATTAATTTATATCTTTCTACGTTTATTCCCGACACCTATGTTTCAGATGTGCATCAGCGTCTATCTCTTTATAAACGAATTTCTGGTTTGGGCAATTTTAAAGCGATTGCGGAAATGCGTTTGGAATTAATTGACCGTTTTGGTCGACTTCCGCAGACGGTGGAAAATTTATTAAAGGTGATGGGTTTTAAATGGTTGTGCAAAAAGCTTAAAATTGTGCGTCTTGAGGCGGGTCCCAAAGGAGGCAGCATTCAATTTCATCCCCAACCCAACATTGATTCTATGGCATTGATTCAACTGATTCAAAAAGGGGGTGGCCATTTTCGTTTAAATCAAGAGAGCAGCACTCTTACCGTGCGCAACCGGGATTGGGCTGAGCCTGAAACACGCATTAAAGAGTTGGAGCAGATTCTCACCTCCCTCTCTCCAGAGCAGATGTTGGGGAAACATTGAAATCATAAAAAAAAGGGGTCTGGGGGATTGCCCCCAGGGTTTTGACTTTGCTTTTGAATTCGGTTTTGCTTTCTTCAAATAGCAGGGGGGTTGGGGGATGCAATCCCCCAAGGTCTTGTTTTTAATTTTTTTTATCTGAACGGTTACCTTTTTTTTAATTATTTAAAAAAAAGGAGGGGGTTTGGGGGTCTGTTTGCATCTTTTATCAAGTAACTCCCCCAAGGTTTTGTTTTTAATTTTAAGGAAGAAGAAGATGTCTCATTTGCTGTTGGCCCTGGATACTCTTATTGAAGCCTGCTCCCTGCACCCCACGGAAGAGCTTTTGCACGCTATTTCATTGGCTCAAAGTCGTGGTGATCGTCTTTGGGTTTATGTGGGGTGTGAGTGGTTGTCGGTGCCTATTATGGCTCATGGTTTGCGTTTGGCGTCGAAAACCCCTCTTACTTGGCGTGAGGCTCAATGGGAAGCGCGTCAAAAGTTAGAGACTTTCTTAAGCGATAAAAATCGTCTGTGCGCCATAGGCGAACCTATTGAGCCGTTGGGGGATTTGGATCCAGTCAGCAGTCAACTGTTGGCCTGTCTGGAACAACTGGGAGAGCGAGCCCGTTTGTTGACCAACGATGCTGCCTTATTGGCCTACACTCCCCGTGCCATCACACCTGCGGTATTGCTCAACGAACCGTCACCCACTGTGGTTGTTGATCTGCCTTTTGTGGATTTAGTTAGCCAACAAGATCGTCTTCGTCCGCAATTGGAGCGACAGATACAAGGGGTGTTGCAACATGGTCAATATATTTTAGGACCGGAGAACCGTCTGTTAGAGCGCAAATTAAGCGAATTTGTACAAGTGGATCATGTTTTGCTTTGTTCTAGCGGCACCGATGCCCTTTTGTTGCCGTTGATGGCTTATGAAGTTGGGGTTGGGGATGCGATTTTCACGACCCCTTTTACATTTTTTGCCACGGCCGAGGTGATTCATCTTTTAGGGGCGACGGCTATTTTTGTGGATATTGATCGGCAAACCTTTAATCTTGATCCGATTAAGTTGGAGCAAGCGATTGAGCAGGTGATTTCTGAAGGGAAATTACGTCCTCGTGGGGTGATTCCGGTGGATCTTTTTGGTCTGCCAGCCGATTATGAGGCTATTCGTCATGTGTCACAAAAATATGGTTTGTTTATTTTAGAAGATGCTGCTCAAGGTTTAGGTGGCATTTATCATGATCGTCCTGCTGGGGGGTTGGGGGATGTTGGGGCGACCAGTTTTTTTCCTGCCAAGCCTTTGGGAGGGTATGGGGATGGTGGGGCGATAGCGGTATCAACATCTTTTGATTGGGATCAATGGTCGCATGGACACCTTACAATCGGCCATTTTATTACCCAAATTAGCCATTTTTCCTCAGGAGTTGGCGGCGCGTCGTCAGTTGGCAACCCGTTATACCGATCATCTTCATGATGTCGTGCAAACTCCTTTTATACCAAATGGTTTAGTGAGTGCTTGGGCGCAATATTCCATTTTAACCGACCATCGGGATCAAGTGGTTCAAGCTCTCAAGGCTGCCCATATTCCCTACGGTATTTATTACCCTATTCCTCTTCACCTTCAACCTGCTTTTGCCCGTCTTGGTCATCAACCTGGTGATTTTCCTATTTCTGAGAAGTGCGCCCAACGCATTGTAAGTTTACCTATGCATCCTTATTTAAAAATCAGTGATATGGAGCGCGTGGTTGGAGTGGTGCGGGGGGCGTTGATACCAATTTGCGTTCAATAAAGTATTATTGGAGGGGTCCGGGGAGCGTCACGTTCCCCGGCGGAGGTTTGGAGGCAGAGCCTCCAAGGTGTTGCTTTTGATTTTGCTTTTGATTTTGC
>JAMOAW010000025.1:0-26956 GCA_039908535.1 Magnetococcus sp. DMHC-6 | reverse complement strand
GAGCACCCCCTGTACACTGGGATATTTTTCCTGAAAATTTTTTAACGTATCGGGATTCGTATCACATATTGTGTGCAAGACCCCTAATGTTGAAAAATTACGGACCAGATTTTTCCCCCTAATACCCATTTCCGTTTTACACAATAAAACAAAATTCCTCCATTTCAGATAAATTGTCAATTGGTTTCATGTTGTTAGATTCATTTTTCAGTGAACATGAGACCCTGTAGACAAAAATAAAAAATAAAACCCAGAAATGATGAGCCATTTAACAAAGAACAGACAAAATGAACCAATCCGTGCATCCTTTGACACTAGAGTGAAAATTCCTACCAATGTAAGCTGATTTATGGTTATAATTAGAATAGCTTGAGTTGCCATTTGCTGCCGCAAGGGAGACTCATCATGAAACGTTGTGGTCAATGTGAGTCTCATATGTTGGCTTACAAAGATGAAATACTCACAAACTGGAAGGATTACATGAATAACCAGAATAACAAGGCAAAAATCGCGGGGGAAAAATCTGGTCCGTAATTTTTCAACATTAGGGGTCTTGCACACAATATGTGATACGAATCCCGATACGTTAAAAAATTTTCAGGAAAAATATCCCAGTGTACAGGGGGTGCTCTCCTATCCTGAGATGCTTAAAAACTCAGAGATTAATGGGGTCATCATTGCAACGCCAGCCCCGATGCATGGAGATATGGTGCGTGAGGCCCTTCTGTCTGGTAAAGACGTTTATGTCGAAAAACCCCTCTGTCTCTCTGAAAAAGAAGCAGGTGAACTCGCTACATTGGCAGAAGAACGGGGCAGAATTTTAATGGTTGGCCATCTGCTTTGGTATCATCCAGTTGTTTTGAAACTAAAAGAGTTGATCGACACCGGCGCTTTAGGCCGAATCCAATATATCTACTCCAATCGCTTAAATTTGGGAAAACTACGCCGGGAAGAGAATGTTCTTTGGTCTTTCGCACCTCATGATATCTCTGTGATTTTGGGTTTGGTTGGGGAAGAGCCTGAAAGCATTCAATCCATGGGTGGAAATTATCTACACCAGAGCATCGCAGATACGACCGTAACACTTATGAAATTTGCCAGTGGTATCCGTGCCCATATCTTTGTCTCTTGGTTGCATCCTTTTAAAGAACAAAAATTGGTAGTGGTGGGAGATCGTCAGATGGCTGTCTTTAACGATACCCTACCCTGGCAGGAAAAACTTGAACTTTTTCCACACTCTATTGAATGGAATGGGAATATTCCTATCGCCAATAAGGCCGCAGGGGAATTTATCGAAGTTTCTCAAGATGAGCCATTGCGGGCAGAATGTCAGCATTTTCTGGACTGCATCACCTCAAGACAAACACCCAGGACAGATGGTCGAGAGGGTGCGCTCACCCTTAAAATTTTAAAAGCGTGTCAATCCGCATTAGAGAGTGGCCAACCAGTTGTTTTTTGTAAACCTTCTCTTGTGGCAAAAAAAGAGTATTTTGTCCATGAAACGGCTCAAGTCGATGCCGATGTCCAGATTGGCAAAGAGACCAAAATTTGGCATTTTAGCCATGTCCTCTCCAAATCCATTATCGGAGAGCGATGTTCTCTTGGACAAAATGTCGTTGTTGGTCCAAATGTCAAGATTGGCAATGGTTGTAAAATTCAAAACAATGTTTCAGTTTATGATGGCGTCACCTTGGAGGATGATGTCTTTTGCGGGCCCAGCATGGTCTTCACCAACATTATAAATCCCCGTTCTCATATCTCCAGAAGGGCTGAATTTCTCCCCACACGTCTCAAGCGTGGCTGTACCGTTGGGGCCAATGCCACTATTGTCTGTGGAACTTCTCTTGGACAATACAGCTTTATTGGAGCTGGTGCGGTGGTGACCAAGGATGTTCCAGATTATGCGTTGATGGTTGGAAATCCCGCCCGTCAGATCGGTTGGATGAGTCGGTATGGAGAACGTCTTGACCTGCCGCTGTCTGGTAATCAGGAGGCTGTCTGCCCTCACACCGGGGATAAATATCGCCTGGATGGGGAACACCTCCAGATAATGGAGTGATCATTTTAGGTGAATAACACTTTTTTGATTCTATTGCCAAAGGTGAAAAATATAAATGAGCGACGTTCTTTTGGGTACTGACGTGGTGGTGGATATCTGTGCAAAACGACAGATATCCTCTTTGGAAGCCTTGCATCATGCCGAACAAAAAGCAGATCGGTTATGGATTTATACGGGTAGTGTGCAAACGCTACAATATATTTTAGCCGATGAGTTAAAAAAATCGGAATCACCGACCCCGATTGTAGATCATGTCACGCAAGCCAAAGAGCTGCTTGGGCAATTTACCAAAGGAAAAAATTGGCTCTCGGCGTTGGCCGAAGATGGGGACGTCTATGATCAACCAGACCTGGAGGTGGCCCAACTTATTCTGGCTGTCAATCGTTTGGGGAAAAAAGCCAAATTATTGACTCGAAATCGCGCCTTATTGGAACGCTGTTCGCAGGCTGTTTCCCCGGAGCAATATTTAGAGCAATCATCAGAAAGTGCCTCTATTGCCTTTATCGATCTTGAGGCACAGCAGGATCTCCTTCGACCCGATATGGAGCGCAATATCCATATCGTTTTTCAACATGGCAATTACATTATGGGGCCAGAGGTTTCGGAGTTGGAGAGCAAATTAGCTGAATTTGCTGGTGTGAAGCATGCCATTTCCTGTTCCAGTGGTACAGATGCCCTGCTTATGGGGTTGATGGCGTATGATATTGGCCCTGGAGATGCGGTTTTTACAACAACATTTACCTTTATTGCCACTGCGGAGGTTGTCTCTCTTTTAGGTGCGACCCCGGTGTTTGTCGATATCGATCCCAAAACTTTTAATATCGATCCAGCCAAACTTGAAAGGGCGATATTAAAAGTCAAGCAAGAGGGTAAATTGATCCCGAGGGGCATTATCCCCGTAGATCTTTTCGGTTTGCCAGCGGATTATGATGCCATTGATTTAATCGCCGAAAAAAATGGCCTATTTGTTATCGAAGATGCTGCTCAAGGCTTTGGTGGTGTTTACAAAGGTAAACAGGCGGGATCTTTCGGTCATGCGGCAGCGACCAGTTTTTTTCCTGCCAAACCATTGGGATGTTATGGCGATGGTGGAGCCCTCTTCACCAATGACGATCAATTGGCTGAAAAATTCATCTCCTTTCGGGTCCACGGGAAGGGCAGCGAAAAATATGATAATATTCGCATTGGTGTAAATGCCCGGCTGGATACCTTACAGGCCGCCATTCTTTTACCAAAACTGGCCGTTTTTCCTAAGGAGTTATTGGCCCGGCAGCAGGTTGCCAACCGCTATGAGCTGGGCTTGAAGAATTTTGTTGAAACACCACAGGTTCCGCGTGACTATTTCAGCGCGTGGGCTCAATATTCCATCTTGTCAGACCGCCGAGACGATATTCAAGCGGCCCTGAAAAAGGCGGGGATTCCATCGGGAATTTACTATCCAAAATCTTTACATTTACAAACTGCTTTTCATACTCTTGGCTACCAGGAGGGTGATTTTCCAATAGCGGAGATGGCTTCCAGACGGGTTTTGGGATTGCCGATGCATCCTTACCTGAAGCCAGTGGATATTGATCGTATTGTGCACGTGATACAAGGGGTGTTTAAATAACAGGATGCCCTGCGGGCAAAAAATGATCATCAAAACCCTGGGGGATGAATCCCCTAGACCTCCTCTTTTTTTTAAGACTTAAAAAAAGAGGGTAGGGGAGATTGCGGGGGGCGGTTTTGTGCCCCCCAAGGTCTTGATTTTTGTGTTAGAATTTACGAGAGACTTTGGCGACAAGACGATCATCTGACAACTTTGTGAACATTTTGTCCCCCGCATTGTCTGTCCCGAAATAAGCGACCTCCAACCCAAAACCAGCCAACTCTCCGCCCACAGAAAGGGCATAATCGTCATAATTGTCTCTTGCGGGATCATCAAAATAATCCCCAAAAGAGTGTCCATAGTGACCAGCCAGGGTCACCCCAACAGGCAGGGTGTAATCGGCGTGCAGATCGATATAAGAGGCGGATTGACTGGTGGTCGACCCTGTAAAATCATCGCTATAAGAATATTTAGCCGATAGATTTACCCCCTGGAGTACATAATTGACCCCTAGATAATACTCCTCAAAATCATACTCCAGAGCCTTCTTTGCCCCTGGATAATCATAATGGATGAGGCCTACATCTACGCCAAGGCCAATCGGAAATTTTTTAGCAAAGCCGCCATAGAGATCCAACTCCATTGTGGCTTCATCGCCATCGTTAAAATCAACATTAGATCCCCAAACGCCCAGATATAAACCAGATTCATGGTTCACATCAAAACCACCTTGAAGGGCGGGATTTTCATCTGTTTGTGAAATACCCCGCCAGACATAATCGCTCGTCAAAGCTACATTGGCGGATAAATCAAATCCATTTACGGTTGTTCCGGCCAAGGCAGAACTGGGTAGGTTGGTGAGAGTTAACAGGCAAAACACGATTTTTTTCATACTATTTTCCTTTCTAGTGTTATTTAGCATGCTGCCCCTTGGGCAAAAATATCAAAGGTCACACCTTTGGGGGGGGCGGTTCTGGGCCCCCCAAGGTCTTGGTTTTTATGTTTCCGATACATAAAAATAAAAACCAAAACCCTGGGGGATGAATCCCCCAGACCCCCTCTTTTTTTTAAGATTTAAAAAAAAGAGGGGGTGGATTGGGAGGTGGTTCTGGGTACATCAAGGTTTTGATTTTTGTTTTTTATTTAAATATTATAGCCTTGCTCATTATGGAGAGCGAGGTCCAGCCCTATAATTTCATCTTCTCTCTCCACCCGCAGCCCTACAACCCAATCGATGATTTTTAGAAGAACGATACTCACAAGGGCGCAATAGACCACGGTCACTCCGATGCTTAATAATTGAATACCCACTTGCTCTGCCATGCTGCGTCCAGAAGCAAAACCAATACCACCCAAGTCAGAAGAGACAAAAACGCCTGTCAATAACGCCCCAATTATCCCACCGATTCCATGCACGCCAAAGGCATCCAAGGAGTCATCATAGCCCAAAAGACGTTTGAGTTTAGTGGCACTAAAAAAACAGAGTATGCCCGCTACCCCACCAATCGCCAAGGCTCCCATGGGTCCAACAAATCCCGATGCCGGGGTGATGGCGACCAGACCCGCGACTGCTCCCGAAACAATCCCCAAGGCACTGGGTTTGCCATGGCTCATCCACTCCATAAACATCCATCCCAACGCCGCCATGGCCGAGGCCAATTGCGTGACCAACAGTGCCATTCCCGCCACACCATCGGCGGCCAACGCGCTACCGGCATTAAAACCAAACCATCCCACCCATAACATACCAGCCCCGATCACGGTTAAAGGCAGACTGTGGGGTGCCATATGGGTGGTGGGATAACCATGTCGTTTTCCAAGCATAACCGCTGCCACCAAACCAGCAATACCCGCATTGATATGCACCACTGTGCCTCCAGCAAAATCCAAAGCACCCATGCTCATCAACCACCCTCCGCCCCAAACCCAATGGCAAATGGGTAGATAAACAAACGTAAGCCAAAACCCCATAAACAACAGCATGGCGGAAAATTTCATCCGTTCGGCAAAGGCTCCCACGATCAAAGCCGGGGTGATGATGGCAAAGGTCATTTGGAATGAGAGAAAAACTGTTTCAGGTAACGAGCCTGACAAGGCTGTCACCCCAACACCAGCCAGAAAGGCTTTATTTAGGCCTCCGATCCAAGTATTTATGGCCCCACCATCGCTAAAGGCCAAGGAGTAACCATAGACAGACCACAACACGCTGATCAATGCGGTAATGGCGAAACACTGCATCATGACGGAGAGTACATTTTTTGCGCGGACCATGCCGGCATAAAACAACGAAAGCCCAGGAATGGTCATAAACAGCACCAATGCAGTGGAAGTCAGTACCCAAGCGGTATTGCCCGCGTTGAGAGTGGGAGCCTCTTCAGCCCAGAGGGGGGTGGGTAGCATCATGCCCGCCAACACCACAAGGCCTAGATTTTTTTTATAAAATCTCTTCATCTATATACTCCTTTGCCTTTATTGGAAATCACAACCCATTTTCACCCATCTCACCAGTGCGAATACGCACGACCTGAGCAAGATCGAGAACAAAAATTTTCCCATCGCCGATTTTGCCCGTACATGCGGCATTGCGTATGGCCTCCACTACCGTGTTGGCTAAGCTGTCACTGACGGCCAGTTCAATTTTAATTTTAGGGACAAAGTCCACCTGATATTCGGCTCCCCGATAAAGTTCAGTATGTCCCTTCTGGCGTCCAACTCCCCGCACCTCGGTGAGCGTAATCCCCATCACTCCTACCGCTGATAAGGCTTGGCGAACGTCGTCCAGCTTGAAGGGTTTGATAATGGCAACGACCCATTTCATGGTTGGCTCCTTTTTGATCCAAGTGAATAAATGGTGTGAAATATCTGATTGTTTAGATCTATTGCATAGGATATTCCATTCTTTATCATTATGATTTATAAATATTTTTTTACTAACAAAAGTCGAATCAAATAAATATGACTAAAAAATAGGCATGTATTGATGATTAAAAAATAGATTTGATTAAAAGTTAATCAAATAGCGTGAAGAGGGCTGAAAGCGAGTGGAACTATCCGTTCAAAAATAAACTGTGTTTGATGTTTTTTCTATTGAGTCCAATAAATTCTCTTCAGGGATGGCGTTGCAAAGCCGATAAGAATCTTAATGCAACGATTAACCAAAAGGAGGTGTGAGATGATTCAACCAACAGTGCATATCGCCGCCGCCTATGGCACGTTAAACGAATGGCGGATTCCAGGGGAGTTGCAAAGCGCGTTACACGCCATTAAAATCGATCATGGGGAAGAGTTGCAATCCTATCATGTTGCCAACGCTTCGACAAAAGGGGACGCGGATAAAGAAAACTTGCATCAATCCGTCAACCAAAACGCAGCACAACAGGATCCACACGAAGAGAGCTCTTTTGAATTGATCGTCCATCGGGTGATCGCCGAAGCCCTAGAGCGGCAGGCCCAGGCTGAGGAGCGGAAAAAACAACGCGAAGAGATGATTCCGCCACCGCCTAGCTTATTTCAAAAAATGATGACCCAATATCATCAAGAGATGAGCGGTCAAGAACCTGAAACAAACGGTTATGGGCGCGCCGTTCGTCGCTATGAGCGGGCAAATCCACCCATACCCAATTTGGAAAATGGTCTCGCTGTGGTGGATCTCCTGGTGTAAAGATCGTCTCAATTTATTATTTTGGCGATCTTTTTCTCCTCCATCTGTTCCAAAAGATCATAATAATAACGAATTTTTTGCACATAAATGGTCGGCTCACTGCCTCTCGCATAGCCACGGGTAAGATTTTTATAATATTTTTCATTGGACAATAGAGGCAAAACATCTTTCAAATCCCACCAAACATCGGGATTTTTGCCGAGCGATTTAGCCAGTTGCCGTGCATCTAAAATATGACCAAAACCAACATTGTAGGCGGCAAGAGCGATCCAGGTGCGATCCGGTTCTTTTATCTCCGAGGGTAACCGACGGCGTAAATTGGCCAAATACCAAGCCCCACCTAAAATGCTCTCTTTGGGATCGGTGCGATTTTTGATGCCAATGCCTTCGGCCGTGGGTTGCGTTAGCATCATAATACCGCGAACCCCTGTACCACTGATGGAGTCGGTATTCCAATGCGACTCTTGGTAGGCCTGGGCGGCCAATAATTTCCAGGAGGTATTATAACGGGAGCCAGCCTGTTCAAACCATTCACGCAATTCGGGTAACCGGTCGATGACCCTGGCCTGAAAACGTTTTAAATCGACATAATCATAATCATGGTGCGAAGATTCAAGGTAGCCAAAATAGTGCTCAAAAAGATGGGCCAATTGGCCATTTTTTTCAACACTGGCAAACCAACTGTTTAACTCCTGCTGCAATAGACTGGCCCGCTTTGGTAAAACCCAGGCCAAAGATTGTGCAGCGTTGATGGGAAAGGTGACCACCAACTCTGGATAATAACGCCGATTCATCGCCACAACGTGAGAATCGGCCAAGGTGCAATCGATCTCCCCTTTCCATACACTTTCTAAAATTTGCTCAATCGATAAATTCTCCTCCGCTTTCCAAGTCAATTTCGGTACTAAGGTTTGCAGCTCTTTGAGCCGAAGTTCATAAGAGCTGCCTGACTCCACAACCAAATTAATGTGAGCCAATTGCATAATATTATAAGGACGTTTGCCACCCCGACGGCAGACAACTTGTTGATCCACTTCTTGATAAACCGGTCCAAATCGAAACCAAGGGGATAAATCTTGCGGTCTGGACAATCCAGCCGCAGCCAGATCCCCCTCACCACGTCGCAAAGCCTCCAAAATTTCCGCGCCATTTCGGTAGAGAATAAAACGAGGGGTCACTCCAAGATAACGGGCAAAGGCAACGACTAGATCATGTTCAAAACCTAAAAATTCTTGATCCTGTCCTTCATAATAGGTGGTCGGGGCATTACGAGTTAACACACGGATTTCACCACGCTTGCGAATATTTTCTACGACTGGCCTTTGCAGGCGTAGATCACACCCGGCAAACAGAAGTAAAAAAGAGATAAAAAGAAAAAAATAAACGATACGATTTTTCAATACCGACTTCTCCACCAGATAAAACAAAGGGTCCCATGCACGTCAATATATAAATTCATCTCTTGAAGGTAAAGAAAATTGTCATATCTTTATGAGAGCAAGAGCTATTTTTTGAACATGATGTCCTGCGGGCAAAAAATTAACATCAAAACCCTGGGGGATGAATCCCCCAGACCCCCTCTTTTTTTTAAGACTTAAAAAAAAAGGGTGGGGGGAATTGGGGGGCGGTTCTCCGCCCCCCAAGGTCTTGATTTTTATTTTTCCGATACATAAACACTTGGGGGGAGTTATTATTGATTTTTTTCCGCAGGGCACCCTCTTCTCAAGAGCCCCGTTTACCATCCAATTGAGATCCAAGCACCACCAATTCGGCCACTTGTGGGAGTGCAGGTTGGCCAGATAACTCTTTGGTCAAGGGTTGATTAAAATGACGAACCATATCTTCTGTCTCTTCTAAAGTGTGTGAGGTATGATTCATATATTCTGAGTGATCATCTTGGACTAAATATTCGATATTTTTGATAAATTTATTCTCTTTTGCCAAAACATCAAAGGCACGCTGCCGCAATTTTTTGATATCGT
Source organism: Magnetococcus sp. DMHC-6 (assembly GCA_039908535.1). Classification (GTDB taxonomy): domain Bacteria; phylum Pseudomonadota; class Magnetococcia; order Magnetococcales; family JADFZT01; genus JAMOAW01. The sequence goes on along the minus strand of JAMOAW010000025.1, from coordinate 17,666 downwards.
TGTCGGAAATACCATTTTGTTGCAAAAAAAGTGTTTTTTTGGCAATGGGATCGGTTTGTGCAAAAGATTTATTGGGATTTAATACGCTCCAATGGTCAATCCAGCGCATAGCCTCTTGGATAGAGGCCGAAGCCAAGGAGGTAAGAATCAACTGGGCCAGATAATCCATATCAGTGGCGTTGTTTTTATATAAAATTTCATACTGAATTTTTGATTCTGAATATAACCCTAACCGCCCCAAACAAGAGGCATAGCCGTCCAAAACACCCTCGTCCTGACCGCTATGAAGCAAGGCAATACGAAAACAATCCTGCATCTCCTGGGTAGAACCTTTTAACGTAGCAATCAGCCCCAATATATAATAGGCCCGCACGGGATCATGGCGACAAAAGGGGCGTGTATGTTTTTCAAGGCGCTTTAATTCAATTTCAAAAGGAGCAATTTCTGGTTCGGCCCATATAACCTGAAGACGGGTCAACGTTTGACGTATGCTCTCTTGCCACAGAAGGCTCATCGTTTTATCCTTAAAACTGGGTGGCTATTTTATTCCTATTCCTTTTATCGACAAATCAAACGCAGACTTTAGAAAAAAACGCCCTCGGGTTACCACCCCTTAAACTTGCTCAAATTGGGAATGGCCCCATAGTTTCCTTGCAAATAATTTTTTTGAATTTTAGCCTCTTTGTCTAGCTCATAATCAGAAAGTGGAATCAATTCACTACAGCGGTCCACACTGCGTTCCATAAACCATATCTGATCGCGACGAAACACATCGCTATCCATAAGGGTGGTGTCGTGGGTGGTGCTGATGAGTTGGGCCTGGGTTTGATTGATCGCGGGATCGTGCATCAGATGAAATAAAAATTTAACTAAATTGTGATGCAAACTGGTGTCCATTTCGTCGATAAACAACACCCGCCCTTTGCCTAAAATATTCATCCAGGGCCAAGCCAACGAAAAAAGCTTTTGCGTCCCACGGGATTCCGCCTCCCAAGGAAGATGGATGGGTTTGCCGGTATCGCTGGTGGAGCGTTCAAAACGGACATCGGTAATCTCTTGGCTGGACATCTCTTTTTTGAGCGCACTGCGCAGCTCTTCAGGAAGGTCGTCCATATTGAGATCCCCTAGGGTTCGGGTTTCGACATGGATGCCTTCAATGTCGATATCGGCTTGGTTGAGAAATTTCATCACGCGATGGCGACCTTCGGCCTCTTTGCACAGAGAGGTGGAAAAATCCCGACTGATTTCGGCATGGGGGCGAAAAATACGCAACCGTTTGTCAAACCAGTCAAATACAGGTCGCAGACAGGTGGCGTTTAGTTGAATAGCCGTCGAGAGGAAAAGGGCGTTGCTGCGGGTGGCATCCCGCCATACCTCGCGGTTCCCAGGGAGAAATCTGGTGTGCAAGGTCCATTTTTCCTGTCCGCTGACTGGATCTAAAATGCGATCAAACCAGCGTTGCGCCCGACCTTTTGGAAAGGCCAACAGCCACTCTTGTTGTACTCTGGCGCGGGTAACGGCAAAGCCGTATTGATAACGAACCCCATCTTCGACAAAGGTCATCTCAAAAACGCTTGGTTCTTGTAAGTTACGACTGGCCAACAAAAAAGGTTGCACATTGATCGGATCTCCCTCTTGGCCTTTGGCGGAATTTAATACAAAATCCCACATAAATAGGGCCGCACGAATGAGATTACTCTTGCCAGAGGCGTTGGAACCATAAATCACCGTAGATTTTAGTAGTTTTGGCAAACGGGGAATATCGGTGGAAAAGGTGTTCTCCGGCAATTCACGAAAGGTACCACCAGCCGCCATACTCAGGGTTTGTGTTGCACAAAAGGAGAGAAAATTGGTTACACTAAATTCAATGAGCATGCAGCGGGTTCTTTCTTGGAAAAACCTATTTTAGAACATAATGCCCTGCGGGCAAAAAATTAAAATCAAAGACAAAACCTTGGGGGATGAATCCCCCAAACCCCCTCTTTTTTTTAAGTATTAAAAGAAAAGGGTGAGGGGAATTGGGGGGCGGTTCTCCGCCCCCCAAGGTCTTGATTTTTATTTTTCCGATACATTAAAAATAAAAGGCCAAACCCTGGGGGATGAATCCCCCAGCCCCCCTCTTTTTTTTAATCAATAATTTGATCTTATACCGATTCACTTGTCAAGCAAACCTTTTGATCCTCCACCCGCACATGAATGCCATCCCCATCCTTAAATCGACCTTGCAGCAAGGCTTCGGCCAACGGATCTTGTAACAGACGTTGCAACGTTCTTTTTAAAGGACGCGCTCCCCAAACGGGATCATAGCCTTGTTCGGCAAAAAATAGTTTGGCTTGAGGATCCACGTTTAAGGTTATTTTACGCGCGGCCAAACGCTGACCAAGACCATTTAAATGAATATCGACAATGGCTTGTAAATCTTCTCGCTCCAGACGGCGAAATACAACAATATCATCAATGCGATTTAAAAATTCAGGACGAAAGCGTCCAGCCAAATCTTGTCGTACCATCTGACCCAATTGCTCATAATCGACCCCTTGCACCGAAAGTTCATCAAAGCGTTGCGAGCCAATATTGGAGGTCATGATGACCACGGTTTGATGAAAATGAATGGTACGACCTTGACCATCGGTCAGACGACCATCATCCAGCAATTGCAATAAAATATGGAACACCTCCGAGTGGGCCTTTTCGATTTCGTCAAGTAAAATGACACAATAGGGCCGCCGCCGTACCCGTTCAGTGAGTTGCCCTCCCTCTTCATATCCGACATAACCAGGAGGGGCACCAATCAAACGGGCGACGGAATGTTTTTCCATATATTCTGACATATCGATTCTGACCAAAGCGTCTGGATCATCAAATAAAAATTGCGCCAACGCCTTGGCCAGTTCGGTTTTTCCAACCCCGGTTGGTCCCAAAAAAATAAACGATCCAATGGGACGTCCAGGATCCGCCAAACCAGAACGAGAGCGGCGCACTGCCCGGGCCACGGCCGCCACCGCCTCCCCTTGCCCCACCACACGGGTGGTCAAACGGCTCTCCATCTCCAACAATTTAGCCCGTTCTCCTTCCAACATTTTAGAAACTGGAATGCCCGTCCAACGCGATACAATGGTGGCGATATCTTCTTGATCCACCTCTTCACGCAAGAGACGCTCGTTGGATGCCTCCTGAGCCTGTTCTAGGCTGGCTTGAATACGCCTTTCCAGATCGGGAATGAGGCCATATTTAATCTCCCCCGCCAAAGTTAGGTTGCCAGTGCGACTGGCGTGATCCAACTCTTGGCGTTTTTGCTCTAGTTCTTCTTTTAAGTGGCCAAGTGCGGTGAGAGCCTCTTTTTCTTTTTGCCATATAGAGGTCAATCGGCTGGATTGCTCTTGTAAATTGGCCAACTCTTTTTCCAACTCTTCCAATCGTTTTCGTGCCGCTTTATCGTTCTCTTTAGCCAAGGCAGATCGTTCGATCTCCAGTTGCAAAATTTGGCGGTCCATTTCGTCCACTGGACGTGGTTTGGAAGTCATCTCCATGCGAATTTGCGCGGCGGCTTCATCGACCAAATCAATGGCCTTGTCGGGCAGAAAACGATCGGCGATATAGCGATCGGCCAAGGTAGCGGCGGCCACAATGGCCTTATCGGTAATGCGCACTCCGTGGTGCAACTCATATTTTTCTTTAATACCGCGCAAAATAGAGATGGTATCGGCCACGGTGGATTGTTGAATGATCACCGGTTGAAAACGCCGTTCCAAGGCGGGATCTTTTTCAATATATTTACGATATTCATCTAAGGTGGTGGCCCCGACACAGTGCAAATCACCCCGAGCGAGGGCCGGTTTTAATAAATTAGAGGCATCCATGGCCCCATCGGTCCGGCCTGCCCCGACCAAAGTGTGCATCTCATCGATGAATAAAATAATGGTGCCATTGGCTTCTTCAATCTCTTGCAACACCGCTTTTAGGCGTTCTTCAAACTCGCCGCGAAACTTGGCTCCAGCCACCAATGATCCCATATCCAAAGCCATGAGACGCATCTGTTTTAAAGACTCTGGCACATCGCCACGCATAATCCGCAGGGCCAACCCTTCGACAATGGCGGTTTTTCCAACCCCTGGGGCACCGATTAAAACTGGATTATTTTTAAGACGACGCGACAATACTTGAATGGTGCGGCGAATCTCTTCGTCGCGGCCAATAACCGGATCCAATTTACCCAGTCTGGCCAATTCGGTTAAATCACGTGCATATTTTTCTAAGGCCTGATATCCCCCTTCGGGATCGGGGGAGGTAACGCGGCGTTGACCGCGAATTTGCCAAATGGCTTGATGCAATTTTTCTGGCGTCATACCCAACTGACGCAGGGTTTCGCTCCCCAACCCCTCTTTTTCTTCTGCCAAGGCGAGCAAAAGGTGTTCAGTAGAGAGATAACTATCCCCCATGGCTTTAGCACGCGCCTCGGCCACAGCCAAGAGTGCTTGCAAACGACGCGATGACATGACCTGATTGGCACCCGATCCGCTTACCTTTGGAAATTTGAGCAAAATGCGTTCTAGTTCTTGTTCCAATCTGGCTGGAGCAATGGCCATTTTTTCTAACAAAGGCCGGGTCAACCCCTCGGTTTGTCGAACCAGAGCCAAAAGCAGATGTTCTGGCTCTAAATGTTGATGCCCCCCTTGGGCCGCAATTCCCAAGGCCTGCTGTAATGCCTCCTTAGATTTATGTGTCAGCCGATCTTCCATTTTTCATGTATCCTAAAAAAAGGGTGGAGGGATGAGGGGGCGGTTCTCCTCCACCCCCAAGGTCTTAATTTTTCTTTCTCCGATACACTTTAAAGATAATCACGCCATCTCGTTTAGCAATTCATATAAAAAAAAAAATCCGCTCCTTAAAGAGCGGATTCATCACCCCAAAAAAAAGATGAAGATAATTATTTTCCACCTATCTCCTCAAAATCCACCTGAAAACGGATGGCAGCCTCTGGAGGATTAATAAAGACGGCTTGAAAAGGGACCTCCTTTTCTGGCCAAGCCTTAGGAACCTTGATGCGATCGATGTTTCTTTGCAGCCCCACCATACTGCGCAACCCCTCTTCACTGCTCTCCAAATCTTTTTCCGTTAACACCCGACCTGGAATAATCAACGCCTCGGTGACTGTTGCGTTTTTATCGTTTAAAAGCAAGACCCGAATCTGGGGCATGCTCCGAGTGGTTTTGCTGGTATTGAGGAGAGTGCCTTTAATCAATAAGAGGGTTCCAATGTCTCTTGTGCGCCATTCACCATCCACAGAGATCAATCTAAAGGAGTGGCTCATATCATATTTTTTAAATTCCCACCAATCGGTTTGTGAGACAATACCACCCGCTAAAATCAACAGTAATCCAACGATAACTCTCCAAATCCATTTGCCAGTGGTCTTACGTGGTGGGCGAGCAGGCGGGTCATCATCGACCAATTGTTCCACATGAGAAGCCTCCCCGATCTCCTCTTCTTCCCATTTTTCGTGATCCACTTCCTGTTGTTTTCGAGTTGTTGTCGAACGCTGTGGAATTTCCAATTGATCAAAATCCATGGCTTTTGTGGGTAAAAAGCTCTCTCGAACCGTCGTTTTTCCCTGGGTTGGCTTGGTATACGCGGCCAATTCCGTTGCGACATCTGAAACATACTCCTCTTCCTCCTCTTCCTTTTCGTCTGGTTCGGAGTAATTGGCTAAGGCGGTGGCTGCTTCAGAAAATTCGTCATCACCCATCTCCTCTTCATCCGCCTCCAACATTCCGGCGATGGGTTCATCGTCTAAATCAATTTCTTCAAGGTCATCAGGGGAGGTGCCCCAAGACTCCTCCTCCTCTTCCTCTTTCTCTTCCTCTTCCTCTTCAGATGAATCGAACAGTTGCGTTTTATCTGAATCCTCCATATCCTCAGGAAAAGCCTCCTCTTTGAGAGGCTCTTCTTCGAGAGGCTCTTCTGGAGTTTTACTCGGTGGAGGTTGAAAAAATATAGTTTTACAATTGGAACATTTTAATTTTCGACCTGTTTCCCCAAGGATATCTGGGTTCACATCGAATTGGGTATTACAATTTCCACATTGAACGATCACCTATCACTCCTCAGCCAAAAAAGGTACGCGAGGTTATTATCGTTTCCCCAAAAAAAGGGGATAAATTTTGATTGACACCGATAGAATAAATTAAAAAAGATCAATTGACATCCCCTGGAGATTTAATTAATCCAAATACCCACTCATGCTGGCTTGAGATTGGGTGATTATGGCGTTAACATGTTTTTTAATGTATCGGAAAAATAAAAATCAAGACTTTGAAGGATGGAGAACTGCCCCCCTACCCTTTTTTTAGGGACTCTGAGGAATTCATCCCCCAGGGTTTGGCCTTTGATTTTTTTTATCCGCAGGGCATCATATTCAATAACCGATAGACTGGCTTGGATTTTAATCTTTATGATTCAATTTCGCAATGTAAGCATGCGTTATCCCAATGGCTACGAAGCCTTAAAAGAGGTCTCTTTTTCCATAACGCGTGGTTCATTTTATTTTATCACAGGTCATTCGGGTGCTGGCAAGACTTCTATTCTTAAATTAATCTATCGCGCCGAACTTCCCTCACAGGGAACGGTTTTTATTGGCGGACGTAACGTTGAATTATTAAATAAAAAACAAATTCCTGAGTTACGTCGCGGCATTGGCGTCATTTTTCAAGATTATAAATTATTATATGACCGTTCTGTTTTTGATAACGTTGCCTTGGCCATGCAAGTGGCAGGACAAGACCAAACTAAAATTGCCGCCCAAGTCCAGCGCACATTAGATTATGTTGGCTTGATAGATTTTATCGATCAAAATCCCATTACCCTTTCAGGTGGCGAACAACAACGCGTGGCCATCGCCAGAGCTATTGTCAATCGCCCCCCATTGGTCATTGCGGACGAACCAACTGGCAACCTGGACCGAGAGATGGGCCGACGCATTTTTAACCTCTTTGCGGCTCTGCACCGGCAAGGAACAACTGTTGTCATAATCACCCACGATGTTGATCTTGCAGGTGAATTTGACTATCCCGCCATTGAAATGGTTGGCGGAAAGGTAGCAAAAATTCCAGAATCTGCATGCTTTCGGGGGGACGATTGAAAAAAACTTTTGACTTTACCCCTAAAAAAAATGTCAGAGGCGTGCTGGGAAATACCGTCCCAAGATCCTCCATGCGTGACACCCGCACCCCCGGTTTTGGTATTGATGCAAAGGGCAACCGAACACGTCGCCCCTTGGGCAGTTCTGCTAGGTCCGTAGATAACACCGCCACGGGCAGTGATTTTCATCTGCGTGCCTTGAGTCGGGCCTTTAAACAATTTCAGGATGGTTCCCTCTCCCATTGGGTGACCACCCTGGTTATCGCCCTTTCTCTCTCCATTTATGGTGTTTTTACACTCCTCTTGATCAATGCGCAATCTGCATTAAACAATTGGCAAGGAGAGAATCAAATTACGATCTTTATGAAAGAGGACGTCTCAAGCCAACAGACCGAAGAGATCCGTAAAGCCTTGAGCCAAGAGCCGATCGTCACCGATCTACAACTGATCACCCCTGAAAAAGCCCTGGAAAGGCTTAAAAATATGTTGGGCACCGAAGCGGGTTGGTTGGACGAACTGGAGGAAAATCCTCTGCCCGTCTCTTTGGAATTTCGTCTGGGTAGCGACGATTTACGTCAGACCCAATCCATTTCCAAACAAATTTCAGTATGGCCAGGGGTGGAATCGGTCGCCTATGACCGCATGTGGGCGGAACGTTTGTCCTCTATTATTAAAGCCTTTCGTTATATTGGCATGTCCTTATCATTTTTACTTTTAATGGCCGTTGCCATGATTATCTCCAATACCATTAAATTAACCATTGTCGCCCGGCAAAATGAGGTCGAAATCATGCGCTTTATGGGTGCGACAGACGCGTTTATTAAAATTCCATTTATATACGAAGGTATTTTACATGGTCTGTTGGGTGGTGCGGGAGCTTTAGGGATCACGACTTTGCTTTATTATGGAGCCAGAACCGTTTTTTCTGATCTTGGTCTGAGTTTTGGTTTGCATTTGCATTTATACTATCTGCCCCCAGTTCAATTTTTGATCATTTTTGGTTTGGGCATCTTTTTAGGGCTAACTGGAGCCCTTATTTCTCTGTCGCGTTTCCTTGAAACCTAGGAGCCCCTATGGCCAATCTATCCGAATTACCCGCTGAATTAAAATATACCAAAGAACACGAATGGGCGCGTATGGCCCACGATGGAGCCTTAGTTGGCATTACCCGCTTTGCCGCTGATCAATTGGGGGATGTCGTGTTTGTGGAGTTGCCAGAAGTGGGGGCCTCCCTTACTGCGGGTCAACCCTTTGGCGTGGTAGAATCTGTCAAATCGGTCTCCGATCTTTTTTCCCCCTTTACGGGCACCGTTATGGCAACCAACGACGATTTACGTGATGCCCCCGAACTGGTCAACGAAGATCCATACGGACGCGGCTGGATGTTAAAAATAAAAAGAGATGCCAACAAAGAAAACGAAGAAGATTTGCTCTCGGCGGAAGAATATCACACGTTAATCCAGGAACATTAACCGAATATAATACCCTGCGGGCAACAAAAAGCAAAGTCAAGACCTTGGGGGATGAATCCCCCAAACCCCCTCTTTTTTTTAAGTATTAAAAGAAAAGGGTGAGGGGATTGGGGGGCGGTTCTCCGCCCCCCAAGGTCTTGATTTTTATTTTCTGATACGTTAAGCGTGCATGCGAATCAATCGCTTAATACGCGTTTTAACGCCCCATCGCTCCAATAGATGCACAAGTTGCGTGACCATTCGATCCAGCCCCCAATGGAGGTGTACCCACATCCGATGTTTTAAAGTCGCGCGCAACACAAAAAGATCAACGCAAGGGGTGTGATGGGTAGAAAAAAATTGTTTATGGGCCCCCTCCCCTTGGGTAAAATCAAACCAACGCAGCGATGATTGTGCAAAAAGGGGTTCTAAAACCAAATATTGCAGCACCGTTCCCGGCGACCAGCGGCTAAATTGCGGGTCATAACCCAAATAGTGATACATCACCACGCCCTCTTGAATGGGCAAATGCAAAAAAGCGATGGGGCGCGCATGATAAAAAAGCAAACACCCCCAAATCAACCCTTGATGGGCCAAGGCGATGACCTCCTCCTGAAAAGCAGCACTACTGGGTAAGCCCGCATGTAACAGCCGCTCCTGATAGGTCTGCTGGGAAACACACCGAGCCAGTTGTAAATATTCGACCATCTCTTCTGGTTTTTGATAAATCCGCCAATGCATCTCACCGCCGCTAAACTCGGCAAATGCCCGCACCTTGCGTCGTAAAGTTGCCCTGGATTTACTAGAAAAATGGTCTAGATATCCCTGAAAATCACCCGATAAGTCGATATAATAACGATTATAGCGCGCGCTGATATAAGGAATCATCTCTCCATTCTGGGTGAGGTCGTCCAAAGCAAGATGATCGGGCATGGAACGATAAAAAAAACCATCCCCTCCCGGTGGCAAAACAGAGCTCTCACCGGAAACGGTGGGGAGAGTGAAAATTTCTTGTAAGGAAAAATCCCGCACCACTAAAGAGAGCCACTTTTTAAAAACAACTTTTTCCCCAAGCCAAAATTTTAAAGGGATCTGGGTCAGCGCGTTCATAAGGCAAAGGCCCGACTGGCCACCTGTTGCACCATACGCCAACCGGTGCGCAGCAGGTGCGATTGCAACGGAGCAGGCTGGATGACCACGGTTGCGGGATCAAGAAGAGGCAAATCGTTAAACCCAACGGTAGACAACCGCCCCCGCTCAGCGGCCAAAAATCGACACAGCCCCTCAAATCGCCTCTGAACCAGCGGATCCAAACCGGTTTTGGCGCGATTGAGCAACTCAAAACTATGAGAAAGCAAAGTGATAGAGGGCCAAGCGGCTTCTTGGGCTTGATTGAGCATGGTCGTCAGTTCAGACAGGGAGCAAGCGGTCACCTGAAGATGGCGCAAATGGCCAGGAAAATCGACAAAACAACCCATGGGGAATAAAATAACACCATCCTGCCACTGAGGCCAAAAGAGTCTCTTGGAGGTTTGAATACGACAGGTATGACCCACATAAGAGGCATTATAACTGGCATCGCAAACAATTTCCAACTGAGCCAAGGCCTGTAGGGTGCGGTTGTCGGCTCCAAAACTTCCGGCCCGAAACGCCGTCACCCGACTTACCCCGCACTCTTTTAATAAATTCACACCGCGTTGAATGATCTTTTTTTGTGTTTCCAGGTCGAATCCATGCAAACGATTGCTACGACATGCGCTGGATAAAAATGGCTCTTTTTGCCAAGGGATCCATTCGGTATGGGGGTGCAGCTGTACCTCTTGCCCCGCTTGTTGAATCAAAGAGACGATACGTTCCAGATAAGTCAACCCCATGACCCCCGCAAACAGGGGTTCGACAAAAAAAACGGCCTTGAGGTCATAGGCTGCCAGTCGTTCCAGTTGATACCCCAACCCCCAAAACCGGTCCCCCACCCGACCGACAATGCAACGCTCAAAATCCCCCGATAAATGACTGACATCAAAACCAAAACCGGGGTTTTTCTCCAAAGGCCAAGCGCGTGGCCAAGTTTCCACATCGATGGTCAATAAAATATTCAGGGGAGATCTATCGTAAAAAAGTTAAAAAATTCATAACCGCACCTCCACCCCATGTTGCCTTAAATAGGCCTTAACTTGGGGAATGGTGTGTTGACGAAAGTGAAAAATGGAGGCAGCTAGGAGCGCATCGGCTCCCCCTTCTTGGATTCCCTCCAACAAATGGTGCATATTGCCAACCCCGCCAGAGGCGATGATGGGAATGGTCGTCGCTTCGACGATGGCTCTCGTCAGGATTAAATCATAGCCGATTTTGGTACCGTCCCGATCCATGGAGGTCAATAAAATCTCGCCTGCCCCATACTGCTCCATACGCTGTGCCCATTGGATGGCATCCAGTCCAGTGGGTTTGCGACCACCATGGGTGAAGATTTCCCAACGTATTGGACGTTGATGGGTGTCCCATTCGACACATTTGGCATCAATGGCCACGACAATACATTGCGAGCCAAATTGTTGGGAGGCCTCCTGAACAAATTCAGGTCGGAAGACCGCAGCGGTGTTGATGCCGATTTTATCGGCTCCGGCATTGAGGAGATTGCGAATGTCTTGGTTGGTACGAATCCCCCCTCCCACAGTCAAAGGAATGAAGACCTGTTCGGCGGTACGTCGAACCACCTCCAAAATGGTATCGCGCCCTTCATGGGAGGCGGTGATATCTAAAAAGGTCAATTCGTCCGCCCCTTCCAGATCGTAGCGATAGGCCGCCTCCACGGGATCACCCGCGTCTATCAGCCCTTCGAATTGAATTCCTTTGACAACCCGACCTTCACGAACATCCAAACATGGGATAATACGTTTGGCGAGCATGGCTAGGAGGAGAGGGTATTGGAAGGAGTGAATTCTATGATCGACTGAGCTTGCTGAAAATCCACCCGCCCATCGTATAACGCCTTGCCGGTGATCACCCCGGAGATATACCCGCCACTGGCAAAAGGAACGCGATGTTTGGCCAACGCGCGGAAGTCTTCTATAGAGGTGATGCCGCCAGAGAGGATGACTGGAATAGAGATGGCCTCAGCCAACTCTAAAGTTGCCGGAATATTGGGGCCTTGGAGGGCACCATCGCGTCGAATATCGGTAAAAATAATTTCGGAAACGCCTACATTTTCAAAGCGACGCGCCAGATCAATGACCTTTAAATTGGTTATTTCTGCCCAACCACGGACCGCCACATAGCCATCTTTGGCATCGATACCGACCGAAATGCGGCCGGGAAAAAGTCGGCAGGCCTCTTGGACCAAGGCGGGATCCTGACAGGCGATGGTGCCGAGAATAATACGAAAGATGCCCATTTCTAAACTGGAGGCTATGGTATCCAAATTGCGAACGCCTCCGCCCAGTTGTACGGGGATGGTCACCGCATTCAAGATGGCCTGGATGGATGATGCGTTCACTGGTTTGCCAGCAAAGGCCCCATCCAGATCCACCACATGCAGACGTTTGGCTCCCTGGTTGCTCCATTGCTGGGCCATCGCCGCTGGATTGTTGGAATAAACGGTGTTTTGGTTCATGTCGCCTTGAAACAGACGCACGCATTGACCATCCTTGAGGTCGATCGCAGGTATGACAATCATGAGATTTTCCTTATATATGAAGCGGGATTCCAGGCTATAAAATTTTGTAAAAGTTGCAACCCATTTTTTTGACTTTTTTCTGGATGAAACTGGGTAGCAAAAATATTATCTTTGACCAGAGCTGCAGTAAATGGCAAACCATAAATTGTGCGACCGACCAAAAGAGAGTCCTCTTCCAGATCGCCATAAAAAGAGTGGACAAAATAAAAAAAGGCCCCATCCTCAATTCCAGACCAGAGGGGATGAGATTGGGTTTGTTCAACCCGATTCCACCCCATATGAGGCACTTTTAGGGTACGATTGGGATTTTGAGAATCGGGAATATGGCGATCAAAACCGATCACCCGTCCTTTGACCAAATCCAAACCGGGATGAATACCAAACTCAAAGCTTTGACTGAATAACAATTGCATGCCCACACAAATGCCAAGAAAAGGCTTGCCATTGGCAATATGGGTGAGAATCGGTTCGATCAAGCCGGTGGCTTCTAGGTTGTAGCGACAATCGGCAAAGGCACCCACGCCGGGTAACACCAAATGGGAGGCGTTCTGTAAATCACTTTTTCGGTCGGTGATATGGACATGTGCACCAACCGATTCTAGGGCCTTGGCGACCGAGCGTAAATTACCAGAACCGTAATCAATGACAGCGATCATGGTTATCCTCATTTTTTGAATATAATGGCAAAAAATTAAAATCAAAACCCTGGGGGATGAATCCCCCAGACCCCCTCTTTTTTTTTAAGTATTAAAAGAAAAGGGTGGAGGGATTGGGGGGCGGTTCTCCGCCCCCAAGGTCTTGATTTTTACTTTTCCGAAACATCAAGATAAAGTTCCCTTTGTGCTAGGCACATCATCGCGCTCTAACTCCCGTTTACAGGCCTCTTTTAATGCCAATGCCAACGCTTTAAAACATGATTCTATGATGTGATGACTGTTTAAGCCATAAAAATTTTCAACATGGAGGGTGATTCCGCCATGATTGGCAAAGGCCACAAACCATTCGCGAAACAGTTCGGTCTCCATTTGACCTAAACGTGGAGTCGGAAATTGTACCCGCCAACTCAAATGGGGTCGATTGGAGAGATCCACGACCACGCGAGAGAGGGCTTCATCCAAAGGGGCGTAAGCCGAGGCAAAACGAACGATGCCACGGCGTTCTCCAAGAGCGTGGTGAAAGGCTTGTCCAAGAGCGATACCGATATCTTCGACCGTGTGATGACCATCTACTTGAAGATCGCCTTGGGCTTGAATGGTGAGATCAAAACGACCGTGACGGGCGATTTGTGTCAACATATGGTCCAAAAATCCCAAACCGGTTTGAATATTGGCCACCCCTTGCCCCTCTAGGAGTAAATAGACACGGATATCGGTCTCCTGGGTGGTGCGTTGGAGGCTGGCTTGACGGATCATGATTTTTCCTTTAAGCGCAGGAGGATGCTCAGTTGATGGGCGGTGAGACCTTCGCTGTCGGCAAGGGTAGCGGCTGCTGGACCCGTGGTAAGTATGGAGGCTGCGGTACAACGAATCAAGCTGGTGCGTTTGATAAAATCAAAGACACCTAGAGGGCTGGAGAAGCGGGCCGTGCCTGCTGTTGGCAAGACATGATTGGGTCCGGCCACATAATCTCCCATGGCTTCTGGGGTATAACGTCCCATAAAAATGGCCCCGGCGTTGTGAATATGGGGTAGAAAGGTATCGGGATTGGCGACCGAGAGTTCCAGATGTTCTGGGGCGATTTGGGAGGCCAAACAACAGGCCTCGTGGAGGTCTGGAACCAAAATGATCACCCCTCGTTTGGCAAGGGCCGCACGGCAAATATCGCTCCGTTTGAGGTCTAATAGAAAAGTTTCCATAGCGGCAAGGACGGCTTCGGCCAAGGGAGGATGGTTGGTGATTAAAATGGACCTGGCATCGGCATCGTGTTCGGCCTGAGAGAGCAAGTCAGCGGCGATCCAGGCCGGTTTATTGTGTTTATCGGCGATCACCAAGATTTCCGAAGGCCCCGCGATCATGTCGATTCCCACCTGTCCAAAGAGCTGACGTTTAGCGGTGGCGACATAAATATTACCGGGACCGACGATTTTATCTACTTTAGGAATGGTGTGCGTGCCGTAGGCCAACGCGGCGATGGCTTGTGCGCCACCGATCCGATAAACCTGATCCACCTCGGCCAATTTTGCTGCGGCCAACACCATGGGATTGCAAAGGCCATCAGGGGTAGGAGCCACCATGATCAACTCTTGGACCCCTGCCACACGGGCAGGAATGGCGTTCATGAGGACCGAAGAGGGATAACTCGCCTTGCCCCCAGGCACATAAAGTCCCACCCGCTGCAAAGGGGTCAAGCGTTCTCCAAGCAAAGTTCCCGATGGATCTTCAAATTGGCGTATTCCCATGGGTGGCATTTGCCAAGAGTGATAGGCGCGAATGCGTTCAGCGGCCAAGCGCAGGGCCTCTTGCTGGGTTATGGTGATGGCGTCCCAAGCCTGATCTATTTCAGCCTGGGTGACCCTCATAGTTTGCGGTGTGAGGGCCAAGTGGTCGAATTGTTGAGTAAATTGCAACAAGGCGGCATCGCCTTGTTGCCGAATTTTTAAAAGGATAGCCGCGACGTTTTTTTCAACCTCGGAGAGATTTTCCTCATCCCAGTGTAATATTTTTTGAAACCGCTGCTCAAAATCCTCTTGCACAAAGTCAAGCCTATTCATAATCACCATACGTTCATAAGAAAAGGGTGAGGGGGATTTGGGGAGGGGATGTCTGCCCCCCCCAAGGTTTATTATTTACTCAATCTTTGAATTTTTGCCCCCAAAGCCAATAGTTTTTCTTCAATTCTTTCATAACCGCGATCGATATGATAGACGCGAGAGATCAACGTTTCACCTTGTGCCGCCAGCCCCGCCAAGACAAGGCTTGCGGAGGCGCGCAAATCGGTTGCCATGACGGGTGCCCCATGCAGTTTATCCACCCCCCGCACAACCGCTGTATTACCGTGCAAGGTGATATTTGCGCCCATGCGGTGGAGTTCTGAGACGTGCATAAAGCGGTTTTCAAAGATCGTTTCGGTGATTGTTCCGATCCCTTCTGAAATGCTGATCAAGACCATCATTTGCGCCTGCAAGTCGGTTGGGAAGCCTGGATAGGGTAGTGTTTTGATATCGAATGCCTTGATACGACCGTTACCAAGGACGCGAATGGTATTTTCTGTCAGGTCGATCTGCACCCCGGCTTGACGTAATTTATCGATTGTGGCATCTAAGATTTGGGGTCTGGTATGGGTGAGGGTGACATCGCCATTGGTGATTGCGGCGGCCACCATAAAGGTACCGGTTTCGATGCGATCGGGTAAGATATCGTGTTGAGCCTCGTGTAAGGTACTGACGCCATCGATGATGATGGTGGAGGTTCCTGCCCCCGAGATTCTTGCCCCCATTTTACAGAGGAATTCGGCCAAATCGACCACTTCTGGTTCACAAGCGGCGTTTTCGAGGATGGTTCGCCCGCTGGCGAGGGTTGCGGCCATCATCAGGTTTTCTGTTCCGGTAACGGTAACGAGATCAAAGATAATTTCGGCCCCGCGCAGTCGTTTAGCCCGCACATGAATATATCCCCCCTCTAATTGAATGTCTGCCCCCATGGCCTCTAGTCCTTTGAGGTGGAAGTTGACTGGTCGAGAACCAATGGCGCATCCACCCGGCAAGGAGATATCGGCGCGTCCAAAACGGGCGACGAGTGGTCCCATCACCAAGATTGAGGCACGCATGGTTCGCACGAGATCATAAGGGGCGAGGAGGTTATGGATATTGGAGCAATCGATTTCGACGCCCAGTTTTTCGTCGATGGTGATATCGGCGCCGTGCTGGGCGAGGAGCTCCAGCATGGTTGTGACATCGCGCAGATGGGGAATATTGGCGAGATGGATTTTTTCTTCGGTGAGTAGCGAGGCGGCCAGAGCGGGCAAGGTAGCATTTTTAGCGCCGCTGATGGGAATCGTTCCGATAAGAGGGGCACCGCCCCGGACGAGAATTTTATCCATAGTTGATCGATCCCTGTTGGTTTGAAATTGGGCAAGGAGTTAAAGAATTGGATTGATTTTTACATAATTCTACTATAGTATACCAATTATTAATGGGGGTGTCACGGTTTCGACGGGGTTTGGAACGGTTTGAAGGCGACTCGGCATGGTACCGCCGTAATGGACTAAAAAATTTAATTGCCAACGACGAGTATTACACTCCGGCACTCGCAGTAGCTTAGGCTGCTGCGAAGGGGTCTTGATCTAGACCCGGCAACAGAAGCCTTCGGGCAGGATCACACCGGAAACGTGTCTGCCGGACCAATAACATGGAAATCCAGAAGCCACCCAGTTCTCCGAGGTAACGGGGGTTCCAAGATCGGTCGGTGCAAGATTGCGGGATGAATGATCCGACAAAATGGTCGTAATTATCCGTCAAACTTACTACATATTATTATCAATGGTTAGCGCAGGTGGTTTGCAAATGCATTTGGTCTAAAACAGCCCCCGCGAACAGTGAAAACCGCGTTCCTATTCTCTGTTTGGCCCGAATTCTCTAATACCTGTGGACCACACGCGCCGAGGTCCACAGGTTGTGGACCTCGGTTATCTAGTTGAATGTAAAATGATTTTACCGTTTTTCGGCTTCAGGCCAATTCCGATGATGTACTTGCTTCCAGAAAGAGAAAAAAAGGTATCGAACCGTGGTCCTGTTCGGCATGCTGAAAGATTTTTTCCTTTCCAGAAGGCAACTTGCATGTTTTGCCAGCCGGAATGGCCCCCCTTGGCCACCTGTCGCGTCAGGTTTGCGTTTGGTGGTAGGGGTGGTATTATTGGCCGTGGTCCTGAGATTTCGACATGGGGACGGAATTGGCTGGGTGGCTTTTTTGTTTGGGCTGAGCGGCTTGGTGGATGGAGCTGAATGGCTGGCGCAGTGGAAAAAATCAGGAAGTTTGCAGGATATCTTGAAAAAAAACGGGGACGAATTCATTATGAAACCGACTGTGAGGATATCCAGTGGTAAAAAATCGCCATTATCAGGGAAGCCTTGAGGTTAGGCATCAAGCAATTGGAAGAGGGGAAAAATGGTCAAGGCTGAAATTATCCAAGAATTGGCACGCCAAAAAGGCTTATCCGCCCACAGACAGGCGCGGCTGTTGATTTGCCGGCAAGGCAGAGAGTCCATTTTAAGGCTGGGAAAGAGTTGCGGGAGCGGTAATAAAAAACTAAATCGCCAAACAACGTCATGAAAAAATATAATTTTTTTGTTTTTTTTTTGTTTTGATTTAAGCTGAATTTTCAATTATATTTTTTTCTCAAGAAAAAAATCCCCCTACATATTTTTCGGAGACAAAAAAATGAAGACTACGCGCATCTTAGCTATGTGT
>JAMOAW010000093.1:0-8380 GCA_039908535.1 Magnetococcus sp. DMHC-6 | reverse complement strand
AGGTTGGTTTTCCATTCTTCCTGAAATTAAAAAACCGATTTTCATTACCCGTCTGTCAAATGCAACCCCTTTACAAAAAGAGGTCTTTCAACTCCTGGAAATCCCCATCTAAAAAATCCAACCCAGTAAAATAGAAAAATTTTTTTGAAAAATATATCATAAACAGTATGTTGTGTAAAAAATACGAAGAAAGCTCAGTTATGATTGGCAAGGGGGTGCTGAATAGTTACACCAGGATTTTATTTTTGACCTGACGTGAAACAGATTGTTGGCGTAAAGAATCTATTGCGGGAATCCTCATGAGGGTATAAATTTATTGTGTAGCATTTTTATGGAGCTGTCAGGACACAGAATGGATCTATGGAGATTTCCCATGTTTTTTTGGAACACGGACGCTTTTGAATCATTTTTTGCCCCCATGCGGGCCAGAAATGCCTTATTGGATGCTTTATTTTACGATGAGGGGGCTTTAACGGCTGAGGAGCTGCATGAACTTTATGCCCATCCACATCGAGAAGGTTCTATACTCGTTGTCTCTCCAAAAAATTCAAAAAATGTGAAGAGAATTCGTCCTTACAAGACGGTTTTGGAGTTTATGCAGGCGGAAGGGGAGTATGTGACAGCTATAGTTGTTCCAGGGGTGGGCAGTTCAGCGGTCGGGGCGGCGGCTTTGGCGCGTAATGTGGCGAATCGATATCAAATTGAGGTGGTTGGGATTGTGACGGGTTATGGGATGGGGGATCTTTTGACAGAGGTGTTGGGCGGTTGGGCTTTTTATGGTTACAAAGATTGGGCCCACTATGAATTTGGTAAATTTTTTGAGCAAATGCATAAAAATTTATCTGATCCAGACATTTTAAAATCGATTGTCAGCAATAAAGAGTATAAAATTCCAAAAATTGATCTTCCCATGCAACAAGATGCTGAGACATTGTTGGAAATTTTAGCGCAACAACCGCAAAAATTAAAATTATTGTTGGGCCACAGCAAAGGGAGTTTATTGATTGATTTTGTTTTAGAAAAAATAGCGTTAGAACAAAAAAAATATTCGTATTGTGAAGATTTAACTGTGGTCACCCTGGGTACCGTGGTGGATCTTCCAGAGAAATTTAAGAAAAAATTTCAGTTTATTGGTTCGCTAGATTGGTTCGGCGGCATGAACTCTCGTCTCTCTATTCCCCGTATTTATGTGCCGGGTGTTTGGCATCATTTAAATACAAAACTGGATTTTCATATGTCGGTGGAAAAAGTTCTTGAAGAGATTGTGATTTAATATTTTACCTCGCCTCAACGCTCATAGAAATTGACTCACCCCTGCTCATAAAAACTGACCCACCTGATACGCAGTGGTTGAATGTTTTTGGTTGGGGTGGAATTGGAAAAAATGGGTAGGAAGAGTAGTCGAGATATAGAAGATTGGTGACCAGGGGGTAAAAAAATATTCAGGTGGATGGACCACGGAGGGGATGGTCCATTGATGCGAATGGTGATGCATTGATGGCGAATGATCCAAATGATTCCGAACCGTGTTGCGAGAGATCTTCAGTGTACGGCCAATTTCCCGCAGTGAGATCCCTTGTTGGTGCAATGCCTGAATGGTCTGACGCAATTCCTGGCTGAGCATAACGGGAACACTCCTGAATTTGTAGGTTTAATTGACTCAAAAGTCCATCCAAACGCCGAATAGGACGGCGTAAACTTTATGTATCGGAAAATAAAAATCAAGACCTTGGGGGGCGGAGAACCGCCCCCCAATCCCCCCCACCCTTTTTTTTTAATTCTTAAAAAAAAGAGGGGGTCTGGGGGATTCATCCCCCAGGGTTTTGCTTTTAATCTTTTGTCTGCAGGGTATCATTTTTTCATTTTTCGGAAAGGTTTACGATGGAACAAGAACTAACAAATCAATTGATTGCCTTCTTTCAGGTCATTTTTATTGATCTGGTGCTGGCAGGTGACAACGCCATAGTTGTTGGAATGGCTGCAGCATCAGTTCCTATGGAATATAGACGCAAGGTCATTTTCTGGGGTACGGGTGCTGCAATCGCTCTGCGAATCGTCTTTGCCCTGATAACCACTCAGCTTCTGGCAATAATTGGGCTAACCTTGGCTGGCGGTCTGCTGTTGCTGTTTGTCGTGTGGCAAATGTACAGAGAGTTGCGGACACACGGCAAAGATGAGGTGACACCAGAAGAGGCTGGATCTGGTGCCTCCTCCGGCAAGGAAAAAACCGTGCTTGCTGCCGTTTGGCAGGTGGCCATGGCTGATGTCTCTATGTCCCTGGACAATGTGTTGGCAGTAGCGGGGGCAGCCAAGGATCATCCGTCCATCCTGGTGGCTGGCTTGGTGATTGCCATTGTTATGATGGCCTTTGCTGCCAATTATATCGCCAAGATGATACACAATCACCGCTGGATCGCCTGGGTTGGCCTAGCCATCATCACCTATGTGGCAGGGGAGATGATTTGGCGTGGATATGGCGAAGTGGCCTCCGCTATTTCCTAAGGAAAAACAATTTTCTGCTCGACAGGGACACCCCTTCAGATTGAGTGTGAACGCCACTACGACATTCGCGGCAGCGCACAGTATTAGGGATCTGCAAACTTCGGTAGGATGGACTATCACCAGCCCAAGATAACGTGGGCAATTTGTTACATGTATCGGAAAAATAAAAATCAAGACCTTGGGGGGCGGAGAACCGCCCCCCAATCCCCCAGGGTTTTGCTTTTGATTTTTTGCCCGAAGGGCATCATGTTCTGTTCATAAAATGCGGCAGGACAGGATTTGATTTGCGCGGACATCAGATAGATCTCGATCTTTTTCATCTTCCTGGATCTGAAAAACAGTGAGAACTTTTTCACAGATGGCAACTGAGGCTTCCATCTGCATGGCTATCACATGATTAGCTCCAAGGGTGATAAGAGGTTCCACCTCGCTTACGAAAGATGCGCGTACGATGATAGGTAGGTCGAGACGCAACTTGCGAACGGTATCAACCACATTGCGGGCAGCGACGGCATCGGGCACAGTGATCACCAAGGCTCGTGCGGACATTATCCCGGCATGCCTGAGCATCACCTTGTGGGATGCATCGCCAAAGAGGATTGGGAACTCTGATGAACTTTCCCTCCGTACGGTTTCAGGATTAGTTTCCAGCACACGGAAAGGTATGCCTCGACGAAAGGCAAGAAGGGCCATTGCTCGACCGTTTTCTCCAAAACCAACTATGATCAGGTGGTTCTGAATCCCTTCCGATGAAGCGTAACCGGTTTTATTCCCGGTAGCACGACCACGCAGCAAACGCCAGGATGCCACCTTTCGACCCCACTTTCTGGCGCGGACCACCAGCAGTGGGGTTAAGACCATGGTCGTCACAGAAACGGATAGGAAATACTGATAAAGATCGCTGGACAACAGCCCCTCACTCAATCCGCTGCGGGCCAAAACAAAAGAAAACTCGCCAATCTGGGCTAAGCTTGTTCCTGTCGCTACCGATGCGGCCAGACCGATGCCTGTGGCCAGGGATGCTCCTCCCGCCACCACTGCCTTGAGCAATAGAATGATCAAGGTGACTGCAGTGACAATTCCAATATGATCGATAAGAAAGCTCGCATCCAACAACATTCCCACTGAAACAAAAAAGAGACTGGTGAACATATCCCGGAAAGGTAATACACTGGCAAATGCCTGATGACCATATTCTGATTCTGAGAGGATTAATCCGGCCATGAAAGCTCCCAATGCAAGGGAAAGACCAGCGGCAGCAGTTAGCCAAGCCACGCCCAAACCAGTCACAATGACTGATAGGAAAAAAAGCTCCTGGTCGCGAAGGCGAACGATGCTGTATAGCATCGATGGAATCAGCCTCCTTGCTCCAAACAACAAAAAAAGAGAGATTCCAAGGAATTTGGCAACAAAGATACCAAGTTCCATCCATGGTTGATCGCTTTTGCCTGTTAATAGCGGTATCATGAGCAGCATGGGGACAATAATGAGATCCTGAAAGATCAGGATTCCCATGGCGGTTGTACCGTGAACAGAACCTACTTCACCTTTTTCCTGCATCACCTTGAGCACGATGGCGGTACTGCTCAGGGAAACCAGAAATCCCATAAATATCGATTCCGAAAGAGATAATAATCCAGTGCTCATAGCAATGGTGAAAATGGCACCAATAGTGGCTGCCACCTGCACGCCTCCACCGATAAAGACCGCCCGTTTCATTTCCAACAAACGTTTCAAAGAGAGTTCCAATCCGATTGTAAACAACAGCAGCATCACGCCGATTTCTGCCAACAGTTCAACTTCCTTGATAGATGAAACGAGTGAGAGGCCAAATGGACCGGATAACGCGCCGACAATGAGAAAGCCGATGATGGAAGCGATACGCAGACGGTGGCACAGATAAACGACAGCAACTGAAAGAGAAAAGATTACCAATAATTCGGTTAGTATGTGTGTATGCATGCCTTTTATCCTTCACGAAGAGAGGATTGGAAAGTTTATCACATCCAGCTTGATGATAACGAGGTTGTTGTTGAAGGTGGTTCCCCCGTCTTCTGGCCTTCCATCCCTTTGGTCAACGATTGCAGGCACTATATCCCCCAGAGAGATCCTGGATGGAGGTGATAGCCCCCCTTCTTGTTGTTTTCGTACAGAGGAAGCCCTTCGGGAAACAGCGTTTGGATGATCCTAATCAATTTCCTTATCCACCCGACCCCGCAACTCTTTCCCAACCTTGAAATGGACGCTCTGCCTTGCTGGCAAATCAACAGCCGCGCCTGTCCGTGGATTCCTGGCCACTCTGGCGGTTCAATGTTTGATAGCAAAACTGCCAAAACCACGGAGTTCCACTCGTTCCCTCTTCGCCAAAGAAACGGCGATTCCTTTCATAACGTGGTGGACCAAGACGACCCATTCGCGAACTATTCTCTATTTTTTCTAGTCTGGCTAAACGGAGATTTTTGATGTACGTCTCGGTTGGCGAGTGAGATATATGAAAAACGTATATAACTGTAAATAAATATAAAATTTTAATTTCTGCAAAGTCTCGGTATGGCTGATTTATAGAAAGTTCGAATTATGGTTCACTCGGGTACCGAGAAATTATGGTAAATAATCTCTGGTGTCATCTCTGAAAATACGGATTGAATTGGCCGTGGACTTGGCGGTTTTCACCATCCGTATCTGCGGAAAGCCGCCTGATTCAAGGCCTGTTTCAGTTTGTCAAAGAGCACATCCATCGGGTGCGGTTCCAATATCCCTTGCCAGTTTCGGAAAAATTTGGGTTATTTGCATCAATGAAACCTCAATATTGTTCCTGATTCTCTCGAAAATTTGCCTCGGTGTCCAGTAAATTCTAATTTTTCATCTCCAAAAATGCTGGGAATTAAGCCAAATTTTGGGCGGATGGAGTTTTCAGTATGGACACCCTTTTTTTTTAAGAATTAAAAGAAAAGGGTGGGGGGATTGGGGGGAGGTTCTCCGCCCCCCAAGGTCTTGATCCGATACATGAACAAAAACGGCCACCTAGAAAGTGGCCGTAAGTGTTTATTTTTTATGGTGGGCGGCACAAGGATTGAACTTGTGACCCCTGCCGTGTGAAAGCAAGGGAGTGCGTTTTTTGGTGTTTCCGTGAATCGCATAAAGCTATATAAATCAGTATATTAATTGCTTGACGTTTCCGGCTGTTTCCGCTAATTTGATTCCAATTGATTACTATGTGATTACTGGATATTCAAAAGCAGCGGTTAAGGAGGCCGTCATGGCAACAGGGAAAATCAACAAAAAAATAGTAGACAGTCTTCAGGTTGGGGAGCGGGACGAGTACCTGTGGGATACCGAGTTGAGGGGGTTTGGAGTAAAAATCACCCCTACTGGCCGTCGGGTTTATTTGATTCAATTTCGTGCCTCTGGCCGAATTCGCCGGGTGACCATTGGTGTTCATGGTTCCCCCTGGACCCCTGATCAAGCGCGCCAGGAGGCGATTAAGCTGTTGTCCGATGTGGCCGATGGGCAAGACCCCGCCGAACAGAAAGCGCAAACCAAAGCCATGCCGACCATGGAGGAACTTTGCGATATTTACCTGGCCGAGGGAACGGCAACCAAAAAGGCTTCCACCTTGGCCATTGATCGGGGGCGGATTGTACGCCATATAAAACCACTTCTTGGTCGTAAACGTGTGGATCAAATTACCCGCGCCGATGTCCAAAGATTTATGATTGCAGTTGCCGAAGGAAAAACCGCCATAGACATCAAGACGGGGCCAAAGGGGCGGGCGATTTACAGGGGGTCAAGGGACGGCAACGCGCTGCATGGGCCTTTTAGGGGCGATATTTGCTTTTGCAGTTGAACGGGAGTACCGGACAGATAACCCAGCGCATGGCGTGAAAAAATATACCGAGCAACGGCGGGAACGGTTTTTGTCTGGGGAGGAATTAACCCGATTGGGGGAGGCCATGCAGGCGATGGAGCAAGAGGGGGTGAATCCGGTTGGAATTGCCGCCTTGCGATTATTGCTACTGACCGGAATGCGGCGGGGGGAGGTTTTGACACTGCAATGGTCGCATGTCGATTTTGAGCAAACGTGCTTACGACTGCCAGACAGTAAGACGGGATTCAAGGTGGTTCACATGGGGGCGGCGGCGTTGGAGATTCTGGCCGCCTTGCCACGCATTGAGGGGAACCCTTTTTGTTTTCCTGGTGCCATTGCAGGGCAACCCCTAGTAGGGCTTCCACGAATTTGGCGCAAGATACGTGATCGGGCTGGATTGAGCGACGTTTGCATTCACGACACCCGCCACGGCTTTGCATCCGTTGGGGTTATTTCTGGCATGGGCCTTCCAGTTGTGGGGGCGTTGCTTGGGCATAAAACCCCATCCGTCACCGCACGATATGCCCATTTGAGTGCCGATCCTCTCAAGGTGGCGGCTGACCGTATTTCAAGCCAAATTGCCGCTTCATTGAATGGTAAACCAAAGGCCGATGTGATCAAGATTCGCGCAAATCAAGGAGGATAGTTGCCTTGTTGATTCTGGAGTGGATTCAAAAATGCGTAGGTGATGAAACCTATCTCTATTCTCGCCATGGGGATCAAGAAAGGCGCAACGATACCCTAAGCCTTGAAGAGGTGGAGCAGGCCATTCTGAATGGACGGATACTTGAACAATATGAAGATACGGGCAGGGGTGAAAGTTGCCTCCTGGCTGGTTTTACGCATGGGGGAAAGCCTTTGCATGTGGTGTGCGGAAAATTGAATAACCGGATGGTGATTGTCACGGTCTACATCCCTACGCCGCCAAAATTCAAAACACCATTTGAAAGGGGTGATTGACATGACTGGAAAATGTCCTTTTTGCGGACATCGAAACATGGCTGATAAAAAAGTTGAATACCTCTACCGTAGCGGTGGACGGTTTCTAGTGGTTACGGATGTTCCCTGCCTGGAGTGCGAATTTTGCGGGGAGCAATATTTTGAAGCCGTCGTATTGAAAAAAATCGAAAGGGATTTCATCGCTATCCAGAATACCGAAAAAAAACCATTGAAGACGATCATAGTTCCAATTGAGGCGTTTTCAAGCTTGTGATGATCAACATTTCATGCCAACCATGGCGGATGAATTAAGAAATGATGGTAAACAATTTTTTGATCAAATTTCCAGAGTTGATGAGGAAATAATTTTGACCACACCGAACACCCAACCTACCGCGACGGCGGGAAAAGGGGACTCCTTTCACCCCCTGGTTGGGCACCCTATGAAAGGTTGCGTCGAGAACTACAGCGACAATAAAACTTTTGTTCAATCGTGGGCTACTCAATTATCTAGAGATGCTCAAGCGGGCGTTTTGCCTGTAAATAAATTTGTTGAAACTAGGTTGGCAAACCTTGTGACGAGAGAAACCCGCAAGAACACCAACTGGCTCAAATCCACCGTTTCCAGAAATGATTTAATTGTTTGGGCTGAAAAATTAAACCATCATCCTCTATTCCTTTTCCCAAAGCAAATCCAAGAATCTTCAATTTTGCCGACTCCACCCACTCCCACACTTCCCCGCCAAAATAAATTAGTCACAATTAAAAGAAACGAGGAATGGCGCGAGCAAGCGCAGGAACTTTTAAACAACAACCCAGGCAGAACGATTAAATCCATCGCCGCTCAAATAGCAAAAGAACACAATGAAAAATACGGAACTAATTTAAGCGAAGCCACAGTTGAAAAAGAAATTCGAGGAATAAAACCGCAAAAATAATCAAAGCGGGGTACGCTCTTCCTGAATAAAAACGTGAAAAAAAATCGCGTTTTTTAGTTCGGGCTAAACCAGGGCAAGTGCTTGAGCCAATTGATTAAATCCCTGATGGATGGCTTGATATCCAGCCTCAATC
>JAMOAW010000092.1:0-8504 GCA_039908535.1 Magnetococcus sp. DMHC-6 | reverse complement strand
GTTGTGAAAAGCTTGAGAATGTATCCACGAATCACAACTCGATCAAAGCAAGAATAGTGGAAGTCGATATTGGACTCGAATTGTTTCAGAAACGCTTTCATGGTGGTCTCCCAGGGGGGTAAAGAAGAACATCATGATGAAGTAAAAGTAGGATGAAATTCAAGCCTTTTGCAAGTTTTGAACTTTAGTTCGTTAAAGTTTAGGGGTTTTTTTTTGGAATCAGTGAAGGGTGATTTTTCCCTGGTGATTACTATGTGATTACTGGAACAAAAACGGCCACCTGGAAAGTGGCCGTAAGTGTTTATTTTTTATGGTGGGCGGCACAAGGATTGAACTTGTGACCCCTGCCGTGTGAAGGCAGTGCTCTCCCGCTGAGCTAGCCGCCCAATCGCTATATGATGATTAAAATAAACTCAAATCACTCTCTTTGTCAAGGCGATACTCATAAAGATACTCAAAAAGCTTGCGACTGGCAAAAAAATTTAGTGAATAAATCACCTACATAAAATTATTTCTGATGGATGCAATGGTTTAACTTGACAGCTACTTGGCAACCAGTGAATTATATCTTACCCTTCTCTTTTTTTTTATTTAAAAAAAGAGGGGGCTGGGGGATTCATCTCCAGGGTTTTGATTTTTATGTATCGAAAAAAATCAAATCGTTGGAGGGCCCAGAACCTCTCCCCAATCCCCCCACTTTTTTTTGGAACTCTATTTTTCACGTTTAGCCCATTTGGAATTCTATAAATATGAACGGTATTTTTTTTGCTTTAGTTCTGATCTCTTTTTTAGTGACCGCTGAGCATCAAATTTTTTGGCAGCCTAGTGCTGCAGGGGAGATCTCCCCGATGGAGGTTTTGACCAATGGCATGGTGGAGGGAGCCAATGGATCGGTGACGTTAGCTCTTGGATTAGTAGGAATGATGACCCTTTTTTTAGGGTTAATGAAAGTGGCCGAGGCAGGAGGGTTGTTGACTATTTTGGCGCGTTTGATTCGCCCCCTGATGATTCGCCTTTTTCCTGATGTTCCCGCTGACCATCCGGCCATGGGGGCCATGATTATGAATATGGCGGCCAACGCCATGGGCTTGGGAAATGCCGCCACCCCTTTTGGCATCCGTGCCATGCAGGAGTTGGATCGCCTAAATCCTGTTAAGGGGACGGCAACCAACGCCATGGCCCTTTTTTTGGCCATCAATACCTCCAGTGTCACCTTGCTCCCAACCGGTGTGATTGCCTTACGCGCTGCAGCCGGTTCGACCAATCCAGCCGCTATTTTGCCGACAACGCTTTTTGCCACCTTTTGCTCAACCATGACGGCGATTTTGGCGGTCAAGCTTTATCAACGTTTTTTTTCAACGCCTGTTCCTGACTTGGAAGAGACACCCCACCTATCCCCTATCGCCCAAGAGGGCGCTGGGCAATTACAGATGGAAATCCCCGATCCACAAGAGGCCTATCCCTTGTGGATCTCTATTTTTTCGCTCACAGTTGTGGTGAGCTTTATTCCTATTACCATTTTATATGGACGACACATTTCACCTTGGGTGATTCCAGGTCTTATGATGGCCTTGTTGGGTTTTGGGGCGTTGCGTCGAGTGCGAGTCTATGAAGTGTTTGTCAGCGGAGCACAAGAGGGGTTTCAGGTCGCTATTCGTATTATTCCCTACTTGGTGGCGATTTTGGTTGCGGTGGGGATGTTTCGCGCTAGTGGTGCCATGGATTTTATGGTCGCTCTTCTTGGTCCTTTTACCAGTGCCATTGGTCTGCCCGCCGAAGCTCTCCCCATGGCTCTTTTGCGCCCCCTTTCGGGTTCAGGAGCCTATGGCATTCTGGCCTCGTTGATCAACGACCCGGCCATTGGTCCCGACTCTTATACTGGCCTTCTTGTCTCCACTTTGCAAGGTTCTACCGAAACCACCTTTTATGTGCTGGCAGTCTACTTTGGGGCAATCCAAGTACGTCGAATGCGCCATACCCTTGCGGCAGCCTTAACCGCTGATTTAGCTGGTATTCTGGGTTCGATCCTGATTTGTACTCTTTTATATTAATATTTTGACAAATAAGAGGAACCAAACATGTCTGAAAATTGCTTATTTTGTAAAATTGCAGCAGGAATTATTCCATCTACGGAAGTTTATGCAGACGATCACGTTTACGCCTTCAAAGATTTACATCCCCAAGCCCCTATCCATATATTAATTATTCCGCGTTCTCATATTGCCACTTTGGATGATCTCACGATTGAAGATCGACCGATCATGGGTCATCTGTTGGAACGAACCGCCCATATTGCTCGTGAACTTGGGTTGTCCCAGTCTGGATATCGTACTCTGATTAACTGCCGCGACCATGGAGGACAAGAGATTTATCATCTACATGTGCATCTTTTAGGTGGACGAGCTTTAGGCCCGATGTTGGCAAAATAATAGAAAAATAGCAGGGGATGTTTTCCACTCTTTTTTATTTAGATCGAGTTTTTTTTAAATTTATCATGTTTTGTCAAAACAAATCTTGACAAACAAAAAAATATTGATATTATGAAGGGTTATGATTTTTATATTCCAAATTATTTAATGAGTACTCATGCCCCATTGTAAATTGTTCCAATAGGGTTATGGAAAATAAACTTCTTTTTAACAACTATCCCTTAGTCGGAGTCCCAACGTGGTCGAGTAGTCGTCTATGGTTTCATACTCTGACACCTTTATTGATGAGATTCGCACTCGAGTTGATCTCATTGAGGTCATTGGTCGCCAAGTCACATTGAAAAAAAAAGGCGTCAATTGGGAGGGTCTATGTCCTTTTCATAATGAAAAAACCCCCTCATTTTTTGTTCATCCAGAGAAAGGATTTTATAAATGTTTTGGATGTGGAGCGGGAGGGGATGCCATCCATTTTGTGATGAAAACCAAAGGTCTGGATTTTCCTGAAGCGATTCAAGAACTCGCAGCCCTAGTAGGTCTTCCTTTACCGAGCACGGCTTCACCAGACAAAGAATATAAGGCCAAACAAGAGGAACGCCGCCAATTATTGGATTTAATGGAATCTGTACGCGATTATTTTAGTATGCAGCTGATGGCCCCACAACATCAGCAAGCTCGGATTTATTTAAAAGATCGTGGTCTAAGTATGGAGACAATCCATCGATTTAAATTGGGATTTGCGCCATCGGGTTGGAGCCATTTACTGGACCGTTTTGGTGGAGTAGATGCGGCATACAAGCAGTTGGATAAGGCAGGGTTGATCATTACAAAACCCGATAGACTGAAGGGGTATGACCGTTTTCGGGAACGAATTATTTTTCCGATCCATGACATTCGCGGTCAATGTGTGGGTTTTGGAGGGCGGGCGATTGGGGGAGGAGAGCCCAAATATCTCAATTCGCCGGAAACCCCAATTTATCATAAAGGAGAACTCCTTTATGGCATGGATTTAGCGCAGACAGCCATACAGAGTCAAGGTCAGGTTGTAGTGGTTGAAGGATATATGGACTTGATAGCATTGTCTAACCATGGCATCCACAATGTTGTGGCTACGTTGGGAACGGCGTTGACATCGGCCCATTTAAGGATTCTTTGGCGACGGACGAAACATATATTATTTTGTTTTGATGGAGATAACGCTGGACGCCAAGCCGCTTGGCGGGCACTTGAATTGGTGATGGACGGTTTATTGGCCGATCAACATGCCGAATTTTTATTTTTGCCCCAAGGGGAAGATCCAGACGATGTCGTGCGACGCGAAGGGGGGCTAGGTTTTCGTTCTCGAATGAAACAGGCGGTTTCGTTGTCGACTTTTCTGTTTCAGGGTTTAACACGCGCGTTAAATGTCGACGAACCGGAAGGTCAGGCTGCGGTGATGCATCGGGCGACCCCATTGTTAAATAGGGTATTCGATCCTTTATTGCGCCAATTATTAACCGAGGATATCGCGCAACGTCTGCATATTAAGGTGCAACCGGTTATCCAGAAAAGTGTACAGGCTTGGGAACCAAAGAGTCAAAAGCATCCTCATAAAAAGCGTGACCCTGTCCCCTGTGTGGCGACACATAGAACGGGTTTAAGTTCGAGATCTGAGGGGCGAGACTTTGAGCAGATATTATTGGCTTCTATACTCAGAAATCCAGGGCTTTTGCAGGAGCATGAGGAGCGTCTTGGGAGTATACAACTCGAAAACGCTCAACTTTCTCATTTATTAACCGAACTGTTAGATTTAAGCCATAGATTAAAAGGGCCTATTGATTCTTGGCCTTTAGAGCATTTATCGGATGCTTCGTTAGTAGATATTGTGACACAGATTTTACACTCTGAGGAGTGGCCTGTAGAGTTGGCCGCGATAGAATTAGAGGGCAGCCTTGATAGCTGTCAATTACGTCAAATAGAAAACGAGATTAAACGTCTTTTATTTAATTTAAAACACAATATTGGTGATAGTGATGAAAATTTAATCCATTTGACAAAACACAAACGGGATGAGTGTTGGATTAAAAACAGAAAACGAAACACCTTGATCGGTATTAGCCAATAACCTTTTGATCTATCAGTTTTACGGAATGTGACTATGAGCGACGAAAGAAATTTGGGCCCCATGAAGGACCTCATTGAGCAAGGCAAGGAACGGGGGTTCCTCACTTTCGAACAAGTCAATGACGTTCTGCCTAGCACCATCACTTCGGCGGATCAGATTGAAGATGTTGTCTCCTATCTGGATGATCTAGGAATCAATCTTGTCGATGAACCGCTGACGGTCGATGACCGAAAAGGGGGCAGTTTAAGTAAGATTCATTTAGATGATTCATTAGATGACGAGGATGAACTCGATTTATCATGTCAGGATGAAAAATCATCGGACATGACCATTGAGGATATTGATCTTGGTAAGACCGATGATCCTGTGCGCATGTATTTACGGGAGATGGGGTCGGTAGATTTATTAACCCGAGATGGCGAGATTCATATTGCTAAACGGATTGAAGAGGGTCGTAACGAAGTGATCACGGCCATCTGTGATGCCCCGACGACATTTCAAGAGATCATTTTATTAGCGGACAAATTACGCAATAATCAGGTTTCTTTGCGAGATATTTTAGATATTCCGACGCTTTCCACATCTGAAGATGAGATTGATGAAATGGATGGCATCGACGATCTAGATGAAATTGATGATGTTGATGACTCTGATCCCCTGGAAGACAAAACGCTTCCTGTAGATCTTAAAGATGATCTTGATGAGCATGTTCCTTTGTTATCATTGCCCAAAAAGCGTGAAATAGAGGATCCTTTAGATGAACCTGATCCTCTTCAGACGGAGGAAAGCCATCGTATGTTGGAGTTGGCCCAGCAAACCCAGGCTATTTTTGATGCGATTGCTGATGAAAATATTACCTTGACGATGCTTTTGGGGGAGATAGAAGAGGCGAAACTCACCTTAAATTTAGAAAAATTGGAAGCGGCGCAAAAAAGTTATCAGGAGCGCAAAAACTCTATTGTTGAAATGGTGGCCAGTATAAATTTTTCGCAAAAGCAGATTGATCGTTTAGTGAACACGCTGAAGGCGTATGTTGAAAGTATTCGTATTATTGAAAGAAACATTCTTCTTTTGTCGGAGAAATCTCAGGTTCCCAAAAAATCTTTTATGAAAGAATTTTTGGGACGTGAAGGATTGGAAAACTGGTTACCGGAGATTGCCAAGCGGGGCTCTGTGGCCTGGAAGCGTTTTCATCGTGATTTTGCGGATCAGGTGGAGCAGTTGCAAAGCCAGATCCGGGATGTTGAAGAGGAAGCGGGTCAATCGGTTTTAGATCTTAAAAATACCCACAAAAAAATTATCACTGGCGAGCGTAAAGCGGGTTTGGCCAAAAAAGAGATGGTTGAGGCCAATTTACGTTTAGTGATTTCGATTGCCAAAAAATATACCAATCGTGGGTTGCAATTTTTAGATTTAATTCAGGAGGGGAATATTGGTTTGATGAAAGCGGTGGATAAATTTGAGTGGCGACGAGGCTATAAATTTTCCACGTATGCCACTTGGTGGATACGTCAAGCCATTACCCGTTCGATTGCCGATCAAGCGCGCACCATTCGAATTCCTGTACATATGATTGAGACCATTAATAAACTGGTTCGCACCAGTCGGCAAATGGTTCAAGATATGGGTCGTGAACCAACGCCCGAAGAGATTGCTGAAAAGATGGAGATGAGCCTAGAGAAGGTACGTAAGGTTCTCAAGATAGCCAAGGAACCGATCTCCTTAGAAACTCCCGTTGGGGATGAAGAGGATTCTCATTTAGGTGATTTTATTGAAGATAAATCGATGTTATCTCCTTCTGATTTAGCTATTATGGCCAATCTGCGTGATACCACGGGTCGTGTTCTTAAAACCCTGACCGATCGCGAGGAGAACGTCTTGCGTATGCGATTTGGGATTGGTCTTTCCACCGATCACACGCTTGAGGAGGTTGGCAAACAATTTCACGTCACACGCGAACGCATACGTCAAATTGAAGCGAAAGCATTACGCAAGTTGCGTCATCCGACGAGATCGCGTAAACTAAGAAGCTTTCTGGAGTCTTAAAAAAATCAGGGCCCATAGCTCAGCGGTCAGAGCCGCCGGCTCATAACCGGTCGGTCCCAGGTTCGAATCCTGGTGGGCCCACCATTAAACAAATTAAGTTGTTTCTCTGCACAAAAGGCCACTCCCAAAGTGGCCTTTTTTATTTAAAAAACTCCAATATTTTCAATTGTCCATACTGAAAACTCCATCCGCCCCAAATTTGGCACAAAATCCAGCATTTTGGAGATGGAGAATTCGATTTTTCTGGACACCGAGGCAGATTTTCGAGAGAATCAAAAATAATATTGAGGTTCCACTGATTCAAATAGCCCAAATTTTTTGGAAGCAGGCAAGGGATATTTGAACAGCACCCGATGGATGTGCTCTTTGACAAACTGAAACAGGCATCAAATCAGGCGGCTTTCCGCAGATACTGATGGTGTAGACCGCCCAGATGTGGAAAGGCAATAACCTTCCCTGTCTCTTTTGGCTGAATCTCCCTTTTCTCAGGACAGTCTTTGGCCAACCCAAGATGGGTACGTGCTTTGTGGTAATAGACCGCATAGGCAGCCAACGTGTGCCGCAGGTGTTCTTCGTTTAACACGATGCGTGATCCAGACATTCCCTGCGAATGGACCCGATCACCCGTTCGCAATATGGATTCTGCCAAGGCGATTTTGGCGCAGTGATTATTTCCTTGATTCCCATTGCTTTGAAAGTTGTCTTGCATGACATAAAAGCGGGATCTCTATCGTGAATCAGATATCGTGGTGCCGTGTCCCATGGGAAAGCATCCTTAATTTGTTGAGCAACCCATGCAGAGGTCGGGTTGGTAGTGACGTTGAAGTGGATGATGCGACGGCGTTCGTGATCTAATAACACCAAGACATGGAATACCTTGAAAAATACCGTTGGCACGGTAAAGAAGTCTATAGCGATCAGACAATTGGCGTGGTTTTCCAAGAATGTTTTCCAGGTTTGAGAAGGGGGTTTGACTGGCTTAACCATGTATTTGGCGACCGATGATTCAGCCAAGTTGTAACCGAGCTTCAGTAGTTCGCCATGGATTCGAGGGGCTCCCCAAAGGGAATTCTCAAGGCTCATTTTGCGGATCAAATCTCTGATTTCTTTTGTGACCAACGGACGACCTGGACGCTTTTTTCTGGATTTCCACTTCCAAAACAGCCGAAAACCTTCCCGGTGCCAATGTATCACCGTTTCTGGCTTGACGATAACCAGGGATGCACGCCATCCTTTCCAAATGTGGGATAGCCAGACCCAAAGTAGGCGATCCAATAAATGAATGTTCAACCGCTTCGGCTTGGTTCTTTGAAGAACTGCGATTTGATGACGCAAGGCCAGAATTTCCATTTGGAGTGCAAATCGGCTGCGGAATATATCGAGAAAACAAAAAACTGTGATATTGAAAAAAGATGTCATGAAAGTATTGCTCTAGAGGGTTAATCATGCTGATCGCCATACGAATCAACCGTATAGACAGACAAGGCTTGGTTGACCGGTAATGAAAAAATCGGTATCTTCGCTCATTCATCTTATGAGCCAATGTTGACTTGGAATACTCTTGCCGCCTGGATACTTGATAACCCATGAATGCTCACGACGTCGGTTACAACAAGCTTTTCTCTCACGCTCGGATGATCCAAGACTTATTGGCTGGCTTTATCCAAGAGGATTGGGTTGCCGGACTGGATTTTTCCACGTTAGAAAAAGTGAATCCTGTCTACGTGACAGATGATGTCCGTAAGCGGTTTGACGATCTGGTATGGAAAATTCGTTGGCAAGGCATGGAACGCTGGCTTTTCATTTATTTGATTTTGGAGCCGCAATCGACTGCAGATGGCATTATGGCCATTCGCAATCCGCTGTATACTATGTTATTTTATCAGGATTTATATCAATCTGGAAGAATTCTATCGGGTCAAAAATTT
>JAMOAW010000024.1:0-52242 GCA_039908535.1 Magnetococcus sp. DMHC-6 | reverse complement strand
GAGGAAGAACTGGAAGAGGTACCACGATAGATTTTGTATTTGGTGGCACCAGATACCGCTTTCCAAGTAATACTGATTTTTGTTTTAGATGTCGCATCAGATGCAGAAACAGATGTCGGGGCAGATGGGGGTGCCGCCTGTGCGTCAGATACATAGCCGACGTTTGCGTATAGACCGAAAAACATAGACAGGGACAAGGTTGACTTTGAAAGTATGGACTTTATATTCATTTTCTTTACCTTATTGTTCGCGAATAATTTGAATTTTTTTATATTTTCTACTTTGCGGTAATCTGAATTCTATTAATTATTATGATTACCCACCCCCCCCGCAAAATCAAGCAAATTTTTTAATTTTTAAGATTTTTTTTTATTCAAAATCTAAAAAAACCAAAAAACTCATAAATTCATAAATATATGTTTTATAAATATCTTGTATAAATACAAACCCTTTACCAACCACCCAAAAATCCTTCAAAATTCACCCACGCTCTTTCCCATTGTGACGAAGCTTTCTTCGTAATTTTTACATAACATACTGTTTCTGATATATTGTTCAGAAAAATTTTTCTATTTAACTGGGTAGGATTTTTTAGATGGGGATTTCCAGGAGTTGAAAGACCTCTTTTTGTCAAAGGGTTGCATTTGACAGACGGGTAATGAAAATCGGTTTTTTAATTTCAAGAAGAATGGAAAACCAACCTTTAGTTCTCGTTGCTAAATTTTTTAGTAACAAAAAAAAATCATGCAGAGGTAGAGCAGATTTTGTTGTAAGTGTTCCAGTTTTTCGGAGTTCTTCTTTCAATGGTCTGGAAGGAGTAACTGGATCAGCCTTATTTTGCGAGCATACAAAAAAGAACATGATGCCCTTCGGGCCAAAAAAAAATCAAAGGCCAAACCCTGGGGGATGAATCCCCCAGACCCCCTCTTTTTTTTAAAAATTAAAAAAAAGAGGGGGTCTGGGGGGCGGTTCTGGGCCCCCAAAGGTCGATTTTTATTTTTCCGATACATGAAAGGCATCAGGTTCTCATTCTGTTACGCTGCAAAAACATCCTCCAACAAATTGGCAAACAAAAGTTTTTTACGCCATCTTTCAATATTTCATACCTTTGAGGTTCGCTATATAATGAAACAAACCTCAATCTGGCCGATAAGGATTTTCCCCTTCTCGAAAAATAAAATGCAGCGGCGTCCCCGCAAATCCAAAAGAATCCCGAAGACGATTTTCCAGATAACGGCGATAGGAAACCGCTACGTTGGTGGAACCGTTGGTAAAAAATAAAAGCGTAGGTGGGGTGGCACCAACTTGAGTGACATAACGTAACTTGACCGTGCGCCCGCCATCTCTGGGAGGCGCGCATTGCTCTTGAGCCTCCTTTAACCAACGGTTTAATTGATTGGTCGAAATACGCTGTTGACAGGAGTCCC
This sequence comes from Magnetococcus sp. DMHC-6, assembly GCA_039908535.1. GTDB lineage: Bacteria > Pseudomonadota > Magnetococcia > Magnetococcales > JADFZT01 > JAMOAW01. The sequence goes on along the minus strand of JAMOAW010000024.1, from coordinate 50,815 downwards.
AAACTTTTTTAACCGCAGGTAAAAGCGCTCCTACCCCACGACCATTGCGCGCCGATAAAAAAACCAAAGGGGCATGTTGAAACCTCGGAAAAGATTCCAATACGTGATGGGTAAACTCCTTTTGAGCTTGCTTCCCCTGCGGCATCATATCCCATTTATTGATCGCAATCACCAACCCACAACCCGCCTCCAAAGCATGATTCGCTACCCGCAAATCTTGTTCGGCTACTCCAAGAGTGGCATCCAATATTAAAACCGCTACCTGAGCCCGATCAATGGCTTTAAGAGCCAAAATAACCGAAAATTTCTCCACCCGATGGCTCATCTTACTCTTAGCACGAATGCCTGCGGTATCTACCAATAAAAAATGATCCCCAGCAGGCGTGACAAGAGGAATATCCACACACCCCCTGGTGGTCCCAGGAAGATCGGTGGCCACCACGCGCTCTTCCCCCAACAATTGATTGACCAGAGTGCTCTTTCCCACATTGGGTCGGCCTATAATCGCCACCGACAAAACCGCTTCCAATCCAGAAACCACCACCCCTGGCTCTGATTCAAGCACCGGAAAACAAGAATATATATATTCCAGTAAATTGGAAATCCCCTGCCCATGGGCAGAAGCAATCCCCATTAACTTAGGCATTCCCAATTCATGAAACTCTAAAATCGAAGAGTCTCCCAATCGACCTTCAGTTTTGTTTACCGCAACCACCACCGGCTTACCACTGCGACGTAACAAATGGGCCATTTGAAAATCATCAGACAAAGGTCCACTCTTGCCATCAACCACAAAAACCACCAAATCGGCCTCTTCAACCGCCACCAACACCTGCTGGCGAATCAGATCATCCATGCTCTCCTCGGCAGAAAAAACAAACCCACCCGTATCCACCACCCGACACGGTCGACCCTGCCAGACAACACGCCCATAAAGTCGATCACGCGTGACCCCAGGCATATCGTCCACCAATGCGTCCCGTCCCTTGGTCAAACAGTTAAACAGCGTCGATTTTCCCACATTTGGACGCCCAACAAGGGCAATCAATAAAGGGGGGGCCGCACCGTCATGAAATGAATTGGATTTTGAATTGGAAGGCATTCTTCTCATTGGAATTTAATCAGGTTGCCATCGTTGGTCCAAAGATACAGGCTCCCATCACGGACCAAAGGATCGGCTAAAATCGGATCGCCAAGGTCATCGCGGCCCAAAAGATTTCCCGTTAATGGATCTAAAGAAAACAAATGTTCCTGATTATCGGCTATAAAAATACGCTCACGAAACTGCACCGGGGCCGTTAATAAACCACTGCTCAGGCGCACCGTCCATAAAGGCAATCCATCCTCGCCGTTAAGGGCTTGCAACGCCCCATCCATGTCCGCCACATAAAGTTTTTCTTGATAAAATAAAGGAGGACGAACCGCTGAAAGAATCCGTTTCCAAACATAATTGCCAGTGGAAAGATGCAACGCCACCACATTGCCTTGATGATTAACCGTAAAAGCCCGCGCCTTCATTTTGGAATCGGTGGGAATCACAACCCCGGCATCCACATCTTGGATTAAATCCAACTCCCCCCGACCCCGCGCAACCGTTAAATTTTGCGACCAAAGGGGTGTCCCATTCTCCAAAGAGAGAGCAAACACCTCCCCAGAAGAGTACCCAACAAAAACGCCATTGTTTACCACTTCTGGTGGGGCCGCACCATGCATGACCAAATCTTGAGGAGGACGGGCATGCATCCAAATCCGTTTACCACTCTGCACATCCAAGGCATAGGTCCGATTGTCCAACGTCATAAACAAAACCCGAGTGCCAGCCACAGTGGGAGCCGAAGCCACGGTTGTCGAGACCTGTGTGCGCCAGAGTTCTTGACCGGATTGGCGATCCAAAGCCACCATCTCGCCATTTATTGTGCCAGCAAAAACCCGTTGTCCATCCACAGCAACCCCACCCATGACCGTTTCAGCAATCGCAACATTCCATTTTTCTCTCCCATCCTGGGCAGAAACGCACACAACATGACCCTGAAATGTACCGACAAAAATCTCCTCACGATCCACAACAAAACGCCCAGGGTGTTGATCATACTTGCCAGGAGCAGAGGCCAGAGAACTTTTCCAAAGAGTAACAAGTGCCGTAGATTTACCAGGTTGCGGGGCGTTGAACTCTTCAATGGCCTCAGGTTCAGTGGCCGAGGGTGCCTTTTTTGCCTCCCCCCCCAACCAATTTGGCCCCGAAGAGCAGCCAGAAAAAATCAATACCGCAAAAATCAACCAAAAACGCCTCATACCCCCCCTCCCTCACCCATTTTTTCAATGCGCAGTTCCAACCGTTTTCGCAATGAAGCCGCAGGATTAAGACCAATGGCTTTCCGATACGTATCCAATGCAACCTTCATCTCTCCAGCTTGACTTGCCAACAAACCTTGCAGCTCTAAAGCATGGGGCTGATATGGAGAGTTGGGATCTATACGCGCCAAAAAAGAGACCGCGCGAGCACGATCCTTGGCCGTCAAATAGGCGGCATTCAAAAGAGCCAAATCACGCAATAACCCAGAAAGATCCGAACGGGTCGCCAAAGACTCCAAGTGACCGATGGCCCCCTCCACATCTCCCCCTTGAGCCAACAGACGCGCCTGCAAAAGTTCTCCTAAAGTGGCATAGCCATGATCTGAAAAATTTTCCATCAATTTGGACAATTTTTCTTTGGCCAGATCCGGTTTATCCGCGTTAAACGACTCCAAAGAAGATAAAAAAATATCCGAAGCCGCTCTATCCTGCCTCTGTCGATACTCCTGCCAGCCCACATAGGCAAACAGGGCTATAAAAAACAGCACAAACGTCAAAACAATCCATTTTTGATTTTTTTCCCAATATTTTTGAACGCGATCGGCTTCTAATTGTTCATCTACTTGGGCAAAAATATCTTCTACTTGGGCCATGTATCAGCTCCTTTTATGATGTAAAGAGGGCGTGCGTGCGACAAGATAGGCGGGTAACTCCCGCCAGGGCATCGTGAGTTGATACCCCGTTGCCATCTCTTTGAGGCAAATGGTTTCGGTTCGAGTCTCATCGTCACCGATAATAACAGTAAAACGCGCCTGGGAATGGCCCGCTTTTTTCATTTGACTTTTCATGGATCCACCGAGAAGATTCATATCGGTCACCACATCTTCTTGACGCAAAGACTCGGCCACTCGAAGAGCAAAAGACGCCGCCTCGCTCCCCCCGACCGCAACAAGATAAACCGGAATCTGGGGGGCAGAAGGGGAATTTTTTTGTTGTTCAAGGAGCAAAACCAAGCGTTCCACCCCCATGGCAAAACCTATGGCTGGCGTGGATACGCCGCCCATCTGCGCCACCAATCCATCATAACGACCTCCCGCCACCACCCCATTTTGCGTCCCAAGGGCATCCGTCGTAATCTCAAAGGCGGTGCGTGAATAATAATCCAAACCACGCACCATAAGAGGATTTAACCGATGGGGCAGCCCCAACTGCTCTAAATGGACCAATAACCCCTTAAAATGGTCAGCGCACGCAACACATAAATGGTGCATCATCTGCGGCGAAATTTTGGCAATCTCTTGACATTGAGGATGTTTACAATCCAAAACCCGCAATGGATTGCGCTGAAGTCGTTGCCGACAATTAGGGCATAAACTTTCTTGCTGTTCGCTTAAAAATGCGATGAGCTGACTGGAATATGCAGGCCGACACTCTGGACATCCCAAAGAATTAATCTCTAACGTCAAGGTATTGGCAAGACCAATACGCTCCAGATAACGCCACGCCATGGCCATCATTTCGGCATCGGCCAACGGACCAACAGGACCGAACAGTTCACAACCAATTTGATGAAACTGACGATAACGCCCCTTTTGCGGGCGCTCATACCGAAACATAGGACCACTATAAAAAACCCGCCAGGGGAGTTGTCTATGCAGGGCATTATGAATAAACACCCGCACCACCGAAGCCGTGCCTTCCGGTCGCAAGGTCATGGACTCCCCATTGCGATCTGGAAAGGTATACATCTCCTTCTCCACGATATCGGTGGTCTCTCCAACCGCACGGGTAAAAAGATCGGTACGCTCAAAAAGAGGCGTGCGCACCTCTTGATATCCATAGAGGCCAAAAACCAACCGTCCCATCTCCTCTAAATAGTGACGCAGAATCGTTTCGTTGGGCAAAATGTCTTTGACTCCCCGAATGGGAGCAAACCATTCCGAAGAGCGGGTTGGGTCATTCATGTGTATCCATTCCTTAAGTAACGCACCATAAATCAAATACCCCGTGGCCAAATATCCGGTACCACCACATTTAAGTGTGGACGATTAACGAGTGCCTGAACAAAAAGCAAAGTCAAAACCTTGAGGGATTGCATCCCCCAATCCCCCTGCTTTTTGAAGAAAGCAAAACCGAGGTCAAAAGCAAAATCAAAACCCTGGGGGCAATCCCCCAGACCCCTTTTTTTAAATAATAAAATCAAAAAACAGACGACCACGGTTCCCAGTGGATTTAACTGGTTTTATTTTTTAAAGAAAAGACCACCTTTTCCACCTCACAAACCAAACGTTCCACCAAATCCGCATCACTCTCTTTTCCCACAGGGAGACCCCGCAGATAAATCAGATTCGCCCCCTTGCCCCCCACAACCCCAACGTGGCTCTCCCGGGCCTCTCCCGGCCCATTGACCACACAGCCAATCACCGAAAGTGTCACCGACTCGCGGATATGGGCCAACCGTTTTTCCAGTTGCTCCACAACCTGGATGACTGGCATTTCCTGCCTGGAGCAGGTGGGACAAGAGATGATTTCAACCCCACGCGAACGCAACGTCAAGGCTTTAAGAATTCCAAACCCCACCCGCACCTCTTCCACTGGATCGGCCGAGAGAGAGACCCGTAACGTATCCCCAATCCCCTCCGAGAGCAACACGCCCAAACCAACCGCCGATTTAACCGCCCCTGGCAGCAACCCACCCGCCTCGGTAATCCCAAGATGCAATGGATAATCCACTTGTTGGGCCAATAGACGATACGCCATCACCGTCATACCAACCGAACTGGCTTTCAAGCTGACTTTAATAAGTTGAAAATCAAGATCTTCCAAAATATGGATATGGTTCATGGCCGATTCTACCATCGCTTGGGGAGAAGGTTCACCATATTTTTCCAAAAGATGGCGTTCCAAAGAGCCTGCATTGACCCCAATGCGCATGGGAACACCACGTTCTCGCGCCAAACGCACCACTTCTGCCACCCGCACCCGCTCACCAATATTGCCGGGATTGATCCGAAGGCCATCTATGCCATGTTCCATAGACTTCAAAGCCAAACGGTGATCAAAATGAATATCGGCAATCAAAGGTACGGTGGTGTGGGCTTTTAAATATTTCACCGCCTGCGCGGCAGCCATATCTGGAACTGAAATACGCACCAAATCCGCCCCAGCTGCGGCCAATGCCTCAATTTGTCGATGCGTCGCCTGAAGATCATCGGTTTTGGTATTGGTCATGGATTGCACCGCAATGGGAGCCTGCCCCCCAATAGGCACCGAGCCAATGCATATCTGGCGCGTATAACGACGCGGTTGAATCCAACTCTGGGCGGTCGTCACGTTAATGCGGTCTCAACGCCAAAAGGGCTTCCGGTGAAAGATCTATTTTCTGCATGAGTTCATCGGTTTGACCCATTTTTGGCAACTGTTTTTCACCCACCCAAAAACGCACGCCCCCGGCACTACTCAGATTGGCAAAAAAAGATTTACCCTCTGGAAGAACAAAATGATCCCCCGCATTCATCACCATATCCTTGAGAACCTCACCACGCGAGTTAAAAATTTGGACCCAAATTCTTTCCGATGCATCTAAAGTAACCGTTTTTGGCCCAACAGCACGAGGTGGTTTGAACCCTCCTGGTTCTGGATAACGCTCAGAAATGGATTTTGGCCTTGGTAAGGTAACCGTCCCTGCCGATTTCTGGACCACGGGTAGAGAAGAGATGGAAAGAACAGGCTCCTCAACAGCGGGCTTTGGGAGACGCTCTTGAACAACATCTTGTTTGGATTCTTTCACGACATCAAAGGATTTTTTTTTCTCTACCAGGGGAGGCTCGGTTTTGACCTCCGTGACAATAGGCTTTTTCTCCGCAACAATAACGGGTTTAACCTCGGCCTCTACCGGTTTTATCTCCACCTTTTTATTTAATTTCTCTGCCAGGGGAGGCTCGGTTTTGACCTCCGCGACAACAGGCTTTTTCTCCGCGACAATGACGGGTTTAACCTCGGCCTCTATCGGTTTTATCTCCACCTTTTTATTTAATTTCTCTGCCAGGGGAGGCTCGGTTTTGACCTCCGCGACAACAGGCTTTTTCTCTGCGACAATGACCGATTTAACCTCCGCCTCTACCGGTTTTGTCTCCACCTTTTTATTTGATGGTTTTTCCGAATGAGCAACAGGCTCCACTGGGACAGAAAAGGGGTGTTGTTCTGGAACAAAACGCTTCGATTTTTCCGCATCGGCCAAAGAGTAGGGCTGATTGGCAAAATCGTTAATAGAAGTCGCCTCTCCTAACGTATCCACGGATTTTGGATCAGGTGTTGTTTTTTTCACAATGGAAACAGGAGGCTTGACCTCACTCTTTTCAGAATCGTTTTCTACACTAACGGACGGAGTAAACAGCACCGTCCGTATATCAGAATTATAACGATCATAAAATACAATCAACACGCCCAGAAGAAGTATTCCACCGATCACCAATTTTTTTCCTGGTTGATTTTTTGCAGTCGAAGGCGGCTGAAATATTTCTGTTGCCAACGTATTTTGAAATTTATCTAAACCGGCACCAAATTTTTGTACCAACTCTTTTTCTGGTAAATCAAGGCACTGGACATAAAGTTTGAGATAACCGATGGCAAAGGTCAAACCTGGCAATTTATCAATAGCCCCATCTTCTAAAGCTTGCAAATAATAGATACGGATTCGGGTTTGATTCGCCATATCCTCAATGGTGAACCCTCTCTCTTCCCTGGCCCGGCGCAAAATCTCACCGACCTCCACAGCAGCCGTGGAGACTCGTTCAGAACTCTCCTTTTTAATGGCTTTACGAAACAATTTCAGTCCTTTCCGAGCGATTATTTATATTCAGGAGACTACGACATCACAAAAAAGATAGCGCAACAAACCAGACGCCATCCAGAATTATTTAGAGGTTGCCAGTTGGCTTGCCGCCCATTTGCCAATTTCCGAAAGGGGGCTTTGAGCCACTATTTTTTTTAAAATTGACCGCGCCTGCTGAAAATTTTCAGATTGAATATAAGAATCGGCCAATTTTTTCATAATGGTTAAATTATCTGGTGCCAAATTTTGCGCCTCCAACAGCATTTTTATTTCTAATTCATACTGTTGCTGTTTATTATAAACATCTGCCAACTCCATTATGGCCGGTAGATGTGAAGGTTTATATTTTAAGGCATTGTCCAGAGCCTCGACCATCTTTTTCGTCCCGTCTCCTCGACGCTTATAAAGCAAGGCTAAATTTAACCAAGCATCTTCAGGGGTGGCATAGGTCAAATCGGTCAACGCGGATTTAAAATGAATTTCAGCCGTATCTAATTCCCCCATACGCATTAAAGAGACACCTAAGTTATTGTTTATTTGTCCATCTTCTGGTTTAAGTTCATGGGCTTTTTTCATCACGGCCAAGGACTGGGCATGACGATCTGTTTGATCATAGGCGATGCCCAAAAGCGTAAGAATTTTCACATTATTTGGTTGATATTTTAAAGCATTATTTAAAGATGGCAAGGCCATCACCGCATTTCCTTTAGCCAAATAGGCCTCGCCCTTATCCAATTGAATTTTAAAATCTTCAAGGTTTGCTTCGGGTTGTGGAACCGTTTGACAAGATGCCAGGATGGCCAACAAAAACCAGCCAATCCCCCTATAAAATCGATAATTTTTATATATCATACCATTCTACTCCAAGGAAGAGTTTTGCGCTCATTCATCCTTACCATCGCGTCTCCCCACCACACTCCCAAGAATGGTCTTATTTTGCCTCCAAACCTGCTTCGCGATGAACAGCAAAATATAAACCAAATACTTTGAATATACATCAACAAAAAAATCAAAATCACAAAAGAGATACTGGACAGCTTGCATACAAAAAGCCATGCTTTATAACTTGGAATTCACCTTTCTGGAAATCACCTTTTTTAGGATAAACGCATGAGTATCAACCGCTGGGTACGCCCAAATATTGTTGCAATGACAGGATATACCCCTGGAGAGCAACCCAAAATGGCCAGTCAACCTATTAAATTAAACACCAACGAAAATCCCTACCCTCCCCCCAACGTGGTTCTACAGGCCATCTCTTTAGCCGTGGGGGAGAATCTACGCCTTTACCCAGACCAGACATCCCGTCCAGTTCGTGAAGCGGCGGCGATGGCCTATCAATTAAATGCCGACCAAGTGGTGGTTGGCAATGGTTCGGATGATCTGTTGACCATGATTATGCGTACCTTTGTCCATGACGGAGAACTGGTGGCCACTCCAGAGCCAACCTACACCTTATACAGACCTTTAACCTATCTTCAGGCGGGTCGCTACCAAGGGGTTCCTTGGCTCTCTGGATGGCATCTTCCTGTTGAAGCATTGGCGGCTCTAGGTGCCAAAGTCATTTTAGTGGCCCGCCCCAACGCCCCCACCGGTCATGCCATCCCCTTGGAGGAGGTGGCGCGGCTTTGCGAACAGACAACCGGCATTGTCGTTCTGGATGAGGCCTATGTGGATTTTTGTCGAGACAATGGTCTCTCTCTATTGGCTCAACATGACAATTTAATCCTCACCCGCAGTTTTTCCAAATCCCTCTGTCTGGCGGGTGCCCGTATTGGCCTGGGATTTATGACACAAAAATTGGCCCAACAATTACATAAAGTGCGTGATTCTTATAACTTGGATACCTTGGCACAAGCAGCGGCGACGGCGGCTTTAACCCATCTGGAAGCCTATGTTCCTTTAACGTTGGCCATTTGTCAACAACGAGAGCGGATCACCCAGGCTCTTCGCCAACGAGGCTTTTTGGTACAAGAAAGCCAAGCCAACTTTGTTTTAGCCACCATCCCTCCTGGACGCCGTGACGGACACAACTGGATGGCCGATTTAAAACGGCAAAACGTTTATATCCGCTATTTTGGCGATGAACCATTTCTTCAAGACAAACTGCGCATTACCATTGGAACACCAGAACAAATGGCCATATTCTTAACGACCATAGACCAACTGCTGAGCGACAATTGAATAACACATCTGCGTTTTGGAGCCCTCTTTGAATTGGCCTTTCATCTGGATAATCATCACCCTAGGTGCCCTGGTCCAAGGATGTATTGGCATTGGGCTTTCGTTGGTAGCGGTACCTTTTTTGGTGTTATCACACCCAGAATTGGTTCCTGTTCCCCTCATGTTGGCCGCTTTTCCCTTGACGTTACTGACATGGTTTCGAGAGAGAAAAGCGGTCCACTTTCCAGATATGGGTTGGGCCGTTCTAGGCCGAGTGGTCGGATCCGCAGTTGGTGCCTGGATTTTAATTCAGTTGCCCAAAGCGTGGCTGGAGCCAACCTTTGGAGGAATGATTTTATTGGCCTGTGGTATGTCTCTTTTAGGCCCCCGTTTTACACCCAACCGAGTGAATTTGGTGATGGCTGGTGTGGCCTCTGGAATTATGGGCACCACCATAGCCACCGGTGGACCCGCCATGGCCTTGGTCTTCCAACATATCGAAGGCCCCCGTTTACGTGCCTCTATGGCGGTTTTTTTATCACTGGGCATATTACCATCCATCCTATTTCTTTGGCTCGCAGGACGGCTTGGCACTGAGGAGATTGTGACAGGTGTTTGGATCATCCCCGCTGTCCTGTGTGGCTTTCTTCTTTCGACCCATGTAAAACCGATTTTAGATAAATATCAAATGATTCGTCCGATTATTTTAATCATTTGTTGTGCCGGTGGCTTGGCTCTGTTGAGACAGACGGTGCTGAACGTCATTTTTGAATAACTCATAAACATAATGCCCTGTAGGCAAAAAAATAAAAAGCCAACCCTTGGAGGCCGGTTCTCCACCTCCAAGGGTTTTGTTCACCTTAATCTTTTTTGTTACGAATCCAATCCACCATCTTTTTGTCCGATTTCATGATATGAATCAATAACCAATCCTTGGACAAAAGAATCAAGTCAAGAGCCACCGTAAACTCCCCTTTCTCATAGCTATTTAATAAAGCAACAACATTTGCCACGAGATCCTGATGTATTTTCTTATGCTCCTCTAAACTGGGAATTTGATGACGAGACCAATAGACCTCCTCTCTGGCAAAATGTTCCACGGCGTATGCGGCCAATTTTTGCAAAATCCCACCAATCGCCTTGATGCCCATCTCTTCTTTTAAGGCTTGATGAATCTGATTGACCAGCATGACCAAATATTTATGATCCGTGTCGATCTCTTTTTCACCGGTAAGGAGGGTATCATCCCAAGGGAAAAAGAGTCTGTCGTTCTCCTTGGAGTGAACCAATCCTAAATAAAGCCGATTTATAGCAGAAAACATCTGACGACGTTGATCTAAATGTTTTAGCAATTTATCTGTTGCCGTGGCACCCTCCGTTCCACCAGAGCGATCCAAAATTTGAGCAACTTCTAAAGCCGATTGATGCACCAACTGTTGAATGGGACGTAACCCCTGAAACACTTCCGAATCGGCAAAAAGAGTTGGACCTTGTTCCATGATCCAACGTCCAAGCTTTGTCGTCTGCACGGCGGGAACCTGACTGGCAGGGAAGGGTTTACGACTAGAAATGGCTTGCTCTAAATGATCCTGTAATTGCAAATATTCGGCTTTCACCTGCCGGATATCAAAAATTACCGAGCCAAAATCCAATTCCATTTGTGAGGCTTCTAAGGCACCGCTCATATCCTGCAATACCGTGCCCATCCGGTCAAACTGACTGGCCGAGCCACTGGTCATCTTGGCATTTTGTGCCATTTGGATCATTTTTTCTTGGACAGTTTGAGAGATACCGAGCGTCATTTCCGCCGATTCCAAAACAGTGGCATTAAAATGGCGGGCCTTTTCACAATCTCCGGCCATCGCCGCCGCAGCCGAAGCCACCTCTGCAGCGGTGCGCGCCACATCACCCGTGCCTATGGCCGCTTCCAATGCCGCACGAGAGACCTCTTCAGCTGCCATGTTTAATTCTGCTGCATTGCGAGTCACCTCGCCTGCGGCATCTGCGACATTTTGAATCGAACGAGAAATGGCGTTGGTGGTTTGGGTTTGGGTATCCACAGCGGTGGTAATTTCTAAGTTGGCGTTATTAATACGCCCAATCCCTTCAGAAATTTCCACGTTAGTGGCCGCGACCTCGTCTGTCCAGGTTCGAATTTTTTCAGTTTTGTCAAAAATCAATTGCGTTGCTTGAGCGGTCTGACGCGCCAGTTCTTTGACTTCATTGGCCACCACCGCAAACCCTTTACCAGCGTCTCCCGCGCCTGCCGCTTCGATGGCGGCATTAAGAGCCAACATATTGGTCTGTTCGGCAATATGATTGATCACCTCAACCACATCACCGATCTCGCGCGCCGAAGAAAACAGCTCAGACATCACCGATTGCGTCTCGCGAGAACGTCTATCCACCCGCTCTGAATCCTTACTGGCGATCAGGCAGCGTTCCCGAATACCGATCAAGGCATCATTAACCTCGGTAACCGAATTAGCCACCGAGCGAACGGAATGATCCACCTGCTCTAAACTCATATTGACACTGGCAATGTTGGCGGTAATCTGTTCAGCGGCGGAGGCCATGGTAGAGATGTTGGTACTGGCCTGTTCAGTACCAGCCGCGATTGTATGCACGTTGTCTGCTACTTGTTGGGCAGCGGAAGAAATGGCAGAAATTTTGTCGTTGGATTGCTGAATAGCTTCGGCAACCAAAACAATCTCATGATTTAAAATGTTATTTTTTTCATGAACAATATTCACAATCTCTTGTGAAGTGCGGGCATCATTACCCACCATGTCGCGAATTTTCACCAGTTCTGTTGCACACGCAAAGATTGAACCGGAATGTAAACTGACCAGACGCATCAAATCCACCAGTTTATTGGCCAAATGATTTACTGCACTGGCAATATCTTTGCCTTCATCATTTTTATTGGCAACTCGAATCGTTAAATTACCAGCGGACAAACTTTTGATTGTATGATCCAAAACAATCAAATCACACCCCAATTGATTGAGAATTGTTCGTGAAACAAAATAGGCCAAACCAGCCAATAAAGCCGAGATCAGGAGAATCATTCCCAAAAAAAATCCCGCATCGCGAAGATAAGCCGCTTCCACATCGTCTAAATAGATGCCAGACCCCACCATCCAGCCCCAGGGTTCAAATCCCTTGACATAGGAAATTTTTGATACCGGTTTTTCAAAACCAGGCTTTGGCCACAGATACATCACAAAACCGGCCCCATGTTGACTCACCTTATCGACCATCTCCTTAAAAATTTTTTTTCCGGTTGGATCGGAAAATTCGGATAAATCGGTGCCATCCAGTTCCGGTTTAATGGGATGCATGACCATGCGTGGGAAGGTGTCGTTGATCCAAAAATAGTTGTCCGTGTCATAACGCAACTTAGCAATGGCCATTTTAGCCGATTGTTGGGCATTTTTTTTATCCATGACATGGCCTTGTTCCAAGCCATAATAATAGACCAATACACCTTGCACCGTTTCCACCAAATTTTTGGTTTTCTCCTGGCGATCGGCAAGCATGAGAGATTTTTTGCCAGAGATGGCCACCCCCCCCACCGCCAATGAACAAAATACCGCCAGAGCGATAATGATATTAATACGTTTTTGAACGCTGAGAAGAGAGAAAAAATGTGTCATTTTGTGCGTCACGATGAGAGATCCTTCTCCAACAAAACCAACAACGAACCCGCAGACCTTATCTCTTGGCCTACGGGTCCGCAACTTGAAAAATAAAAAGCTATTTTACTCAAGCGACAATGTCAATTCCTCCAGTTCCATGCGTATTTCCCCCAGGCGGATTACGAGCAGATTGACTGGTCGCATTGATTTGAAAAGCCACCTGTGGGGGCATTTTTCTTGCGACATTGCTCAATTTCCGTGTCTCATAGGCCGTATCAGCGGGTAGGGTACGCGCCTCGTGGGTGATGTTTTTTAACTGTTTGACGTTTTCATCTGGTAAAATTCTGGCTGTGCGTGTCAAAGTTCTATTATTATTGGCCAATTGATGCATTCCCTGAACTGCAACGTTCTGAGAATTATTTTGTGGAGTTGATAAAACCGGGCTGGTCCCCTGAGAAATCGCTGCAATAGTCATATTAAGCCATCCTTACTATGGTTGACGGAAAGCATGAAATACTTAAAGCTTTCCTTTTTTATTTTTTATTATCCTCTCATAGGATAATAGGTTCTTCCAAAGAGGTCAAAAAGAATTTGCTCCTTAGGGCCTCTCTTACCGATTAAGATTGTTATACTAAGCTTTTTTTATTTTTTTTCGTTCATGTTCTTTCAACATTTTTTTGCGTAAACGAATTGATTTTGGTGTCACCTCTACCAATTCATCGTCATCAATAAACTCTAAGGCTTGTTCCAAAGAGAACCGAATTGGTGGGGTTAAGACGATATTTTCATCGGAACCAGAGGCGCGAATATTGGTTAATTGTTTGCCTTTTAAGGGGTTTACAATGAGATCATTGCCTCTGGCATGGATTCCAACCAACATCCCTTCATAGAGGTCCTCACCCGGTCCCACAAAAAGCCGTCCTCTTTCTTGAAGATTAAACAAAGAAAAGCCCACCGATTTGCCTTGTCCCATAGAGACCAACACCCCATTTTTGCGTTGACCAATCAGATGAGGAATGCAGGGGCCATAATGATCAAAAACGTGAAACATGAGTCCAGAACCACAGGTAATGGTACGAAATTCGGTTAGAAAACCAATCAACCCACGGGCAGGGATGGTATAATCCAAGCGAACCCGTCCTCGACCATCGGAGGTCATATTGGTTAAATCGCCCCGTCGTTCGCCCAGAGCCTCCATGACACTTCCTTGGCTCTCTTCTTCGACGTCCACGGATAGATTTTCAAAAGGTTCTAACATGACACCGTCCTGCTCACGAAGAATGACCGAAGGCCGGGAAACCGCTAGTTCGAAACCTTCGCGCCGCATATTTTCAATCAAGATTCCCAGATGTAACTCTCCCCGCCCGGAGACGCGAAATTTATCGGCGTCTTCGGTTTCTTCCACCCGCAGGGCGACATTATGTTCTAATTCTTTAAGAAGTCTGGTCCGTAATTGCCGACTGGTGACATATTTGCCCTCTAGTCCAGCCAAAGGGGAATCATTGACTTGAAAGGTCATGCTGACCGTAGGTTCATCAATGGTCAGCAGGGGGAGTTGTTCGGGCATAGCGGGATCGCAGAGCGTTTCGGAAATGCGCAACCCATCAATTCCAGAGATAGCGACGATATCCCCAGCTGCCGCCTCCTCAATCTCGACTCGATTCAAACCGACGAACCCCAAGATTTGAATAATTTTGCCCGATCGTGTCGTCCCTTCGCGATTGATGATGGTAACCTGGGTATTACGACGCAAAATTCCCCGTTCAATCCGACCAATACCAATGAGTCCCACATAGTTGCTATGATCAAGAGCCGAGATACGCATTTGAAAGGGACCGTTGCGATCTACTTGTGGGGGTAACACATGTTTCACGATGGTTTCAAAAAGCGGTTCCATATCCATAGGGGCGCGGTCGGGATCCAAGGTGGCATAGCCAATCAAGGCGGAGGCGTAGACCACAGGAAAATCCAGTTGCTGATCGGTTGCCCCTAAGCGGTCGAAGAGATCAAAGGTACGATCCAAAACCCAGTCTGGGCGAGCACCAGGACGATCCACTTTGTTGATAACAACGATAGGGGTAAATCCCATGGCAAAGGCTTTTTGAGTGACAAAACGGGTTTGAGGCATGGGGCCATCCACCGCATCGACCAAAAGCAAGACCGAATCCACCATTGAGAGCACCCGTTCCACCTCTCCGCCAAAGTCGGCATGACCGGGCGTGTCGACAATATTGATGCGATATTCACGCCAGTTAATAGAGGTGTTTTTTGCTAAGATTGTAATCCCCCGTTCACGTTCTAAGTCGTTGCTATCCATGATCCTTTCTTGGTAGACTTTGGTAGTAGAAAGGGTGCCAGACTGGCTCAATAATTTATCAACGAGGGTGGTTTTACCATGATCCACATGAGCGATAATGGCGATATTGCGTAAATTTTTAATCACTTCCCTGTTCTCTTTTCGGGTTTTTAGTAAGATTATTGATTGCCTGAGAAATGTTGATCCTCAGATGAAATGGACCTCTTCATTGAGTCGCGCCCAACAAGCGCGACATAAAAAATTATCATACTTGGCTAAATTTTTGCTAGGCTTATTGTATCTCTTCCCCAAGAAAACAAGAAAGCTTGCTCAATTGGATTCCAAAAGGCAATATAGGGCTGATATTTTAATTTCATCTCCTTGTTTAAGGCTAGACCCCTCTTTTGGATTTCGTCAGGTATATTGGAGTTCTACATGAGTCGTCAATATCATCGCAGTCTCCCTGCTCCCGAACCCCCACCAAGCAATCCGATTAGCCTGATTGAAGATTATGCCATTGATCAGGATTGGAGTTCAGAGCGCACCAACGAATACGAACTTTGGTCTGAGATTCCCAGTCAATGGGGGAGTCAACGGCTCTGGGCAGCTTTCCATGAGGATACTGGCTTTTTACAATGCAATTGTTATCTTAACATAAAAATTCCACCTCGCCATCTTTTAGATACGTCACATACCATTACACTCATCAACGAACGGGTATGGTTAGGCCATTTTGAAATTTGGTCAGAGGAGATGGTCCCGGTATTTCGTATTGTTGTCCCTCTGCGCGGTACGGAATTAACCCCGGAACAGTTAGAAGATATCTTAAGTTCTATCTTACAAGAGACCGAACGTTTTTTCCCAACCTTCCAATGGGTCATTTGGGGCGGAAAAAAGCCTGAAGATGCGATTGCAGCGACCATCGTCGAAACCGAAGGGGAAGCGTAATATTTTACACAGAGACTTGACGAAATCCAAAAAATGGTTTACGCTCTCTTTTATGATATTTAAAGGGCGGTTAGCTCAGGGGGAGAGCACTACCTTGACACGGTAGTGGTCAGAGGTTCAAATCCTCTACCGCCCACCATTAAAATCAAACACTTACGGCCACTCTCAAGGTGGCCGTTTTTGTTCTAGTACCCACATAGTACCCACCAGGAAAAAATTTACCCTTCACTGACGCCAAAAAAAAGCCCCCTTGATGGAGGCTATTTTTTTTCTGGCGGGATCATCCAATGATCATCCACCCGCCAACTCATTCAATGCTTGCGTAATCTCTTTGGTCAGGATGTCCCGAACATTGAACTCGTCCCTCTCTGCCGCCAGAATAGGAGACACGCGCAACGGAACGGACAACATAGCATCGCGAACTTTCGGTGGCATCTCACAATGACCTAACCGGCAAAGCTGGGTAAAAAACCCACTCATGGGCGGTCCAAACGCGGTCGGTAAGACCAGCAGCCATGGATGGTGTTCGAGCCTTCCAGTTTCCATGGTCATCCTTGATGCGAATCAGGTGAGTGTGCCCACTCCACCCATGCCATCGCAGGTTTCCTTTGTCGCGAAATCCACAATCAGTACACCACCGAGAAGAGCCTCAGGGAACATGGCGATAAGATAGATGATACGACAAAGAAGGCTATTGAGACGGCACTCAATGATCTCAAAAACGTCATGAACGGTGACAGCACTGAAGCCATCAAGGCCAAAATCCACTCTTTGGTGGCGATCTCTATGAAGCTGGGTGAAGCGATCTACAAAAATTCCGCTGCCCCCCAGAGCACCGCCAACAACGGTTCGTGCTCAACGGGATCTTGTTCCACCGGCACCTGCCATGACGACGCAGTGGACGCCGAGTACGAAGAAGTTAAGCCAAATTTTAGAGCTAAGGCCGCATAATGGTTGATCAATGAAGTAAAATCCTCCCCCTTCCCTCCCCTTCAGGAAGGGGGAAATTGTTTTTGAGGGAAACTCCTCCCGAATATGCACGACCTTTTTCATCTATGTCGAACACACCACGTTCATAATATTAATAAAAAAAATGGGTCTGGGGGATTGCCCCCAGGGTTTTGTTTTTAACTTTGCTTTTGAATTCGGTTTTGCTTTCTTCAAATAGCAGGGGGGGTTGGGGGATGCAATCCCCCAAGGTCTTGTTTTTGATTTTTTTTATCTGAACGGTTACGTTGTCGGATGAGCAGGGGTGGGTCCGTTTCTATGCGCGTTGAGGCGTCGTGCGACAAACAACGAACACAAACAATCTTGAGCTGAGATATGAAGGAAGAATAGGATTTTAGCGGTGGTCGTCGAGCTTTTGTCATTCCGCAAGTTGGCAACAAAGAACGAATCACTATTGAGCGATCTGTATATTCTAAATTATACATATAAAACGTTTTATTTATTTATGAATTGTGCTTTTATAATAATAAATAATATATTCTTTTATGTTTATTTGGGCATATAAAACCGAACAAAAAGGAATTCGTGATGATTTTTCAATCTTTTTTTTACACCATGCAGGGTAATCACCCGTTTCCTTATCAAGAGCGATTGGCACAGCAGGCGTGGCCAGAGCTTTTGAGCGTGCCGACTGGATTGGGTAAAACGGCGGCGGTGGTGGGATCTTGGTTATTTAAACGACTTATAAAAGATCCTGAAACGCCCATCCGTTTAATCTACTGTCTGCCCATGCGGGTATTGGTTGAACAAACCTGGCGAGAGAGCCAACTCTGGATTGATGCCGTGCGTCCCATTTTTGAGCAACATGGCATGACCTCTCCCTCTGTGCATCTACTCATGGGGGGAGAGGCGGATGATAGGTGGATGAGAAATCCAGAACAGCATGCCATTATAATTGGCACACAAGATATGCTCTTGTCACGAGCCTTGTTACGCGGTTACGGGATGAGCCGTTATCAATGGCCGATCCATTTTGCTTTATTGCACAACGATGCCTTATGGATTTTTGACGAAGTGCAACTCATGGGGACGGGTCTTACCACTGCCTGCCAATTGGAGGGGTTACGACGGCGATTGGGGTGTGCCCGACCTGGACGCAGTTTGTGGATGTCGGCAACATTGGATAAAAATTGGTTGAATACGGTGGATCTTCGTCCTTATCTGGGGGCTTTTACAGAATGTTCATTAGAGTCTGACGACCAATTGCAACCGGTGGTAAAGAAAAGGCTTGCGGCTGCAAAAACAGTACACCCTACTGCAGTGGTTCTTACGATGGACAACAGCAAACAGGAGGGGCGACTCTATCTGGATACATTGGCGCGAGCCGTGGCCGAGGCGCATCGCATTGGGACCACGACGTTGGTTATTTTAAACCGTGTTTCTCGTGCGCAGGGATTATGGCAGCAGTTGCCGCAATATTTGGCCTCTGAAGTAGAAACTTTATTGATTCATGGGCGATTTCGTCCTTTTGAACGGCGCGATTTAGAAAACAAACTGCGCCAAGCGGTGCCAGCAGCGGGGCGGGTGGTCGTTGCGACGCAGGCGGTGGAGGCCGGTGTGGATATGACTTCGGCGACATTGTTTACCGAATTGGCTCCCTGCTCTTCGTTGGTGCAACGTTTTGGCCGTTGTAACCGCTATGGCGAAGAGTCCAGCGCGGACATTTATTGGATAGATATCACGGTGGATAAAACCGATGAATTGCTTCCCTACACCCAAGAGGAGTTGACGCAGGCGCGTGATTATGTGCGCCTATTGTCGTCGGCCTCTCCTGGTCAACTTTCCCTGTTGCATGGGCGGAGTAGGGGCGGGATGTGTGTGCGTTTGCGTGATTTAATGGAGCTATTTCATACCGATCCAGATCTTTCTGGTTTTGATGTAGATATTGCCCCTTTTGTGCGGGATGGTGGCGTTCCAGGAGTGGGGGTTTATTGGCGCGCTTTTGATGGATTACCCGCCAACGAGATAGCTGCCCCACGTCAAGAAGAGCTTTGTTCGGTTTCATTGGGACAATTGCGACGTTTTTTGGAAGAAAATGGTGTGAATAAAGATGCAGAAAAAATCCAGCCCCACGCCTATTCAGCCTATTTTTGGGATAGTTTGGCTGGAAATTGGCAGCCAGTTGCACGTCTGGAACAGCTCTATCCTGGGATGACCTTATTGGTACGCGCCACGGCTGGAGGCTATGATGCGCAACGGGGATTTTGGCCGGAGGGAAAAAAAGGGGTGGAGGTGGTCCCGTTGAATTTAAAAAAGACGCAAAGCAAAGAGGAGAGTTACGGAGGCGATCCCCTGAGTTATGTAGAGGGGCGGTCTGGTTTTGTAACGCTTGCCGACCATCTGGACAAGGCGGTAGCCGAAGGGGAGGAATTGGGGCGGTTTTTTAAATTGGACGAGGAGACGTTTTCAGCGTTGGTAGCGGCCCTGCGTTGGCACGATGCGGGAAAGGGTCACCCTGTTTTTCAGCGGAGCATGACCCAAGGAGCCTCTTTAGAGGGTGTGTGGGCCAAATCTCCCTTTTTGGGCCGTCATGAACGGCCTCATTTTCGCCATGAGTTGGCCTCTATGCTGGCTTGGTTGGCGCAAGAGGGAGGGGTTCCGCAGGGGGGGGAGGATTGGAAAAATTTGGTAGCTTATCTCATTGTTGCCCACCATGGCAAGGTGCGTATGGGGTTGCGGGCCTTACCGGAGGAGTTGGAACCACTGGATGGGGAGAGGCGACGTTTTGCACGGGGTATTTGGGAGGGGGATGAACTGCCCATTTTGTCATTGGGAGCGGGGGTGATGACCCAGGCGGTTTCTCTTTCGTTGGCACTCATGGAGATCGGCACAGGAATCTATGGTCCATCCTGGAGTACACGAACGCAGCGGTTATTGGAACGTTTGGGGCCGTTTCGGTTGGCCTGGTTGGAAAGTTTGGTGCGGATTGCCGATTGGCGGGCTTCGGCGGATGTGGATCGATTTGGGGAGCTAAGCGATGGTGCATAAACATCTATTAACGGGTTGTACCCCCACTCCTTTGGGTCATTATCTAAAGGCGTTGGGCACTCTTCGACTGGTAGCCGAACAAAAAGATTCAAAAGCATGTGGTTATTGGCGCGACGATACCTTTGTATTGCAGACCCATTTGGATTGGGAGGCGTTGGAGCGATTTTTTTTAGAGGAGTATCGACCCACCCCTATTTTGGCCCCGTGGAATGGGGGAAGTGGATTTTATCCCAAAGACAACAAAGAGGGGATTAACCGGTTGCTGACGGCATCTTTGCAACGATTTGGAACTTTCTCTGCAGCCATTCAGGTGGCGCAAAAGGTTCTGCAAGATTGTGGCTTGACGACCGAGCGGCCAAAAGATTTGGCCAAACGAAATTTGATTGAGCGTTTGCGGGCGGAATGGCCGGATGAGGCTTTGCCTTGGCTGGATGCGGCGTTGACTTTGACGGATAAAAAAACCGGTTTTCCGCCTCTTTTTGGCTCAGGTGGCAACGATGGACGTCTGGAATTTACCAATAATTTTCATCAACGTTTGCTCATGTTGTTTGATTTAAACTCTGGAGCGGCGTTGACCGATGGGTCTTTTTTTCTTGCGCATAGTCTGCTGGGCCTGGGAACGTCGCTGCTGGTCGATGGTGCGGTTGGACAATATTTACCAGGAGCCATCGGCGGGGTGAATGCCAGCACTGGATTTAGCGGTGACACCCTGGGTAACCCCTGGGATTTTTTGTTAATGTTGGAAGGGAGCCTCCTTTTTGCCTCGGTGATCACCCGTAAGCTGGGCAGTTCTGAGGGTTCGGAGGTTGGTTTTCCCTTTACGGTCAAGGCGATGTGCGTGGGCAGTGGTCAGTCTGGTTTTGCCGATCAGGAGTCGGCCCGCGCCGAGCTTTGGTTGCCATTATGGGATGCCCCGGCGACATTTGCGGAATTGCGGGTTTTGTTTGGCGAAGGGCGGGCGACGTTGGGGCGGCGGCCGGCACGGGATGGTTTGGATTTTGTCCGTTCGGTGGCTGGGCTGGGAGTGGATCGGGGTCTGACATCCTTCCAGCGTTTTGGAATTCTCAACCGCAATGGCATGAATTATTTGGCAACGCCGCTGTCGCGGGTGGCAGTGCGACGTAATTTGCGTGTGGATCTGATTCGGGATTTGGATCAGGGCGGTTGGTTGTCGCGTGTGGGTCAGTTGGCTGCAAATAAAAAGGAGGCGCATCGGTTGACCTCTTTAGCGGGTCGGGTGATGGAAGGCCTGTTTGAGTTTTCTAAGACTCCAGACAATCCAATCTTTGTGCAAGAGGTTTTGATGGCTCTTGGTAGGCTGCATGTGCATTTGGCTTTAGCCTCTGGGAGCCGTGAAAAATTGCCTCCGGTGCCGTTGCTCTCGCCAGATTGGTTGTTTGCTGCGGACGATGCCAGCGATGAATTGCGTTTGGCTACCGCGTTGGCTGGGCTGTATTGGCCGAAATGTTCGATGCGTAACCATGTGCTACCTATGGCGGAAAATGGCCGGGGTTGGGCTGCGGCCAAAGGGGAATCTCGTGATTGGGTGTGGACAAAGGGGGGAGTAGTGGCCAACCTGCTGGCGGTTTTGCAACGACGGTTGTGGCATGCTCAATACTCTGGGCAGGGAGATATTTTCCCCGATCATGGCTTGCTGCGGGTGGATCGGGCGGCCCTGGCGGCCTTTTTAGCCGGGGCATGTGACGACGATCGTTTGGGCGATCTGCTGGCTGGATTGATTTTGCTCAAATGGCAAGATATGGGCAATCATGTGTTTTCTAAACGGTCGGCGGCAACATCTGGTACCATTCCCGCCTCTTTTGCCGCTTTGAAATTATTAACTTTATCTCCAGAGACGCTACACTATTTCAACGTATTGCCTGTAGAGGGCGTTTTATCCTTTCCACGGGAGATTCCGGCGGTGCTGGCCGCAGGGCAGAGACAACGGGCGGTGACACTGGCTTGGCAACGGTTGCGCTCTTCAGGAATAAAGTTAATGGCCCACACCCCTGACGTTGGGTTGGTGGCGGGGGAGCGGATGGGAGCGGCGTTGTTGTTACCCATGGATGCTGCAACCCTGGGGGGGATGATTCGGCAGCTACATATAGGTGAGGCCGATCTTTTGACGGTGGTTTAATAATCTTTTTATAAACAGGAGAATGTCGCATGACACATGAGATTGATGTATTATTTGACCACCCCCGTTTGCTTTTGGAAGCGGTTTTGACCCCGGTACAAGGGAGCCGTTTTCAACCGACCGGTTTTCCCGATATTGGCCCAGCCCGTTATAAAGGACCGGATGGATCGGACATGTTATTGGTGGAGTCGGCCCAAAGCATGGCCAATCGATTGGAAAAGGTGTGTTGGGACGATGCGAACAACCAATTGGTTGCCCCTCTTCAAGGGCTCTCTTATATCCGGGTAGAGACCGCCCAAGGGGGATTTTTAACCTCTTCGCTGTTGGAGGCCCATCGCATTAACTCGGCTTATATATTAGAGGGGGAGGATAAGTCGGTTTATAATATTTTAAAAACCGAGTTGGCGGGCATGGAAGAGGGGGCTGTGGATTTGCGTAAGCTTGCCGCCGTGTTGTTTCGGTATGACACCAACGCCCTGTTGCATGGCATTTTTTTGGCTAAAAAAGAGTTGGCCGGTGGACGGTTGCGCCTGCCTCGCCTCTTATCGGCCTTTATAGAAGCAGGACGGGTGGAGGTGGCGGCCAGTGGGGGGGTAAAGAACGATTTACTCAATCCAAGCGGTGATACCGGCAAGGGGTTTGGCAACGTTCCCTACTCCCGCGATGAATTTACCTCGCCGTCTATCCTGGCCTATTTTAATTTGGACTTGGCGCAGATACGTGGTTTTGGTTTAGGAACGGCTGAAGAGCGGTTATTGGTGTTGTTGGGGTTGTATAAAATTCGTCGGTTTTTGGCCGAAGGGTTGCGTTTGCGTACGGCCTGCGATTTAGATTGCCAAAAAATAACCATTGTCCGTCCCACCGAATTTCATTTTCCTTCTCTGGCCCAGTTGGAAGCGGCTTTGATTGAACAGATTAAAAGTTGCGTTGCCAGTGGTCGTTTTGCGGGGGTAACAAAGGTGATTTGGCAAAGTGGCGGCTCGAAAGCAAAGACGAAAACCACGGAAAAGGGGGGATAGATGACCGCTATTGGGTTTCGTTTTGTGGCGGGTCGGTATCACGCCACACCCTGGGGCCGTCATGTGAATGAGGCCGATGTACCGTGGCCGCCGGAGCCATGGCGGGTGTTGCGGGCGATGCTGGCCGTTTGGCATCGCAAGGGTGACCAAGTGCGGTTTTCGGAACAGGTGCTGGAGAGGTTAATTGACCGTTTAGCCGCTGTTTTACCCTCTTATCATCTGCCAGCGGGAGTTTTAGCCCATACCCGGCACTATATGCCTGGTCCAAAACCTGCGGATAAAGATTTGATTTTTGATGCGTTTTTGCGTCTTTCGCCAAGTGAAACCTTGGTGATGGTTTGGCCAGGAGTAGAGCTTGAGGAAGAGGAACAGGCTCTTTTTTCTGTCCTATTGGAGAATTTAGGATTTTTGGGGCGAGCCGAAGGGTGGGTGGAAGGCTTTTTAATGGCGGATTGGGCCGGGGAGTGTAACTGCACCCCGATGGACGCGGGCTCTGCTGACGTGGGTGGAGAGAGGCAGACGCAAGAGTTATTCCCGTTATTGGTGCCACTTGCTTTGGTTGCGTATCAAAAAGAGCGGGCTCATCATCTGGATTTATTAAAGAGCAGGAAACCGGCGGAGCGTAAGTTGGTAGAAAAAACCCTGCCGGAAAAATTATTGGATGCCTTGCGTTTAGATACCTGGGCGTTGCGTAAGGCGGGGTGGAGTGCGCCACCTGCGGCCCATTTTATCACTTATTTGCGTCCGCAGGGGCTTTTACGGGCACAAACCAACCATCGCAGGCGGGTTACCATGTGTTTAAAAGATCAAAAAGAAAAAATTTTGGCCCGTTTCCTTATGGCGGGCAAGCCGCGACCGCGGATGGAAGAGGCGGTGCGGGTGGGAGAATGGACGCGGCAAGCGGTGATGGGGGTGGCCAAACGGCGGTTGGGAGAGCGGAAAATTCCGCCGTTGCTCTCTGGTCACGACCTGCCAGAGGGAAACCGTCATGGCCATACCTTTTTTTTGCCAGAGGATGCCGATGGTGACGGACGGGTGGATCATGTGCTGTTGCTTGCTACAGACGGTTTTGATGGAGAGAGCCTAGAGGTTTTGGAGGAGTTACGTTTGGTGAAGGGGGGGGATGGTCAGGAGTGGCCGGTATTATTGGAGGGTTTGGCCACGGCGCAAGAGGGGGAAAAGTTATCTCCCTGGGCCACTTCGGCCGCTGTTTGGGAGTCGGTCACCCCCTATTTACATCCTTGGCATGTCAAAGCGGGCTTTGGCGTAGCAGAGCAGATAGGCCGGGAGTGCCGGTTGCGTGGGTTAGCGGAGTTGGTGGGTTTGGAGCGTTTGGAGGAGGTGGTTGTTTGGGGTCGACCGTTGCGACCGACCCATTTTTTTCGTTTTCGTTCCAAAAAAGGGTTGATTCAGCCCGATACTCATGGAAATTTTTTGCGTCTGGAATTTAGGCAGCCGGTGATGGGGCCTTTGGCCTTGGGATTTGGCTGTCATTTTGGATTGGGGTTGTTTCGACCGTTGGAGAGAGGAGAGGATAAATGAATGGTGTCGTGGGGGGGGGTGGTCGGGGAAGAGTTGCCCTTTTTGCCGGTGCGCATGTTGGTTCAGTATTGTTATTATTCCCGTTTGGTCTATTTGGAATGTATTGGAGGGGTCCGGGGAGCGTCACGCTCCCCGGCGGAGGTTTGGAGGCAGAGCCTCCAAGGTGTTGTTTTTGAATTTTTTTTTGACTTTAATGCCACTAAACAGGGGGATTGGGGGGTGTAACCCCCCAAGGTCTTGCTTTTGCTTTTAATCTTTTGGCAGAAGGCGATGATAAGCACACTATGCGCGAGATAAGATTCAATTTTACCTATATTGATTGCAAATTGGTATCAGGGGATGTTGTTGCGAGAACAGGGGTATGCGTGTCAAGAAGGGGTGATTTATTTTGCCGGTTCTCGGGAACGGGTGACGGTTGTTTTGGATGCCGCTTTAGAAACCTTGACTTTGGAAACCATTACGGCATTGCGGGCCATGGCGGCTTCTGGTCAAATTCCGCCACCGCTGGAGGATAGCCCCAAATGTGTGCGTTGTTCATTGGTGGGGATTTGTTTACCGGATGAGGTGCAATTTTTTGCGGGTGGATCCACTCCTGTACGACCGTTGTCGGTTGCGGCGGCGGATGCCTTGCCTTTTTATGTGCAAAATGTTCAGGCGCGGGTGGGCAAGGAGGGGGACTCTTTGGTGGTGCGGGTAGAAAACGAGAAGGTGGCCGAGGTGGGTTTAGCCCGTGTTTCCCCCCCAATTCCCCCCACCCTTTTTTTTTAAATTCTTAAAAAAAAGAGGGGGTCTGGGGGATTCATCCCCCAGGGTTTGGCCTTTGATTTTTTTTTGCCCGAAGGGCATCATGTTCTTGTTTGCAAACGTTGATGCAGCGGGAAATTCCAGTGAGTTGGTTTACTTCTGGAGGGTGGTTTTTGGGGTATACAGCGGGGATTGGCCATCGCAATGTTGAGTTACGAACGGCGCAATATCGGGTAAGTTTTGACGATGGGGCCTGCTTGGTTTTGGCGCGAGGTTGGGTACGGGCGAAGATTGCCAACTCTAGAAATTTTTTACGGCGTAATTTTCGTGGGGATTCTCCTTTGGAGGAGATTTTGCAGCATTTGGCGGTATCAATGCGGCGTGCGGAACAGGCGGGGTCGATGTCGGAGTTGTTGGGTGTGGAAGGGGATGCGGCGCGGGTTTATTTTAGTGGTTTTGGAGGGATGTTAAAGCAGGAGGGGGGCGAAGGGTGGTCATTTGAATTTTCTGGTCGCAATCGTCGTCCGCCAAAGGATCCTGTGAATGCGATGTTGTCTTTTGGGTATGGGGTGTTGGCCCGTTTATGGACGGTGACGTTGGTTACGGTTGGATTTGATCCCTATCGTGGGTTTTATCATCAGCCGCGTTATGGTCGTCCGGCCCTGGCGTTGGACATGATGGAATCTTTTCGTCCGTTGCTGGCGGATTCGGTGGTGTTGACGGCCATAAACAATGGAGAGGTACGACGCGAGGATTTTCAAATAGTTCCTGGTGGTGTTTGGTTGTCTGATCGGGGACGACGTAAATTTTTGGAGGTGTTTGAACGCCGTTTAGAGCAAGAGATCACCCACCCATTGTTAGGGTATAAACTCTCTTATCGACGATTATTGGAATTGCAAGCCCGCTTATTGGCCCGGGGTATGGAAGTTGGGTGCAGTTGTCTGTTTTTCAGTGCCGTCTAAGTCGGCGTCAGATGGTTATGTTGCGTGGTGAGGTGTTAGAGATTATCAAGACGGGAGAGGACCATTTATTGTTAATGGATTTGGGACCAGCGGATCGAGTTGATTTATTGGTAAGTAGCATAGGCAAACCGTTTGAACCTTTGGATCGTGATCCCGTTATTGTGTGATTCAAACATATTTGCCGACTCTTTTTGCGAGCCCTCTTGTGCCCCCCAAAACCCCCTGCACCGCTCGCAAGGAAAAGATCTTTGAAAATCATGATGTTATGACTTCTGAACTTTTTTCGGGCAGGCAGATGATAGTTTTTTTATTTATTTTCTTCCATCGCTCGCAAAACGTGCTAATATGTACGTTATGTCAGCCCGTTAGAAGGGTAGGGGTATTCCGCAGCATTCTGCTGCGGCCTCATTGAAGCACCAGAGAATCGGCATCTGTCTTAGTCCCTTTTCCTACGTATTCCGCAGCATTCTGCTGCGGCCTCATTGAAGCGCGTTATCGTGTTTTGCTCCGGTTGCTCCCCTCGTAATGTATTCCGCAGCATTCTGCTGCGGCCTCATTGAAGCAGCTTCAGCCTTCTCCGCATTAAGAAGACGCGTGAGAGTATTCCGCAGCATTCTGCTGCGGCCTCATTGAAGCCACTTCTCCATCGGGTAAAGGATTTTTTAACTTTTTGTTAGTATTCCGCAGCATTCTGCTGCGGCCTCATTGAAGCATCAAAATCTGTCATTTATTCCTCCCAAAAAAAACGTTGTGTATTCCGCAGCATTCTGCTGCGGCCTCATTGAAGCAAACTGCCTCATGCGTCTCCTAACCGTTGACACACAAAGGTATTCCGCAGCATTCTGCTGCGGCCTCATTGAAGCACCATCACATAAAGTATTTACTATTTTCATAGATTCATAGTATTCCGCAGCATTCTGCTGCGGCCTCATTGAAGCTTAGTAAGCGCCATATGATACCATGTATCAATAGTTAAGTATTCCGCAGCATTCTGCTGCGGCCTCATTGAAGCCTTTCAAATTGATTAGCATTACGTAGCCAGACTAGATTAGTATTCCGCAGCATTCTGCTGCGGCCTCATTGAAGCAAATTTGTGATTGATTCGCTTGTGCCTAAACCCTTGGAGTATTCCGCAGCATTCTGCTGCGGCCTCATTGAAGCTTTGCTCGGATCCGTCCTAAACCGGTGGATGCGACCATCGTATTCCGCAGCATTCTGCTGCGGCCTCATTGAAGCAGTAGAGTTTGCGCCATTGGGTGATCGCGCACAGATTTTAGTATTCCGCAGCATTCTGCTGCGGCCTCATTGAAGCTGCGACTATGGGGAGGTTTGACGCTGAAAACGCGCAAAAGGTATTCCGCAGCATTCTGCTGCGGCCTCATTGAAGCATTCCATAAGCTGCCATCATGATAATCATGTCATAACGTATTCCGCAGCATTCTGCTGCGGCCTCATTGAAGCAAATGTTCATGATAAAGCTGTTATTTCTGGAAAATCGCGTATTCCGCAGCATTCTGCTGCGGCCTCATTGAAGCTATGGCGTATTGTTGCAGCCTCTCCGGTGCCCCGTTGTATTCCGCAGCATTCTGCTGCGGCCTCATTGAAGCTCGGCAAAGGGCAGCCAACGTGGATTGGGCAACCGAGTATTCCGCAGCATTCTGCTGCGGCCTCATTGAAGCCAAGTTTTCCTTAATCACGTTGATCATTTTATGTCCCTGACTGTATTCCGCAGCATTCTGCTGCGGCCTCATTGAAGCGTTGTTTTTGATTTGTAATCTATAATCAAACCCAAAACAGTATTCCGCAGCATTCTGCTGCGGCCTCATTGAAGCACCGCTTTTTCCTTGCCGATCAGCGCGATCACCTCGGGTATTCCGCAGCATTCTGCTGCGGCCTCATTGAAGCTCGGTGTTGATCTGGCCCGCTCACCGTCGCCACAGCAAGAGTATTCCGCAGCATTCTGCTGCGGCCTCATTGAAGCGTGTCAACACTAACCGCCTTTCCGAAACCTGGAGCCAATCGTATTCCGCAGCATTCTGCTGCGGCCTCATTGAAGCCTCGCTTGCGCGAGAGGATACCTGGTTGGTAATAATGTATTCCGCAGCATTCTGCTGCGGCCTCATTGAAGCGGCAACCAACTTTAAGGCGTTGATTTTTTCCGCATCGTATTCCGCAGCATTCTGCTGCGGCCTCATTGAAGCGTCGCTCCTGCATGTGCTTTTAACGCGGTGACAAACTCGTATTCCGCAGCATTCTGCTGCGGCCTCATTGAAGCCCCAAAAGAGCATTCGACAGGGCAAAATCCTTCTGCCAGTATTCCGCAGCATTCTGCTGCGGCCTCATTGAAGCCACAAAACGCCGGTTTCCTTGTCGATCCAGACCAAAGTATTCCGCAGCATTCTGCTGCGGCCTCATTGAAGCTAACGTACTGTAAAGATGCTCCAGATTTCTTAACAGCCTGTATTCCGCAGCATTCTGCTGCGGCCTCATTGAAGCATCTCAGCCAATTTGCAAAAAACCTTCAACTCCTTTCGTATTCCGCAGCATTCTGCTGCGGCCTCATTGAAGCACCATAACAGCAGTGTCATTAGAAAAATTTAAAGAGGTATTCCGCAGCATTCTGCTGCGGCCTCATTGAAGCTAACAGGAAATCTCTTATATAATTCCTGTAAACCAAGAGTATTCCGCAGCATTCTGCTGCGGCCTCATTGAAGCCGTAACTCTGGGGCGTTGTTGTTTTCGTTGTGACTTATGTATTCCGCAGCATTCTGCTGCGGCCTCATTGAAGCCCATTGATGCGAAAACGTTTGTTAGCTCCCAAGCCTGTATTCCGCAGCATTCTGCTGCGGCCTCATTGAAGCCGAGGTAGTGGAGTTGATCGGGGAAGAAATGGCGGTAAAGTATTCCGCAGCATTCTGCTGCGGCCTCATTGAAGCGGTAAAAAGATTGATCGAACAAAAAATATCATCGCTTGGGTATTCCGCAGCATTCTGCTGCGGCCTCATTGAAGCTGGTGTGCGGAAAATCGGCATTACTTCCATGCCGATAGTATTCCGCAGCATTCTGCTGCGGCCTCATTCCAGTTTACCGCCAGTGCGCTGTTTTGCACCCATCAAAACCTTGGGGGGCGGAGAACCGCCCCCCAATCCCCCCCACCCTTTTTTTTTAATTCTTTTTAAAAAAATATTTCCAATCCGCACAAATATTAAGCACACATGCCCACACCTTAAACGATCCCTTTTTATATTGATTAATAATTAATCAACCATTCCATCCATCATTTTTAAAAGACAATATTAAACAACAAGTTAAAAAAAAGGCCCCTTTTTTGCCTTATACCGCTCCATACACGGCTTTCTATCCCTCATCTACTCACCCCATAGGATGGCATGGGAAAATTTAAAGAAATGAAACTGATTACCGCAATTATCAAACCTTTCAAACTAGACGACGTGCGCCAAGCTCTGACTTCAATAGGCGTGCAAGGGCTTACTGTGATGGAGGTACGGGGATTCAGACGACAAAAAGGAGATGCGGAACTCTATCGAGGAGCAGAATATCAGGTGGATTTTTTGCCAAAACTCCAAATTACCCTCGCAATCGAAGATGGAAAACTCCAATCCGTGATCCATGCCATTTGCGACAGTGCCCGAACTGGACGCATCGGCGATGGCAAAATTTTCGTGCAACCCTTGGAAAAGGTGATCCGAATTCGTACCAAAGAAACAGGAAATGTGGCCTTGTGATTTTTTTTAACACGCAAAATCTTGCAAAGGAATTTGATATGCAAAACTTTTTTTTAAATAAATTTTGGCCACCCTTGATGACAATAGGCGCCCTGATCACACTGCCAAACTTGGCCAGGGCCGCCGAAATGGAAAAATTAAACCTAGCCAATACCGCTTGGATGCTCACCGCAACCGCTTTGGTCCTGTTTATGACACTCCCCGGACTCGCCCTCTTTTACGGCGGTTTGGTGCGAGCTAAAAATGTGCTCTCACTTTTAATGCAATGTTTTGCCATTACCTGCGTGGTCTCTATCTTATGGACCGCCTACGCCTATAGCTTTTCATTCGGCGATGGCGGCCAAAACAACGACTGGATCGGTGGGATAGACAAAATGTTCCTCATCGGAATCAACACCAATAGCCTAACCGGAACCATCCCAGAATCGCTCTTTTTTATGTTTCAAATGACCTTTGCCATCATTACTCCCGCTTTGGTCGTCGGTGGCTTTGCTGAACGGGTAAAATTTTCGGCAGTGCTTCTATTTACCATCTTCTGGATCACCCTGGTCTACGCCCCAGTCTGCCACTGGGTATGGGGAGGTGGATGGTTGGCGCAAATGGGGGTGCTGGATTTTGCGGGCGGCACCGTGGTGCATATCAACGCTGGCATCGCCTCTTTGGTCGCTGCCCTCTATATCGGCAATCGCAAAGGTTTTCCAACCAGCCTCATGCTGCCCCATAACTTGACCATGACCTTTACCGGAGCAGCCATGCTGTGGGTCGGGTGGTTCGGATTTAACGCCGGAAGTGCCCTGAGTGCCAATGGCTCGGCAGGCATGGCCATGTTGGTCACCCACCTAGGGGCCGCCTCTGGTTCTTTGGCATGGATGGGCATGGAGTGGATGCGGCATGGCAAACCAAGCGTCTTGGGTATCGTCACTGGCATGGTCGCCGGTCTGGGCACCGTCACCCCCGCTTCCGGTTTTATCGGTCCCGCTGGCGGAATTGCGATCGGTCTCATCGCCGGCGTGGTCTGCTATTATTCTACCCTCACTCTAAAACAAAAAATTCGCATCGATGACTCGTTAGACGTCTTCCCTGTCCATGGCGTGGGCGGTATCCTCGGCACCATCCTTACCGGCGTCTTCGCCTCCCCAACCTTGGGCGGCTTGGGGTACGCTGAAGGCATGAATATGATCAAACAAACCAGCATCCAAACCTTTGGAGCCTCAGTCACCATCCTCTGGAGCGGAATAATCACCTGGGGGATCTTTTACCTAGTCAAAAAAATGGTGGGGCTGCGCGTCGAAAGCAACAACGAAACCGAAGGGTTGGATCTCACCCTCCACGACGAACGAGGCTATAACCTCCCCCCCAAGGTCTTGATTTTTATTTTTCCAACACATAAAAATAACTCCCCTCTTGCCAATCCTCCACAGCCCCATGTGTCCATAGGAGCGTTTGGCACCAAATAAAAATAAGCCCCCTCTATTTTTCCATCAGTTGCTTTTTAAATGGACCCAGATTAATCTAAAAACAAAATAATAAATATTTATTATTTTCAAAAAAGAGATATATAAAAATGAAAAAATTGCTTTTCTTGCTTTTCATCACTCCTTTGTTAACCAGTTGCTTTTTTACCAAAATAGCCACTGTCCCCATGCGCGTAACGGGTGCGGTGATATCGGTCGTGCCAGGGGTTGGCAATGGCGTGGATGCGGTGATCGATACCGCAGCCGATGGCATTGACAACGTTCCTTTGTAATGAGGCCTCGTTTGAAAAATCCAATCTCCCCACCGATCACATCGGCTTCCTGTAAAACATCAGAAAATATCGCACAGGCACAGAAAAAAGCCTGTGTCACCATCGTCTTGTCCGATACAGACAATGATCTCAAATCGGTTCAATATACCCTGTGGATTGCCGGCATTTGCAACAAAACAGGCATCTGGTATAAAGATACACAACATATTTGCATCATTCATACGGGTGATTGGATCAATAAATGGAATCCTGCACCTACTATCGTCGATTATTTCCAAATATTACAAGAAAGCGCCCCAAAAAAATGCGGCGTTTATCTGCTACAAGGAAACCACGAACTCGAACTCCTTAAAAGAATTCGCCAAGGTGAAGAAAAACGTCTCACACTGCGGCAATCCAATTTTATTCAGCGTCAAGACATCCTCCGCGTAGACGATGGCGTCTTATATATCCATGGCTATCCCTCCTTCGGACTGTTGGGACTTTTAAAACAAATCCAAGAAAGCAATAAAAATCTCAACGACTTTAACGATCTCTTTCGCAAAGCCTTCTACGAAGGACAATACGCCCTCTACCTGAATGAAACTGGCTTGGAATTGGTGGGAGATATTCGAAAAGCAAGTCGCTATTATCTGCATTATTGTCAAGATGGAGAGACCAGAGGACGTAAAATAAGTAAATTATTGACCTCCTTGGGACTCACTACCATTATTCATGGCCATAAACCCCACATGTTAACCCAAATTGATGACGAAATGCGGGTCGAAATCCCCGGAATTCGGGTGATCAACAATGACAACCAAGCCAAAATCAGCGGACTTGGGGCCTCTATCCTCGATAAAAAAAAACAAATTATATTTGTCAATCTCAAAGAAATGTATTTGGCAGGTGGAGAAAAGGCTTTTCAAAAAATAATTTGCCAAAAAATAGATAAAATGAAAAATGCCTTGCTATGAAAAAAAGGGCTGGGGGCCCGTTGGTATCTTTTATCGTAACCGTTCACCGAAGTAAAATGTTACGTTAATTGAAACTCAATGATTTATTGCTTTGGCGTAACCGTTCATATATTAATAAAAAAAGGGGTCTGGGGGATTGCCCCCAGGGTTTTGTTTCTGACTTTGCTTTTGAATTCGGTTTTGCTTTCTTCCAATAGCAGGGGGGTTGGGGGATGCAATCCCCCAAGGTCTTGTTTTTGATTTTTTTATCTGAACGATTACGATTTTTTTTTGCACACAGAGCACCCCGTTCAATACTTACTTGCAAAAAGAGCCTCTAAATTACGAATGCTCTCTTCAAGACTAAACCGTACCTGAACGGGTTGACGTAAATAGTTGCGGATGGGGTCAATCAAAGCCACAGCTCGATCAATCTTTGGATTGCTGCCTGGAACATAGGCCCCAATGTTGATCATATCCTCCGCACGCGTATAGGTGGCCAACATATCCCGCAGCATGCCGGCCTCTTTTTTGTGTTTGTCGGTGGCTAAATCCGACATCAACCGGGAAAGAGATCCTAAAACATCAATGGCCGGATAGTGATTGGAATCCGCTAAACCCCGCGATAAAACAATGTGACCATCCAAAATACCCCGAACCGCATCGACAATAGGATCATGGATATCGTCTGCCTCCATGAGAACCGTAAATAGACCCGTAATACTCCCTGCCCCTTGATCCCGTCCAGCACGCTCCAACAAACGCGGCAACAACATAAATGTGGAAGGAGGATACCCCTTACTGGTAGGAGGCTCCCCACGGGTCAAACCAACCTCACGCTGAGCCATGGCCAAGCGGGTCACAGAGTCCATCAATAACAACACATCCTTATCCTTGGAACGAAAATATTCCGCAACCGCCAAGGCATAATGGGCCGCACGAATACGCATCAACGGAGGTTGATCCCCGGTCGCCACCACCACCACCGAGCGCGCCAAACCCTCGGTGCCCAACTCCTTCTTTAAAAAAGCCACCACCTCACGACCACGCTCACCAATCAACGCCACCACATTGATATCGGCCGATGTATAACGGGCCATCATACCCAAAAGCGTACTCTTACCCACCCCAGAACCAGAAAAAATACCAATCCGCTGTCCACGACCAATGGTCAACAAACCATTAACCGCCTGAATTCCTAAATCCAAAGGAGTCTCAATGGCACGACGATACATGGGATTAATAGGATCGGCATGCAGAGGAACCTTCTCTTTGAGGCGTATGGGGGGTCCATCGTCCAGTGGGTCACCCAACGCATCAATGACCCGACCTAAAAGAGATGCCCCAACCCCAACCTCTTCCGCTTTGCCTCGAGAGATGATCACACTCCCAGGTCGAATACCATGCACCGCCCCCAACGACATCAATAAAACCGCATCGTTACGAAACCCAACAACCTCGGCTTTAACGGGTAACGCCCCTGGAGTTGAATAAATCTCGCACATATCTCCAATCGATGATTCTGGACCAGCACCCTCAATCAGCATGCCCACTACTTGGGTTACCAGACCACGGCGTTGCATCTCCAGACGGTCTTGACCAGCTTTACGATAGTCGCCCCACGGGAGAAGATAAGAACTTTCTTTTAATTGTGCAGACAATTATGAATTCTCCTCCTGTTCCGGCTCAACAGTAACAGGCTCCACCTCTGGAGTGGGAATATAACGATGACCCGCCAATAGAGCGGAAACCCCCTCCCCTATAGCCGTTTCCACATAATCAATCCCTTGTTGCACCGCTTGAGGATCTTCTGCGGGCATCACCGAACTCTGCTTCTGCAACTCCAGGCGTTCCCGAAGCTGCGCACGCAACCCTTGTTGCATCTGGCGCAAACGTTCGCCCAAATTGTCTTCCCAACCCCCAAAATCGCTTTCAACACGGGTGGTTCCAGGTTTTAAAGTCGCGTCGGCCTCAATGATAAAGTGGGCTTTTGGATACCCCCCCCCTGCCCCACTTTGACTTGAAAAATCTTCAAAACTTTGCAAAAGTTCGGCATTTTCGGGGGCCAGTCGGACCACAACCTGTTTCCGTTTTCCAGCAAACTCCAATAAACGCTCAACCCGTACCCTCAGTTGCTCAGGTTGCAACGTCACCTCGTAAGCCAACAACTCTTGAACCAACAAAACAGCGGTCTCTACTAAAAAATATTCGCTCGCCGCAAACATTCTTGGAGATATCTCATTCAGTTGCTCAATAATGGCTTTCAATTGCGGCAGTAGACGATTAATCTCGTCACGTTTTTGCTTCTCCCCCTTTTCCAAACCAGATTGATAACCTTGGGCAAAAGCCTTGTCGTAAGTCTCCCGTTCGAGTTTTTCAATGCGGGCCTTTTCCAATACTTCAAAAGGAATTTCTGGCTCTTTACTAGGAACAACCGGGATGATCACTTGACCATTGGGCTGATAAGGCAAAAAACCAGTGCTGACCCGCGCCTCTTTTGCCAACAGTTCGGCATAGCTGACCCGTTGGGAAATACGACCCTTTAATATCGGATCTAACAAAGCGGCGGTAGTGTTCATTGTCCTTCAAACCTTTTTTTATGTTTCTTTATAAAACAACGTCGTCACTGCCCTTGCCCATGATGACAATAGAGCCTTCTGCTTCCAGACGTCTGGCCTCTTTGAGAATCATCTGTTGAGCCTGCTCCACATCGGTCACCTTGACCGGTCCCATCATCTCTAAATCCTCGCGCAACATTTCTGCTGCCCGCTCCGACATATTGCCAAAAAATTTCTCTTTGAGACGATCGTCGGCACCCTTGAGAGCCGAAAGAAGATCGTCGTTGGAAACCTCGCGCAAAAGAGTTTGAAAGCTTTTGTCGTCCATAAGAAGCAAATCTTCGAACAAGAACATCTCTTTGCGCACCTCTTCGGCCAAAGGATTGTCCTCTTCATCCAAAAATGCCAACAACTTGTCAGAGGTTTCCCGACTCATCATGTTCAGCATTTCAGCCACCTTCTTGACACCACCGCCGCCCTCCTGAGTATACAAGCCACGCGTGGCCCCTAAGGCATCCAATTCAGTCAACAGCGACTCTTCGATATCCTCCAACGCCCCAGGGGGTAAATTACCCAGTTTAGCCATCCGATAGATCACCTCCTGCTGAACATCCGCAGGTAGATAATCAATCACAAAAGAGGCCTGTTCGGTTTGAATTTGCGACAACACAAGGGCAATACTCTGTGGATGCTCATTGGATAAAAAGGAGGCCACCAGGGTTGGTTCCATGGAATTGAGAATCTCCCATGGGGTGTTCTTGGGGCCCTGCTGTAACTCTTTAAGCAGATGACGCCCCTTCTCTTTACCCAGGGCCTTCATCACCAAATCTTTCACCCGATTCATGCCACCACGGATATCAAACAACTGATTTTCAAATCGATCCAAAAATTCTTGCCGAACCTGAGAAACCAGCTCTTGCGGCAAAGTTCCCATCCGGACGATGGTACGCGAAAGCTCACGAATTTCATCTTCCTGCAACCCTTCCATGAGCTTTTGCGCGTCCTCATCGGCCAAAGATAAAATCAAAACCGCCGCCTTCTCTTTCCCGGTCAATTTCGCATTTTTTTTGAAAGGGGTGGTTTTGCGTACTTTCTCCTCCCCCTCAGACGCTGTCCAAACTTGAGTTTCAGGCATAAGTTGGTCCTCATTATCCATTTTTTATTAATCTTCCTGCCCCAACCAACCTCTAATAATCTCTCTGGATTCCTCAAGATGTTCAGCAATCATCTGTTTGGCCAAGAGAATGTTGCGATCTGGGATCTTAATACGCAAGGGTTTTTCACCCGGCAGTGTGCCAACCCCTTCAGCCGCCAATTGTTTCTCAAGATTCGAGACCGAGTAAGGCACCCCACTGGCATCCCGTAACCGCTCTGGCGTAATCAGTTTCCGAACCAAAGGCCAGAGTACAAAGAAAAACATCAACAAAATGGTAATGCCAAGCACAATCTGTAACCAATAGGTCTTGACGAAATCCTCAAAGGTTTGCGGCCGTTCTGAGGGTGGCAATGGCAAAGGTTCAAAAGGAGCATTGGTCACCTGTATGGTATCGCCACGGTCAGAACGAAAACCAACAGACTGTTCAATAATTTTGCGCAATTTAGCCATCTCTTCTTCAGAGCGCGGCTTATAAACCGGTTCACCACCTTCCGCAGGTGACGAATAGGTGCCGTCAACAAGAACGGCAATCGACAACCGTTTTATGGTTCCCACGGGCAACAGCACCCGATTAACCGTTTTAGAAATTTCATAATTGATGGTTTCCCGTTCAATCGCCCGACTTTGATCCGAACCGCTGGCCGCACTTTGCGTATTTTTATTCGCATCGTTGGGGGTCACCCCTGGCGTGCCGCCAACACCAAAACTTCCCTTGCTGGACTCGGTCACCAAATTTTCACTACGAGTCACTTGTCCGTCAGGATCAAATTTTTCCTCTTGACGTTCCACCTGAGAAAGATCCAACTCGGCGGTAATCCGCACAATGCTCTTGCTGATACCACTCATGGCAACGCCAATCACCTTGTCTAACATGGCCTGAGCGCGATCTTCCAAGGATTTTTCAATGCGACGTTGCAAGGACAAACTTTCGTCCGCCTGCATCCGCCCATCCTTGCTCTCCTCTTTGCCCGCATAGATCAAATTACCCTTTTGATCCAACAGCGTCACATTATTTTCTGTCAACCCTTCAACCGACGAGGCAATCAAGTGGACGATACCATCGACTTGTGTGCTATTCAAAGGACGTGTCAACTCCACCACCACCGAAGCGGTGGCATCTTTCTCCTCAGAGACAAACAGCGATTTTTTCGGCAACACCAAATGAACACGCGCATGGGTCACTTGCTCTACGCTTTCAATGGTATGAGCCA
This sequence comes from Magnetococcus sp. DMHC-6, assembly GCA_039908535.1. Taxonomy (GTDB): domain Bacteria; phylum Pseudomonadota; class Magnetococcia; order Magnetococcales; family JADFZT01; genus JAMOAW01. Next base: position 12,888 of record JAMOAW010000024.1, on the reverse strand, counting down.
ACTCGCCCTGCAGGGCACGCTGATAATTCATGCGCTGCATAAAATCGGTCATGCCAATGAGACTGCTCTGATCAAAAATTTCAAAACCAACGCCAGTGGTCTTTTTGGGCATCCCCATGGTGGCCATCTCAAGACGGACATCATAGACTTTATCGGCTGGGATTTGGATCGTACTCCCTTGAGCCGCCAGCTCATAGGGAATATTCATTTTGGTTAACTGTCCAACAATTTTACCGGCTTCCTCCTCTGGCAAACCAGAAAAAAGGGTCTTATAGCTGGGCCGCGTCGCAAAATAAATGATGGCCGTCAAGGCAAGAACCGTTGCTGCTGCGGCTACCAATAATCCGTTTCGGCCTCCCAGAGGAAGCCCTTCAAAAAATTTTGGGAGATTAAATGAGGTCGCATTCGACCTTCCCCCCACACGTGAATTGACAACCATTTCAGCCATTGGATTTTACCAAATAACAGTTTGTGTTATGAAAAACCAAACAGGCACCACTAAGCCTGCATAGTCATAATTTCGCGATACACTTCAATTGCTTTGTTGCGCACCTGCATCAACAGACGCAAATGCAAATCGGCCTGGGCACTGGCAATTTGTGCTTCATGGATGCTTACCCCAGCATTGCCAAGCAAGGCCTTATTGCTTAAATCTTTCGCATTCTTTTGCAAACGATCGGTTTCTTTAATTTGTTCACCCAACGTCACCGAAAACTCTTCCCAGGCCCCGCCTTTGGCTTGACTACTGGTGATGTTAGACAACATAGACAGGGGTGAAGATGCTTGAATGGGTCCGATACTCATAAATCACCTCTCTAGCGACCGATTTCCAATGCTTTTAAGGCCATCGCCTTGGAAGCATTCAAAACCGAAACATTGGATTCATAGGAACGACTGGCCGACATCATATTAACCATCTCAGTGACGGGATCGACATTTGGCATCGCCACATATCCATCGGCGTTGGCATCTGGATGGGTGGGTTCATATTGCAGTCTGGGTGGATTTTGATCCACTTGAATGGTATCCACAGAGACACCCGTATTGCCCGCCGCCTGAACAGGATCCATCATTTGATCAAAAGGGGTGGCCATAAACACGGGATCTCGACGTTTATAGGGACCACCCTCTGGTGTACGCGTGGTTTGCGCGTTGGCAACATTTTCAGCAATGATATTCAAACGAAGTCGTTGCGCGGTCAATGCCGATGAGGTTACCCGAAATGAATCTAAAAAATCCATATTACGCTCCTTTTTTGCTCAATGAGTGAAAACATCACTTATTGCCCCCTTCTATAATCATACGCATGGTGCTAATTTGACCGGAAAGAGATTCTGCGGCATAATTATAAAGAAGTTGATTGGCCGATTGTCTGACCATCTCTTGCTCCATATCCACGCTATTCCCATCTCCTTTGGGAATCGAGGTTTCCACCTCTTGAATCTCCCCTTCTACCTGATCCAATGGCAAAGGCAGATGATTTTTATGGGTATGGGCCATAGACAAACCTGATGCCGTCGGCATGGCACTTTTAAGGGCATCTTCAAATTCTAAACGCCGCGCTTTATAACCAGGCGTATCCGCATTGGCAATATTAGAAGCAATAATTTCTTGACGCTTCTGTCGGAGATCTAACAGATTAGCCTTGTAGGCTCCAGAGGCTTCAAGTAAGCCATATCCAGACATTTTTTCCTCCAAATGATGCAATTATATAGTTGCCAAATAGTACCCTGGCAATCGTATCGGTACGCAATTGCACAATATGCATTTTTTATGCCTGAATTATTGACAAAAAACCGACGATTAAAACTCTTTAAGCAAGGTCAATTGGGTGAAATCTTCGGGTTTTGAAAAGGGAAGAGGATAATTACCGGAAAAACAGGCGTCACAATAACCAATCTTGACACCGTTCACCGCCTTAAAGAGGTTAGGAAGGGAGATAAACGCCAAAGAATCGGCATTGATATACTGACGCATCTCTTCTACCGAGTTGAATGAGGCCAAGAGTTCTTCTCGAGAGGGAGTGTCAATACCATAAAAACAGGGATGAGTTGTGGGTGGTGAGGCAATACGCATATGCACCTCTCGGGCTCCAGCCGCCCGGACCATGCTGACAATTTTCCGACTGGTCGTCCCCCGCACCACCGAGTCATCCACCAGCACCACCCGTTTGCCCGCCAAGACACTGGAGTTAGGATTTAACTTAATTTTGACACCAAAATGACGAATAGACTGTTGAGGTTCAATAAACGTGCGTCCCACATAATGGTTACGAGTGATCGCCAATTCAAATGGAATTCCAGACACTTGTGAATATCCCAACGCCGATGGAACCCCTGAATCTGGCACCGGAACCACCACATCGGCTGCGATTGGATGCTCTTGCGCCAAGCTCTCCCCGATGCGTTTGCGAGCGGTATAAACATTGATGCCATCCAAGGTGGAGTCGGGTCGGGCAAAATAGATATATTCAAAAATGCACAGGGTCTTCGGTTTAGGAGAAAATGGAAAATAAGATTGTATTCCTCCTTGAGAATCGATCACCACCATTTCGCCTGGTTCGATATCCCGGACAAATTCGGCCTCAATTAAATTTAAGGCACAGGTTTCTGAAGAGAGGACATAGCACGAGTTGCCAATCCGTCCCAACACCATCGGTCGAAATCCTCCTGGATCGCGCACTCCAATTATATGATGTTCATTCATAGCCAACAAGGCATAGGCTCCCTTCACCTGATGTAAGGCTTCCACCAGACGTTCAGCAAAAGTAGCCCGACGAGAAAGGGCGGTCAGATGGACGATCACTTCGGTATCCATAGTGGATTGAAAAATAGATCCCCGGCGTTCCAACGTGCGCCGCATTTCCACGCCATTGATTAAATTGCCATTATGGGCCACTGCCAACCCACCAAATGAGGTATCCACCACCAAAGGCTGCCGATTGCGCGAGCTGATGGAACCCCCTGCGGTGGAATAACGCACATGGCCTATAGACTGCAACCCAGGAAGGCGTTGCAGGTCATGACGATTAAAAACATCGGCCACCAAACCGCCTCCACGGTTGGCGTGAAAAATACGATCCTCCACTGATACGATTCCAGCCGACTCCTGCCCACGATGCTGCAGGGCATAGAGTCCCAAATAAACCAAATTAGCGGCCTCTGGGTGGTTCATCACCCCAAAAACGCCACATTCATCTTTAAAATGATCGTCAAGGTATTGGGTCAAAGTGTGTTTTCCAAGTTGTTAAATTTGTATTAAATTGAACACGATGCGGTGAGCCTTCCGGAAACAAATGGCTCATCCACATCACTCCAGAAAGAAAATAGGGGGCCAAGTAGGAGCGGCTGATTATTTTTGGCATTTCCATGTCAAAAGAAAGCATGACAAAAAACAAAATGCCCACGATCAAAACTCCTCTAAGTAATCCAAAAAACAGGCCAAACAGGCGATCTAACAACCCCAAACCAACTATTTGAGCCATTTTTTTTAATAATATTCCAATCAGGGCCATGATGATCATGACGCCGATAAACGTTCCGATCCAACCGCTCCATTTTGCTCCTTTTTCTCCTAGGACAGGAAGATAAATTATTAATTGCTGCGCGACCAAATCGCCGTAGTGGACTGCTCCCCAAAACGCCAGCAACCATCCCAATAGACTGGTAATTTCCCGCAATGCGCCACGCAATCCAGCCAAAAGCATAGAAAATCCAACGATAAATAAAATAACATAATCAAATGGATTCATTAAATAATTCTCTCCATGGCATCCCGAACTGTTTTAATCCCATCCACTGCCATTGCCAATCCTGAAGGAACGCCATCCAAGCTACGATATGGAATCAAAGCACGGGTAAAACCCAATTTCGCGCTCTCTTTTAAACGAACTCCGACTTGTCCTACTGCCCGAATTTCTCCTGAGAGTCCCACCTCTCCAAGAATCACCATTCCACGATCCACGGTCACTCCCTGATGGGAGGCAAACAAAGCCGCCGCCACGGCCAAATCGGCGGCGGGTTCTGTAATCCGAAAGCCACCGGCGACATTTAAAAAAATATCATGATTAAACAATCCTAACCCAATGGATTTTTCCAGAACCGCCGTAATCATCGCCAAACGGTTGACATCCAATCCCAAGGTAGTGCGTCGGGGTTGCACCAAGGGGCTTGGGGCCACCAAGGCCTGAATTTCCACCAATACTGGTCGTGTTCCTTCGATGCCAGCGAAGACCACTGATCCTGTAGCCTCTTGGGTACGTTCCGAAAGAAAAAGTTCTGACGGATTATGCACCTCTATCAAACCCGACTCACGCATTTCAAAGACACCGATTTCGTTTGCCGCTCCAAAACGATTTTTGACTGCCCTCAGCACCCGATAGTTATGCCCACGTTCTCCTTCAAAGTATAGCACGGTATCCACCATATGTTCTACCACCCGTGGTCCGGCGATTTGGCCATCTTTGGTTACATGACCCACGAGAAAGAGGGGTAAATTGTGTTGTTTCGCCAGTTGGATCAAGCGGTGCGCACACTCTCGCACCTGAGAGACTGTTCCTGCCCCTGCTGGCAGGGCATCGCTGGCCACGGTTTGAATGGAGTCCACCACCAATACTTCTGGGGCATGATTTTTCACGGTGTTAAGGATGGATTCCAAACGATTTTCCATCAAGGCATAGAACCCATCACTGATGGTTTCCAACCGTTCAGCGCGTAATTTTAGTTGTCCCAGGGATTCTTCTCCTGACACATACAACACATTCATAGACTGGGACAAGCGGCCCAACGCCTGCATCAACAGGGTAGACTTACCGATACCCGGGTCTCCTCCCAGCAACACCACTGACCCCAACACCAACCCACCTCCCAACACCCGATCCAATTCCGCAAATCCCATGCCAATGCGGGTTTGTGCCATTTGTTCCATAGAGGCCAATTTAACGGGCTGGGTCTCTATTAACAGGGGTATTGTTCCGATTTTTGTTGATTTTACAAGAAACGACTTTAAACTATTCCAAGCCCCACAGGTATTGCATTTTCCTTCCCAGCGCACATGTTCTGCGCCGCAATCGGTGCATACAAAGCTTTTTTTCTCTTGGGCCATGTTTTACTCCATGGATAAAGTGAGACAGGTTTTTGGAAAAGTTTTGTTAGTATACTCTAGTCAGGGAAGAATACAAAGATGGTGTCAAAATGAGGTTTTTAAAGGGGATGGTTTGTGCTAAAATATATGCTCACTTGCCTTTTCAACAGTGCTGAATAGTCGTGCGCGGTATATCCAGTTCCTCCGCTGCTTGCCTCTGGCTTTTGGAGCGGATTGCTTTGAACTGGACCAAGTTCAACGCCATCTCTTCACGATCCAACTGGCGATTTTTCTCTTTCTTTGTTTCTTCCTTTGTGGTTGAAAACACCCTCGAAGAGAATCCAAAATTACTCATGTGGTACCACCAAGCAGTAACAAGAATAGGAGGGGAATGAGATGAGTAACGAGTGGAATGGCCTCGGAAGCAAATGGTGGAAGTTTGATTTCCACACCCATACTCCCAAGTCGAATGATTATGGTCGAGGTGATGAATCCTTCAAAAACATCAATCCAGAGGAATGGCTCCAGAAAGCTATGGAATCCGGTCTCGACTGTGTGGTAGTAACCGATCACAATTCGGGCGGATGGATTGATATATTGAAGGCAAAGAACACGGTACTTCGAGATGGTGACACCAAGCCCGACTGGTTCAGGAAACTGACTATTTTTCCTGGGGTTGAAATTACAGTTGCCAACAGTAGTAACCGCGTTCATCTGCTCGCGGTTTTTGACCCGAGTTGCGATATCCAAAAGGTGACTGGCGTCCTGGGTGCATGCGGGATTACAGCCGGATATGGTGATGATAAAAAGACATCCACGTTAACCAGCTTTGTCGACACCGTTCAAAAGATTACCGAGGCAAATGGGATTGCCATTTCGGCCCACATTGACGGCTCAAAAGGGTTGCTTGATGGCGTTACCTCATTAACGCATGAGTTAGGAAATAGCTTGAAAGTTGTATCTACAGCTGAATTTTGCAATCTTAACAAATTTGACAATGCCGAATCATCCTTGAAAAAGGCAGTGGATCACCTTGCTAAGGTGGCTGGTAGCGACGCCCATAAACCATCTGAGATTGGAAGACACTACAGTTGGCTGAAAATGAGCCGACCTTCTATTGAGGGTTTGCGCCTTGCATTGCTGGATCATGAATTTTGTGTAAAAAACCAAGTGGAAAACCCGAATCACTTGCCAGAATTTTTTTTATCGCAGCTGACAATCCAGGCGATGCGGCACTGCGGTCGCATCAGCGGCAAGCCATTTGTTATCCAGTTGCATCCGCATTTCAATTCAGTTATCGGCGGTCGGGGAACCGGAAAATCGACCATTCTTGAATCTATCCGTATCGTTTCACGCCGTGATCAAAATCTGGCTACTGAGGCCCCAAGGGTAAAGAATGAACTGGATAAGTTTATGAATCTGTCGCAAAACAAGGGTGTCATGCAGAATGACACGGAAATTTTGCTTAAGCTTCATCGGCGTGGCAAAAATTACCAACTGCGCTGGAGATTTGACGGAAAAGGCACTGTTTTAGAAGAACAAACCGATAGTGACTGGAAGCCGATCGAGGAATGGAACCTTAAAGAGCAGTTCCCGATAAATATTTTTAGCCAAAAACAGATCAACGAGCTTGCATCAAATCCACGAGGACTTTTACAGATTATTGACAGTTCTCTCAATGTGAATCGTGCGGACTGGATGCCGCACTGGGAGAGCGTCAAAAGTCAGTTTCTTCAATTGAGGGAGCGAAGAAGAGATCTATTGCGGCAACTAGCCGAAGAAAAGCAGATTCGTGCAAAGCTTGGTGATGTTGAAAATGATCTTAAACAGTATGAAGAAAAAGGTCATGGAGAGGCACTTAAACAGTATCAAAAGCGTAGTCAACAAAAGAACGGCCTTCCCAACGATCAACTTTTTGACGATCTTTCTTTTGGCATAAGAGAACTTGCCTCCACTGCCGAATTGTCTGATTTCCCAACACATTTATTTGATAAGCAGGATGAAACCACCGCCGAGATACAGGCAATTCACGATCAAACCTCACAAGAACTCAAAAAAGTCAGTGCAACACTTTATAAACTCGCCGAAAGCGTTGAAGCCTTAAAGGTCAATAGAGCTAAAAACATTTCCGCAAGCAAATGGCACCAAGCGGTACTGGCAAGCATCGCCGATTATGATGGATTGGTCAAAGAGTATGAGGAAAAAAAGAGTCGATTAAGTATTTCTCTTTACGGTGAATGGGTTCAGCAACGCTATCAATTGCAACAACAATTGAATAAAATGGATTCTCTTCGTAAAGAGACGGAAACGACAGAGAAGCAGATCGAAGAGGCCATAAAAAAGCTCTTAAATTTAAGAGCTGAGTTGCTCAGAAAGAGGCGTGATTTTCTTAATAATGTAATTGGTTCCAGTGCTTTTGTGCGCATGGAATTAGTTCAGTTCGGCGATGTGAGTACATTGGAAGACGCATATCGCTCTTTGCTCAACCTTGAAGATGGAAAGTTTGTCAGCTCGGTATATGATCGAGAAAACAAGCAGGGCATCCTCTGGTCATTTATTCAATGGGAAGAAAAAAATATACCTGAATCTAACTTACCACAGATCATTTCGGAGATCAAATCAAAGACACTTAATATCGCTAAAAGTCAAGCTTCTAGCAATCATGGTGCATTTGATAATCGCCTTAAAAAGTTATTTGAAACCCAACCAGCTATTTATGATCAACTCGATGCCTGGTGGCCTGAAGATATGCTACGAATCAAATACTCTAAAGATTCCTCCTCTGGCAAATTTGATGATTTAGAAAAAGGGTCTGCTGGCCAAAAGGCTGCCGCAATTCTGGCTTTCTTATTGAGCTATGGTGACGAACCGTTGATCATCGACCAACCAGAGGATGATCTGGATAATGCCTTGATCTATGATCTCATCGTCAAGCAGATTCACGAAAACAAGAATAGACGCCAACTCGTTGTCGTCACCCATAATCCTAATATCGTCGTTAACGGTGATTCCGAGTTGGTGCATGTACTAAAATTTGAAAATAGTCAGGTGCAAATTGACCATCAAGGCGGACTTGAAGAATTAAAAATCCGAGAGGCAATTTGCACGATCATGGAAGGTGGTCGAGAAGCCTTTGACAAACGCTATAAGCGAATAACGTTGGGGGTTTAGGTATGTTTGAAACCACAGTGGGGGATGAATCCCCCAGACCCCCTCTTTTTTTTAAGAATTTAAAAAAAAAGGGTGGGGGGAATTGGGGGGCGGTTCTCCGCCCCCCAAGGTCTTGATTTTTATTTTTCCGATACATGAATCTTGAATACAAGGGCTCGCAGGTTTTTCGTCCGCATCAAAATAGCATGGCAGATGAATTGGCCGCAATGGCCAATACTGCCAATGGCGTTTTTGTTTTGGGAGTTGATGATAAGTCCAGATCGATCGTTGGCATTCCAAAAGAAAAACTGGATATCGTCGAAACTTGGATCAGAGGGATCTGCAATGATTTAATTACGCCTCCGCTTTTTTGCCGGATTCGGAAAATTCTGGTCGATTCATATGATAATACTGAACGAATTATTGTTCGTATTGATGTGCCAAAGAGTCTTCATGTTCACCAAAGTCCGAGCGGATATTTTCATCGGATCGGTAGCTCTAAAAGACAAATGACGCCTGACGTTTTAGCGCGACTTTTTCAACAGCGCAGCCAAGCCAGAATGATCAGATTTGACGAACAGTCCGTCACAACCGCACCGCAAGATTATATAGATAAAGCATTATGGGGAAAGTTCAAAACATCGTTGTCTCCAGATAATGATGAAGAGTTTTTGCTGAAACTCAAACTTCTTACGCAAGATGAGGATGGGAAGATTTGCCCAAGCGTCAGTGGAATACTCATGGCAAGCAAACAACCACAGGAGTTTCTCACCAATGCCTTTATTCAAGCTGTTGTTTACCGAGGCACAGAACGAAACGCTGCCTACCAGTTAGATGCCAGGGATATTGAAGGACCATTGGATGAGCAAATCACCGATGCCTATAAATTTGTTGAGAAAAACATGAAAGTTTATGCGGTAAAGGAACCCGCACGACGCGATATTCCACAATATGCCATGCAGGCTGTATTCGAGGCCTTAGTTAATGCTGTCGCCCATAGGGACTATTCAATTCAGGGATCAAAAGTTCGATTGCATATGTTCTCTGACCGCATTGAATTTTTTTCGCCTGGTGCCATTCCAAATACGATGACAATTGAGAGTCTTCCACTGCGACAGGCCTCTCGAAACGAGTTGCTAACTAGTTTGCTTGCTCGCTGCCCCATGCCTTTTGAGAACTTTCCAGGTGACCGAAAATTTCTCATGGATAAGCGAGGTGAAGGCGTACCCATCATCTTATCTGAAAGTAAAAAACTATCAGAGCGGTTTCCAGAGTACCGTTTGATTGATGATTCTGAACTTATGTTGACCATTTTTGCTGCCAATCTCTCTCAGAGGGAAGATGGATAGTGACTGCAGTTATAATGGACCCCAATTTTCAGAAAATGAGGTTTTTAAAGGGGATGGTTTGTGCTAAAATATATGCTTACTTTTTTGATTTTAAATAATTATAAAAAAAGGTATATGACGTGATCAAACAATTAACATTAACAAATTGGAAGAGTTTCTCCCAAGCCACGCTCTACATTGATCCTCTTGGGATATTGATTGGAATCAATGCAAGTGGTAAGTCTAATGCACTGGATGCTTTTCTTTTTCTTTATCGCATTACAAAAGGTGCAAGCCTGACCGAAGCTCTTGTTGGCACTACCGGTCTCACTGGACTAAGGGGAGGGTTGGAGTGGGTCACTCTCAAAGGGAATCAATCATTTACTCTTTCTATCGTGATCAGCGACAATTCGGATAAAACGGACTATGTTTATTCCATCAGTGCATCGGTTCATGAAACAAGGTGCGAAATCAAGGATGAATCCCTGAAGCGACAGAGGTATCGACAATCCAACCGGGGGGGAAAACCATATGAAATCATTTTATTCCAAACGGATGCCTGCCAGGCGGACAGTCCAAGCATCACAGCCCGGTTATATAATGAAAGCAAAGGTTCACCCCGTCCATCGAACCGCACCCATTCCATTCTGAATCAGCTCGCACAGCAAACTGTACGCAAGGAAATTCAAGAGGGTCTTGACACCGTATTATCCAATATTCGAAATATTTTTGTCTTAGACCCGGTTCCATCTAATATGCGAAATTTCACGCCTCTGTCCGATCAAATGCAGACGGATGCCGCCAATATTGCCGGAGTCATCGCGGCCTTGCCTGATCATCAGCAATTGGAAATTGAATCCGCCGTGAGAAAGTATATACGCCATTTGCCGGAACGAGATATCCAACGCATATGGGCGGAAACGGTGGGACGATTTAAATCTGATGCCATTCTTTACTGTGATGAAGATTGGCCAGCACATCCTGATTCTCCAGTTCATACCGTCGATTCCCGTGGTATGTCCGATGGTACGCTTCGTTTTTTAGCAATTTTAACGGCACTGTTAACAAGGCCCCCAGGAAGTCTATTGGTTATTGAAGAGGTGGATAACGGACTACACCCTTCCCGGTCACAACTATTGGTTCGTATGCTCCGTGAACTAGGAGGTAAACGTGGCGTTGATGTCCTGGTTACCACCCATAACCCGGCCATGCTGGATGCGTTGGGTCCAGAGATGATCCCCTTCATCACGGTCTCCCATCGGGATCCAATATCCGGCCATAGCTGCCTGACCCTTCTGGAGGAGGTCAGAAAACTTCCCAAACTTCTGGCCATGGAATCCATAGGCCAACTTTCCACCTCCGGTCAATTGGAAAAAGTCCTCTCAGCGCAGTCGGGAGAGTGAACATGGCTAAAAAAATACTTGTCTTCGATACCAGCATCCTGTGTGTTTGGTTGCAGATTCCAGGAAAGATGAGTTGTGGTCCAAAGGATAATGTATGGGATTATCAACGTGTGGATAAGTTAATCACTCAGGAAGAAAAGAATGGTTCGACCTTCGTTCTTCCCCTGGCGGCTATTATTGAAACAGGAAACCATATCAGTCAATGCAGCGGTGACCGTTACGAACTTGCAAATAAGTTCGCAACAATAATTCGGAAAACAGCCGATGAAAAAACACCATGGGCTGCCTTTACGCAACAAGCGGAGATGTGGGACAAAGTCCGTTTGAACCGGTTAGCTGATGAGTGGCCGAAACTGGCTGTCCAGAGAGTCTCGATAGGCGATGCGACGATTAAAGATGTGGCTGATTATTATGCCAAGTCAGGTATACAGACTGTTGAAATAATAACTGGAGATGAGCAGTTACGCAATTATCAGCCCTCTAAACCAAAAGAAATCGGAGTGATGACGCCACCACGCCCACGCAGGCGGCAATGAGGCCTGCTTAGCCGTGCTTACGTATAGCCAGAACCGAGTGGCCCACACCAGTATTAAAAACTTCCACCTCGGAGACACCAAAGCTGGACGATTCTTTACAGCCTCACGGTCGGTAAAAGGAAAAGGGTAACCGTTCAGATAAAAAAAATCAAAAACAAGACCTTGGGGGATTGCATCCCCCAACCCCCCTGCTTTTTGAAGGAAGCAAAACCGAGGTCAAAAACAAAATCAAAAGCAAAAACAAAACCCTGGGGGCAATCCCCCAGACCCCTTTTTTTTATTAATAAATGAACATACAATTTTACTTCGATGAACGGTTACCTTGGGACAAGGTTTTTTCCATGGGTAGATACTTTAGCAATGGCAATCATGGTCGTATTTCTTTAAAAACATATTTAAAACCTGGGGTGATGACATCCCCCAACCCCTCTTTTCTTTTACAATTACTTGCCAACAAAATGCTGAACCCATTCAGTCGCCGAAATTTGCACAATATCTAAAATCAAACTCGGAACCAACCCAAACAACAACACAAAAAAACCAAAACATACAACCACAATCAACTCCCGTGGACACAAATCCATGGCCTCTCGAAGTTGATTAAAATACAAAGGCCCTAAAAAACTTTTACGATAAATCGTCAGAAAATAAGCCGCAGAAAAAATCATAGAAACTAAAACCGCTAAACCCGCACCCATATGAACTTTTAAAATACTCATCAACAATAAAAATTCCGCCGGAAAACCACTGGTACCAGGTAAACCAAGACTAGCAAAACCAAAAAATAAAAAAAATGCACTCAAAAGAGGCATGGATCGCGCCACCCCACCTAAACTTAATAAATCCGTCGAACCACTCCTATGACGCAAAAAACCCGTAAGTAAAAATAACCCCCCAGCCACAAACGTAAAATTTAATAACTGAAATAAACCACCTTGCAAACCAGAAATCGTCAACGTCGAAATCCCCAATACCACTAACCCAACATGACTCATACTGGCATAAGCTAACATAGAACGCAAATTGGTCTTAGTAAAAGCCATCATGGCCCCATACATCAAACCAAACAAACCAAATCCGGCTAAAACCCAATGATATCTCTGCGCAGCATCCGGGGTCAAAGGAAGTAAATAACGAATCATACCAAAAGCCCCCAGTTTCAACCCACTCATCAACGCCGCTACACTCGCCGTCCCCTCCATGGCCAAAGTCGGAAGCCACGTATGCAAAGGAAACAAAGGCGTTTTAGCGGCAAATCCCAATAAAAACAAAAAAAACAGCACCGTCTGTAACTCAGAAGAAACAGGTGAAGCAAGCAAATTTGGATAATCAAAGGTCATCCCAGCATAATTTCTGGCATGCTCTATGGACAACAACACAAAAGCCAAC
>JAMOAW010000001.1:0-123298 GCA_039908535.1 Magnetococcus sp. DMHC-6 | reverse complement strand
ATTTAGAGGCTTTTCTTGAGAGCGATTCGGAGGAAACTTCGGAATCAGACGAAGATTTAGAGGCTCTTCTTGAGAGCGATTCGGAGGAAACTTCGGAATCAGACGAAGATTTAGAGGCTTTTCTTAAGAGCGATTCGGAGGAAACTTCGGAATCAGAGGAGGATTTAGAGGCTTTTCTTAAGAGGGATTCGGAGGATTCGGAGGAGTCGGAAGAAGTTTTAGCCTCTCTTGAAGAAAGCGAAACCGATGCGTCTGTTGTCTCGGACGTTGATCTGGAAGCCTTTTTAAATGCCGAGTCTGAGGAGGATTCCTTGCTAGAGGAGGCTTCAGCAGAGGATGCACTTTCATTTAATTCTGAGCAGGAAATTGAAGCAGACTTTGGGGTTGACCTGGAATCGGAACGTGAACCCGTAGTGACCGAACCATCCTCTTTGGAGCATATGGCAGAAGAGCACCAAATGGTGATTACTCCAGAGCAGTTGCAGCAGATGTATGGTGCGCGTATTGAGGCTTTGGCTATAGATTTAACCCATGAAATATTGGGTGAATTATTGCCAGGATTGTTGGAAAATGCGATTCGGGAAGAGTTGGAACGTTTGCATCAAGGGTGATCACGTTTTTTATATGGTCGTTCAGATCAGAAACTCTGTTGAGTGAGATCTTTTAAAGAAGGTTTTGGATTTAAAAAAGGATTTTTTGGAGATGATGCCAGATTCGACATTGCCTAAAAACTATGATCCCTCCAGCGTTGAACAGAGTTGGTATCGGATCTGGGAGGAGCGGGGTTTTTTTGCTCCAGCAGCGGGTTCAAAGGAGTTGGGTTCATATTGTATCATGATTCCGCCGCCCAATGTGACGGGCAGTCTGCATATGGGACATGCGTTTCAAGATACGATTATGGATGCTTTGATTCGCTTTCATCGGATGAAAGGTTTTAAAACCTTATGGCAGACCGGTACCGATCATGCGGGGATAGCCACCCAGATGGTTGTGGAACGTCAATTGGAGGCGGAAGGTTTAACGCGCAAGGATTTGGGTCGGGAACGTTTTATTCAACGGGTTTGGGATTGGAAAAAGAGTTCTGGTGGTACCATTGTTCAGCAATTGCGTCGTATGGGGGCCTCTTGTGATTGGACGCGGGAACGGTTTACCATGGACCCGGATCTTTCTAAAGCAGTACGTGAAGTTTTTGTTCGGTTATACAATGAGGATCTCATTTATCGTGGCAAGAGGTTGGTCAATTGGGATCCGGTGTTGCAGACGGCGGTTTCTGATTTGGAAGTGCAATCCGAGGAGGAGTCGGGCTTTCTTTGGCATATTCGTTATCCGCTGATTGATGCTTTAGACGGGGAGCCCTCTTTTTTGGTGGTGGCCACGACCCGTCCAGAGACCTTACTGGGGGATACGGCGGTGGCGGTTCATCCTGAGGATGATCGTTATCGTTCTTTGGTTGGTCGTCAGGTTATCTTGCCCTTGACTGGGCGCACCATTCCGATTATTGCCGATACGTATGTGGATCCAGACTTTGGCAGCGGCTGTGTCAAGATTACTCCTGCCCATGATTTTAACGACTATGAAGTGGGCAAACGCCATCATCTCCCGATGATCAATATTTTTACTGGCGAGGCCATTCTTAACGAAAACGCGCCCCAGGCGTATCGTGGTTTGGATCGTTATGCGGGGCGTAAACGTTTGGTGGCTGATTTGGAAGCCGCCCAGTTTATTGAGAAAATAGTACCTCATAAACTTATGGTGCCCAGGGGGGATCGTTCCAAGTCGGTATTAGAGCCTTACCTGACGGATCAATGGTTTGTTCGTGTGGCACCCCTGGCACAGGAGGCGATAGCGGCGGTGGAAGAGGGGCGCATTCGGTTTGTGCCGCAAAACTGGGATAAAACCTATTTTGAATGGATGCGTCATATTGAGGATTGGTGTATCTCTCGGCAGATTTGGTGGGGACATCGTATTCCCGCTTGGTATGGACCGGATGGGTATCTTTTTGTCTGTAATTGTGAGGAGGAGGTGTACGAACTGGCTGCCGAACATTATGGACGTCCGGTATCCCTGACGCAGGATCCAGACGTGTTGGATACGTGGTTTTCGTCGGCTTTATGGCCTTTTTCTACGCTTGGTTGGCCAAAGCAGAGTTCCGAAATGGCCGATTTTTATCCTACCCAAGTGTTGGTCACAGGATTTGATATTATTTTTTTCTGGGTCGCCAGAATGATCATGTTTGGACTCAAATTTACCAACAAAGTGCCCTTTCATACCGTCTATATTCATGGTCTCGTTCGTGATAGCGAAGGCCAGAAAATGAGTAAATCCAAGGGGAATGTCTTAGATCCTTTGGATTTAATCGACGGCATAGATTTAGAAGCCCTGGTTAAAAAGCGTACCCGTGACCTGATGCAACCTCATCTTGCCCAAGCCATAGAGAATGCCACGCGTCGGGAGTTTCCCGATGGCATTGC
The DNA here is from genome assembly GCA_039908535.1 of Magnetococcus sp. DMHC-6. GTDB lineage: Bacteria > Pseudomonadota > Magnetococcia > Magnetococcales > JADFZT01 > JAMOAW01. The sequence goes on along the minus strand of JAMOAW010000001.1, from coordinate 120,827 downwards.
GGCCTTTGGTACCGATGCGTTGCGTTTTACATTTGCTTCTTTGGCCACCCAGGGGCGGGATATCAAGTTTGATATGGGGCGTATTGAGGGATATCGCCACTTTTGCAATAAACTTTGGAACGCCGCTCGTTTTGTATGGATGAATACCCAAGAGCTTGGTTACACCGTGACCGATGGTCAAGAATGCACGTTTAGTTTAGCGGACCGCTGGATTCGTTCGCGTCTACAGAGCGTTAAAAAAGAGAGTGCGCAGGCTTTGCAGGAGTATCGGTTTAACGATGCGGCCAATGGTTTGTATGGTTTTTTATGGGGGAACTATTGTGATTGGTATTTAGAGGTGATTAAACCGGTTCTCTATGGTCCGACCGTCGCCATGGCCGAAAAGAATGGGGCTAGGTCCACTCTGCTTGTGGTGTTGGAAGAGTCTTTGCGTTTGCTGCATCCCCTCATGCCTTATATCACGGAAGAGCTTTGGCAACGGATGGTCCCTTTGACGGGTCGTTCGACCTACCATGAGGGAGATTCCATCATGATGGCCCCATGGCCTGAGGTTGAGGAGGTTTGGCAAGATGAGGCCGCTGAGGTTGAGATGGGGCAGGTGATGGCTTTTGTGACAGCGGTGCGTACCATTCGCAGTCAAATGAATCTTCCTCCTGGGCAACCGTTAGAGGTGTTGATATCTGGCAGTGTAGCGACCAGACAACGTTTAGAGCGGCATACGGGATGGATTTTTCCTTTGGCAAAAATTAACTCCATGACGGTTTTGATCGGTTCGCCTCCTCCTGGGTGTGCCACTGGGGTCATTGAGGATTTGCGTCTTTTCATTCCACTGGCAAATGTGTTAGATTTGGAAGCTGAAGAGGCCAGACTGCAAAAGAGTATCGATCGCTTGGCCGAATTTTTTGGCGCGCGCCCATGTCGATGCTGTGGCCAAGGAAGAGAGCAAACGAGAAGAGTTTGAAGAAAAATTGTACGCTTTGACCCAGAGTTTGCAACGTATTCAACAATTGAGAAAAGATTAACCTTATGATACCTCCTTGGTCTGATATTATTAAAAATGCTTTGTCTCAAGACGTGGGACGTGGCGATATTACGACGAATGTTTTGGTGGCGGCTGGTCAAAAGGCCGAAGCGGTTCTTATTGCCCGGGAAGATTTGGTTGTTTGTGGGTTGCCGGTGGTTTCGGAGGTCTTTCGCACCTTGGATCCACGCATTACCATGTTACCAGAGAAACCAGACGGGGCTGGGGTGCGGGCGGGCAACACCATTTGTACCTTTCGAGGTCCCGCGCGGGGAATTTTGACGGGGGAGAGGGTGGCTTTAAATTTTTTTCAAAATCTATCGGCGGTGGCCACTTTGACCCGTCAATATGTGGAAAAAATTGAGGGAACTCGTGCCCGTATTGTGGATACTCGCAAGACGACTCCTGGTTTGCGTTTACTGCAAAAATATGCCGTGCGTATTGGCGGCGGTCACAATCATCGTATGGGGTTGGATGACGGTATTTTAATCAAGGAAAATCATATTGCTTTGGCGGGTGGCATCACCGCTGCGGTGCAACGCATGACCGAAAACGTCAGCCATCTACACCGAATTGAGGTGGAGTGTGAGACCATGGATCAGGTGATGGAGGCCTTAGAGGCTGGGGTGCAAGTTATTTTGTTGGATAATATGGACATTGAGACCATCGCCAAAGCGGTGGACCGTGCCTCTGGACGGGCGTTATTGGAGGCTAGTGGCAACATCACCTTAGAGAATGTTCGGGCCATTGCCGAGACCGGTGTGGATTTGATTTCTGTTGGTCGTCTCACCCATAGTGCTGGGAGCAAGGATGTGACGCTTCTTATTACGCTTTGATTTTTATGTATCGGAAAAATAAAAATCGAGACCTTGGGGGGCGGGGAACCGCCCTCCAAGGTCTCGATTGTCAGTTCTTAAAAAAAAGAGGGGGTCTGGGGGATTCATCCCCCAGGGTTTGGCCTTTAATTTTTTTACCCGCAGTGCATCCTGTTCTTATGAAAAAATCTCATGTCTCCTGATCATAAAGCCGTCCGTAAGGATGTCCCGCATCTCTTCTCCCTCTGATGAGGATCTTTTAGCTGTTTTACGTCTGGCGGGGGAGACCCCGGTCTCTGGGACCATGCTTGCCAATCGTTGGGGGATCTCTCGTGCGGCAATTTGGAAACGGATTTGCGCGTTGCGAGAGCGTGGCTTTACGATAGAAGCCATCCCTCGTGATGGGTATCGTTTGTGTTTTGAACCCGATCTTCTCACCCTAGAGGCGGTAGCTCCACTGCTGCGGGGGTGTTTTTTTACTCCTGATTTATATCATTTTTGGCCAAGTTTAAACTCAACCAACACCACCGCAAGTGAGATGGCCCGTTGTGGTGCTCGGGAAGGGAGTGTTGTGGTGGCGGAGAGTCAAACGCAGGGGCGGGGTCGTTTGGGTCGGATTTGGGTCTCTCCAGCGGGATTAAATCTCGCTTTTTCTTTGATTTTGCGTCCCATCCTGGAACCTCGTTATGCGGCACAAATAACCCTTTTGACTGGTTTGGCACTGGCGGAGGCGGTAAGAGAGGCTGGCTTGGTACAGGTGGTTCTCAAATGGCCCAATGATTTGATGGTGGGGGAAAAAAAGCTTGCGGGGATTTTGACCGAAATGGAGGCGGAAGCGGACCACGTACGATTTATTATTGTCGGCATTGGCATGAATTTTCATAGTTTATCAAAGGACTTTCCTGCAGATTTGGCCGATGTGGTGACCTCTTTTGCTCAGGTATTAAAGAAAACAGTTAAGCGCAACCGCTTTTTAGCCGATTTTCTGTATATATTCGAAAATTGGTATCGTTGTTATCTTGCCTTTGGGTTTGCTCCGATTCGACAGGCTTGGCTTGAGTGTTCTCAAGTGCGTGGTCGCATGGTTCGGGTAAATTTGGCTCGGGAACAATTTTCGGGTGAGGCGGTGGATTTGGATGCCGAAGGATTTTTATTGGTGAAGCGTGAAGATGGTAAGGTCTGTCGCGTTGTGGCAGGCGATGTCACATTGAAATAACATCAAGACCTGGGTGGGCACCGCTCCCCAAGGTCTTGATGTTTAATTTTTTTAAAAAAAAGAGGGGGTCTGGGGGATTCATCCCCCAGGGTTTTGATTTTAATGTATCGGAAAAATAAAAATCAAGACCTTGGGGGGCGGAGAACCGCCCCCCAATCCCCCCACTCTTTTTTTTAATTTTTTAAAAAAAGTGGGGGCTGGGGGCCTGTTCGTATCTTTTATCAAATAACTCCCCCAGGGGTTTGACTTTGATTTTTTTGCCCGCCGGGCCTGATGTTTTTGTGCGTTTCCTACTTGGAAAGGAATAGATGTCTTATGCTTTTGGTTGTTGATGTCGGCAATACCAATATTGTTTTAGGGGTCTATGAAGAGAGCACCTTGGTGCATCATTGGCGCATTGCCACCGATTTAAAACGGACGATGGATGAGTATGGCATTTTGATCGCGAATCTATTGCATTTAAATAATTTACCGCAGGTGCAGATTCGCGCTGCGATCATTTCAAGCGTTGTGCCTCCGATCCAAACGGCACTGGAGGGGGCTATTCGGTGTTATTTGGGACGGACCCCCCTGCTGGTGGGACCAGAAATAAAGATGGGTATCACCAATTGTTATGATCATCCCCACGAGGTAGGTGCGGACCGCATTGTCAATGCGGTGGCGGCTTTTGCGGCGTTGGGAGGGGCCTCGGTGGTGGTGGATTTTGGTACAGCGACGACGTTTGACTTGGTTGGCCCACAAGGGGAGTATTTAGGCGGGGCGATTGCCCCAGGATTGGGATTATCCATGCAGGCTTTGTTTGAAAAAACGGCCAAACTGCCCCAGGTGGAGTTGACCTTTCCCGATCGGGTTATTGGTCGCAACACGGTTCAATCGATGCAGTCTGGGTTGTATTGGGGCTATGTTGGACTTGTGGATGGATTGATCCAACGTTTGATAGAGGAATCAGGCTTGGTAGGGGTCAGGGTGATGGCGACGGGTGGTTTGGCACCAATGATTGCTCGTGCCAGTACCCGAATTGAAATGGTGGATGAATTTTTGACGTTAACCGGATTGCGCTTGTTGTATGAACGAAATTTATAGGAGGATTTAGGCGTGTCTCATATATTAAATAATATCAAACAACATCTTTCCATCACTCTTATGATTATTTTATTGTTTATGAACGGCGCTCTTTTGTTTAATAAACTCCGTGGTCAGGATCTTGTGGCTGTTTGGCAAGGGCCTCTTATGCCGGGTAAGCGGTATGTTTTACCGGATCGCATACCCACTGCGATGGCCAAGGTTCAGGAAGCTGAGGTGCCGATCAAAAAGGTTTTTTCAGAGGAAAAAAAGGTTGATCCCTTCAATGAGGCGGGCTATGTGGTGCAGGTGGGCAGTTTTATCTATGAAAATGCCGCTGAAGCGTTGCAGGAGCGTTTAAAGAACAATGGTCTTATTGCCCATTCGCTTAATAGAACCGAGGTGGTACAACTCAATCAGATACAAGCGGGTCCTTTTGAATCATATGTTCAGGCCAAGGAAGCGGAGATTAAATTATTGGCTGGGGGTATGGATGAGATCAAGATGGAGCGTAGCGCGGAGGGTTATGTGCTCTCTTTAGGTCGCTCTTATTTATTGGGTTATGCAATTTATGAACTGGAGAAGGCCAAGGCGTTATCGGTCTCGCCGTTGCGTATTCTTAAAGTTTCGGCGGAACTTCCTGTACTTAAAGTATTTCTTGGTCCTTTTCCTACCAAGGATCAGGCCAAATCGATGAGTGTGCGGGTAGAAGAGAGTGGGATGTCTGTTCCTGAAATTAAGGCTTGGCCGTATAGCAACGACAAGGGTTAAAGTTTAATGTATTGGAAAAATAAAAATCAAGACCTTGGGGGGGGCTGGGGGAGTCCTCCCTCAGGGTTTTGATTTTAATTTTTTGCTCGCAGGGCATCATGTTTTTTCGATATATCGAGAGATATATCCATTTTTGTATGGGAGAAGAGAGAATCATGTTTTTCTATCCCTCCCCATTGGGCAATTTGTGGTTGATGAGCACGGGGGCTGGCTTAGAAAAAATTTTTTGGCAGCCCCCATTGGAAGAGTGTTGTGTTGAAGAGGGGGAGATTGATAAACGGGCTTGTGACTGGTTAGAGGATTATTTTAATAAAAGATTTCGTCCCATAGATTTTCCGTTGCATCCTATTGGTACGCCATTTCAACAACGGGTTTGGCAGCAGCTTGTCCAGATTCCTGTGGGTGATATTTTTACCTATGGCGCGCTGGCTGCTCAATTGTTTACCTCTGCCCGTGCGGTGGGCCAAGCCCTTGGAAAAAATCCATTGCCTATTGTTATACCTTGTCATCGGGTGGTAGCTGCCGATGGGGTGGGGGGATTTAGTGCTTTTGGGGGGAGGCAGACCAAGGTGGTTTTGTTGGCGCATGAGGGATTGAACATAATGCCCTGCGGGCAAAAAAAAATTAAAGGCCAAACCCTGGGGGATGAATCAAAAAAAAAGGGTGGGGGGAATTGGGGGGCGGTTCTCCGCCCCCCAAGGTCTTGATTTTTATTTTTCCGATATCAAAAATTAAAATCAAAAACAAAACCTTGGGGGGATGAATCCCCCAAACCCCCTCTTTTTTTTTAAGAATTAAAAAAAAAGAGGGGGCGGTTCTCCGCCCCTCCAAGGTCTTGATTTTTATAAATAACTATGCTGGTCGGGGTGAGAGGATTTGAACCTCCGGCCCCTGCCTCCCGAAGGCAGTGCTCTACCAGTCTGAGCTACACCCCGAATATATGAATGTTTTTATATGGTTAATAACTCCGTTCTACGGAAAAATCGGCCAAGAGGCTCAAGGCCTCTTTTTCGGGGCTGGGGGGCAACGTCTCTAAACAGCGGTGTGCCTCCTTGACGAAATATTGAGCCTTTTCCATTGTATAGTTTAATGAACCGCGTTGATGTAAAAGATCAATGGCTTTGCGCAGAGCTCCTTCGGGATGTTGTCGCTCTTCCATGCAGCGCCGCCAGAAAGTACGTTCTTCAGAGTTGCCGTGTCGATAGGCATGAATGACAGGCAGGGTGATTTTGCCGTCTTGGAAGTCGTCTCCAATGGATTTTCCTAAAATTTCTTGTTGTGCCGAATAGTCTAGAGCGTCATCTACGACCTGATAGGCATTTCCTAGCATCAGGCCATAACGGTATAAATTATACTCCTCTTCTGGGTTGGCCTGGGCCAAGACCGCGCCGACTTGGGCGGCGGCGGCAAAAAGCGTGGAGGTTTTATAGGTGACGACTTCTAAATATTTATCTTCATTGGTGTTGAGATCGTTGCTGATGACCAGTTGCATGACTTCTCCTTCCGAGATGACGGCACAGGCATCGGCAATAATTTTGAGAATTTTTAAATCTCCATGATCCACCAATATTTGAAAAGAGCGCGAAAACAAGAAGTCTCCTACCAAGACGGGGGCCTTAAAGCCCCAAACCTGATTGGCCGTTGCCCGACCACGCCGAGTGGAGGATTTATCCACTACATCGTCGTGGAGGAGGGTTGCGGTATGGATAAATTCCACAACTGCCGCCATCAGAGCGTGTTGATTCCCTCGATAGCCAAACAATCGAGCAGATATTAATGTCAAAATAGGTCGCAGCCGTTTGCCACCGCTTTCGATGAGGTGGGAGCCAAGGGTTGGGATAAGCTCGACCTTGGCATCAAGTTGCTGCAAAATAATCCGATTTGCTTGGTTTAAGTCGTCCCCGATCAAAGCTTTTAAAATATCGAGAACCCGTGAATCTTTTTGGGACATAAGGGTTGATCTGGCTCAAACTTAGGTTAGGTGCCGTCAGTTACAGGAAAGATCCCATAGCCTCTTGCGTGAACGATTCAATATCTCCATTTTAAACTGAATACAAACGCAAAAAAAGGGTCTATCATTTTTTTTTGGGATATAAAACATCTTGTCGTTCATATCGTCAAGAGTTTCAAATAGACTTTATAAACGATACTCTATTTTTGGCGCATTGCCAATGGTCGCAGCAATATTCAATATTAAAAAAATCTGTAGGTACATCTGATAACATTAAACTTGATTGTAATAGAATGAATATTATACTAAATTTAAAAAAAATACCGATTCGTTTAGCTTCAGCATCGCCGCGCAGGTTGGAATTATTGCGCCAGTTGGGTTTAACTCCAGACGTTTTTCCCGTCCATGTAGACGAAAGGCCAGGGTTAGGGGAGGGGGCGTTGGCTTATGTGGAGAGGGTGGCGAGAGCCAAAACCATGGCCGCCATTCAAAAAACGGAACAAACCGTGTTGACGTTAGGGGCCGATACGGCTGTGGTGTTGGACGATCTGATTTTGGGTAAACCACTGGATCGGCAGCACGCCACCGCAATGCTCGAAAGAGTCTCAGGGAATCTCCACCAGGTTCTCACCGGGGTGGCCATTCATGCCTCGGACACAGGGCTTTGTTTTTCCAGAGTGGTACAAACAGAGGTGTGGATTAAAAAACTCTCCTCTCAGGAGATTCAAAGCTATATCGACTCTGGTGAACCCATGGATAAAGCCGGGGCCTATGCCATTCAGGGGCTGGGAGCTTTTTTGGTCGCCAAACTACAAGGTTCTTATTCCAATGTTGTGGGATTGCCTCTTTTTGAAACCCTGGAGCTTTTTCAAAACATACTCGATAAAGGATCAATAAACCTTGACAAATAATACGCCGCCATGATAATGACACGGGTCTTTTATGATCTTTAAGCTTAGGAGATGATAAAGGCGACATAGGGATGGAAAACCGTCCACCACGCCCCTAAGCCACTTTTGAATGATCAATTGCTCGACTTTTATCTGTTTTTCATTTATAAAAAAAGATTATAAAAAAAAAGTGAAAAGTCGAGATAAGGTAGCATCCGTTTTCTCATCGTTTGAATACTCTTGAAGGGACTAGAAACATGTATGCGGTAGTGCGCTCCGGCGGAAAACAATATAGTGTGGCCGTTAATGACCGAGTTCGGGTGGAGCGACTGCCCGGTGAAAAAGGTGAAACGGTTGAACTCAACGATGTCTTGCTCATCGGTGGCGAGGATGGCTTAAAAACAGGAGAGAGCATTGCCTCTTCTCGGGTAACCGCCACTATTTTGGAGCAATTGCGTGCTAAAAAGGTGTTGATTTTTAAAAAGCAAAAACGCAAAAATTATCGCCGTAAAAAGGGCCATCGGCAAAATTTAACCGAATTGCGAATCACTGCAATTGAGGCATAACTGACAGCCTCGCGTACCCCTTATCATAATCATAGGTACGTGGTGGCTTTATTTAAAGGAGACTACTCATGGCACATAAAAAAGCGGCCGGAAGTACGCGCAATGGACGCGATTCCGCTGGACGTCGACTGGGCGTCAAACGGTTTGGCGGACAAACCGTTGTCCCAGGAAATATTTTGGTTCGGCAACGGGGAACCAATTTTTATCCAGGGGAAGGGGTGGATATGGGGCGAGATCACACCTTGTTTGCCTTACGTGAAGGGACGGTTTTGTTTACCAAACGGTATAATCGGCAGTTTGTTAATATTGTTTCTCCTGCCTGATTTAAAAAAGATCGAGACTTTGGGGGGCGGAGAACCGCCCCCCAAAGCCCCTCTTTTCTTTTAATACTTAAAAAAAAAGAGGGGCTTTGGGGGATTTATCCCCCAAGGTTTTGTCTTTGATTTTAATTTTTTGCCCGAAGGGCATCATGTTTTTTTTTGTTACTTCTGGGACCCCTCCATGCAATTCATCGACGAAGTAAAAATCAATGTTCGCTCTGGCGATGGCGGAGACGGCGTGGCCTCCTTTCGACGTGAAAAGTTTATTCCCTTTGGTGGTCCGAATGGGGGCGATGGTGGCAATGGCGGTCATGTCATTTTAATTGCCGATCCCCATCTCAACACCCTTATCGACTATCGATACAAACCCCACTTAAAGGCTCGTTCTGGTCAGGATGGTATGGGTAGGGGGCGTACTGGCAAATCGGCCTTGGATTGTGAATTTCGTGTGCCTGTTGGCACTTTGATTCGCGACGAGGAGAGCGGTACCATGTTGGCTGATCTTTCTGCTCCTGGGGCGCGTTGCGTGGTGGCCCTGGGGGGGATTGGTGGGCGGGGCAATCTCCATTTCAAGAGTGCTACCAACCAAGCTCCACGCCAATTTGAACCTGGTACTCCAGGGGAAGAGCGGTGGTTACGTCTTGAATTAAAATTAATCGCCGATGTTGGTTTGACGGGATTGCCTAACGCGGGTAAATCGACGTTAATTTCTGTTCTTTCCGCTGCCCGGCCTAAAATTGCCGATTATCCTTTTACCACTTTGGTTCCCAATTTGGGCGTGGTGCGGGTGGGAGAGGAGGAAAGCTTTGTGGTGGCCGATATTCCTGGTCTGATTGAAGGGGCCAGCCAAGGTCATGGTTTGGGACATGCCTTTCTCAAACATGTGGAACGCTGTGCCCTTTTGCTCCATTTGGTGGATGTCTTGCCTCCTGACGAATCCGATCCTGTTACCAATTTTCAAGTGATCGAACAAGAACTCGCGGCCTATTCCTCTCTTTTGGCCGCCAAACCCCGTTGGTTGGTGTTGACCAAATGGGAACTTTTGCCTGATGCGCAAAAGGAACCTCTTTTACAACGTTTTGCCACTGTAGCCGCTCATATGCAGGCCATTTATCCCATTTCGGCTTTGACCAAATTTGGTTTGCCCAAGTTGACCATGGCCATGATGCAGGCGGTGCGTGAGATTCGTCAAACCGTTGCCGATTCCATCGCCCCTCTCCCAGACGCCCCCACCAAAGCGGGCAAAGTCAAAGAGAGCGACGATTTTGAGGAGGATATGGATGACGATTTGGACTGGGATGACGAGGAGTAGCGATGGGGGAGTATTCGGATGCGGATTCGGTTTACCAAGAACCCGCTATACTCGATTTGGCAACTAACTGGTCAGAGGTTAAAAAGGCCCGTCGCATTGTTATTAAGATTGGCTCCAATTTATTGACTGGTGGGGGGGCCACCTTGGATCGGGAGTGGATTGGAGCTCGGTGTCAAGAGATATCCCATATTCTTCACTCTGGTCGTCAGGTTGTGGTGGTCACCTCTGGGGCCGTGGCTGCTGGGGCTCCCAGGCTTGGTCTGACGGGAAAACCGAAAAATCTCGTTGAAAAACAAGCGGCGGCGGCTGCAGGGCAGGGGGTTTTGATGGGCTGCTATGAAGAGGCTTTTCATCGTCATGGCCGTTATGTGGCACAAATTTTATTAACCCGCGACGATGTCTCGCACCGCAGACGTTATCTGAATGCCCGTGGCACCCTGGAAACCTTGCTTGGTTTAGGGTTGGTTCCCATTGTCAACGAAAACGATACCGTTATGGTTGAAGAGTTAAAGTTTGGTGACAACGACACCTTGGCTGCTCTGGTGGCCGGGTTGATTGGGGCGGATCTGCTTATTTTACTCACCGATGTGGATGGGTTGTACCCGGTTGATCCACGCCAAAATCCCGATGTGCGTTTGATTCCCCTGGTGGCACAAGTCACCCCAGATATTGAGGCCATGGCGGGTGGCATCGGCTCGCAGGTGGGATCGGGGGGGATGATGACCAAACTGGCAGCGGCTCGAATGGCGGCCCGTTATGGATGCCGAACGGTTTTGGCTCCAGGTCGCTCTTTTAAGACCCCCTTGCATCGAATTCTTCTTTCCCAAGGAGAACAACTGGGAACCCTTTTTTTGGCTGAGGCCACAGATCCCATTCGTCATCGTAAACGTTGGATTGCCAATGCCTTAAGCAGCAAAGGGTTTCTCGATCTGGATTTTGGAGCCGTTACTGCCCTGCGCCGTGGCAAAAGTCTTCTGGCTCCCGGCATTATCGCGGTTGAGGGGCAGTTTGATCGTGGGGATGCGGTCTATTGTCGCGCACCTGACGGGGAGTGTATTGCCAAAGGGTTGGTCCATTATGCGGCGGAACATTTAAAACAGATCATCGGCTGTCAAAGCAGTGCCTTCGAGACGATTTTGGGATTTATGGGGGAGGAAGAGATTATTCATCGTGAGGATATGGTGTTGTTAACTCAAACGGTTAAACCGTTGTCTGTCTAAGGAAGTTTTACTTCCACCTGCCTGATGTCCATTTTTTGATGAATCATAGGGTTCGAGTTTATCTGCCTGCGTATTTTTGTCTTTATTTGGATTGTAATAAAAAATATTTTTCTTAAAAATTTAAGAATTTGTTTGCTTTTCGCAAGGTGGGGTATCTATCATAGATGAAGTAGAAATGCCTTTTGCAACATTTCGGAATATGGTCACTCTAAACCATAACCGATTGATTTGTTGAGAATACCGATATGAAACAACGCCAATTAGTCAGCTTTGATTGGGCCTTAAAACGGCTGTTACGTAGTAAGGCTAACTTTGAGATTTTGGAAGGTTTCTTAAGCGAACTTCTTCATGATGACATTTGCATCCTTGACGTTTTAGAAAGTGAGAGCAACAAAAATGACAGATACGACAAATCTAACCGGGTGGATCTTAAGGTAAAGAATAATCGTGGTGAGGTGATTATTATTGAGCTTCAGTATGAACGAGAACATGACTATCTACAGCGTCTTTTATACGGCACAGCCAAAGTTATTACCGAACATATGACTGAAGGTCAACCCTACTCATGTGTGGTAAAAACAATTTTTGTAAGTATTCTGTACTTCGACTTAGGCCAAGGATCCGATTATATTTATCAAGGAACCACCCATTTCAGGGGATTACATACCAATGATGAGTTGAATCTCAGCGATGGGCAAAAAGCCCTATTTCGTCGTAATTCGGTGTCGGAAATTTTCCCCGAGTATTATTTAATTAAAGTAAACCGTTTTGACGATATTGCCCGGGACACTTTGGATGAGTGGATCTTTTTTCTCAAGAATGAAAAAATTCATAAAGAATTTACAGCCAAAGGCCTTATCAAAGCCAAAGAACAACTCGACATATTGAAACTTTCAGAATCAGAACGACTGGCTTATGAACGCTATAAGGATGACCTACACTATCAAGCCAGTATGGTGGAATCTACATATGGTATTGGTAAACTGGAAGGCCGCCAGGAAGGCGAGAAAATAGGTGAACTGAAAGGTCGTCAGGAAGAGGCCGCTTCGATGCTCCTAAAACAGATGCGTCGCAAGTTTGGCCAGACACCGGACTGGGTGGCACCCAAGGTGATGGCGGCAAATTTAGAACTTATTGAAATATGGAGTGACAACTTCGTGTTCGCCAATTCTGTGGATGATGTTTTTACCTCCTGAATGACCAACTATTGGAAAAGTGGAGGTTTTGATGGATGGGGTGGTACCCAAACCACTGCCAATTCGCTCCCTATTTTTAGAGATGGGTAGCACCCTATTGAACCGTGGTCGAACCACGAACTCCTCTGAATAGGATCATTTTTGATTGATCCAGTCACCAAAAGTCAGTATTTTTGGCCTATTTTTCGGAACATGATGCCCTGCGGGCAAAAAAAAACAAAGACAAAACCCTGGGGGATGAATCCCCCAGACCCCCTCTTTTTTTTAAGAATGCAAAAAAATTGCTTAACCGACTATGGTCGATTTTTGGAATTCATTTTCTTTTTGATTGTTTTCTTCTATTGTGACACAGTATATAGTGATCCATAATTTTTTGACTTGGGGAGAAATATGATTGATATCACCGCCATGATCAAACAGATCGGACAGCAGGCCAAACAGGCTGCGCGTGAATTGGCTTGGGCCAGTGGCGATAAAAAAAATCGAGCTTTGATCCTGATGGCGCAATCGTTACGGGATCAGGCAGGGATTTTAATTGCGGCCAATCAACTGGACCTTATTCGGGCCGAACAGCAAAATCTCACGCCCGCTATGTTGGATCGTTTGCGTCTGACCGAGGCGCACATAGAGGGGATGGCAGAGGGGTTGAGCCAAATTGCTCAACTGCCTGATCCCGTTGGTGCAATCGACCATATGCGCCGGATGGTCAACCAGATGCAGGTGGGGCAAATGCGGGTGCCCCTCGGGGTGATCGGCATCATTTACGAGTCGCGCCCAAACGTCACCGCCGATGCCGCTGGACTCTGCCTTAAATCGGGCAACGCGGTGATCTTGCGCGGCGGCTCGGAGGCCATTCACTCTAATCGAGCCATTACCACCTGCTTGATACAAGCCCTGGTGGAAACGGGATTGCCCAAACATGCCATTCAATTTATCGATACCATCGACCGCAATGCAGTGGGTCTGTTATTGAAAACGCCTCAATATATTGATGTTATCATCCCCAGAGGTGGTAAAGAACTCATCCAACGCATTATGGCAGAATCGCACATTCCAGTGATTAAACATTTAGATGGCAATTGTCACACCTATGTGGACAGCCACGCCGATTTGGAGCAGGCCTTTGCCTTGACTTTAAACGGTAAAATGCAGCGCACCGGGGTGTGTAACGCCACCGAGACCCTCTTGGTCCATGCCGATATTGCCAAAAAATTTCTCCCCAAAATGGCCAAATTGCTCCATGAGGCCGGGTGCGAACTTCGGGTGTGTGAACTCAGTCGTAAGTTGATCGGCAAAACCATCCCTGTGCAAACCGCCACCGCTGAAGATTGGGATTGCGAATATTTGGGGCCTATTCTGGCGATTCGGGTGGTAGAGTCTATCCAGGCGGCACTGGACCACATTGAGGCCCACTCCTCCCGGCATACCGAGGTGATCGTCACTCAGGATCATCAACGGGCCATGCGCTTTTTGCGTCAAGTGGACTCGGCGGCCGTGTTGGTGAACGCCTCCAGTCGACTCAACGATGGTTTTCAATTTGGTCTGGGGGCCGAAATCGGCATTTCTACGGATAAATTACATGTGCGTGGACCGGTTGGTTTGGAAGGGTTGACCTGTCAAAAATATGTTGTCTTCGGGGATGGCCAGATACGCTCATGAGTGTGCGTATGGGTATCTTTGGCGGGGCTTTTAATCCACCCCATTATGGCCATTTGCGCACGGCCCTGGAGGTTAAAGAACTCTGGCAACTGGATCATCTTCTTTGGATTCCATCGGGGGGGCATCCTTTTAAACCGACTTGGCAATTGGCGGCGACCGCCCATCGGCTGCAGATGACCCAATTGGCCATTACCACAGAACCAAGTTTTGCCATCTGCCCCATTGAGGCCGAAAAGCCGGGCATCGCCTATACGGTGGATACCTTGACTGAACTTACCCGCCGTTTTCCTTTAGCGGATTTGGTGTTTATCTTGGGGGCGGATTTATTTGAAGAGTTGCACAAATGGAAACAATGGCAAGAATTGGATCGGCTGGCCGCTTTGTGTGTCTTGACCCGTCCCGGTTGTGAGGCGTTTTTACACACTACGCCAGCTGCGGAATTTTATTCTCCCGTTACCGTGGAGGGCGCGTTACAAAGGCCTCCTGAGCAGGGACGCAAGGGGTGCTTTTTACAACCTGTTACCGGTTTCGCTATTCGTTCCCGGGACATTCGGGCCTTGGTGGCTCAAGAACGCAGCATTCGTTTTTTAACCCCAGATCCTGTCATTCAATATATCCATCAACATAAACTTTATCTAAAAAGAGACGAATAACCTTATGAGCAATCCAAAAAAAAATTTAGCCGCCAAAAAGAAAAAAAGTTTTACAAGCCAAGAACTGGCCGAAGGAATTCAACAGTTGATGGATCAAAAAAAGGCGGAGGATATTCGACTTTTTGATCTCAATGGACGTTCATCCATTGCCGATTTTATGCTGATCGCTACCACCACCTCTCTTCGTCATGCCACCTCTTTGGCCGCAGACATCGATTTTTTTGCCCATGAGCATCAAGTCAGCGTCCGTGGCGTGGAGGGGCTTCCCGAAGGGAGTGGTTGGGTTTTGATGGATTTGGGGGATGTGATTGTCCATCTGTTTTTGCGTGAGGTGCGGGATTTTTATAATCTGGAAAAGATTTGGGATGCCGAACGCTGGATCCAGGAGAATCGCCAGAGTGGGGGCGACATCCAGGATACAGAGGATTCCCCATCCAATGACGATGAAAGCCCTTCCGATTGAAATGGACCGTATTGGTTGTGGGTCGGGATATGCCGCCGCCCATACGTGTGTTGGTGAACGATTATTTAAAGCGTCTGGGTCGTTTTTTGCCCGTGGAGTTGATTGAAATCACCGAGGAGAAACGGCGTTCCCAGGCCCAGCAGGGCAAACCGGGTGAGACGCTTTTGCGTGAGCATGAGCGTCTGGTTAAACATATTCCAAGTGGGGCGTTGGTGGTTTTGTTGGAGAGTGCGGGGCAAGTTTTGACATCGTTGGAATTTGCCAAGACCATCGACCATTGGCGTCAGCAAGGCCCGGGGCATATTTGTTTTGTGATTGGTGGTCCAGACGGTCTGCACCCGGCCCTCCACGCCCTCTCTTCTGTTTCTCTCTCTTTGGGGGCGATGACTTGGCCGCATATGTTGGCGCGGGTGTTGTTACTTGAACAACTCTATCGTGGTCTCACCTTGATTCATGGTTTTCCCTATCATCGATAAGGGGAGGAGATTCGTTGATCATGGATGATGGATCACTCGCGTTGGGGTTCGATTGGGTATGGCAGCGATCACCTTTAGGCGTGCTTTGTCCGCAGTGGCTTCATCTGGAAAGGGACCGACCCAGACCCGTTGATAGGTTTTGCCTTGAATTTGGGTCTCTTCGATAAAAACCGGCAGATTTAGGTTTTCAATCTCTTTAAAGGTGAGATGGGCGTTGGTGCGGTCTTGGAACGAGGCGACTTTAAAGACAAATCCAGATTGACCTTGATTGGCGATTTTAATGGACGGGATCTCTTTGTTGTTCGCAACAGGAGAGGGCATGATTTCCCCCGCTTCAAAGGGGGTGGAGAGGAGCTCTTCCTGTTTTTCGATGTTCTCGGCGGATGGATCGGAGGGTTGATTGGGCACCAAAAGGGGGGTATCGGAAGAGGCCTCTTTACGTGGGAAAGGGGCCATATTGGCGGTGTCCAAATGTTTTAGCTCTTGGAGTCCAGCGGCATAATAGATAAATTGTCGATTGTCATCGCGCAATAATTTTTTAAAGAGTTCATCGGCCTCCTGTTGTTGACCACGAATTAAAGCCTCCTGTCCCATAAAATAGACGGCTTGATTTTCGAGTAGTTGGCGTTTTTTTCGATCTTGAGTTTGACTGATGGCAGACAACACCTCTTCGCGTTTGGCTTTGCCCTGCATATAGCGTAATAGAACCCCTGGCCATCCAGAGGAGGCGTTCTCTGCTGAGACTTTTTTTAACATTCCTTGATCCGATTCTCCAGCCCGCCTTTGTGCGGTATAGAGCCATAAATGCATTTCGATATCTTGGGGATGGGTATCGAGAACCTTTTTAAAATCGGTTACTGCTTCGCTGTAGCGGCTCATTAAAAACAGAGACATACCGCGAAAGCCATAAGAGATGGCATTGTTTTCTGGTTTAAGGTCCAAAGATTGGTAAAAATCGCCAATGGCCTGCTGGTATTGTCCGACCAACATACGGGTTTTTCCGCGTTCCAGGTAGATGGGTTCATAATCGGATTTAAAGCGTATAAAGGCACTGTAGTCGTCGATGGCCTTATCGAAAAGGCTATCCGAGGCATATAGTTTGCCGCGACTAAAATAGGTCCAGGGGTTATCGGGTTGAATACGAATGGCGGAGGTAAAATCTTCCAAGGCCAAGTCTTGTCGTCCCTGCTGAGCGCGGGCCAAGCCTCGGCTTTGGAAGGCGAGGGCATTTTTGGGATCCTGGGCGACGAGGGTTGTGAGATCTTCGACGGCGCGATGGAGGTCGCCTATAGCCAAAAAGGCATTGCCCCGTGTTAAATAGATCCAAGAAGAGGTGATTCCCTTTTGGATGGCGTTGGTACAGGCTTCGGTTGCGGATTGCAACTCCTGGCGACTGTTGCTGGAGAGACCGAGTCGATAGTGGGAGGTGCATTGACCAATCCAGGCCTCTTCGAGTTGTTTTTTAGAGAGATCGGATTTTTCCAAAACCTTGTTAAAGAGGGCGATGGCTGTTTCATAGGCGTTTTGTTTCAGCGCGTTGGTGGCGGCTTGCAGATTTTCGTCGATTTCACTACCCGCGTGGAGTGGGCAGGGTATCCATAGGGTCAACAGGAAAAGAGTTCGGAAAAATAATTTTCGGATTCCTGTTTTAAAAGGGTTTATCATCCAATTCCTCAAATCCACGCGGTTACATCTATATAAAAGACAGTTTTTTGACATACATTTTTATCTAGGAAAAAAAAGTGACAGTGATTAGGTCTCAGAACATAATGCCCTGCGGGCAAAAAAAAATCAAAGGCCAAACCCTGGGGGATGAATCCCCCAGACCCCCTCTTTTTTTTAAGACTTAAAAAAAAGAGGGGGGGAAATTGGGGGGCGGTTCTGGGCCCCCCAAGGTCTTGATTTTTATTTTTTTGATACATTGAAAAAGAAAGCAGTGTATTTTACATTGCTTTCATTAAATAAGCCATTTTTTTTAATGTCGCTCTGGGGGTAGGATCTCTCGGGAGCCAAAAAGGGCACTGCCTATTCGCACGAAGGTTGCCCCCTCCTCAATGGCTATTTCAAAGTCATGGCTCATTCCCATGGAAAGTTCAGCCATGGAGATTCCCTCCAGGTTGAGATCGTTCATGTGTTGTGCCAATTGGGCAAGTTTGCGAAAATAATGTCGTGTCTGTTCTGGTTCAGGTAAGAAGGGTGGAATGGCCATTAAACCCTGAATTTGAATGTTAGATAAAGGTTGCATGGTCCGCAGAGCTTCGGGGAGGTGCTCTGGTAAAAAACCAATTTTTTGTGACTCTCTTCCCAGGTTGACTTGAATTAAGACCGGTATGGGCCATAAACAGGCATGATGGATCTCTTGGGCCAAGGCGAGAGAGTCTATGCTGTGAATCATTTGAAACAAACGGACGGCGATTTTGACTTTGTTGCGTTGCAGGGGACCGATTAAATGCCATTGGGCCTGTGAGGTGTGGGAGGCGTTGACTTGGGGAATTTTTTCTCGCGCCTCCTGGACACGATTTTCGCCAAAAATGGTTTGTCCAGCTTGAAGTGCCGCGCTGATATCGGCGGCTGGCCTCGTTTTGGAAACTGCCACTAAGCGTACTGAAGCGGGATCGCGACCGCAACCGCGACAGGCGGTGGCAATTTTTGCGTTTATAGAACCGCCCCCCAATCCCCCCACCCTTTTCTTTTAATACTTAAAAAAAAGAGGGGGTCTGGGGGATTCATCCCCCAGGGTTTTGATTTTGACTTTTTTGCCCGCAGGGCACCATGTTCTTTTTTACCCTTTTTTATTGAGATCCCCGTGGAAAAAAAATGCGTATCCGCAGCTCCGATTCACCATCCTTCCAATACGCCGCCTATATTAATGGTTGTGGTGGATACCGAAGAGGAGTTTGATTGGAATAAACCCTTTGCGCGGGAGGCGATTGCGGTTACCGCAATGCAAGAAATTGAACGTGGTCAGGAGATTTGCGACTCTTTTGGGATTAAACCTGTTTATGTTGTAGATTACCCAATTGTTCATCAAGAGATGGGATTTATGCCATTGTTAAAGCTGGTCACTGGTGATCGGGCGGTGATCGGAACCCACCTGCATCCTTGGGTTTCGCCACCCTTTCACGAAGAGCTGTCGTCTCAGAACGCCTTTCCAGGGAATTTAGATGCCGATCTGGAACTGGCCAAATTGGCCCATCTGACCGGGAAAATTCAACAGGTTTTTGGTCAGCGACCTCTCATTTACAAGGCTGGTCGTTATGGCCGTGGTCCGCATACTGAAGATATTTTGGAATATCTTGGATATTGTATAGACCTTTCGCCTATGCCTCCTTTTGATTTTCGCTCTGTTGGTGGTCCAGATTTTTCCTTTTTTACGCCGCATCCCTTTTGGTTTGGAAGGGGTGGGGAGAAAAATCGGCTTTTGTGCCTTCCGACCAGCGGTGGTTTTGTTGGTTTCTTGCGTTGGCAGGGGCAAAAGATTTACTCTATGGCCAGTGCTCCTTGGATGCAAAGGATGCGTGGTTTAGGGATACTCTCCCGTTTGGGTGCACTGGAAAGGGTGCGTTTATCCCCAGAGGGGCACACTTTAGAGGAGATGCAACGTTTGACGTATGCCCTTTTGCAAGATGGGGTAGGGGTGTTTACCTTGAGTTATCATTCTCCTTCTCTTAAACCGGGTTGTACGCCATATGTTCAGGATGCCATAGATTTAAAATATTTTTTGCACCGCTTAGAAGGCTATTTAGATTTTTTTTGTAACCATCTTGGTGGTCAAGTCATGACCCCTTTCGAGATTAAAGCCTTTTTGGAAGGCCCAAGGGTGATATCAACAG
This sequence comes from Magnetococcus sp. DMHC-6, assembly GCA_039908535.1. GTDB lineage: Bacteria > Pseudomonadota > Magnetococcia > Magnetococcales > JADFZT01 > JAMOAW01. The sequence goes on along the minus strand of JAMOAW010000001.1, from coordinate 101,403 downwards.
CTTTGTTTTAAATGGAGGGGGCTTTAAATGGATACAAATAGCATGATTAAAACCGTCATTGTGATTATACCGGCTTTTAATGAGGGAGAGATTATTGGTCGGACCGTGACCGCTGTAAAGTCTCAGCAGGAGGCCTTTGCCATACGGGGCATGAACATGCTTGTTTATGTTATCAACGATGGCTCCCAAGATCAAACGCAAAAGAGTGCCGAAGAGGCAGGCGCGGATCGTGTGATCAGCCATCGACGCAATCAGGGGTTGGGGGCTGCGATTCGAACTGGGCTGAAATCCGCCCGTGCGGATGGCGCGCACATCGTTATCAAATTCGATGCCGATTTGCAACACGAACCTAAGGATCTTTTGCCACTCATTCAACCTATTTTGGATAACGAAGCCGATGTGGTGTATGGCAGTCGGTTTGATCGCATTGAATACCGCATGCCGCCGATTCGGCGTTTGGGTAATTTGGTGTTTACCGGTCTGATGCGCTGGTTGACCAAGTGGCCGATTCGCGATAGCCAGCCTGGAATTTTGGCCGTGAATGGATATTATTTGAAAAATTTTTATTTACCTGGAGATTATAACTATACCCAACAAATTTTGATCGACGCCTATCGCAAGGGGATGCGTTTTGCTCATGTTTCCGTCACCTTTCGGCAACGGTTGACGGGGCGCTCTTTTATTTCATTTAAATATCCGTTTAAGGTATTGCCACAAATTTTTATGGTTTTGATCTCGGTTCGTCCCCTTAAGGTGTTTGCACCTATTGGATTTAGTTTTTTGGGTGTTGGTTCGTTTTTGTTTATCTGGGAAATTTGGCAATGGTATCAAGGCATCTATACCAAACCGATTCAACATGCCAATTTGGTTTTGGGATTGGTTTTATTTGGTATCCAGACTCTATTTTTTGGCGTTTTGGCCCATTTGATTGTGGAAACTAAAGAACGGGATTCACATGAATGACCCTCATGCCCTGCGGGCAAAAAATCAAAGGCCAAACCCTTGGGGATGCAATCCCCAAGGTCTTGACTTTGCTTTTTGTTCAGGCATTCGTTAATCGCCACATTTAAATGTGGTAGTACTATTTTTTTTGTCCACAGGGTATTGTTCAGTTATATGGATTGTTCATGGCGTTGTATATAAAAGCCAGGGGAGCGTTGAGCATGGGTTTGAGCGGTTTTTAAGCCAGAGTGTAAGTTTATCAATAACTCTTCTTGGGGTAAGAATAATTTTGGGCCTGTTTGAACCAAGCTCATGCAAAAGAAATGTCTATTTTCTGTTTTGGCTTTGAAAGTTTTGATCAATCGGCGAATGAGTTTCAAGGCTTGTTCTTCAGCTGTTTTTGGTAAAAACAGCAAAAATGTATCTTGGGTAATGTTGCTGATGACATCCTCGTTGCGCAGGGTTTCTTGTAGAGATTGCTGGGTGAGAGCCCATAGATGTTCTTCAAATGGGGAGCTTTGATCGGCATTTTTGTGCAGGGCCAGGGCGGCACTGGTGAGAGGTTCGGCATATCTTTTTGCTTGAGAGAGCATTTTTTTGAGTAATTCTTGGTAGGTTGATTCTGAGGTGATTTCACAATGATTGCTGGAATGGAGATCTTGTTGAACCTCTTCGGCGTGTGAAGAGTGTATTCCAACTTCGTATAAAAGATGGGCCTCGAATAACCATATTTTTTCAAGGGCGAGTTGCGCGGTCTCTTTGTGATCAATGTTTGCTAATTCCTCTTTTAGTAGGGTGCGCAGCGTATCCAGGGCAACCAAATGACACCAAAGGGGAATGTGAAGACGTTGCAATAGGTCGACCATTTGGAGATGAGCCTCCAGGGAGGTTTGTCCTGTTATGAGATGTGCTAAATGGTCTTGCAGCCAAGCTTCCCATGTTTGCATAGCCGGGAGATTTTTGGCAATTGGTATTGTCTGTGGATGGGAGAGGAGGCGTTGTTGTAAGCGTGTCATGAGTTGTCCTATCTTGTTTTGTAGGAGCGGTGTTAACTCATGGAGGAGATCGAAATCAGATTGTGTCAGACAAAAGAGTATTTTTCGGCCATTGTGTTGTAAATCGTTCATACGTTGTTTCCTGTTTGAATGCCGATATAAATAAAAAAAACGGTTTGTTTAAATATCCGTTTTATGAATAATTTTATTTAGAAAGGCAAGAAATTTTGAATTCGTTCTCGCCATCCTTTTGATCGGACTGTTTTTTCTCTTTGCGCATTAAAAATAACACGAACTGGTCCATGAAGCATAGCGGCGATTTGTTCAAGTAAAATACGGTCTTTTTCAATAAAAATATCACCATTTTTTTTATTTAGAGCTTGCAATGTTCCTCGAACCGATCCTGATTGACTTAAAATAGGCACACAGAGCACGCTTTTGGTGGAAAATCCGGTCATTAAGTCAACGGCTTTGTGTATTCCTTCTCTTGTAGACATGTCGTTAATAATTAAATATTTTTTGGAAAATATAACCTCACCAGTTATAGAACCGCGTAAGGGAATATCTAACTCTTTTTCAATAAGGCCTGTCCCAGATTGTAGCCAAGCGCGTTGATTAAATGGATCATGAATAAAAATGCTTGCGCGTTCAGAATTTATGAGATCTGGTAGTTCTTTTACGAAATTATTTAGTATACTATTACAATCGTTTATATCTGATGTGGGGTGAACTAATTTTTTTAAATTTTGTAATGTTTCTTGCATATAAGATGTTTCGGTCATGCTCTCTTCTCCATAGGGGGGAGATTTAATTTGAAGAAGATATATTTGAGATTTCTATGCAAAAAACACACCAAGAAGATCAATAAACTTGTGATGAATCAAATATATCAATTGCATAAAAAGTGTATTATTTTTCATGAAAGTGCAAGGAGAAAAAAAAGCGAATTAACTGGGTGGCGATGCTCGAAAGATTGCTCATTAGTCAAATTTTTTTCGGTGAAAATTTGGCTGTTCTTGTGTTATCCTGCATTGCAGTAAATATGAAGATGGCGCAATTGTGACATGGTGCTTTTTTTTGAACATGGTGCCCTGCGGGCAAAAAAGTCAAAATCAAAACCCTGGGGGATGAATCCCCAAGACCCCCTCTTTTTTTTAAGTATTAAAAGAAAAGGGTGGGGGGATTGGGGGGCGGTTCTCCGCCCCCCAAGGTCTTGATTTTTATTTTTCCGATACATAGATGTATCTCCAATTTTATGATTAAAAGGTGGTCATAAAAAATTTTTATCAAGCCGTTTGTTAACGAGGATAACCGCCGAGAGTATGAAGGCATGTTTATCCACTGGGCCAATAAGGTCAAGCCGGGAGAAAATAAGAATGGTCGCAAGTAAAGATACCAAAGCGGAAAGAAAAAAAGTCGGCATTGTCGGCGGTGGAGAGCGGGGAGGTGAATTGTTGCAGTTTTTTGCCAAGAGCTCTTACGTTGAACTGGTCTTTATGGTCGATAATGACTCTGAGGCTGTTGGCATTAAAAAAGCCAAAAAAATGGGGGTCAAAACGCTTACTAACCTGGAAGCGGCTTTAAAAAATCATCATGTGGATCTTATTATTGATGCAGTAGGCTCGGCGCAGGTGCGGGAGATTTTGTCTGGGGTGTCAGCACCTACCCAGATCATGCCGAGCGAAGCGGCTTTGTTGACCTATAAAGTGTTGAGTGAACAGCAAGGGGTAACCAATACCCAGGTGTTCGAGGATCTTTCCGAGGTTCGGCGTGAGATTGATCGCAATACGCGTGATGTTTCAAAAACCTTACATGTGATTGAAAAAATCTCCAATGAACTGGAAGTGTTGGCTATTAATGCCGGTATTCAAGCGTCGCGGGCTGGTGAGTTTGGCAAAGGATTTGCGGTAGTGGCCGGTGAGGTGAAAAGCACGGCGCGGGTGGCACGTGATTTGGCCGGGGACATTGATCGCGTGATCAGTGAAATTTCTTCGATGTCCGATAAAATCGAGCAATCCCTTCGCAAGGCCCAGTGAATTTAAATTTTGTTGAATCATTCAGGATGGGCCTGAACGCGTGGTTCAAGCCCATGCCGACATTGTTGATCGTTTTTTGTCTTTTGATTTGTCTGTTAACAGGTGCATGAGAGTACGGAATAGATGGCCCGTTCGGTTAAATTAAATTCTTTGGCCAAATTGCGAACTGAGCCGCCATCATCATAAAGGCGAATAATTTCGCGGTTGCGTGCCAATCTTTTGGCTTTGGCTGCGCGTACAATTAATAAAGTCTCTCCGCCAAAATGCAAGCAGAGTCTTCTGGCGCGCTCAAAACCTAAGAGTTCGACTAATTTATGTTGCGCATTAATTTTTTTAGGGACAAATAATCTTGTTCCTCCGCAACGTTGGACTAAAGTCAAGGCCCCCTCCATGCCGATAATCTCTTTGATCTCTTGGAGGGAATCGGGTAGATCGTTTTCTTTAATTTCAAACTGTGTGTTCATAATGTTATCCTATCATGCGGTTAAGAGATGTTTCATTGATGAGAATTTCTTCTTTTATTTCGTACCAGAACTGATCTTTTTCCAATCTTTGGGCACCGATTTGATCCAACTGTTCTTCAGACCAATGGCGCAATGCGTCTTTATTGATCTCTTCGCGTTGGCGAATGGCTGAGAACAAACCGAGTTCTTTTAATTTTTGTAAAACATCTAACCATTTGATGCTGGGTTTGGGTTTTATTTCATTGGCACGTCGAAAACCGATAACCCCAAAATTAAGCGGAATGCTTCGGCGATGGGTAAACATTTCTGTTTTGTGATATTCGGCAAAAGCGGCGAGTCCATTTGCGAGAGCTTCCAGGCGGATGCGACGTGGGGAGGCGAAGGCTTCTGCGGCCGTTTTTATTCGTTCGATACTGGTGTTCATGTCTGCTTCGATGGCGCTGATTTTTCTTTTTAGCCCGGCAATTTCTCCGAGTATGGCATTGGCATGATTTAAATCTCGAACGATGATGAGATGTTCTGGATTGACTTGGTTACGTTTTATCATGGTTTTCATCTCCTGCTCATTCCCTTCTGATAAGGATTAATTTTGACACTGTCTTCTTTTCCCGGTTAGGATGTTTTTATTGGTTCGGTTGCTTAGTTCGGTTTTATTAAATATGTTCGGTTTTTAGTTCGTAAATGTCAAGAAATTTTTCATATTAAGACGTTTATTTTGTCGATTTGTTCATTAATAACCAAACTAATTCGTAAATTTGTCTATTTATGGTTCGTAAAAATTATTTTATCAAAGGAAAGTTATGAAAACCGAATCAGCATCTCCCGGCTTGAGGGAACGGCTTCTTCGTGTGATCGGTATGGAACTCCCTTATGTCTGGGCGCAAAAAGCGGGTATTCAGAAATCCACTTTCAGTGGCATTTTAAATAAGGGGGCCATACCGCAAACCAGTACGTTGATCAAAATCGCCAGTCACACAAATGTCTCTGTGAATTGGCTTTTGACAGGACGCGGACCGCCGCGTGTCTACGAGGAGGGCGACCATGCTAGCTTTGTCATGTCCATCGAAGAGGTTGGAAGTCCCTATTTGATTCATAAGGGCTATATTCTGGTGCCTAGACTCGAATCAACGGTCAAAACAGGGCTTATGCTTGATTCGGAAAATTTAAAAGAGCCTTTGGCTTTTAAAGCCGATTGGATTAAAGGGGTGATGGGATTGGATCCCAACCAATTGGCCTTGGTGGAGGTTAAAGGAGATAGCATGGAACCAACCCTGCAAGAGGGCAATTTGTTGTTGCTTGATCTGCGGGAACGGGATGTGCGCAACGATGCCATTTATGTCATTCGGCGTGATGATTTTTTGATTGCCAAACGGATGCAGCGCGGCTTTGATGGAACCATTCATATCAAAAGCGATAATCCTGTTTATGAAAAACTCGTTGTGCCTGCCGATACGCTGGCGGGAAAATTGCAAATCGTTGGCAGAGCGGTATGGTCTGGAAAACGTTTATAAAAAAGAGGTGGTTTGGGGGATCTTTGTGACTGGATGAATCGCCCCTAAGACCGCCTCCATTGTTGCCCCAGTGGCGCGGGGCAACGAGGAGGTCAAGCCTCGCAACGTGCGCACGGCAAACCAAGCGAAGGCTTGACTCTCTAAGCTATCCGAATCAATTCCTATGACATTGCTTGGGATGACCTGTGTTGAAGGTAATCCTTGCTGCAAGAGCGTCACCATATGTGCATTTTTTGCGCCTCCTCCACAGAGGATTAATTGATCCAAAACTACTTGATCTTTTAGAGCTGAAAGCACGGAAGAGACGGTAAATTGCGTCAATGTTGCAAATAAATCGGCAACCGACAGCCAGGCAAAATGGGTCAAAAATTGCGCTAAATAAGAGGCTCCAAACACCTCGCGTCCTGTAGATTTGGGCAGAGGTTGTTTTATAAAGGGGTGGTCCATCAACCAATCCAAAGCCGCTTTATGAACCTTGCCACGCGCCGCTTCTGCGCCATTCATATCACACTGTTGTTCTCCATGGCTCACCTGTTGTGCCAATAGATCAAGCAAGGTATTGGCAGGTCCGGTATCGCCGCCTAGTAATAATCCTTTTTGATCATCTGGTAAGATTGTTAAATTGGCAATGCCACCCAAATTGAGCACCCCCACTCGTTGTCCTGGGCGAGCAAATAAACAGTGATGAAAAAGAGGGGTGAGGGGGGCACCATCCCCGCCACGTGCCATATCGGCCAAACGAAAATTGGCGACGGTGGGAATGCCTGTCCGTGCTGAAATAATAAAGGGATTGCCTATTTGGAGGGTAAAAATTGGTGGTCGGTGGCGCACGGTTTGGCCATGGCTACCAATGACGTGCACTTGGTCTGGGCGCAGGTTGGCCTGATGACAGAGATGTAATGCCGCTTGGGCAAAGAGTTCCCCTAGATGACGGTCCAACGCCCCTAAACGATCCAACTCTCCTGGTGCGGGTTCATAAAGGTTAAAAATCTCTTGCCGAATCTGTTCTTCTAAAGGAGTTGTGGTGGCTATCCGTACCTTGGGAGGCGAGAGACCGTCGGTTTGTACTAAAACAGCATCAATGGCATCGGCGGAGGTGCCAGAAAGCAGTCCAATGGCATATATCTCTTCAGACATGATTCTTAACCTTTAAAAAAAAATGTTTTAGTCGCAGAATGATAAAAGAACATAGTGCCCTGCGGGCAAAAAATTAAAATCAAAACCCTGGGGGATGAATCCCCCAGCCCCCCCTCTTTTTTTTAAAGAATTAGAAAAGAAGGGTGGGGAGGATTGGGGGGGCGGTTCTCCGCCCCCTCAAGGTCTTATTTTTTCAATAGGGTATAATACATTAAAGAGAGTTTAACATGAGAATCGTGAAAACAAAATCGGTTGCGGAACAAATGGAAGTGATTCGTCGCGGGGTGGTACAGATTATCTCTGAAGAAGAGCTTAAAAGCCGTTTGGAGCTCTCTATCGCCACCCAAACGCCCTTGCGTATAAAAGCAGGTTTTGATCCAACTGCCCCAGATTTACATTTGGGCCATACGGTATTAATTCAAAAATTACGCCAATTTCAAGAGTTGGGTCACCATATTCTTTTTTTAATCGGTGATTTTACGGGATTGATTGGCGATCCCACCGGTAAAAGTGAAACCCGCAAGCCGTTGACTGTCGAGCAGGTAGTTGCCAACGCGCAAACTTATAAGGAGCAGGTGTTTCGCATTTTGGATCCAGAGGCTACTGAAGTGGTCTTTAACAGTTCCTGGATGAATCCCATGTCTGCTGTTGATTTAATTCAACTGGCCGCCCGGCATACCGTGGCCAGAATGTTGGAACGGGACGATTTTGCCAAACGTTATCAGAGCGGGAGACCCATCGCCATCCATGAATTTTTATATCCACTGGTGCAAGGATATGATTCCGTCGCCTTGCGGGCCGATGTCGAGTTGGGTGGGACGGATCAAACTTTTAATTTATTGGTCGGACGGGAATTGCAAAGAGAATATGGTCAAAAACCGCAATGTATCGTCACCCTTCCTCTTTTGGAGGGGTTGGATGGGGTGAATAAAATGTCCAAATCTCTTGGCAACACCATCGCCATCCAAGATAGCCCGGAGGAGATATTTGGTAAAACCATGTCCATTTCTGACCCCTTGATGTGGCGTTATTTTGAACTATTATCCGATAAAAGTTTGGCGCAGGTGGAGGAGTTGCGTGCGGGGGTTTTGAGTGAGCGTCTCCATCCCATGGCGGTTAAGGAAGAGTTGGCCCAAGAACTCACGGCACGTTTCCATGGCTTAGAGGCCGCATTGTGGGCTAAAAAAGATTTTAATCGCAAAAAAAATAAAGGGGAGTTACCAGAGGAGATCAATGAAATCAGTTACTCTGTGGGAGGGGAGAGCGTGGGGTTGGCGACCTTGCTCAAACAAGCTGGGTTGGTCAAATCTAGTAGTGAAGGGATGCGTCTTATCCGTCAAAACGCCGTCCATTTGGATCAACAATTGGTTCAAGATGAAAAAATGGTATTGGTCGCTGGTCAGCGGGTATTGCTCCAAGTTGGCAAACGTCAATTTGCTTATATTACTTTGGAATCATGAATATCATGCTTGGGGGTGGGGAGCGGTTCTTCGCCCCTTAGCTTTTTGTTTTTTTGTGCCATGGTCTCTTATGGTCAAAAATCAATGCCAGAGTAATTTAAATCCAACCAGCAACAGGAAGAGTCCAAATCCTCGTTTGAGTTGATTGGCGGGGAGGGTATGGGCTAAACGCACCCCAAGATGGGTGGTCAGTAAGGTACCGCAGATAATTCCATAAAAGGCGGTGGGGACGACAAAGCCCAAAGCATCATGTGGTAAGGTCGTCAACCCCCAGCCGGCATGGATATAGCCGCTGGCTCCAGCCACGGCAATGGCCAAACCAATGGCCGAAGCCGAGCCAACCGCTTGCAAAATGGGTAGGCCGACGATTAAATTTAAAACAGGAACCGAAAGGGTGCCCCCCCCAATACCAAACAGGCTGCTGAGCATTCCGATTCCGATCCCCAATACCGGGTGCAGATATTCTGGCACCGAAAAGTGCGAGGGGGGGTTGGGGGAATGAGAACGGACCATTTGCAGACCGATGGCGATTTCAAACAAGCCAAACAGGGTGCGTAAAAGTTCTCCAGAGATCAACGCGGCACCTTGTGCTCCTAACCACGCACCAAGAATCACACCTGGAATATATTGCGGTACGATTTTCCAATCCACGGCGTGGCGTTTGTGGTGGTTCCAAATTGCCGAACAGTTGGTCACCACAATCGTGGCCAGCGACGTTCCAGTGGCCAATTGCATGGCGATTACTGGGTTGATGCCATCCAGATGAAACAGCATCAGCAACGCTGGAACAATTAAAATTCCCCCACCTACTCCTAACAAACCCGCTAAAATCCCGGCCAAAAGGCCTGTTATTAAGGAAGCTATGAATAAAAAAGAGATCATAAAATAAACCATGTCGTAAAATGAAAGGCCCAACCGTGGGGGATGAATCCCTCAGACCCTAAAAAGGGTGGGGGAATTGGGGGGCGGTTCTCCGCCCCCCAAGGTCTCGATTTTTGTTTTTCCGATACATGAACATGGTTCAGATTTTTTTGAGCATGATATTTAAAAATTAATAATAGTTTTATCGCGTATCTGCTCGTCTAGACTGATCACCCGTTTGGCCAATACAATCGCAATACGTCGCATGATTTGAAAACCAACCTCTACATTTTGTTCTAAAAAATTAAAAAATTGTTCTCCATTGATTTTGACAAAACGACTCGGTCCTTTGCTGAAAACCTGAACCGTTCGTTCGCAGGATAGAAGCCAGGAGATTTCTCCGTATAATTCGTTTTCAATAGGTTTAAAGTGACAATACATTTGTGTCAATAATCCCTCATAGTTGAGACTTATATTGGTGGAGCCGCGTACTAGGAGGTAAAGATCTTGATGTTTTCCCTCTATCCCATTTGGTATGGCCATTTCTCCATCATTAAAATCTAAAATTTCGGTGAATGTGGCAATTTGATCAAGGACAGATGGGGGCAGATTTTGAAAAATTTCTCGACTTTCAAGAAATAATCGAATAGAGTGCATTATATAATTTTCCTTTTTGATATATAGAAAGGTTTGATTTAAAATTTTGTAAAATATAATGTTTCTTCGATGTATAAAAGTCAAAGAAAAATTAAATCTATTATGCTTTTGCTGGTCAAAAACGTAGAAAATATGCACGTTCATATATCGGAAAAATAAAAATCAAGACCTTGGGGGGCGGAGAACCGTCCCCCAATCTCCCACCCTTTTCTTTTAATATTTAAAAAAAAGAGGGGGTCTGGGGGATTCATCCCCCAGGGTTTTGATTTTTTTGCCCGCAGGGCATTATGTTTTTTTGTCGCAAACCAGATATTGAATATAGAAAAACTTTGCGTAAGTTCGGTCGTAAAAAATAGAGGGGTGTGAGGATGTACGAATCGGAACCATCTTTGGGAGAGATTTGTCACACGATCTCCTATTGGCGGGAGTGTGGAGTCGCCTTTTTGGCGGGTGATCACCCTGCTGTGTGGAAAGAGTCTGTTCATTCGGTTCAGGAAAGGGGGCGAGAAAAAAAATTTTTACCCCAGAGTCAACCAGGGATCGTCTTTAAGGGCGATGTTCCGTCCGTGTCGCCTAAAGAGCCCGTTTATCCTGTGCCATTGCAACTTGTTGAAAAGCCCTCTTTGCCACCTCTTTCGGAGCTTGAACGAATTCATTTTTCCGTTTTGACGGGTGCCGAGAGAGCGGGTGCTTTGCAAAAGATGGCTCATGAGGTAGCAGTGTGCCAACGGTGTGGATTGTCGCATTTACGTAAGCAGATGGTTTTTGGCTATGGTTCACCTCAGGCTCGTGTCGTGTTTGTCGGAGAGAGTCCAGGAGAGCAGGAGGAGGCGGTGGGCCTGCCATTTGTGGGGCCAATGGAGAAGTTTTTTGATCTTATGTTGCGTGCGGTCGATTTAAAGCGCGAGGAGGTCTATCTTGTTTTGGTGGTCAAATGTCGACCCCCCTTGGATCGCAATCCACAGCCAGGAGAGATTGCGATGTGTCAGGGGTATTTGTTTAATCAACTGCATATTTTGCAGCCTCGCGTGATCATGGCCATGGGTCAAGTGGCTATTCAAACTCTATTGGGTGGGACAGAGGCCGTGGGTCGTGTGCGTGGTCGAGTGGTCCATTGGCAGGGTATTCCGGTTATTCCGACCTATCATCCCAAATATTATTTTCATGCCGGGGGACGGAAACGGGCAGCTTGGGAAGATTTGATCCGTTTGCTGCTTATTTTAAAGAACTCTGGTCAACAATAGGTCGTATTTATGTATTGGAAAATAGTAACCGTTCAGATAAAAAAATAAAAAATAAGACCTTGGGGGATTGCATCCCCCAACCCCCCTGCTATTTGAAGAAAGCAAAACCGAATTCAAAAGCAAAAGCAAAATCAAAAGCAAAAGCAAAAGCAAAAGCAAAATCAAAAGCAAAAGCAAAAGCAAAAGCAAAATCAAAAGCAAAGTCAAAAGCAAAACCCTGGGGGCAATCCCCCAGACCCCTTTTTTTTATTATGAACGGTTACGCCAAAGCAATAAAAAATAAAAAACAAGACCTTGGGGGATTGCATCCCCCAACCCCCCTGCTATTTGAAGAAAGCAAAACCGAATTCAAAAGCAAAAGCAAAAGCAAAAGCAAAATCAAAAGCAAAGTCAAAAGCAAAGTCAAAAGCAAAGTCAAAAGCAAAGTCAAAAGCAAAACCCTGGGGGCAATCCCCCAGACCCCTTTTTTTTATTATGAACGGTTACGCCAAAGCAATAAATCATTGAGTTTCAATTAACGTAAAATTTTACTTCGGTGAACAGTTACGGAAAATAGACATCAAAACCTTGGGGGGCGGAGAACCGCCCCCAATCCCCCCACCCTTTTTTTGCCCGTAGGGCATTATAAAACGCTAAAAACTATTTTCGGCTGCTGGTTCCTTCCAGCGCACTTAGATAACGCTCGGCCTCCAGTGCGGCCATGCAGCCCGTGCCAGCGGCGGTAATTGCCTGGCGGAAGGTTCTATCTTGAACATCTCCAGCAGCAAAAACGCCTTCAATGTTGGTGGCGGTGGAGTCGGGACGGGTGAGAAGATACCCCTCTTTGTCCATATCCAGTTGCCCTTTAAAGAGAGCAGTATTGGGGGTGTGGCCGATGGCGACAAAAACACCTGTGACCGCCAGTTGGCGCGTTTCGTTGGTTTTGACATCTTTCAATAGAAGACCATTCACCCCTCCCATGCCTGTATCCCCTAGAATCTCTTCGACGATACAGTTCCAGATCGGTTCGATTTTGGGATTGGCCAACATTCTCTCTTGCATGACCTTTTCGGCCCGCAATTGATCCCGACGATGAATTAAATAGACTTTGGAGGCAAAATTGGTTAGAAATAGAGCCTCTTCTACGGCGGCATCGCCACCACCAATGACGGCGATCTCCTGATTTCGGAAAAAGAAACCGTCACAGGTGGCACAAGCGGAGACACCATAGCCATGCAGCCGTTTTTCCGATTCCAATCCCAGCCAACGGGCCGAAGCACCCGTTGTGATAATCAGGGCATCGCAGGTGTATTCGGTTTCAGAGTCGCATCGAATGACAAAGGGGCGGACATTTAATTCAACCCCAATAACGGTATCACTGACAATCTGGGTATTAAACCGCTCTGCCTGAGCCTGCATGATTTGCATGAGTTCAGGACCTTGAATACCATTGGCAAAACCGGGAAAATTGTCTACCTCTGTGGTGATGGTCAATTGTCCTCCTGGTTGCATCCCTTGGATTAAAAGGGGGGCCAGATTGGCGCGTCCAGTATAAATAGCAGCGGTATAACCCGCAGGTCCAGAACCAATGATGATGATTTTATGGTGATTTTTTGTGGTCATTCCGGTATCTCCATGAGAGTGAATAGTCGTTTTTTGGGTGTTTCATTGAGAACATAATGCCCTGTGGACAAAAAAAATCCAAGGCCAAACCCAGGGGGATGCAACCCCAGGCTCTCTAAAAAGGAAGGTGGGAGGATTGGAGAGCAGTTTTAAATCCCTCAAAGTCTTGATTTTTATTTTTTTGATATAGAAAAAAAATAACGGATTTCTTAACTTTACCAAGGATAAAATCATGCGTGAATCTATTTATAATCGGGTGGCGGTCACAGGAGGAGCTGGATTTTTGGGATCCCATTTGTGTGAGAGGTTGATTCGTGAAGGGCACGAAGTGTTGTGCGTGGAAAATTTTTTTACCGGATCGAAAAGGAATATTCAACATTTGCTCAACCATCCTCGTTTTGAACTGTTGCGTCATGATGTGACTTTTCCACTTTATGTGGAAGTGGACCAAATATATAACCTCGCTTGTCCAGCTTCGCCTATACATTATCAGTTAAATCCGGTGCAGACGACGAAAACCAGCGTTCATGGGGCTATTAATATGCTGGGATTGGCAAAAAGGGTCAAAGCTAAAATTTTTCAGGCATCGACCAGCGAGGTATATGGGGATCCAGACATGCATCCGCAAAAGGAGAGTTACTGGGGAAATGTCAATCCCATCGGTCCTCGCTCTTGTTATGATGAGGGGAAAAGGTGTGCTGAGACCCTTTTTTTTGATTATAGGCGTCAATATGGTCTAGAAATAAAAGTGGCGCGTATTTTTAATACGTATGGACCCAATATGCATCCAAGGGATGGTCGGGTTGTCTCCAATTTTATTATACAGGCTTTGCGCGGTGAACCCATTACCATCTATGGCGATGGGTTGCAGACACGCTCTTTTTGTTATGTGGATGATCTTATTGAAGGTTTCTTGCGGTTTATGAACTCCCCAGATGGTTTTACCGGTCCATTAAATTTGGGAAATCCCAGCGAGTTTACCATTAGGGAGCTGGCTGTGCTGATTATGGAGATGACCGGTTCCAAGTCGCAGTTGGTGGAGAAAAAATTACCTCAGGACGATCCAAAACAGCGCAAACCAGATATCACGTTGGCAAAGGAGCATTTAAATTGGGAGCCAAAGATCTCTTTGACAGAAGGGTTAAAAAGGACCATTGCCTATTTTGAAGCTGTTTTGCAGAGGGAATAAAACTTTGGTCTCTATTATTTTGGTCTTTTATGGGGCATCTGGTGCATCGTTTGCAAAAGGGGTGGGAGATCTGGTTTTATGAAACCTGTTGTGTCTGAGGTTGTTTCATGCACGGAATAATTTTTTTAGCTTTGGAAGATTTTCTTCTTACCAAAAAGGGTGAAGATGCCTGGGAGACTTTGCTGAAAAGGGTTGGCATGCAAGATCATATTTATGAATCCGATCTTTCTTATCCTGATCAGGAGGGATCGGCTCTTTTCGCTGCTACAGCTCACATGTTGGGCTGTTCCAAAGAGGAGATGTTGGTTGAATTTGGTCGCCACATCATCCCTGGGTTGATCGATTTAGGGCGTTCTATGGATATCATTCATAGTACATGGAAATCTTTGGATATTTTGGAATATCTGCCTAAAATTCATACCCAATTTAGCCATAACAATCCAAAGATCCATAGCCCTGATATACGTACCTTGCGCATTCGCCATGGTGAGTTGGCCATCGCCTATTATTCGGATCGAAAGTTGTGCGCTTTTCTTCGCGGTATGATTGTTGGCTTGGGGGAACTTTTTAAAGAGCCGCTTGTTGTTCAAGAGCTGATTTGTTGTCAGAAAGAGGCCCCTTTGTGTCGTATGAGTGTGGTTTTGGATGACCCGCTTTTGTCTCGCTATGTGGATATTTTTCGGGAATTTGAATATGTTCATAGTCGGATTTTAGAGATAAATTTTTTTAATCAGTTTAATGGGGTGCCGATTATAAATTCGGGTTTGGTTCTCAAATATGACAAAAAAGAGGTTATGGTGCAGACCCATCGCGACCAATTGGCCGCGATGAGTTTGGAAGAGCGGACCTATTTGGCCGTTCCACATCTTCCAGTGGGGCTGGAGGCCTTGGTCAAGAGTGTTAATTTAAAGCAGGGGACCGCCTGTTTGCATCATCTCTCTTTGGCGAATGGGGCCGTCGGTCAAAGAGGTTATAGTCGGGTGGTTCCACAGGGTAAATTATCTGTGGAGATGGTGGTGGAGGGGAAACATTATAAGGGGCATATGTTGAACCTTTCATGTGGGGGGGTATCGGTCTCTTTGACCCGGGGATCGCGGTTAAAAGAGGCACTGCTTTTTTGTCATGTGATTGTCTCTTTCTCCTTGCCTATCAAATGGATGGAAGTTGGGGACACCGTTGAGCTTGGTCATCAGTTATTGGAGATAAAAGGCAATATTTTAGAAATCCAAGAGAGTATGGGCGTGCGGGTGGTGCGCATTGTCTTCTTCCCACTTACTAAGCATGAACGGGCGTTGATTAAACATTATATGCAGGAACGGCTTGAGGAGGTTCTCCCCAGTTTGCATGGTATGGTGCGTGCCTGATTCTTTTTTTTGTCCACACACAATAGAAAAATTTGGTTCGTTTTTTGCTAAATATGGCAGGAGGTGGATATGTGTTCTGCCATTTTATTTTATTGAAAAATATCGATATAAGGGAGTTGAAAGTATGGTTCGGCATCAAACTGGGTATAAAGTAGAACAGACAAAAAGTGTTGCAGCAAAAATATTGGCGGCTGTATATGTTGGGGGAGCATATGGATTAATCCTCGTCTCTTTGGTTCAGGCGGTGATCTTGGTCTCTTGGTTGCGGCATTGATCTCTTCATGTGTACTCAACTCCTTTGTCAAAAATTGATCATCGGTTGGCATGTTGATTTGAATTTTTTTGCAGGGGAGTTGACGTATCCTTTCGTGTGATAGATGTCCGTTTTTGTATAGATTTATGTGTTTGAGAAAATTGCAAAGCTTCGTCATTTCTGCTTTCGCGGGAATGGCGTTTTTACCTTATCATACTTAAAAAAAAGAGGGGGTTTGGGGGATTCATCCCCCAAGGTTTTGTCTTTGATTTTAATTTTTTGCCCGCAGGGTATGATGTTCAAAAAGTTTTGAGTTGTAAAAGCGCGTAAAGCGTCTCCAGGTGCGGAACGGGGATATGTAATCGTTGTGCCGCGCGGGTGGCGTTGCCTAAAATAGCCTCTATTTCCATGGTTCGACCAGCCTGATAGTCTCGTTGCATGCTGGTTTGATAGGGTTTCATGATTTTTGTTGCTTTTAAATTATCCTCTATGACCGTTGTGGGCAGGGTATGTCCACTGGCGTGTGCAATTTGACAAATCTCTTCCATGACCTTTCTTACGAGTGTGGTACCCTCTGGTTTGCTCAAAATATCGCGGGTTGTCACCGCTCCGGCTAGGACCGAAATGGGATTGAATGGGGCGTTCCATACCAGTTTGCGCCATCTTTCTGTCACAATATTGGGGGATGTTTGGCAGGAAATTTTGACGGATTGAAATAAATGTGCTAAATTTTCAGCATGAATGGAATGACCGCAGGGGTAGCGACCCAGGGTTAGACGGCCAAAATCAAGGTGGTGGATTTGGTTCGGTGCGTTGCGATAGACGCATATAAAGGCCAGGCCACTGATGATTTCATTGTTCGGAAAAACCTTGGCCACGGGTTCTTCGATATCCAGTCCGTTTTGCAAGAGGAGAATCACGGTGCCTTCACCAACGGCGGGTCGGATAAGCTGGGCGGTGGATATTTCCGGGAGCACTTTGAGTCCAACTAGGATATAATCCACTGGCTCGGTTTGTTCCTCGACTTTTTGTAAGACCTGGTATGGTTTAAAATGGAAGTTTCCATGCGGGCTGTCAATGAAGAGTCCATGGGTTTTGACAGATTCATAATCGGTTCGGCAGACGCAGGTTACGCGGGCTCCCGCCTGGGCCAATTTGGCCGAGTAGAAACCTCCTACAGCTCCGGTTCCAATCGTTAAAATGTGGGGGGTGGGTGAGAATAGGGTGTTGGTGGACATGTTTGTGCGATTTTAGCCATCTAGGAGTGGATGCCATGAAAAAAAGAGTGTTTGTTTTGAGCGTTATGATTGGATTAAGTTCATTGTTGGCCATTGCCCAATCCGCTTTATCTGCCCAGGGGGCTTCGGGGGGGGATGTCCAAAGAGGTCAAAAACTGCACGATGCCAGTTGCCTGACCGATTGTCATGCCCAACGGGCAAATGGCAACGCCAATAACCTGTATACCCGACCAAATCATAAGGATTCCCTGGAAAAGTTAAAATCTCAAGTAGAATTTTGCAATCAGCAAGTTTTGTCTTCTGATTGGTTTCCAGAAGATGTTGCCGATGTGGTCGCTTATTTGAATCAAACGTTTTACCATTTTAAAGTATCAGAAAAATAAACATCAAGACCTTTGGGGGCCCAGACCCCCCCCAAAAAAAAAGAGGGGGTTTGGGGGATTCATCCCCCAAGGTTTTGTCTTTAGATTTTAATTTTTTGCCCGCAGGGCATCATGTTCTGTAAGAATTTGTTTAAAAAGGTTCAACTGTCCCAAGGAGGTCTCTTGCCAGGAAAAGAGCTCGGCATGACGCCGTGTAGCGGATGGATCTGGGTAGTGGTTCATCAATTGGTGAATGGCTTCAATCAAAGATTTTACGGAACGATCTTGGGTCAAAATCCCGGCATCAGGGCTATTGACGACCTCTGGGGTGCCCCAAATGGGGGTGGCGATTACGGGTGTTCCGCAAGCCATGGATTCCAGTAATACGTTGGCCCATCCTTCCCGACTGGAGGCCAGAATCAAGGCGTCTGCGCTCCAGTAGAACCGTTTTAACTCCTCTTGGGGAACGCCCCCCACCATTTTAACCCGATCCCCTACGCCCAGAGATTGGGCCAAGGTGATGAGTTCATTTTTTTTCTCGCCTTCGCCCACGATCAGTAAATCGGCCTGGGGAATTTCGCGAATGGCTCGGATGATTAAATCATGGCCTTTCCGTTCAATGAGGTGTCCCACCGATAAAAGGGTCCAGCGCATTTTTTTATGGGGTATCGTGGTGGTTGGTGTGGGGGGCAGGTGAAATTTTTTTAGATCGACGCCATTGCGCAAAACCGTAATGTGGTTTGGGACTATCCCCATGTCGATTAAGGTATCTTTGAGGGCCTGACAAACGGTGATCAAGCCAGAGGCTCGACTTGCCGCCCATTGGATCCACTTTCTGGGGAGGTAGTAGTTGGGAATTTGGTTGAGGTCGCTGCCTCGCGCGGTAATCACGACGGGCACCCCCAGCTGCTGTCCCAGGAGAATGGCCGCTACCCCATCGGGATAAAAATAGTGGGCATCAATGAGGTCAAAGGGGAATTCATTTTGAAAGAGCTCTTTTATCATGCCCCGGACACTGAATGCCATGAATAAGGGGGCGACCGTCATGTTCACCTTGGGTATTAATGGGTATCTGGGGTGATGGATGGTTGTGCCATGGCGTTCCTCCCATAAAGGCACCCGTGCGGCTTGTGACCAATTGTTAAAAAGAGAATGCCGTATCGGAAACCACGGAACAGGAGCCACTACCTGCGATTCCACCCCACCCATTGCCAATAAATGCCGCAACCGCTGTTCCACAAAAATTCCGTGATGAGGTTGTTCTTTATTGGGATATAAGCTGGTAAAAGTCAAAATTTTCATAAAGTTAATCCAGAAAGCCAGCTTAATAGGGGAATATGATGCCCTTCGGGCAGAAAATCACAAGCAAAGCCTCAGGGAATTGGGAAGCGATTTTACGCCCTCCAAGGCCTAAATTTTTAATTTTTTGATACATGAATTTGTGAATTTATAATATAAGCCTCTAACTTGGTATAGAAGGCTTTAACAGTTTTGTTTGAAAATTGACGAAAAGTCATTAAACGCTTATAAAGGCATCATTATAAATGGGCGGATCGGTAAAGATAATTAAAATTTTCCAATGTTTTTATCACGATAATTTTTTCTGAACCAATTTTGCATATTTACGGCAAGTTCTTTGTTTGAGTCTTCTTTCAAAAGGGCATATTTATCCATTAAATCTTCAACAATTTGGCCCTTATTGTTTTTTACCGCATAAACGCAGATGGCTAAATATAACGAGACTCCTTTGTAAATAAATTCATATTTATTAGTCGAGGGATCACCCAATATATTTTTGCCAAACAGAAAGACAATTGACTTTTGAGATTCAAATTCTTTGCTAAAAATTAATAGATTATTGATTTTTAAAAAGGCCATCATTTCGCTTAATTTTTCGACGAACGAATCGCTAAATTTTAATCTGGTGTCATAATACAAAGAGATTTTTCGATCCCATTCACGAATATTTTCGTTATTTAGGATAAACTGTTCAATTTCTATCCTTGATAATGTTGAAAATTTTACTAACTCTGTGGGGTTATCGGCGTTGAGCATCTCACTCGGTTCTGTATCTGAGTGGGGTGCGAATAAATCGGTATCCTCCGCATTGAACTTCTCGTCTGCGGCGGTTACGTCATCTTCAAAGAAGGTTTCTGGATGATCGACGATCTTTGTTGTTGACGTATCCAAACCAAAAGATGGCGGATGTCTTTTTTTGGTATTTTTTGATTTTTCTTTATTTGATTTGAGTGCTTCAATAAAGGCCCAAATCTCATTGAGTTCCCTATCGGCCATTTCTAATAAATAGACCATTTGGTTAATTTGGCGTTTTTTTTCTTTGGGATACTCTTCTATTGTGAGGTAGCCGATTTTATTTCGAATTTCCACCCAGGCATTTTGCAAAATAGAGCGGATATGGATTTCTGCTCGAACACCTCTAAAACGCTGATATTCGATTAATTCCATCCGACTTTCCAGCATTCCAACCGTATATTGGCGTGAAAAATAGCCAAAACGGTCTGGATCGAAATTGGGTCCACTGTCTAAAATATGGGCATGAACAACATTAAATTCGCGCAGGATGATGTCACTGACTTTGACGACATCGCATTCGAAGTGAGTGATAATATGTAATTCAATAAGATCAATGATATCGTGGAGATCATCATAGGAGGCATTGGGATGCATTAAAATTTCTTTAATATTTTCTCTATCTTTAATTGTTCCAGTTAAGGAGTGGATATGGATGGTGGTTCGTTTAAGGAGTTCACGCAGCAAGGCGAGTTGACCTTGTCGAAAATCTTCTAAGAGGTTTCGGGATTTATCATATTGAATAAGAATGCGATCGATTTTGATATTATCTAGCATTGACGCAAAATTCCATAATAGGATGATTTTTTGTTCGTATGGACAATTGAATGTCACCATAAAAGAATATGATGCCCTGCGGGCAAAAAATCAAAGGCCAAACCCTGGGGGATGAATCCCCCAGACCCCCTCTTTTTTTTAAGAACTGACAATCAAGACCTTGGGGGGCGGTTCTCCACCCCCCAAGGTCTTAAATTTTATTTTTCCGATACATAAATTTAAAGACAAAACCTTGGGGGATGAATCCCCCAAACCCCCTCTTTTTTTAAGAATTAAAAAAGAAGGGTGGGGGGTATTGGGGGGCGGTTCTCCGCCCCCCAAGGTCTTGATTTTTATTTTTTCGATATATGAACATCATGCCATGTGGGCAAAGAAAAATCAACGGTCAAACCTTGGAGAGTTTGGATACGGTTTTTCTAACCCCCCACCAGGGTTTTGCTTGTTATGTTTACACTCTTTTAAAATTATCTCAAAAAGGCATCACAATGGAAAGGAAAAACCGTAGATTGATTGTTCAAGGCTTGTCTTTCGATGATTTTAATCGAAAGAGTGGGTAATATGTCTGTTTGACAAATAGAATAATTGCCAGATTCGATTTCTAAGTGTTAGAATAGAGGAATTGTTCCCCATTCGCAAATTTTAAGGAAATGATCATGAACACTTTTTCTCGTTGTATCTTCTTCAAGTCGACGCACCTTTTTACACTGACGCTGCTGCTGGTGGCTCTTTCTGTTGGCGGATGTGCCAACAGGGCACAGTCTGGGGCTGGATTGGGTGCTCTGGGTGGCGGTCTGATTGGCAGTTTGTCTGGTCCATCAAAAAATAGACAAGAAAATGCCCTTATCGGCGCGGCTGCCGGGACAATATTGGGATATGCGGTTGGCAATGAATTGGATAAAGCCGATCAAGAACAACTGCAAAATACCATGGTGAATACCCCCCCCGATCAATCCGCCTCATGGAAAGATGAAAGATCAGGACGCCGCTTTACACTGCTTAAAAATCGTGATCATGATCGTCATGCGCATTGTCGTCGGGTTCAAATCGAATGGTGGGAGGATGGCGTTTTGCATTCTGATATCCGTAGAGCCTGTCGCCTTCATAATGGCACTATAGAAGTGCGTTAACGCGCTTTTTTGGGCTGCTTTGTCTATCCATGCGGGATTTGTAGAAAATATTTTGTCAAGTGATTGTGGGAATCCAAGCTTTTTATATGGAGATAAGGGTTCCCATCGTCATTTGAAGGGAGTGAAAAAAATCTTTGTTAGTTTTTTTTACATAGTCGAATTGCAAAAATAGTTGCATACTCTGTTGAACGTAGTTTTCGATCCCTTCCATCAAGCCCAAATGAAATGTTGACGATAAAATCTCTTAAGTTAAAATTTATTTTGATTTTTATTTTTCTTCTTCTCCTCGGACTCGGAGGGAGTGGAGTGGTCTCTTTTTACATGACCGAGCAGGCCTTGGTGGAGAGTGCCATTTTGGTGATGGATAATAAAAATATAGAGATTCGCCAGCGTTCCGATTTATTTCACGCCAAGGCCAAAAGTGACCTGATAATGGCGATAGAGCACCCTGTTTTTAAAGAATATTTTTCAATTCCAGAGTCGCGTTCTGCTCTTCAATTGGATGCGCAGGGTGTTATTCAATTTTCCCCGAGACAACGGCTCCTCAAACAAACGATGGATAATTGGGTGCTCTCTTTGCAAAAACGTCTGCCCATCGTGGAGACCTGTTTGATTGACAAGACCGGTCAGGAACATACCCGCATCACTCAAGGTCGTATTGCCTCAGATGTCGATTATTCCAACTCTGAATCCACTGCGCCTTTTTTTAAACCGACCATGGCGATGATAAAATCGGGAGAGGTTTATGTGCAGTCTCCTTATATGTCCCCCGATGTCAATCAATGGGTTTTTTCTTATACTGCCCCTATTTTTTTAGAGGATGGCAGCAAACCAGCTCTTTTTCATTATGAACTGCCTCTCTCCTTGTTTCAGAAATTTATCAGAGAAGAGGAGTCGTTGGCTACACAAAAAGGTGACAGTCGTTTTTTGATTTTGGACGATTCTGGTTTAATTGTGGCTGATTCTCAACAAGAGATTTCTTTGGATTTAAAACCTGAAAAAACGTCAGGAATCCATACGCCGAATTTGGTTGATTATTTACCATCCGCGCTGTCTATTTCGAACACCAAAGAGTTTCGGAATATTTTAATAAAGATTGCTCAAGAACAGATTGGAACGGGTCAATTTTCAATGGCAGGAGAGACCCATTATATCGCCTATCGTCCTTTGCACACCTTTGGTTGGTCCGTTGTCCATATTCGTCCTTATCATTCTCTGTTGGAAGGGAAGACGACGCTTACCAAATTGGCTCTTTCCTTTGCCATGATTGTCGTGATCACTTTAATGGGTGCGGTTTTTATCGTTTGGGTATGGGTTGGTCGCATGATAGAGCCTTTGCAAGCCTTGACGCAATCAGCACAAAAAATTTCAAATGGTCACTTGAATACGTTGTTACATGTCAAAGAGACTCGAGTAGATGAACTTGGAATTCTTACCAAAGCCTTTAATCAAATGGTTCTTAATTTATCGCAAACCACTGAATCCAAACTTTTCACCGATAATGTTTTGGAGGCGATGGTGGATGGGTTATTGGTTTTGGATGTGGAAAATCGTATTCAACGGGTCAACCCCGCCATTTTGATTATTTTGGGAGAAGATGCCAAGGATCTTGTGGGACGTCCATTTGATCAATTGTTACCAGATCATGCCTTTTCGGCGGAACTTTATCGTGATTTATTGACCAAGGGGACGATTCGTGCCCGGGAGACGGAGTTTATTACCCACGATAACCGCATCATTCCTGTTTCAATATCTTGTAATCTGCTTTATCGGGTTGCCAATCAGATTGTCGGTATGGTCATTTTGGTGGTGGATATTCGCCAACGCAAAGCGGATGAAATGCGTTTGCATTTTATGGCCAATTTTGACCTGCTGACCAAACTACCCAATCGTAATTTGGTGATAGAGCGGTTGAATCAGGCCATGACCAGGGCTCCTTGGCGCAAGAAAAAGCTTGGGATTATGGTGTGCAATTTGGATCGTTTTAAGGTGATCAACGATACATTAGGTCATCGGGCTGGAGATCAATTGCTACAAGAGACGGCCAGCCGTTTGCAAGCCTGCGTGCGGGAAGGGGATAGTGTGGCCAGATTGGGGGCCGATGAGTTTGTGATCCTTCTGCTGGATATTGCTAAATCCGATGATGCCATTTTTGTCGCAGAAAAAGTTTTGCACACCTCCAGTAAGCCGGTTTTACTGGAAAAGGGAGAAGAGATTTACGCGACCTTTAGTACAGGGATTTCTCTTTTTCCAGATAATGGATCGGTGGCGGAGATTTTGCTTAAAAATGCCACGTTGGCGATGCATCATGCCAAGGCCATGGGTAAAAATCGCTATAGTTTTTATTCCGATGATCTCAATAAAAAAGCTGGTCCGCGTCTTTCTCTTGAAAGTGCCTTGCGGCGAGCCATTGAGCGGGGTGAAATGGAGGCTCACTATCAACCCCGTCTTCATCTGGCGACTGGTCGCATTGGGGGGGCGGAGGCTCTGATTCGTTGGCGGCGACCAGACATTGGTTTGGTCTCTCCTGGGGATTTTCTGCCTTTGGCCGAGGAGACCGGTTTGATTGACGAACTGGATATTTGGATTTTAAATGAATCTTGTCGGCAGGCTCGATCCTGGTTGGATGCGGGATATCCTCCTTTGCGTATTTCGGTCAATGTTTCTGATCGATTGTTTCGTCGCCCGGATTTGATTCAACAGGTTAACCAAGCTTTGGATCGGGTTAAATTGAGTCCGAGTGCTTTGGAATTGGAATTGACCGAGGCCATTGTGATGGATGAAATGAGCAACGCGATTTATACCTTAAAAACATTGCGGGAGATGTGGATTCACTTGGCGGTGGATGATTTTGGCACGGGTTACTCTTCCTTTGCGCATTTGCGTCGCCTACCCGTGCATGTTCTTAAAATTGACCGCTCCTTCATTTGTGAAATCAGCCAAAACAGCGAAGATGCGGCCATTACCAAAGCCATTATTGATATGGCCCATATTCTGAATCTGACGGTCACCGCTGAAGGGGTGGAAACAAAAGAGCAGCTTAAAATTTTAACTGAATTAAAATGTGATGAAATACAAGGATTTTTATTCGGTCGCCCCTTGCCTGCCGATCAGTTCGTTGATTTTTTTAAGCTGAATCTGCTATAAATATTTTATTGTTTATAAAAATTGGCGTGATTTCTATCAACTCTTTCCATATAGCGATAAGACTGGTAATCTTTTGGACCATTTGAATGTATCGGAAAAATAAAAATCAAGACCTTGGGGGGCCCAGAACCGCCCCCCAATCCCCTCTTTTTTTTAATACTTAAAAAAAAGAGGGGGTTTGGGGGATTCATCCCCCAAGGTTTTGTTTTTGATTTTAATTTTTTGCCCGTAGGGCATCATGTTCGCAAGAAGCAGTGGATTGTATTCGACTCCTAATCGTCAGAACAGATGAAAATGAAAGGATCCATTTTGAGATGAGGACACGTTTATTTTCAGTTATTTTGTTTGGTGTGTTTTTTTTGATCTCCATCATCGGGACGGTATTCGCTCAAGAACCGGCCTCCAACCCTATTGGCAAGGAATCTCCTATGGTTATTCTTTCGACATCGCTTGGTGATATCACCATCGAACTGTTTGCAGACAAGGCACCCATTAGCGTAAAAAATTTTTTAGCTTATGTGGATTCAGGCTTTTATAATGATACTATTTTTCATCGGATCATCCCAGGTTTTATGGTTCAAGGGGGTGGTTTAACGCTCTCTTTGTCCAGCAAGCCAACCTTGGATCCCATTAAAAATGAAGCGGACAACGGTGTTCGTAATCAACGCGGCACCCTGGCCATGGCGCGTACCAATGAAATCAATAGTGCCACGGCGCAATTTTTCATCAATCTTGTCGATAATGCCTTTTTGGATCATAGTGGACGGGATTTCGGTTATGCCGTTTTTGGCAAGGTTATCGAAGGGATGGACATTGTTGACAAAATGGCTGAGGTTAAAACTGGAAACAAACAGGGTCATCAAAATGTTCCCTTGGAGCCAATTTTTATTTTAAAAGCGCAAAGAAAGTGATTTTAACGGTCAGTTCCTTATGAAAAAAACAGAGAAGACCATCCTTTTTGCGAAAATTTTTAATGTCACTCAATATCAAAAAAATCACCCTGAGATTGAGTGGATTGAAATATTCAGACATTTTATCCTCTTGGCGATAGAGAGTTTTCAGGGGCATGGGGTTCAATTTGTTCGTCCCTTTGGTTGGCAAATCATGGCTTCGTTTGCCTTGCCGGAATCCGCGATTCAAGCCGCTATCACTTTGCAAGACCGAATCCAGGCGGAAAAGGAGGCCTCTTCAGAGCAGGGTGTCGTGAGCTGTAAAGTTGGTATTGCCACTGGAGTTGTGTACGAATCCGATCTTGGTCAAGGTCTTACGGATTTGTTTGGCTTCACTGTCGAGGTTGCCCGGCAACTGTGTGATTTGGCCCGTGGGAATGCGATCATTGTGCAACGGGATGGGATTGAGTATATCACAGAGGCGGATATTCAATCGGTCGCTGGGAAAAAATGTCGTCGTTCGACGCGTGATTATTTTTTGGAAGAACCGCCGCGCCGACTGGAAGCTATCGCCAAACCAATTGAAATATATTCCATTTTTTGGCAAGCTCACTGTCCAGAATATTTGGCGCGCACCAGTATGGAAGCCCCAGGTGAGAGTGACCAGGATGGGCAGTCCGAAAAAATGGTCTATTTTGGTAAGGTATCGGCCTTTAAAGAGGAGAGGGGATTTGGGTTTATCCAATATTATAATGAAAATAATGAATACAAAGAAATTTATTTTCATATGACCTACGTCTTGACGCAACCTCCCATCCATGAACATGACGATGTCCAGTTTGTGATTAAACCCGGCAAGGGTGGACGTCCACAAGCCTGTTCCGTTTTGGTGATGGGAGGTCGATTGCAAGGTCAAGTGGAATCCATAGATCCTTTCATTGGGGGATTTATTTCGATTCGTAACAACGATTCCGAACTGTTAAAATTTTATATGATTCCTCAAGAGATTCATGGAAAATATATCAGTATCAACGATATCGTTGAATTTACGGTCAACTCAGGTTCAGACATGGAAGGTCTTACCGCCTCGCAGGTGATCCCTTTTGAAGGAGAGACGCCCAGCAGTCATGTGGGTTCTGGGGATAATTTGGTGATTGGTAGCCTAGAAAATGCCGTGATTACCGCCTATTTTTCCGAAAAAGGGTATGGGTTTGCCAAGTGTCGGCGCAATAATATTTATCTGCATGTCTCTGAATTTATTGAGCCAGAGATCACCCCATTGCCTGGTGATACCATTGAATTTGAAGTTTTACCAGGCCGTAATGGCACCTATCGGGCCAGTGGTATTCGGTTCACACAGCGTAAAAATGCGGCATTTCCTTCTTTGCCGCAATTTGACTATTGAGCCATAGATATTCTCATACAGCAACTTAAGAGGTCTTTTTATGGGTACCCCTATCAGAGAGCAGTGCGAACAACATATTTTGTCCATTGCGCAGGGATTATTGGCATCTCCATTGATTGTCACTTTAGATACCCCTCTCATTGGTCGTGATTCCCCATTTAAATCCAGGCAACTGGTTGAGTTATTGGTCGCTGTTGAAGAATTTTGTGATGAAACTTTGTCGGTGACTTTTGATTGGACCTCGGATAGTGCCTTATCTGAAAATCGTAGTGTATACAGAACATTAGAGACGCTTGTGGCGTATATTGTTCAATTGACTGAAGGCAGATGAACAAAACCCTTCTGATTACAGGGGCCTCACGTGGTCTGGGATACCATTTAGCGCAACGGGCTACCGAAGATGGTTATCGGGTCATTGGTTTGGCCCGTCATACTCTTCCTGAGGCGTCGTTTGAAATTCGTCTTTGTGATGTGTCTGATCCCGCTGCGGTCAAGCAGGTGATGAGTTCATTTAAGAGAGAGAAAACTCTTTATGGACTGATTAATGCGGCGGGAATCGCCTCTATGAATTTAACGCTTCTCATGCCGACACAAACCATTGAACGCCTTGTGGCTGTTAATCTTTTGGGGACGATTTATTGTTCGCAAATGGTCGGTTGGTTGTTGGCTCGCCAGAAACAGGGACGGATTATTAATTTTTCCACCATTGCTGTTCATTTGGCACTTAAAGGAGAGGCGGTTTATGCCGCCTCTAAAGCGGGTGTGGAGAGCTTTTCCCGTACCTTTGCCCGCGAGATGGCTGAGCATGGCACAACGGTTAATGTCCTTGCCCCCGGTCCTATTGATACCGATCTTATTGCCAAGGTTTCCAGTGAACGTATCCAAGAGGTGGTCAATCAACAGGTGATCTCTCGTAAAGCGATTCCAGAAGATGTGTATCAAACGGTAAAATGGCTTCTTTCCGAAGAGGCCGCCATGATCAGCGGTGAAATTATTCATTTAGGAGGGGTGTAACCCTTTGCCTCTGATCGATATGCTCCTCATACAAATTGTAAGGGAGGTGAACAGATGCATCTGCTAACAGAATTGGCGGACCGTTATCGTGGATTTACCGATCCTTTTTTGATCGGTCCAGAGTTTGAGCTTCGATTTACAAACTTGGAAGCCGCACCTGGATTGCCCGCAGTGGCAGAGATTTCTCCTGGAGATGTGGTGGCTGTCATCGGTGATTTTTCTCCTCAAGCCATTAAACAATTGATTGAGGTGGTCGATAGGGGTGGGGTCGTGGTTCCTCTCACACCGGAGACACGTCAGCAGCACGACTATTTTTTTGAAGCGGCTGGTGTGGATTGGGTTGTGGAGAAAGATCAGGCCCAGAGGCTACGTCTTCAACAAAAAGAGCACCCTTTTTTAGAGACTCTGCGGGCTAGACATCATCCCGGGTTAATTCTTTTTTCCACGGGGACCACCGGTCGTCCAAAGGCCATTTTGCACGATTTTAACTTTTTTTTGGAACGTTATCGAACCAAACGTCCCACTTTACGCACCATTTCTTTTTTAATGTTTGATCATATTGGTGGTATCAATACCTTATTTCATACCCTTTTTAATCGTGGCTGTTTGATCATTCCCTCAGGACGTCGTCCCGATCAGGTATTGGACACCATTAAGGCGTTTGATGCGGAACTTCTCCCTACCAGTCCCACCTTTTTGCGTCTGCTTTTTTTGAGTGGTTTGTTGGAACACTCTCCTCCGCCCCCTTCTTTAAAAGTCATTACGTATGGCACCGAACGGATGGATCCATATACCCTGCAAAGCTTGGGCAAACTCCTGCCGCAAGTGGATTTTCGGCAAACCTATGGGATGTCAGAGTTGAGCATTTTGCGTGTTAAATCAGAAAGTCGGGAGAGTCTATGGATGCAGATTGGTGGGGAAGGGGTTTTGGTCAAGGTAGAAGAGGGTATTCTGAAGATTAAGGCTGAAAACAGAATGTTGGGTTATCTGAATGCTCCTTCTCCTTTTGATGGCGAAGGGTGGTATCATACTGGAGACCTTGTGGAGCAAAAGGGTTCCTATTTGCGTATCCTTGGACGGACAGGGGATGTGATCAACATGGGTGGCATAAAAGTTCTTCCGGCTGAGTTGGAAGAGGTCGCTCTGACCCATCCTGGGGTATTGCGGGCCAAGGTCAAAGGGGTGAACAATCCGATCACGGGTCAATTTATTGAAATAACTTGCGAACCTCGGCCCAACATAACCTTGACACGGGAGCAATTACGCGCCTTTTTGGCTGAACGTCTTCCTGAAGAAAAGAGGCCGCATCGTTTTTGCATTGGTTCTGTTCCTTTTAATCATCGTTTTAAACAAAGCTGAAGCAAATGATTCAGTTGCTTCCCATCCAGGCTGCGGATTATCCGGCCTTGGCGGTGTTTTGTGCCAACTTTCCTGGAGATATTTACCAGGCATCCTTGTGGGAAGAGCGTTTTCTTTTTTGGTGGGAAAAGAATCCCGTTTTTTCGGCGCATTGGATTCGGGGTTGGATGCTTTTGGAGGAGACAACGATTGTTGGAATGCTGGCTGATATTCCCAGTTCTGTTCAGCTTTTTGGTCAGCAGGTTTTGGTGAGTAATTTTTCTACTTGGCGGGTTCAAGAGGCGTATCAGGGGGAGAGTTTGCGACTTCTCTCAAAGGCGCTTACCCATGCAAAAGATCGGCTTGTCTTCAATACCACGCCTACTTTGGATGTGGCGGCTATCCTACGAAGTTTTCGTTTTTGTAATTTAGCCGACACGTTATGCGAATATCTTTTTGTTACAAATACAGAGTTTTTGGCTTGGCAGTTGCGAAAGAAAAAAATTCCTAAATTTTTGGCGTATGGACTCTCTTGGACGATCCGATGGTGGCACAAAGTCGTAAGAATGGGATTTAGCGGTACCCGTCGCAATAAAAACGGTTTACAGGTTCAACTGCTGGATCATGTGGGAGAGGAATTCGACCGTTTATGGCAAAGGACAGCGGATTATTTTACCTTCAGTCAGCGGCGTACTTCCTTGGATCTGCAATGGCTCGTTTATGCCAATCCGATCCGTAACTTGGTTTTGTTTGGGTGTTATGATGCCAAAAATATTTTGACGGGATATGCTCTTTTTGCGCAGTTTCCGGTGAGTTTGCCTTTTGATACCATTCATTTTGTTTGTTTGGATATCTGGAGCCTGGAGCGCACGCCTTGGACTTTTGTCGCCCTTATTCAGGCAGCTATTGATTATAGTGAACAAAATCGGTTTGCCATGGTTATTGTTCCTGAATATAACGCTTTGTTTAAACAGGCTGCTCTTTTGAGCGGATGGTCTATCCAAAGAACCCGACCATCTGCCATTTATTGTCGATTTCCAAAAGGGATCACTTTTGTTATGGGGAGTGGGGAGAGTTGTTTAAGCGGCTATTTTGGCGATATCGTTTTTTGATTTGGTGGAATTTATGCAAAATTTCTTTTTAAAATGGATTAAACCGCTCTTGCGTCCTGTGATTCGACGGATACGGGAGTTGCCGGATCTCCCTTTTGTTTTGCGTTTTGTGGGTAGATCGAGTGGCAAAGAGTATGGGGTTGGGTATTGGCAAAAATGGCGTTTGGCGCGTCGTATCATCAATAATTCCTATCGGGTTCGTTCTGGTTCCCATTGGAAACAACATTTAAAACTTGTTGATACCATTCTTGGTATTCCAAAAGATTGGATAGGTGATGTGGTGGAGTGTGGTTGTTATCAAGGGGCCAGTTCTGCCAGCCTTTCTATTGTTTGTGCTTTGGTGGGTCGACGTTTGTTTATCTGTGACTCTTTTGCCGGGTTGCCTGAACCAGAAGAGGGTGAAAGCCACGAAATCTATTCCCATGATCAAGATTTTTACTATATTTGGGAAAAAGGAGAGTTTACCAGCGTAGGTGGTCAGCAGGGCGTTCGGCAGGTGATACAAACTTTGGGGGAGATAGAGGTTTGTCATTTTGTGGCGGGGTATTTTCAGGATAGTTTGCCGACCATTCCCACTGAAGATGTGGTCATGGTCTTTGAAGATGCCGATTTAGCCAGTTCGGTGCGTGATTGTTTGCAATATTTGTGGCCAAAACTTCACGAAGGGGCGCGTTTTTATTCACATGAACCGTGGTCTATTCATGTGGTCTCTCTGTTTTATGATAAATCATGGTGGACATCGGTATTGGGAGACTCCCCGCCGGGTTTTCATGGTTCTGGGCAAGGGGTGCCTTTTTTCCCTGGGAGCGAACTCTCTTTTCTTGGTTATGCCGAAAAGATTAACTTTGATCGGGTTAAGAAACAGGGTCGCAAACTTGTTCATCATGGTTCCAGTGGTTATCAGGAGGGGGGACGAGGAGGATTTGTGGATGGTAAGTGGCGGACATGAGATGCCATGAATAGAAAGAACTTGGGTATAAGAGCTTATGGATGTTTAAAAATTGTCTTGACAACGGGGTCCACTTCAACAAGGCGTTGAGGATCTCTCCCAGTCATCTTTCGAAAAGGGAAACTTGTCGAGCCATTTGGTTGCGTCAGAGGATGAATGGATTACCATGACGATCCGTTGTGAAAAAAAGGGTTGCTTTTCCGGAAAGTCATTATCATTGTTGCATTAATCGTGTCAAGGCGGGTAAATTGCATTCACACCCCGTGATCGCTTACAAAAAATCTACCAAGGCGGGAATAGACGACGGACACCATGTAAAAGTACCACAGTCAAAAATACCAAATTGCGTAAAGGCAATAAGGGCCAAAACAAAGGAAGCGCATTCATAGGAATTCCCGTTTGATGAACTCGCGCCAAGCGATCCGCTAAAGAAATCATCCAGTGTCTAGAACGAGGCCAATCTACTAAACGTAATACCCAATGTTTTGGAAACTCTTCCAAGTCCATTCCGGCTCCCAAAATACCACCCAATATCGCTGCTGTTGTATCGGTATCCCCTCCTAAACGAATCACTTCATTTAAAGCATCCTCAAAGGAAGCTGGAGAACGCATCCAAATATGCAGCACAATAGGAACCGTATGAAATACATATCCACCAATTCCTGTAGAAAGTCCAAGGTTGTCGGCAAATTGAAAGGCCGTTTCACCCTTAAGGAGACTCGCAACGGTTTGTTCTATGAGACTCACAAATTCAACTGCTGATTTATCCAATAGAGATGTCAATTCTTGCACAAATTGTTGTGGAGTTACCCTCTCACCCCGAGCAGAAAACGCTGCAGCCAATGCAACAGCCAAGGCTCCCCACTCTGCCTTGGGATCTGTATGGGTCAAACGGGTGGAAGCAACGACCATTTTTTTCATAGTTGCCAAATGATCGCTCCAAGCAGCACCAATGATTGGAGCTCGCATTGCTGGACCATTACCAGCAGAAAAAACACCGCTTTTATGAGGCGAAAATCCAATCCAGAGCTTTAATATGGCACGACCTGTTGCCAATCCAACTCCAGCAGGGAACCCCAACAGCCAAAACCGTAACCGCCAAGCCAGACTATGGATAAAACGCTGTGTGTCTCCAGATGCCACAATTAGTGCCTGCGCTGTCATACATGCATGTTCACCATCATCTGACATCATCCCAAATCGAAACCATAATGCTGGTCCCAATGGACCAGGGTAAAGACGCGCCAATCGACGACGAGATAAACCCTCTGTGACAAGTCCGACCGCATCCCCCAAAGCCGTACCCAACAAGGCTCCCCGAATGGCTTTTTGATTATTTATTGTCATATGCTCAGAAGATAATAAAATAATACATAATAATATATTGAACAGAAACCAATTTGAGACTCTTTTCCAAGCATTATTCCCGCAAAATTGGTAATCCTGATAGCTCCCTTCAAAAAGTAGATTGCCATTTTCGCGGGAATGACAAACCCCACATCTCATGCTGAATGCAGTTACAATTCATTCTATTCAGATTGATCACCAAAAAAAAATCAAAATTTAAACCACCAAATATCCTCGTTTTCTAGCCAAAGAGATGATTACCTCCGTGCCGCTATTAAAGGAAATGTAATCTTCTTCGATGCCATCGCTGAAAATGACTCCATCTTCCGCCATCTGCGAAATCAAACGTAAATTTTTGCCTTTTTCGATCCGTCCAATCACTAACCCGGTTCCCGTCGTTTGGCTGGGGAAAGGTTCTCGCACATACCAATGCAAGTGTTCAGACTCCCATGGAAAAGCTCCTTTATCAACAGGTTCAAGAAGAAGTTCCTCGGCATTGTCCCCTAATAAAACCTGAGTCGTTGCCTTCCATCCTGCATAAATACTCTTCAGCCAACCTGTCGAGCCAAGTCCGGTGGAAATGATCACCCCACTAGAAGATTGTGACTCCTGCTGCTCTCCAGTATCCAATAAATAACGAGCCGATGTATGAGACTTTTTCCCAATAAAAAAATCATTAACCGCCAACAACTCCTGTCCGGTGTTTAGTTTAGCCCAGGCCATACTGACCTCCTTAACTGGTCTTTTGTTAGCCATTTCCTCTGGAAAAATGCGCAAAATATCGCCAATTGTGAACGGAAGTAGAGCTCCATCCCAACGAGAAGGATCTGGATTCACCCCTATTACTCTTTGTCCTTCGAGGTATTTTAAAGTATTTGCTACAAGTCCATCCTGCCCTAAAACAACCACTCTATCGTCAGAACCAAAAATAAAATTTGGCAAAAAACGACGATCTAAATATTGCAAAATGCCAAATTCTTTTAAAAACGCACTTATTTTTACAACTGCCTCCTGGTAATTCCGATGTTCAGCCAAATAATCTGAAAAATCAGCTCCTAAATGCTCAACATAGAAACGTGCTTGATCCAAGGTATTAAAACGTGCAATCAACTCATCCAAACGAGTAGTACGGACCACCAGGACAATCTTTCTAAAGTATGGGTCGACCATGCTATTTTTTGATCTCCAGAGATCCCATAATCTCACTAAGCAATTCAGAAGAAATATTAAGTTGACCAATTTTTGAAGCATTTTCAGCCATTTCACGAAATGCCACGGCCATCAACTGACCAGGATTCATTCCAACGCTAGCGAGGGCCTGCAACACCTTTGAATCACTCCCCTTAAAAGCCTTCAACACGACGTCAATGGCATAGGCATGGTCATCAGATTTTTGTCTTGCATTCACAGATGAGAGTTCCATCCATTGGTGACGCAATTCCTCTAAAAAAATATTACCTTTCATTTCCTCATGAGCAATTACCCGCTGTTTTTCACGAATCGAACGGTCGGCCTCCATTTGAACCTCTCGAACTTGGCGACGCTTGTTTTCCACAGCAATTTCGGTATCCAGTTCGTTTTGACGAATGATTCGTTCCTGTTCAACGGCAGCGTTGCGTCGGGTATAGATCGCTTCATCAGCGCAACGCAGCAGATCTTCCCGCATTTCTGCTTCCAAAGCTCGAGCCGTTTCTGGATTCGGTTTGATCGCTAGGATAAAAAAACCGAGAATCTCGACTCCTAAAGCAACGACAGATGATTCGTTCCGCAACGTCTCTACAACCCGGGTAACCAAACGGTTGCTCTGGGCCAATGCCTCTTTCAGAGTCATAGCCCCCACTTCAGAGATCAAGGCCACTCGCGCTTGATCAATCAGACGCTGAGAAAGTTTTTGAGGGTCATCAGAGATATGACGACCTTGGTGATTAATGGAAAAATCTAAAAGGACGGCAATTTTTTTAGGATCAGTGATGCGGTAGGTAATTTGCCCCTGAAGGGTAACTTCTTGAAAATCAGAAGTTGTCTGCTCGAATATAAAGGGAAAATTGACACTTCCAGTGGGAACTACAACAACAGAGACAAAAGGGGCGAAATAAAACAGGGAGAGTCCTGCTCCCTCACGACGTGGTTTTCCACGATGAAATTCTATGACATACTGAGTAGGCTGAGTCTTGATAAAACGAAATCCAAGCATAAATACCTCCGCTAGGAGCATTTCCTATTTGCCAACGAGCCTTAAACAAGGCTGGCGTGACTGCGCTACATAATGGTTGAAAACCCGCTTTTAGCCCCCATTGGCCACTGTGTATCAAACCCTGAGCATACTGGTGCCGGACTCTTTCACCCACCACGTCCCAGATCGTTTCATCCAAGTGTGACAGACAAATCTAAATCGGATAACCATCCTCACAGTCGGTTTCATAATGAATTCGTCCCCGATTTTTTTCAAGTTATCTTGCAAGCTTCCTGATTTTTTCCTCTTCTACGACCATTCAGCTCCATCCGCCAAGCCGCTCAGTCCAAACAAAAAAAATCAAGCCAATTCCGTTCCTCGTGCAAAATTCCAGTACAAGGCTAATAACCCGAACCACAAAACGCAAACGTACCACGACTGGTGGCCAATGGGGACCATTCTGACTGACAAGGTATGCAAAGAAGCCTTCTTGTGCAAGAAATAGATTTCCAGATTCAATGCAGACACAATTTCTATGAACATGAATGCGTTTTTTTAAGAATTGATACATGATTTCTCGGTCAACCGAAAAATAAGGAGAATCGCCGTCCCACGCTCAATTGGCCCTGTTTTGCCGCCAATTCTGCATTTTAATATTTCTGTATCCATAAATTTTAACAATTATTTCAATATACTACGACGAATATCTTGTTTTCTCTTTCCAATGTCGACAGTTCGTTTTCGGTAATACTCGATGAAAATTGTATATTATTGTAAATAAATAAGAATTTTTGATTTTGGCAAAGGCACAAAATGGCTCAGGTAAAGAAAATTTGAACATGGTGCCCTGCGGGCAAAAAAGTTAAAATCAAAACCCTGGGGGATGAATCCCCCAGACCCCCTCTTTTTTTTAAGTATTAAAAGAAAAGGGTGGGGGGATTGGGGGGCGGTTCTCCCCCCCCCCAAGGTCTTGATTTTTATTTTTCCGATACATAAATATTCTTCGGTGTCCAGCAAAATCGAATTCCCTATCTCCAAAAATGCTGGGAATCGAGCTAAATTTGGGGCGGATGGAATTTTCAGTATGGACAACCAATGGCCTTTTGAATATTCATCATGTTGACTTCCTGGGTGCCACACCTCCCCTGCGACCCAAACCAAACCCAACGCGATAGAGGTCGGGCATGTCAATGCGACCGTCTTTGCGGGTCACAAAAATTCCGAGGCGTTCCAGATCTTTTCGCACACCGTCCCAGCTTTCAACATGCTGAGGGGGCAAGTGATCTGATCGAATACTGCTTGGCCCATCAGGAAATGTGCTTTCCCAAGCGGAATTAACCGCTTTGTAATCACAAGGGACGTTTATCCCTCTTAGTGCTTGCATGACCTGTGGCACCCAAGGATCATCTTCCGCCACTTGGGCAACGCGGATTTTGGACGCCTTCTGGATACCACGTTTGAGACTTTCATAATGCAGCGCCAAAGGATAATCAACGTAGCGCTGAACGCTGTCTTCCGCAGCACCAGAGATAGCCGCAAGGAAAGAACGTGGCGAAGTCCAACCATGACCATCTGCCAGATGACTGACACTCCACACATAGGGCACACCTCGGCGAGCATCTTTGCCCATCTTATCCCCGGCGAGTGCCTCAAATAAACGGCGCTGGTATGGTGCCTCTGAAGTTAATGCTGATGGCAAAAACCAAATAGAGTTTTCAGAACGTAATGCGTCACTGGAAGGCAGAATGGACGTCATTACCGAACGCAGGCAGTTCCCATGCGGATCAGTAGCATTGATGAGGCGCTTCCACAGCATGGCGTGCAAATCATGTCGCTCCCAGGTAAGCTCGGCGCGTGTAGCCAAGATTTTCGACGCATCAACAAACGAAGTGACCGTCCGCTCCATTTGATCTGGACGCAAGAAGATTTTGGCACGTAGTCGAGAAAAATCACGCAACCACAAGGTTATTCGTAACAAATCACGCACGATATGATTCATCGTGTTCCAGTCTTGACTCGTGCGATCAAGGGCATCGAAAATGATGAGACCAAACTGATTATCGTTAGCCATCCGCGCATTGGCAGTCTCGGCAATCTGCGCGAATGGCTCAGGATTCTGCGTCACCCACTGCACGGTGGCACTCCAGGAGTCTGTTGGAACCTCTTTTCCTGTGATTCCTGCCAACCACCGCAGCATCACTGCACGCCAAACGACATAGGGTTCGTGCCCACTGTCAAGAAGGGTCTTGAGTGTCTCCCGGTCGGGATAGGTCTTAATGCTCGATTTAGCAGCATGTCCGACATAAATTGTTGTGTGAGCCAGTTCTTGTACAGATTCACCAATCTGACGGCGTAGCACGTCATCGCTTAAAGCTGCCGTCCAGAACGACTTGCCGACTCCGCGTGCGCCCATCACGAGTACAGCTTCACGAGTGAGTGCTTTGCGATGAGCAAGAGGAATGCAGAGCGTGCCAGAGTGAGGGATTTCGCCCATGTTGTCCAACTCAAACGGTGCCTCCAGAATGGCCTGTCGAATAGACTGCTGATTCGTCATGTCCGGTTCTCCTGTACCAGGGCGCGGTCCAGAAAATCAAGAAGCCCCCCATAAACCGCCCTCACTTCGTTCTCATCCACCGACACCATACGTTGTTGAAGGCTCAGCAAACCATACCAACCACGGTTCCAGCGGATCGGCAAAGGAGAGTGCGGGGCGTTATCATCTACTTCTTCAAAGCTCCAGTCGCTGATTGCGCCCGGCTCAACTGCGTCGTAGGTATCCTCGAATAACTGGTAGGAATCTGCTCGAATCGCTGCTAAGTATTCTAACCTGCGTTCGTCATCCGGAACGAGTCCGGCAACCAACTGCAGGCGATTGCGTATTTCAGTGATGACTCCACGCTGCTGCCAATGTGAAAACAGCGCACGGTACCCTGTCCAGGTTTGCTGGCCCTGAATTGCAAACATCAAAACTGTGTGCGCACCCAAATCGGTCACGCATGCGGCTGCCACCTCGTCAATGCCTGCGCGAGAATCGATCAGAATCACGTCCGGGCGAATCCGCAATTCAAGGTGATTTACCAAACGATTCAGGCGCAACGACCACGCTTCTGGAGGTGTCCTACCATTTGTTCTCGGCATCCACACCCGACCCAGCTTGGACACATATTCACCAGGATCACTGCCGTGTGCCGGTACGAGATAAATCTGACCCGCAATCGTCGGCAGATCGCTGGTCGCAAAGAGATCCTCAATCAGCGCATTGCCGTTGTCGACCAAGTCTTCCACCAGCCAGTCGGTGATGCCGTACTTTGGCTGCCGTTCAGATGGTAACAAGGCACTTGAAAGTCCCGGCGATTCCAGATCCAGATCCAAAACCAACACGCGCTTTCCCTGCTTGGCCAACGCCCAGGCACTGGCTGCCAAAGCTGTCGATCGTCCCACTCCACCTTTGATGGAAAAAAACACGATGCGGGGGGCATCGGGAGAAACCTCTTTAATTGCCTCCCATCGCGATTCGCTTGCCAAACGGTCGATGACCCATACGTTATCGAATCCCTCCAAACCAAAAACCGCAGTACTTTGGTATGCATGCTCGCGCACTGCCTCAAATAGAATGCCTGTATCCACCGGATAAGCATGAGGTGCTATGCGTTCAGCCAAGGATCGGTAGAGATCCTTGATTTGTTTGTGTTGCACATTATTTGCGGGAATGCTGTCCGACACGATGAAGCGCACCCGTCCGTTGAGGTCGCGGTTGATCAGCAACCATTCCAGTTGAGCGACCAGTTCGGAATGGGCATTCAGCTCCTCAATGGCTATAGGCACGATTTGGTCGAAGGTGGTCATATCAGCCCATCCTTCTGCGCTTTCTTGATCAGTCCGCAAACCATCTGTACACCTGCTTGATGGGATTGTGTTCGTGACTGATTGAAGTTGGATTGATGGGCATAGCGGTCGGAAATATTCCAATCATGGAACGGATTCTCGGCAGGCAATGCATATCCTGTTCCCTGACGATAACCGGAGCGATAACTCTCGAAGCGTTTCCAAATGCCGTCAGCGTGCATCCTATCTTCTCTGATTATCGGTTTTCCCAACGAATCGACCTCCATGCCAAAAACCATCATTAAGTGCTTCAGTCCGCACTCAGCCGCAATGCCATAGAGATGGTCCGCATTCGCCCAGCGATGGGCTTGGTTTAGAAATTCCGCATCACGCCTGTGTCGCTCGTGAGCATCCAAAAAATCAGATTGCAGACACATAATAACACCCCTAGGGAATTCCGGGGACACGATACCTAATCGCTTTTTCCAGATTTTGGACTGAGAATTCTGGGGATACCATACTTAATTCCCCTTACTTTCGTACAGGTCTATAGGTCGTCTATAGGTCATTTCTTATTTCGACTTCACCGACAGCAAAATTTTTAGTTTCAAAAGATTTTAAATTGTACGCACAGTTGGAATAAAAAATCAAATACAAAACCAAAAAAACCATTTAAAAGAATCATTTGGCGAAAATTTGCGAGACCGACTCTAAAAATTCCACCAACCGAAAAAAATAGCAAAAAACTTATATAATTGTAAATAAATATAAAATTATAATTTCGGCAAAGTCTCGGTATGGCTGATTTATAGAAAGTTCGAATTTTGGTACACTCGGTTACCGAAAAATTGTGGTAAATAATCTCTGGTGTCATCTCTAAAAATGTAGATCGAATTGGCTGTTGGGGCACCACCCCATCCATCGAAAACGACTTCATCCATCCTCCAACATAGTTGGTCATTCACGACGCAAAAACCTCGTCCACAGAATGAGCGAACACAAAGTTATCGCTCCAGACTTCAATAAGTTCTAAATTTGCCGATGTCACCTTGGTCGTCACCCAGTCTGGTGTTTGGCCAAATTTACGACGTATCTGTTTTAGAAGCATGGAAGCGGCTTCTTCCTGGCGACCTTCTTGGCGACCTTTCTGTTCGCCAATCTGGATGCCTTTTTGTTCGCCGATCTGGATACCAGCCAGCATTCCTTCTTCTACACCTCTCTTATGACCAATTCGCTCCACGCTTGTAATATAAGGCATTTTCTTATTCTCCTCGAAGTTGGATAGATTTACCCAGAATTGATTGTCTAACTCTTCCGGTAGGCTCAGCACCCAGTCGATAAATCGAAAGAGATCAACGATCTGTTGGCGGCTGAAACCACGCTCATACAGCATGCGCGTGATGCGCATTTTTTGCTGAAATCGTTCTGCCGGTTGGTTTTTGGTCTGTTTGCCGGTCAGATGCACCAAAGTGACGATGGCAAACGGATTGGTGGATGACTCCAAAGCATCCAACTGAGGCAGGTAATCCAGCAATTTTAAGGCATTGAACTGGAAACTAACCTTTGATCCCCACTTCTGGTAGCCAAATGCCGATGGCCGCCAAGTACCTTCTTCGTCAGCGAGGATGGCCAAGCTGACCACAGGCTTCTTGTAAAGATCGAATGCCCGATACTGACAGGTAAACATCCTCTCTTCAAAATGCGGTTCCCTGTTCCCTTGGACTTCAACATGGATCAGCACCCAAAGTTCATCACCGTCGAGTAACCAGACTTTAACTAACAGATCAACACGACGATTACCGGACTCTGCCTCCCGCGTGATCCGGTCCAACTCCTTGTCCAGGAACTCAGGGGCACGCTTCCAATCAATACCGTCATGAGCTTCTGAAAGAAAAAATGCTAAAAAATCCTTAAAATACGCCTTTAAAATTTCCTTCCACGGCGAATCGTACTCTGTCGGTTGACTCTGAGTATTATGAGTCATGTAAACGTCCTCGAATAGAATGCTTGGCCTTTGGATTAGAGAGCAAGGTCTGTAATAAACGATCAGGATCAACCCACAGGGGCATTTCATTCATGAAATCATTTTTCATCATCAACTTCTTCAGCGTCAACCTGTTCCGCAGCCGATTCGCTCTCCAAATGGAAATCTTTGAGCAAAAAATTAAAATCAAAACCTTGGGGAATGAATCCCCCAAACCCCCTCTTTTTTTTAAGAATTAAAAAAGAAGGGTGGGGGGTATTGGGGGGCGGTTCTCCGCCCCCCAAGGTCTTGCTTTTTATTTTTCCGATACATGAACATCCCTTCATTGGACCGTCTACTTTGGGTCTGGCTATCCCGCATTTGGAAAGAATGGCGTGAATCTTTGGTTATCGTCAAGCCAGAAATGGTGATACATTGGCACCGAGAAGCTTTTCGGCTGTTCTGGAAGTGGAAATTCCGTATCTGTGGAAAGCCGCCTGATTCAAGGCCTGTTTCAGTTTGTCAAAGAGCACATCTAGAAGGTGAGGCTCCAATATCCCTTGCCCGCTTTAGAAAAATTTGGGCTATTTGGAGCAATGAAACCTCAATATTGTTTTTGATTCTCTCGGAAATCTGCCTCGGAGTCCAGCAAAATCTAATTCTCCATCTTCAAAAATGCTGGAAATTGAGCCAAATTTTGGGCGGATGAGGTTTTCGATAGGGACAATATTATATTCTCTCTTTTTCATCCAAAAGCAACGCATCAATAAAAAATTTGGTTGCCCAATTTAACAATTCATAACGCCCATACGCCCCATCAAAGGGATAAGAACCTTTGATGCCGCCCCGTAAACCGGGGTTTTCGGATTGGCAATTTTGATTTTTCTTTAGAAAAGAGAGCAATTTTCTAGCTCCTTGCCTATAAGATGGCTCATGTGTCAACTGTGCCAAATTTAGAAAAATACCAGCCAGTTGCGCATTGCCTGTCAAACAACTCCAAGAAACGGTTCCTTGCCATTGAGCATCCAGTCGTCCTGGCAGCAGACCTTGATCGTCCACAAGCTCTAAAAGGCGGTCGGCGGTCTTGCGCACCGCTTGAAGATAATCATTATTTGCCAGGAGCATGGCTGCCCCCAAAAGGCCCTCTAAGGTGTAACAAATGGTATGGAGAAGTGGGGCGTTGGGATCGGATAAACAGTTGTTTATAAACCAGCCATTTTCCGTCTGTTGATCTAATGTATAGCGCATATTGCGCTCGCCAGATTGAATAAATAGATTATTTTTGGATACTTTACCCAAAAGCATCAATGCCCATCCGACGCGGGCGTTATAAGTCGTGGCTTTGGGATCGGCAAATTGGGAGTTGCCTTGGTTCCAATGGCCATCTGGGTGTTGATTTTTGAGCAGAAAGGCCCCAGCCCGATTGCACGCCTGTAGATACTCAATTTTGCCTGTTTCTTGAAAGGCGCGTAGCCAGCCAAAAATAACCTGACCGGTGTTAAAAACCGCTGGGGAAGGGACATGGCGACGATTTAAGGTTTGTTGATGCACAATTGTGCCACCCATCACCGCCCCATTGGCCAATTGCACCTGGATTTCCCAATCGGCCATTTGTAAGGCCCGTTTTTTTAGGTCTGGATCTTGTAAGTAAGCAGCGCAATCAAAAAAAGTTGGAATGATATAACCCGTGGTTTCGGGGTAGGAGGGCTGCCAGCCTTGACCGTTAAACGAAAAATTCCAGCCCAGACTGTAGCCACGGGCAACACCCGCATCAGGGGGAACATCTTGGGCATTTTTTAACCATTCAACCGCTTTGACAATATGCCAGTGATTCTCCTGTTCAATCCATGCCGATCGGTTCCGTTCGCGTTTGCACTCTTGGCGCGCCGCATGGTTAAAAAAAAGGCTAGAATGTAGATAATAATCCAAATTTTTTATTATTTTCTCAACAAAGCTCCTTTCGACAATGGCGGAATTTTTGGTACCGCGCAGGGCGATTTTTTCCATAGAATGGCGAAAAAAAAGGCGATGTCCGAGACGATTTTCCCACTCAAGGCAGCGATTATAATAGGCTTTTAATAATTCGGGGAGCTTTTTGGACAAAATAGCATCTATATAGAAGGGCTGAAATAGATATTTATGATAACCAAAGCCAACACCACGCCCCTGTAATTGACTCAGTCCAGATTGCCGCATCCAGTTTTTCAACTCCCACCAACTATTATAACGGTCGTAAGAGATTCCCCAGTCGTCAAAAGGGGACATAGATTTAAACAGTAAACGGAAGGGAAAATTAAATACCTTGCGGATCCTGGACATGCGAATGGCTTTGTAGAGGTTTTTTGGATTCCAGCTGTTATAAATTTGCAGCAAAACATCCCCATTTTCGCGGACCACGCGCCCCAACTCTTGGATGGCGGCCTGTTGAGCATGAATGTGTTGCAATACCCGACAACTAACAACCGAACCAAATACATTGCTTTTAAATGGTAAATGTTCAAGTTCGCAGCAGAC
Organism: Magnetococcus sp. DMHC-6; assembly: GCA_039908535.1. Lineage (GTDB taxonomy): Bacteria > Pseudomonadota > Magnetococcia > Magnetococcales > JADFZT01 > JAMOAW01. Next base: position 58,416 of record JAMOAW010000001.1, on the reverse strand, counting down.
ATGAAAATGGCCGCGTTGACGGGCACGGGCAATGCGTAGAAGATTGAGAGAAGCATCTACTCCCACCGCGATGCTCTCTTTTGGAAATGTCTCCATAAAACGACCATTGCCACAACCCGCATCTAAAATAAGATCGAGATTTTCAGTTCGATAGAGGGTGGTTAATCCCCTGATCTCGGACTCATGGTTATACGTTCCAAAAATGGTACCGTCTCCTTCCACTTTTCGATCATAGAGGTCGGCCTTTTCTACAGGATCCCAGTAACGTTGTATGGTGTTGCCCACTTGATTTTCATCATTCTTGATGGGAAACAAAACTGGAATTCCGTCTATAATCGGGTAAACCTGCTGGCAGGAGAGGCAACGTAAATTGTTTGCGGGCTTCTCTAAGAGAAGATCGTCCCGACAGTTTGGGCAGCAGAGTAAATTGAAAAAATTTGGTTTATTCATTTGTTTTATAGAAATATTTGGTTGGATATGGTGTTGAACAGATAAAAAGCTTAATAGACTATGCGCAATTTTGAAAAAAAATTCTATGATTAATCGGTCAATCCGTTTTTAAATGTTGATTTGTTAAGGTTTGGCAGCTTTGAAGGAGTTGCGCCAATTTTATTTCGACCTGCTGTATCTGCTCTTCTAGAGAGTCTTTTTTTTCTGCGCGCAGCGAGATATCCAATGCTGTGGCGGCAGCGGCCAGATCCAATGCCGCCAAGTTACCAGCCACCCCTTTGAGGGCGTGGCAAATGGATTGAGCTGTGGCGAGATCTTGATTTTGGAGCGCTTGACGCATCCGTTTGGCATCCTCGGCATGGCGCAGGAGAAATTTTTGTAACGCTTTTTGATACATATTTGGATCGCCCCAGTTGGCCAAGCCTTTAGCATAATCAATACCGGGCAAATCGGGGATCAGATCAGAGGAGAGAGGAGGATCGGATTGTATTTTTGGTGTCGCTTGGGCTTGTTCTTGATGAGGGAAAAAAGTGGTAAAAATAGCGAACAAGGCTGAAAAGTCAATTGGTTTTGAGATATAGTCGTTCATGCCAGAGTTTAAACATTGTTCTCTGTCGCCCTTCATAGCGTTGGCTGTCATGGCGATAATGGGGATGGGTTTTTGGACTTTTCTTTGTGCCTCCCAGGCGCGAATGCGCAGGCTGGCTTCATGGCCGTTCAGACGTGGCATCTGTACATCCATGAGAATAAGATCAAAGAGGTGCGTTTTAAAAAGCTCGACGGCCTGTTCACCATCTTTGGCGACGGTCACCTGGTGCCCTTGCTGTTGCAGACGCAACACCGCTAACGTCACATTTGTTTCGACATCTTCGGCCAAAAGAATACGAAGGGAGCGTAGGGTATGGTTGGGACGTTGCGTTGGGTGGGACTCTTGGAGGCATTGCGTCACCCCTAGCGCAATGGGTAAATGGATGCGAAAATAAAAGATACTCCCTTTGCCTAGTTGGCTTTCTACCCATATATGACCACCCATCCGCTCCACAATTTGTTTTGAGATGGCAAGACCTAGTCCAGTGCCACCAAATTTGCGGGTGATTTCCGAGTCCTCTTGGGTAAAACTTTGAAAGATTGCCTCCAGTCGATCAGGTCGAATGCCTGGTCCGCTATCCGTAACCGAAAAGAGAAGATCAGAATTTGATTCCGGGGTGACCTTTAAAATAACCGCCCCCTGTTGGGTGAATTTAATGGCGTTACTCAGCAGATTGAGTAGCAGTTGGCGCAGACGGTGGGGATCACCCAGATAACAGGGAGGAAGCGTGGTGGCCATTTGCCATTCGAGATGGAGTCCTTTTTTTTGTGCCAGGACCGCCATCGTTGCAGAGGATTCGGTCAATAATTGCTGCAGATTAAATAAACGTTGTTCTAAAACGATTTGGTTTGCTTCCAGTTTGGAAAGATCTAAAATATCGTTGAGCAGCGTGAGCAAGCTATGGGCGGATGAGGTCACGGTCTCTAGGTAGGAGCGCAGCTGCACGGGTTCATGGGTGGATTCCAAAGCGAGTTCCGTAAAGCCGATAATGGCGTTCATGGGGGTGCGAATTTCGTGGCTCATGTTGGCCAAAAAGAGTGATTTAAGCTTGGATTCACGGACGGCCAGCCATTTTTCTCGTCGTTCTCGTTCGCCAATGTAAAAGCTGGTGATGAGAAACGCCAAAATAAAGCCAATGGTCGGGGTGATCAAAGGAATGAGAACTCCCTGGTAGCGAAACAGCAGCAAACCATTTAGCCAATAAAAGAGCACGATCGTCATTCCCAAGAGGAGACTGACCATCCATCCGGTTTTGTTTTGTTGGGCCAAGCCGGCTCCAGTCAGGGAGGCCAGCAGCACCATCACGATGACCCAAATTGGTCCTACGTTGGATTGGCTTCTGTTTTCGAGCAGTTGGGCCAAACCATGGGCATGGATCATCACCCCAGCCATGCCTTCGGCATAGAGACTATCCTCTTTGCTTTGATAAATATCGAAGGAGGTGCGATGGCGATCGGTAAGGGGTAAGTCTATTCCGATTAAGATGATTTTATCTTTAAACCAATCTTTGGGCAGTAAAGAGACTAAATGGGCAGGATAGGTGGGAAATGGGGAGGTTTCGGCATTGGGTGACCCGTGCCAAGCGATGGGGATGGGGTCACCTGGGGTGATATGATGTCCACTTTTGGCAGCAATCGCCAGCGTGGCCCCTGGGATAAAAACACCGTTGGGTTGATATTGACCAGGATAGATCCAACGAACATTGCCATCCAGGGGATCACGAATAAAATTGGCCAATCCCCGGGTGTTCGGTGGCACAAAGTTTTCTAAATAGTCGCTTTGAGCACGGGACAACTGGCGACCAGAGTGGTCTAGTCCATAGCTGACCACCAGAGGGATTTTAAGGGACCAAATGATTTCTTTTAAGGCCGCATCTTTGCTGGCCTCGCTGGGTTGATCGATTAAAAGATTTAAAAAAATGGCGCGAACCTCTTTTTTTTCTAAATCATTCAAAAGAGCGGTCAAAAAGGCGCGGTCAACGGGAAAACGGTAGGGAAATTGTCGCAATGTCTCATCGGTAATGGTCACCACGACAATCTCTTTGTTTTGCGGTTGGGGGGGGGATAGAGAGGCAACCCGAAAATCGATCATCCAGTTGCCCATTAAACTTAAAAAAGGGACAAAGTTTATGCCCGCCAGGGCTAGGGTTGTCGAGAGAATGCTAAATTTAAATAATAATTCCCAATCGCTTTTTTTGCAATGCCAAGGGTAGGCGAGATGTCGTAAAAAAAACATCCAGTCACCAGGGAAAGAGGCTAGGAGGGATTTTTTTTGGGGAGTCATGAAAAAAGTTTAGGTGATCTATGCCGAATATGATGCCCTGCGGGCAAAAGAAAAAATTAAAGGCCAAATTCTGGAGAATGCATCCCCCGGAATCCCTAAAAGAAAAGGGTGGGGGGATAGGGGGGCGGTTTTCTGCCTCCCAAGGTCTTGATTTTTATTCTTCCGATACATGCACTTATCCATAGAGGTTGGGGCGCCCAAAAGGGGCCTCTTGATGCCAATGGAATTGCCGGAGTTTTTTTAAAAGCAACTCTTTTTCAATTGGTTTTGTAAGATAATCGGTGCATTGACCTTCCAAAAAAGCTCGGGTAATCTCTTCTTGGGAATCCAATGAAGTGACAATGATGACGACCGTTGGATGGCGGAGTGCGGGATCATGTTTTTCTATACGGCGGATGGCTTTTAAGGCACTTTGGCCATCCATTATGGGCATTTTTATATCCAACATAACCAACTCAAAAGGGTTGTTGTTGGCCACGGATTCGGCGAACAATCCAGCGGCTTCAGCACCATTGCTGGCGAAGACACAGGTGCCATAGGGCATTAAAATAGATGCCAACAAATCGCAATTTATCTCTTCGTCATCGGCGATCAGGATGCGCATTTTTTTTCCTATTGAATTTATTGGATGTGGCTGGTTGCGGTTCACGTTTGGTTCAAGCAGGGGGCCTGATTGGGCCCCCTGCTTGATCTATAGTTTGACTTATGGTTTGGTATTCAGCAAGGCCATTTTTTGTGCTTGGCAGCCATTTTTTTCCATAATATTAGATAACTCTTTGTCGTCTGTGATATTTTCCGGGATTACGTGCAATGTCAGCACGTTTTCTTGGTTATCCATTTTGACGTGGTATTTTTCACCGTCAAAGATGGGCATGGAATCGGGCATGGAGAGTTTTTCCCATCCGGCTGGCCAAGTGGTGGTGGCTACCCAACGGTCTTGACCCACTTGGAGGCGAATTTCGGCTTGTTTTTCTCCATCTGGACGCCAAAAGACGGTCGTCTGGCCCGCGCGGGTACAATGGTTCCCGGAGTAGGAGACGTTGATGAGCCACGGGGCAGGAACCCATCCTTGACCTTTATTTTCCATGAGGTCGCCAACTGAACGGGTAACTCCAAAGTTACCGCTATCGGTTTTTGGGGCTTTCCATAATTTATCGACGGTATCCAACACCCCTTCTTTTTGCTGGTCAGCGCCTGAGATTGGGGCTTGATTATAGGGACCGGTCAGATCATGGAGTTTGCCGCTGCTTTCAATAAGGGTGACGCTTTGTCCGGCTTGGAGGGTTAAAGGTTTTGAGCCGTCCACGGTTTGGCCCAATTTTAACTCTGTACCATTCTGTTTTAAGACCACGAGATCTTCCGCGTTGGCTGCGGATATTCCGTAAAATAGGCTGGATAGAAGGGTCAGAGCAAGAACTTTGCCCGAACACCGGGATTTTTTTTCTAGATGAATCTGGGTATGTGAATGGGACATGATATCCTCCAGTTAAGAATGAAAGGTGACATTGCTTCAGGGATTCATATCCCTATATTTAAAGTATAAAGCACTTTTTATGCCAATAATGTAATATATTGTTTGTTATATATTTTTAAATAAATTGATTTGGTTTGTGTCATTTATAAAGGAGACTAAATTTTTTATTTTTTTACATGTGTAAAAAAAAATGACTATTTTTGAGAACATGATGCCCTACGGGCAAGGGATTAAAATCAAAACCCTGGGGGATGAATCCCCCAGACCCCCTCTTTTTTTTAAGACTTAAAAAAAAAGAGGGGGTCTGGGGGGGGACGGTTCTTCGCCCCCCCAAGGTCTTATTAACATAAGGGGGGCGAAATTATCCAGGGATTTATTAACAAAGAGGTCCTAAATGCGGTGTTGGACAGCGACTCTTTCGAGTTAGATGGAGGTTATTAATTTATGGATGCCTTTGATAAACGCTTGATAGCTTTGTGACGAATTGTTTTGTAAATCCATCGCTTGACCCATGGCACGGGATCCAGAAATTTTTTGATAATTTGGAACTAAGCTTTTTAATTCTTCGAAAGAATTGAGAAGATCGGGGGTATGAAATTTTTCTTTGTTTTGGAGTTTAGCGATTCCTCGGACATTAAATGCGGATTCGACAGCGGTCAAATCTCCTAAATACCAGGATTCCAGCTCCCGGCAGGCAATCCGTATTAGAATTTTTTCCGCTGGTATCCTTTGACAAAGTTTTTGCAATCTGGTTTTGACCATCCGGCAATCTGCAGCATCCTTGTCCCTCAGGACGATAAATTTACTCTCTCGATTTTGCCAACCATGAAGTTTCTTCGGTAACTGTTTTTCTAAATAATGTTTCCCTTCAAAAACAATGTATTGTACTTGAGTTTCTTGCGGGAGTAACCGTGGGAGTAACCCCTGCAGAAGGGCCTTGGCAGAGAGTTCCTCAAGTAAAAAAACGAGTTGAGCCATTACGGTTGTGCCCCTGGGAAAAGATCTTGTTTCCATAGATAGCCCATTTTATCCCCATCTTGCATATAGGCTTGCAATTGATCATTCTCTGAAGCTCGGCGCACTTGGGTATAGCCACGCTCTTTGACCAACCAGAACACCTCGTCAATTTTCATCGCATTTAAAAAGTCTGGCGAGTGGGTAGAGACAAACACTTGTCCTCCTTTTTCGGCGTAATTACGAAACTCTTCGGCCAGTTCCTCTAATAAAGTCGGGTAGAGTTGATTTTCTGGCTCTTCAACGCATAGGAGCGAATGGGGCGAGGGATCAAACAGCAGGGTGAGATAGGCCAGCATTTTGATGGTGCCATCGGAAACATAGCGCGCTAAAAAGGGATCTTTGAAGGACTCATCTTGAAAGCGTAACAAAATTCTGCCCTCTTCCGTTGTTTTGGCTTCTACTTTGCGGATACCTGGCACCCGTTCGGCCAGTTTGTCGAGGATTTTTTTAAAAATTTTTGGGTGTTTTGAATGCAGAAATTGTATGACCAGAGAGAGGTTTTCCCCTTCTGAAGAGAGATGTTCGGCGTAACCGGCTTCTTGCTCAGGGCGCGCGCGGTTGATGTGAAAATCGGAGATATGCCAGTTTTCAATCAGGTTTCCCAGGGCCATGACGGCTGGAAAACGTTCAAATTGAGCGAGTCCCTTAATGGCAAGAATGTCTGAGGATTTAAGCTTTTGTTCCTCGCGATGGAGATGTTGGACATCTTTGATATTTTCTAACTCGTTGGTGACAGCTTCTCCAACGCCATTTTTAAAATCTAAAAAATGCCACGGCTGTCCATGGCTGCCACGACGATATTTTAAGATTTCACGGCGGACAATTGGATGACCATTTTCTTCACCAATGCATAGAAAATAGGTGGCGAGAGGTTCGGTAGGCTTGGTTCGAAATTTTAATTCGATTTCAATATCCCCATCCGCGCCTCGACTGCGTACCTCATGGAAGCCTCGACTCCCGCCCATTTTTATGAGAGCCATGTGGATATTGCTGGTAAAGGCTTCGCGTAAGAAGCCGAACAGATGAAATAGGGTGGATTTTCCAGTACCATTGGCCCCTACTAGGACGCAAAAACGTGGTATGCTTTTAATTTCAATTTCTTTAAAACATTTAAAATTTTTGAGTCGAATAGCTTCAATTTGCATAAATTTATCCTTTAAGGTATTTTTTTTGTGTAGTTTTTATGATTTCAATATTAGTTTATAAGATATCCCTGTGTAAAGAAAAAAAAGATTCATTGGAGGTGACTTCCGATTTTTTTGCTCTGTTAATGGCTTGGACGAGAACTCCGTAAAAAAATACCGATCTGAAAAATTCTCTCAAGCTTTTGTACTAGGATGCCGATCTATTCATTTAAGGATCGTCGAATTACAAAAAAAAGTTGATAGGAGGCTTGTCATGAGCATTCAAACGGCTTATCAACCCGTTCGGACGTCCGGTAACGCACAGACCCAATGGATTGGGTATGATAGCTTGGTACATTCCAATAATATTGGTATGTCACCCGGTGCGGGAAAGGATTCGTCCGTGGGAAAAGGGGATTCAATCACTCTTTTTGGCATGGATTCGGTCAAAAAGGCGATTGAAATGTTGGCAACAGAAGAACCGTTACCCATACCAGAAGCGGTAGGCCAAGCCATAGATAAATTGGTCAAAGAGGTGTTTCATGTATCGGAAAAATAAAAAATCAAGACCTTGGGGGGCGGAGAACCGCCCTCCAATACCCCCCCCCTCTTTTTTTTTAATTCTTTAAAAAAAAAGAGGGGGTCTGGGGGATTCATCCCCCAGGGTTTTGATTTTAAAAAATCCTAGGAATCAATCACCGTTGCGTCGTAAACGGAAACCTAGGAGTCCATACCCTCTGTCTGGGGATAAATGGTGTCTGGCTGTCGCTCGTAGTTGATCGGGTGTACTCAGCCAGGCACCGCCTCGGAAAACATGTGTCGAGCCCATGCTTGCCCCTGGCGGATTTTTTTCAGGAGCCTGTTGGTAGTAGGTTGGATCATAACGGTCCGCAACCCATTCCCAGACATTGCCAGTCATGTCATATAGGCCAAAATTATTGGGCTTTTTTTCACCGACTGGATGGCTGGAGGAGTCACTGTTTTCCTTAAACCAAGCCAAATCAGCATAATTCTCCCCCCCACAATAGCTTTGCTCCTGACTCCCACCGCGGCAGGCATATTCCCATTCGGCTTCCGAGGGTAAGCGGTAGCCCTGAGGCGCGCGTTGATTGAGTCTATCTATAAAGAGGGCGATTTGATTCCAAGTTATATGGCCAATGGGGTGTTCGGCGGTTAGGCTACTGGGAGGAGAACCGCCCATGATTTGGTACCATTGCTTTTGGGTCACTTCAAATTTTCCGAGCCAAAAATCATCTAGGCACACCTTATGAACCGGCTTTTCATCCTCTTTACCAAGGGTACTTCCCATATTAAAACAGCCAGAGGGAATATGCACAAAGGTCAGACCCGTGGTTGGTTCGCTCCAGGTGTCAGGGGAAGCGGGCAGGGGGGGGAGTGGTTGTTGATCGATATGAGCAGCTGCAGGTTTGGTGAATAGGGTCGTGCTAAGGGTTAATTTCGCTTCGCCTGGGATCGTTGGCAAAGAGGAGCGCGAGGGTGTTCCGGTAGGGAGTTGGGGGGGAATCTCTTGGCTTTCGATCTGTCGATCCTCCTCCCACACTTGGCGCAGCTGTTTGGGGAGTTGATAACAGACCTCGACGGTTTTGTTGGCCGAGGTAAACAGGCCCGTACCATGTTTTTTCCCCTCTTTAAATTCCCCTTCATAGGTGGAACCATCCGGCCAGGAGAATATGCCCTTCCCCTCTTTTTTTCCCTGGACAAACTGACCGGTAAAACGTGCCCCATCGGGCCAAATAAAGAGACCTGGACCGGTGCGGACTCCTTTTTTAAATTCCCCTTCAAAGCGTGCCCCATCCGGCCAGGTTTGTACGCCATGGCCATCTTTAAGACCGTTTAGAAGTTCTCCTTCATAAAGAACGCCAGATTCGGAGGTCAACACCCCATGGGTGCGTTCGGAGGTGGGGGAGCCCCCAGCACAAGCGGTGGTGATCAACAGACAAAAGAGAGAGAGGCACCATATATTCATGATCCATGAGACCGTTGCTCGCGTTGTTTTTATATTTTGGCCGCCAAGGCGAGTTGCGCCAATATCGGGTCAAAAATAAAGGAGGGTAGATGGGATGCTCGTTGTTGAAATTGTAAATATACCATTGTCATGGGGGGGAGTCCATCGGGAATGGCAATGGGGGTTCTGTTGTGGAGGGGCGATGCCTCTCCATCGTCTAGGCGTTCGTGGGTTAGGTGATTGCGTTTTTGGTGCCATGTTAACATGCCCTCTAATCCCTGCCTATCATAGCAGAGTTGCCAAGCATGCAGCGCGTTTTTCTCAGTGATCCAAACAAATAAATCAAAATAATCGTCTTGAAACCAGCGACGTTGCAAAAGCGTGAGAGGATCGGTGGAGAAAGATTTGTATTCAATCAGCATGGTTGTTGAGTGTTTTAGGGGTGTATGTGCGGCGCGAAAATAGCCAGTAAAGTAAAGGAATCAGAAAAAGGGTCAAGAGTGTGGAAAAAAATAATCCCCACACAATGGCAGTGGCTACCGGTCCCCAGAGCAGAGAGTGCCCGCCAAGGCCAAAGGCCAAGGAGCTTAAGCCGGCTATGGTGGTGAGGGAGGTGATTAAAATGGGAATAATCCGCCGCCGCGCCGCATAGAGAATGGCGTGCAGGGGGGGAATTCCGCTTTGAATGCGGTCGTTGGCCGCCGAAATCAAGACAATGGAGGAGTTGACCGCGATGCCAGAGAGGGCCACCACCCCATATAAAGTGTACAGGCTTAAGGGGTGGCCCGTGATGAGCAGTCCGCAGAGGACACCCATAAAGGCCATGGGAATGGTGGTGAGGATCAAAAAAGGTTGAAAATAACTGCGAAATTGAGTGCCCAAAATCATGTAGATCAATCCGATACCAAATAAAAACAGGGTAAAAATGGCATCCATGCTTTCGGTGATATCGTCCATGATGCCTGAAAAATCTAGAGAGACCCCCGGATATTGGGGTTGAATTTTTTCCCAGGCCTTTTGGAGTTGGGTATTGGCGGCAACGACATCCAGACGTTTTTTATCCAGATCGGCCTCAATGGTGATGGCTCGTCGATAGTTATAATGACGAATGGCATCAATTCCCTGGCGTACCTGATGGGTGGTGAGAGCTTCCAGGGCGATTGAGTCGCCGTTGGGCAGGGCCAGGGGGGTGTTCAGAAGTTGGTCAATCTCTTGGATGTCGCGGCTGTGGGCCAACATGCGTAGTTCGACTTTTTCGCCTCGGTCTTGCAAACTGCTGACCACCTCGCCATCCCCCAACAGTTGGATCAGGCGCGACACATCGCCCGGATTAAGACCGGCTTGGCGGATGGCCTCTCCATCGGGTTTGAGGAGCAGTTCGGTGCGCCCTTGGGCATAGTTGTCGGTGATGTCGTAGATCTCTGGCATATCTGCTAAAATGGCACGCAGGGCGCGGCTGGCGGGAAGAATCTCTTCAAAGGTTTCGCCCCGCACCTTCACGCTGATGGGTTTGCTGACCGGGGGACCACCCGTGAGGGGAAAAAAGGAGATTTTTTCAGCTCCCGGTACCGCTAAAACCGCACCACGCATCCCATCAATGATCTCTTGGATGGGCCGCCGGGCCGAACGGTCTGGGGAGAGACTCACCAAAATTTGACCGTAGCGGTCCCCAAAAAAGGGTTTGGTATCGGTAAACATCTGCCCCGCATAAGAGACCACCGCCCTGGCCTCGCCGGGTCGAAGCGCTTTGTTTACCTCTTTTTCCACCGCCAACACGGTCTGCATGGTGTGTTCAAGGGGATCTCCTGGGGCCATTTCAATGTTGACGTAGTAGATCGGCAAGGGATCCATGGCAAAAAAATCCATGCGCACCCATCCGCCGGTAAGAGCCGCAACGGAGAGCCCAACCAGGACCATTGTGAAGGTTATAAAAAAGCGGGGATAACGGAAAAATCGGCAGAGGAGTTTTATATAAAATGAGCGGGTGCGCTGGAGAATGCGGCGACGTCTCTGAGTCATCGTGCTGAAACGGTTGATATTCATCTTAATGACGGTCACATGGGTCGGCAACATCCAGAAGGCTTCGACCAAACTGATGATTAAACTCAAGGTGACCACCAGTGGGATGACCCGCATAAACTTTCCCAAAATTCCGGGCAGCAGCATGAGGGGCAAAAAGGCGGCAATAGTGGTGAGGCTGGAGGAGGCAACGGGAAGAGCGACCTCCTGTAGGGCAGCGATGCAGGCCTCCAAGGGTTTGCTGCCCGTTTGGAGTCGAATGAAAATGGCTTCGACCACCACCACGGCATCATCGACTAACATGCCTAAGGCAATGACCACCCCCAGAAGCACCATGACATTGAGACTCTCTCCAAGGCTATAGAGCAGGGCAAATGTTCCGGCAAGAGCGAAGGGAATGCCAAGGGAGACCAAAAAGGCGATTCTGCCGCCAAAAAATAACCAAGTGACCAATAAAACCAACATAAGCCCCAATAGGGCGTTGCTCTCCATGACCGATAAGGCATTGCGAACCGTTGAGGTTTGGTCGTCGGCCAGTACGACCGCAACGCCAGTTACCCCATGGAGTTCTTGACGTTGTTCGATGTATTGGCGGATGCGATCGGTAAGCGTCAAAGAGTTTTGTCCCACCTGTTTGGTGATAGAGAGCAAAACAGCGGGTTTCCCCTGGTAGCGAACTTGATACGCTGGTTTTTCGCGGGAGCGCACCACTTCGGCGATGCGACTGAGAGGGATTTCTCCCTGGAGTGAGGGGAGTGTCCAGCGGGCCAATTCGTCGGGGTCTGGGGTTGTGCCTTCTAGGCGTAAGAGCCAGTTTTTGCCATCAACGGTCATGGCCCCGGCCGAGACATCCCGAAAGCGCGCCCGGATGGCATCGGCCACCTGCATGGGGGTGATTTTAAGGTTGGCCAGACGCTCGGGAAAAAAACGAATTTGTATTTCAGGATCTCGTAGCGCAATAGGCAAGACCATGTCTACCCCTTTAAGCTGTTCGATATCTTTTTGGACATGGAGGGCTTGGCGGCGTAAATTTTCGTCATCCTCTTGGCCCTGAATAACGACTATGGCACTGGGAAAACCGTTAGAGCTGGTGATCTCTAGGATGAAGGGGGAGACGATTTGGGCGGGGAGTTCCGGCTCTTTGTTGGCAACTTCACGGCGTAGGTCATTGATTCGTTTGTCAAAGGTGTGGGCATCTATTTCGTTGAAGCGGACCAGAATGGTCGATGTGCCGTTTTGGCTATCGGAAGAGACAAAACGGATATCGGCCACCTTTTCGATCGCCTCTTCCAAAGGATCGGTGATCAATTTTTCGATATCTTCGGCAGATGCACCAGGATAGAGGGTGACGATCTGGATCCAGTTAAAATTCATATCTGGATCTTGTTGTCTGGGGAGTAAAAAATAGGCGAGAAAGCCAGTGATCAAAATCAAGGCAAAGGTTAGATTGGCAAAAACATGATTTTGGAGTAGGGGACGGAGCATGGCGGGGTCAGGGGCTGGCTGTGATGCGAATAGGGGTGCCGTGGCTTAACCCCTCCCGACCAGAGAGGATGATCTCTTCGGTGGGGAGTTCCAATAAGGGGACCGCACGTCCCTCTTGGGCATCGGGAAGGGGATGAAAGAGAGCCTGTCCAGAGTGGGCTAAAAAAATGCCCAACACGCCGTCTCGTTGGACCAAAACCGAGGGGGGAAGATAGGGGCGTGTGGTTTGCCATTGGAGTTGACCGTTGGCTCCAGGGGGAGGTTTTGCGCCGCTGAATAAAAAACGGGCCTGTCGTGTTTTGGTCTCTGGGTCTTCCAAAGGGAGAATAATCCGCAGTTGTAGAGGATAGTTCTCCCCCTCCCAATAAAAGTGCCAGACCTCTTTCCCTGTGAGACGTTTGGCCTCGGAGCTTCCCACTTGGGCGATCAATTCCAACTCTTCGGTATCCACCAGATGGATTAAGGGGAGGCCAGGGGCGGCCCAACTGCCGATTTGGGCCAAGCGTTGGCTGACAATGCCTGTAAACGGGGCTTTAAGAAGAGATTTATTCAGGCGTGTTTGCGCCGCTTTCAAAATGGATTCTTGTTCTATGAGTTGTGCTTGCAGGGCGGTCAACTCGGATTGACGTTGTTCCAGCAGCTCTGCGCTGGCATGGCCCTCTTGGCGAAGTTGTGCAGAGCGATTATATTGTTTGCGTACCAGTTCCAGTTGCGCCTGTAAGCGGTCGAGAGCCGACTTGGCTTGGTCGCGTTGTAATCGATACTCCCAGTTGTCCAACTGGAGAAGTTCTTGTCCCGTTTGAACCCGTTGGCCGACCTGTACTGAAATTTTTTCAATAGTTCCAGAAACTTCACTGCTCAAGAGGGTATCGTTGAGGGATACGACCAAGGCCGTGGCCGAGGCGTTGGGGTAGCGGATTATTTCGGAAATGGGTTGTGTAGATACCAAGACGGGTTCTTCGGCATGGACGGAGAGAGTGCCAAGAAAAATTATAAATAACAATTGGAAAGAGAAAAAAATATACATGGTAGATTTTTTTTAAAGGCAATGAGGGAAAAATGGATGAAAGATCATAGACGATGATTCTTTCTATATGTAAATATTATAGTATACTCTTTGTGTCATCAAATGAGAAGGATATGGATTTATGTTGAGGTTGTCTATTCTGAACCAACAGGGGTGGATTGGGAACTGGTATTTTTTATGTTTTTTTTGGGGTATGGTTTTGTTGCTGCATGGGTGTGCCTCGGTTCGTCCACCGAGCAATATTGAGAATGCCTGCGCCATTTTTGATGATAAAAGCGATTGGTATCAGGATATGCAGAAAACTTATGAAAAATGGGGGGTGCCAATTCATATTCAATTGGCGATTATTCATCAGGAATCCCATTTTAAGCACGATGCCCGTCCCCCGAGAACGACTCTGTTTTGGTTTATTCCGGGACCACGCCCCTCTTCTGCATATGGATATTCCCAGGCATTGGATGATACCTGGGATTGGTATAGAATAAAGAGTGGTAACCGTTGGGCCGATCGGGATAATTTTAGCGATGCGGTGGATTTTATCGGTTTTTATTGCAATCATAGCGCGAAAAATTTGGGGATTTCCAAGTGGGATGCCAGGGAGCTATATTTGGCTTACCATGAAGGGCATGGGGGATATAAACAGAAAACTTTTTTGAAAAAGGCTTGGCTGCTTAAGGTGGCCGATAAAGTGGTGGAAAATGCTAAACAATATCGGGCCCAGTTGGCAGCGTGTCGGGATCGATTGCCTCGTTGAAAAAAGAGAGATTTTAATGTATCGGAAAAATAAAAATCAAGACCTTGGGGGGCGGAGAACCGCCCCCCAATCCCCCCACCCTTTTCTTTTAATACTTAAAAAAAAGAGGGGGTCTGGGGGATTCATCCCCCAGGGTTTTGATTTTAACTTTTTTGCCTGCAGGGCACCATGTTCAACCCCATGAGAGCTGTGAGACCATGAAGAGCGACTTAGGAAATTTTGATCTTAATTTATTGGTGGCTTTTGATACGCTGATGACCGAACGAGGTGTCACGCGGGCAGGGCGGATTTTGGGGATCACCCAGGCGGCGATGAGCAATACCTTGCGCCGGTTGCGGGAGATTTTTGGCGATCCGTTGTTTATCAAAACCGGACATCGTATGGATCCCACCCCCAGAGCCATGGAGTTGGCCGAGCCGGTGGCCTTGGCTTTAAAGCAGGTGCGTCAAGCCTTGGATCAAGAGATTTTTGATCCATCTCGTTCCAAGCAGGTGTTTCGGATCGGGTTGGTGGATTATGCCGCCATGGTTTTGCTGCCCACTCTTTTGGAAAAGTTGTTGGTGTTGGCTCCTGGCGTGACGGTGGATTTGGTGGATCTTGGGGCCGAGGGGGATGTTCATGGCTTGGAAAATGGGGTCGTGGATTTGGTCGTGGGGCGTTTTCGGATGGTGCCCAACACCTTGCGCTTGCATCGTCTGTTAGATATGACGTATGTCTGCGTCTATCGTAAGGGCCATCCGCTGGTTGGCGAGGCGTTAACATTAGAAAATTTTCTTGCTGCTCGTCATGTGCATTATTATCCACGCGGATTGCACAACACGGTGGTGGATTTGGCACTTTCTCAGCAAGGCTTAGAACGCCGTGTGGTTTCTCGTCTTTTTTCTTTAAGTTTACTTCCTTATTTGGTCTCCAGCAGTGATCTTTTCGCCGTTTTACCCGACCGGGTCGCCGATTTGGTCGCCAAATCTTTTCCCCTAGGTATCTCCAAACTTCCCTTCACCACCGACCCCCTCAACATCGGTCTCGCTTGGCACCCTAGAACCGATAAAAGCCTGGCCAATATCTGGTTACGGGATCGGGTGAAAGAGGTTTTTGATGTTATGTAATGTTTACTCTGCACGATTGAGGAAGATATGAGTATCGTTTCTTTCGAGTTTGAGAATAGAGAGATTGGATGGCGTTTGCAAAAAACGCATTTTAGTCCGTTTAATCTTCTTGTGGGAACTTCCGGGGTAGGGAAGAGTCGTGTTCTTCGTGCGTTACGAACGGTGCGTAATGTTGTTATCAAGGGTGCTAGAGCGAATGGGTGTTCTTGGTCTTTGGAATTGGATATTGAGAAGCATATTTATCAATGGAAGGCCTCTGTTTCTCTGATACCTGGAATGGTTTCTGATGATACATTATTTGGCGAAGAGGATGATGATGCGGGACGGAATGGTGTGGGCCCTCCCATTTTTGAGACTGAAACGATCGTGTTGGATGGGAAGGAACTGGTCTTTCGTAAACAAGATGAGGGTATTTTCCGTTTTAATAATAGTTCTCTTCCAAAGTTAAAAGATTCTGAAAGTGTGATTTCCTTATTAGAAAAAGAAGATGTTATTTCGCCATTATATTTAAATATTAAACGATTTATTTTTAGTAACAAGGGAGATGATGATTTTATATTTCCTTTACCTGCTCATAATACAAAAAAATACTCCTCGTTTCTGGAGTTACAGGCATCTGTTGACCGTTATTTTCTCTATCGTGCGTGGATTATGCAGGAGCAATTTTTAGAAAATTTTAAGGAAATAAGTAATAGGTTTGTCGATATTTTTTCAACTATTGAGGATTTGAAACTTATTTCTTTAAATGAAATAGAAGGAGTTTTAGTTCCTCCGTGGTTTTCTAGAGATTCTGTTACATTGGCGATAAAAGAAAAAGGTGTCAAAGGATGGATTCCTGCGAAAAGATTGTCATCTGGTATGATTCAAACATTGACCCATCTGTTGGAGCTTGCCTTGGCTCCCAAGGATTCTGTATTTTTTTTCGATGAATTAGAAAATAGTTTGGGAGTCAATTGTTTGCCTCAGGTAGTAGATGCCATGCGGGAACGTATGGGTGAAGTACAGTTTATACTCACCAGTCATCACCCTTACGTTATCAACAATATTCCTTATGAATCTTGGAAAATAGTGACGAGGAAGGGGAGTGAGGTGACTGTCCGTGATGCTTCTGAGATTAATGCCTTGCAAACCAAATCGGCCCAGGATCGGTTTTTTTTGTTACTGAATTCACCGGAATATGAAGAAGGTATCCAGTGAATTTTTATTTTTTGGTTGAGGGGCGGCGCACAGAGAAAAAGGTCTATCGGGAATGGACGAAACATGTTTTTCAGGGGATGGGGGCAGTGGACCGTGTGGAAGATTTCTCTGGGAATAATTTTTTTGTATTGTCAGCAAATGGTTATCCTCTTTCGAGTGATACCTATCAAAAAACAGTGCAAGATGTGCATGATTCTGGCGTGGATCATTTGTTTGTGTGTGTGGATGCCGATGAGGAGTCCCTCTCTGAACGATACGAAAAGATCTCTGACGAGTTGAAAAAGTTACAGTGCCCTTGCTCGTTTTCGGTGATAGTCGCCGACTGTTGTATGGAAACTTGGTTTTTGGGTAACCAAAAAATGATGAGCCGTCAACCGGCCAAAGGATCGAAATTTTTTCAGATGTATCAGCATTATAATGTTCTGACGCAAGATCCAGAGGGCATGCCAAAACCGTCCGTTTTTGTTGAGTCTCGCGCCGAGTATCATGTGAATTATTTTCAGGCTATGTGTCAAGAAAAGGGCGTCACCTATACCAAAAAATATCCTGGATCCGTTTTAGAATCCACCTATCTAGCGGCTCTTGTTAAACGGTGCCAAGAGACAAACCATTTGTCTAGTTTTCAGGCGTTGATGACTGCTTGGCAAAGCTTAGGCGGGAAATTTCCAGTTTAGCAAAAAATAATAATCCATCTTTTATTGTTGGCATTATCTATGCAGAATAAAATTTAATCAGGAGACAAACTGTTTTAAATTTTATCCTTCATTCAAACCAATTATAAGAGATACGCCCATGTTAAACCTAGCTACAGCCCAAAAGATTGATTTTTTTGCCGCCTGTTTTGAACAGGGGATGGAATTTTTGGAAAATAATGACATTGACCAGGCAATTCTTTCCTTTGGAGAGGCTATTCGGTATAACTCCGAAGATTTTGCCGCTTGGTTTCACATGGGGTGCGCCATGGAGAAAAAGGGGCTTTTGGATTCTGCTCTTTTGGCCTATAAACAGGCCCTCCATCTGAATCCTCAAGAGCATACCGCTTGGTTTCATTTGGGAAAATTGTATAGCAAAAAACAAGAGGGTGACTCTGCCATAGAGGCCTATAGGCAGGCGGTTCATTTTAAGCCAGATTTCGATGCTGCTTGGCACCAGATTGGGGATGAATTTTGGCGTATGAACGATATGGATCATGCCATGAATGCGTATGAAACGGCACTTCAAATCAACTCTGAAAACGATGGCGTTTGGTGTAGCTTGGGGCACGCCGCTCAAGAGATGGACGATTTGGATAACGCCTTCTTTGCGTTTAAAAAAGCCGCTCTTATTCAACCAAATCAATTTACGGCTCTGTTTGCCCTGAGTACCCTTTTTGCCCAAATAAATAGAAAGCCAGAGGCTAAATCCTATTTGCGGCGGTGCCAAAAGTTGGATCCGATCCAATGCCACGAACGTCTTCAACAAGAACCCGCTCTATTGGCTATTGTGGATACCTTATAGTCGTCGATACCTCATGAATGTTCATGATGTTGGCTACAATAAGCTTTTTTCTCATGCGAGAATGATCCAAGAGTTATTGGATGGATTTATCCGTGAAGATTGGGTCGCTGGACTGGATTTTTCTACGTTAGAAAAAGTGAATCCTCTCTATGTGACCGATGATTTTCGTAAACGGTTTGACGATCTGGTCTGGAAAATTCGTTGGCAAGGCATGGATCGTTGGCTCTTTATCTATCTGATTTTGGAGCCACAATCGACTGCGGATGCCATTATGGCTATTCGCAATTTATTGTATACCATGTTGCTTTATCAGGATCTATATCAATCTGGAAAAATTATGACGGGTCAAAAATTTCCTCCCGTGGTCCCCATAGTGTTGTATAATGGCACAAGTCGATGGACGGCGGCAATGGATGTTTCCGATCTGATTGAAGAATCGCCCTCTGGACTTGAGGTTTATCGCCCTCACATGCGTTATCTGTTGGTGGATGAGCATCGCTATCAGGAAGGCGAACTGAAATCAATGCAGAATGTGGTGGCAGCATTGTTTCGGTTGGAAAAAAGTCGTCGTTTAGAGGATGTTCGGCAGGTCATCTTAGAACTTGATACTTGGCTGAAGGGGGCAGATCAAAGCGAATTGCGTCGAACGTTTGCCAACTGGTTGAGTCGGATTTTGTTGCCGAGACTGTCAAAAAAAAATCTGGCCATCCCGGAATCTATTTTCCAGATGAATGACTTGATGGAGGTACATACCATGTTAGCGGAAACTGTAGAAGAGTGGACGAGAGAGTGGAAACAGGAAGGTCGCCAGGAAGGTCGCCAGGAAGGTCGCCAGGAAGGTCGCCAGGAAGGTCGCCAGGAAGGTCGCCGGGAGGAAGCAGTCAAAATACTCCTTCGCCAATTGATCCGTCGTTTTGGCCATTTCTGTGCTGGCGTTCAAGAGAAGGTCAATACAGCGGATTTGGAAACATTGGAACTTTGGAGCGACCTTGTTCTTGATGCTCGTTCCCTTGAAGATATATTTGGATCGAAGATCAATATGAATTGATTTTTGATATGTTATGGATATGAGTGATGCCTTGCGGGCAAGAAAATTCAATGCCAAACCCTCGGGAATGAATCCTCTAGGCCCCTCTTTTTTTTAATTAAGAAAAAGAGGGGGGGGTTACCACTCTTGCAACAATACGCCACGCACGATGCACAGGGAGTTATTCTCGACGTTATTTTTCAGCGAATCGTCCAGAAGCAGGCGGATTTGACTGATGGCGGCGTGGGCGAGATGAAGTATTTGCCCATTAAGGAAAATTTTTCCAGTGCAGGCTTGTTTAAAGGTTTTCTCTAACTCTCTGGCTAATTCGGTCGCGTAAATCCAATCGTTGTTTTTGGCCAGATTTAGAAAAAGGGCTGCCGATTTATGAATGCGTTGCGTCAAGTCAAGATCTCCAACTGTTTGTTGTAAAATTAGCAATAGACACTCCATTTCTTCTAGCAGTGTACGCGCCTCTAATGGGAACGTTCTGGAGAATGCTGTCTGTTGTAGTGGGAGAGTTTTTGCGATATATTCTTGGGCCGTCTTCATGACAATCCTCACTTGCAGGGATGAAACCATATGTCTTTAATCGGTCGACATGTTTATTTAAGTGTGAGACATAGATAAAGAATTACATTCCAGGTAGTTTGGGCATGGGCATCCAATGGCTTGGTTTTATGGGATTGCCGACTAAGCGTCCATGGAAACGTCCATCTTTGCCAAACCAACCAATATCCACTCGTTGACCGTCGGTTACGAGATATTCCCCCCCCTCATCAGGGCTTTGTCGGTCATATTCAATCCATAAGCGGCCAAGTATTTTGCTTAATTTTATTGTTTTTGTCATTTTTTCAACTCGACCATAATTTATGGAGTCTTATTGTTCATATATTGGAAAAATAACATCATGCCTTGCGGGCAAAAAATTAAAATCAACACCCTGGGGGATGAATCCCCCAGACCCCCTCTTTTTTTTAAGTATTAAAAGAAAAGGGTGGGGAGATTGGGGGGGCGGTTCTCCGCCCCCCAAGGTCTTGATTTTTATTTTTCCGAAACATAAATATATAGGAACGGAGAACCGTTCCTCATCCCTCAGGGCTTGGCCTTTGATTTCTCTACCCGCAGGGTATAATGTTCTTTAAGAAAGCATTTGCTGTGCCAATATATTTTATTTTTAAAATCAATTAGTTATAAAATTAAATTGGGGGTGTTTTTTAGGGAATATAAAAGCAATAAATATTGCATTTATAGAAAGATAATAAATTTCAAATAGTTGTAAATGTGTCCAATAAATTGCATATGCAAGATATCTTGCAGAACGGCAGGTCATCAAGAGTTTCAATATCAGGATGGGGTTGGTGTTTTTTTGCGTAGTCGTTGATTTAAGGCCTGACGAGAGATACCCAAAAGTGTTGCCGCCATGCCTTGATTGCCGTTGGTTCGTCGTAACGCCTCTTGGATCAATTTTTCTTCATTTTCTTTTAAGGTTGGAAAAAAGGATGATCTTTGCCAGATAGGCTCTATAGCGGATGGTTCGGTGTATTCAGTGCGGGGAGATGGGGGGGTGTGACTGCCTGATGGTATGACTTTATTAAAAAGAGATGTGGATAATGTGGGAGAGTTGCTGCGGGCTACGGCGTCATAGATCATGGAGCGCAATTGGCGAATGTTGCCTGGAAAAGGGTAGTGTTCCAATAATTGCAATAGCTCTGCAGGGATGTTGGGAACTTTTTTTCCTAAAGCGGTGGCCGCTTCTTCGACAAAATAGTGGACTAAATAGGGAATATCTTCGCGTCGGTCGCGTAAGGGGGGAATTTCGATTTGGTGGACGGAGAGCCGAAAATAGAGATCAGAACGAAAACGCTCTTGATCCATGAGTTTCGGTAAGTGGCGATTGGTGGCGCAGAGGAAACAGGTATCGCTGTTGCGGGGGACATCGGAGCCAAGGGGATAATATTTATTCTCTTGCAACAGGCGCAGCAGTTTTACTTGCGAAATATGCCCCAAATCACCTATTTCGTCCAAAAATAGGGTGCCACCAGCCGCCTGGGTAATCAAGCCTAGCCGGTTCTCTTCCGCGCCAGAAAAAGCCCCTTTGCGATGGCCAAAGAGGGTATCGGAAAACATGGTGTCATCCAAACCCGCTACATTGAGGGCGATCAAAGCCCCCTTGCGGCCACTTAACGTGTGGAGCGTGTTGGCAATCAACTCTTTGCCCACGCCAGTCTCTCCGCAGATTAAGATCGGTTCGCAGGAGCCAGCAATGGACTCCATATATTGAAAAATGGCGCGCATCTTGCGGCTTTTGGTGATAATAGAGGCAAAAGCCTCGCCATGGATGAGGCGGTCAGATAAAAGATAGTTTTTGAGTACTCCGACTTGCCGACGCAAACGGGAGACTTCTAGGGCTTTTTCCACGGTCGTAATAAACCGCTGATCATCTACTGGTTTGGCCAAATAATCAAACGCCCCTTCTTTCATGCAGGCAACAGCGGTGTCGAGTTCATGGGCGGCCGTTAAGACAATCACGGGTAGTTCGGGATAGTGGCGGGCCAAGAGGGGTAAAATTTGTAGACCAGAGAGATAGGGCATAAAAAGATCTAAAATAACGCAGTCCACCTCGCGTGTTTCTAATAGGGGAAGCAATGCTCGGCTGTCTTCAAGGGTTTCCACCGGTTTAATCCCCACACTTTGTAAAAGCGCACTCGCTCCAAATAATACGGTGGGTTCATCGTCCACAATAACCACGGATAAATTAGATTTTTTGGTGTGGATCATCGACGACTAGAATCCATTGAGTGCATGGTATTATAAAGGGGGAGTGTGAGAGTGACAGTGGTGCCACTGTTGAGTTGCGATGCAAACTGCATCGTGCCTTGATGGTTTTGAATAATGGCGTTGGTGATCGATAATCCCAGACCGGTGCCACCGGTATCCATTTTCGTGGTAAAAAAGGGTTCGATGAGTTTGGCAAGATCCTCTTGGGCGATACCGATCCCTTCGTCTTGGATGAGCACGATGGCTTGATTCTTTTGTTCTTCTTTGCGTGTGCGGATCAAAACTCGATGCTGGTGATTGGGGAGCGATTGTAAGGCGTTGAGAATGATATTGATAAACACCTGCTCTAATTGTTGTACATTGCCTTTTATTATGAGTGGGGTTTCTAAAAATTCAAGCTCCAACCGATCGGTATGTTTGCGAATTTTATTGGTGAGAATGAGCAAAGCCGATCGCAGGGTTTCATGGAGTTCTACCTCGTGGTGGAGTTCGCCAGAGTCTCCTTTGGCCAGATGTTTGAGGTTGGCGATAATGCGTTCAATGCGTTTGGCATTGTTGCCAATATCCTCCAATAGTTTTGCCAGGGTCTCTCCCTCTTGAATAAAAGAGAGTCCGCCAATCGAAAAATCGCCGTGTTCGGCATGAAATTCTTTTAAAATGGGCAAGATGTCGTGCCAGGCTTTGGTTATCAGAGCGGCATTGAATAAAATGGCGTTGTTGGGATTGTTGATCTCGTGGGCCACTCCAGCGGCCAAAATGCCAATGGAGGCCAATCGGGCATGACGAATGGCTTGGGCTTGCAAAATGCGCTTCTCCGTCACATCGGTGGCTAAAATCATGGCCGTTTTGGCCTGGGTTTGACCAAAAGGGACAATACGAATATCCCACCAAGTAGACTGCTCAATACAATAATGGAAATGACATGTGACTTCTTGGGTAAAGACCTGTTTTACGCCTTGTTCATACCAGGAACGTGGTCCAGGAAAGAGCAGTTCTCGGGAATTTTTGTCTACAATGCCTTGGGCGATGAGTTGTTCAATGGGGCGGTTTAGGTAAAGAGGGGTGCCTTGGCGATCGATGGTCATGATTAAGTCAGGAGAATGGTCCACCAGGGTTCGAAAGCGTTCTTCAGAATCACGGAGGGCCTGTTCGGCCTTGTTGCGTTGCTCGATTTCATGGCGCAACTCTTGGTTTATCGTGATCAATTCTTTGGTGCGCTCCTGGATGCGCAGTTCCATTGCTTCATTGGTTTGTCGTAAGGTGGTTTCGATCTCTTTCAGTTGGGTGATATCTCTGCCGACCATTTGATATTCAAGAAGTACTCCTTTGTGATCAAAAATGGCTCGATTGGTCCACAGCTGCCAGAGTGTCTCTCCCGATGGAGATTGAAAGTGCCATTCATGGGTGTGAGCGGGGGCGGTCGTTGTAAGGGTTTGTAGACGTTTTTTTATGGCAAGACGATCTTTCTTGGCCAGAAGAGCGTAAAAATTGCGGCCGAGAGGGTTGTTCCTTCTGATCTTGAATTGGTGCAGAAAGGCTTCATTGGCAAAGGTGAGGGTTCCATTGGGTCGAATTCGGCAGATGAGGTCGATTTGATCTTCGACAATGGCACGATAGCGGGCTTCACTCGCCCACAGGGCTTTTTTGACCTGAGTTTGACCTGCGAGTTGTGGAAAAAGTTTTTTTCTATGAGTCCCCATGGGCCGATCCAACGCCGAAGAGAGAGGAGGGGCACAGTTGCGTAAAAAAGCTCCTCATTCGTTATAAAACTCCCGATACCAAGCGACAAATTTGGGAATGCCCTCTTCAATGGAGGTATTGGGTTTAAATCCAACGGCATCCGTTAGGGTTTCGATATCGGCGTAGGTAGCCGGGACATCCCCGGGCTGCATGGGGAGCATTTCTTTGATGGCGGTTTTCCCCAACGCCGATTCGAGGATTTCAATGTAGTGCATCAGGGTGTTGGGTTTGTTGTTGCCAATATTATATAAACGATAGGGGGCAAGGCTTGTGGCTGGGTCGGGAGTGATGCCGGACCAATTGGGATTGGGCTTTGGAATATGATCTAAAATTTGGACCACCCCTTCGATAATATCGTCGATGTAGGTAAAATCTCGTTGCATTTGGCCATGGTTAAAAACTAAAATGGGCTTATTGGCTAGGATGGCGCGGGTGAATAAAAAGAGGGCCATGTCTGGCCGACCCCAAGGGCCATAAACTGTAAAAAAACGCAAACCTGTCATGGGTATATGGTAAAGATGGGCGTAGGTATGGGCCATCAGCTCATTGGCTTTTTTGGTGGCGGCATACAATGAGAGGGGATGATCGACGTTTTGATGGACTGAAAATGGCATGTCGGTATTGGCCCCATAGACTGAAGAGGAGGAGGCGAACACGAGGTGTTTAATCTCATGATGGCGGCACCCTTCCAGAATGTTGGCAAATCCAACCAAGTTGGTATCCACATAGGCAAATGGATTGTGGATGGAATAGCGAACCCCTGCTTGCGCCGCCAAATTGACCACCTTGTCAAACTTTTCTTGGGCAAACAGCTCTAGCATTCCTTGTCGGTCGGCAAGGTCTAGATGTATAAAGCGAAAAGTGGCTTGGGCATCTAACTGGTCTAGTCGGGCCTTTTTTAGATTGATATCATAATAATCGTTGAGATTATCCAGTCCGACGACTTCATGTCCAGCGGTACATAATTTCAGACTGAGGTGAAAACCGATAAATCCAGCTGCACCGGTAACTAATATTTTGCCCATTCTGATTCCTTGTTTTATTAGGGTTACGTTGTTTTTTTATTTTAGCTTGAAAAGTTTGGTATATAAACATTTTCTGTGCAAAAAAAGAGTTTATCATGTAAAAAGATATTTTAGGTGAAAAATGGATGTGTTGAATAGATCAAAAGGAGATTTTTTTTTTGGATGAACTTCAGGAGGCACTACCACTTACACGGGAAGGGTTGAAGAGGGTCGAGATCTATACCGATGGGGCGTGTAGCGGCAACCCAGGACCGGGGGGGTGGGGGGTGTTGCTCCGTTTTGGAGCGTATGAAAAACAGCTCTCTGGCTTTGAGGCCAGCACCACGAATAATCGCATGGAGATGCAGGCGGTGATTGAGGCGTTGTCCGCCTTAAAACAGAGTTGCCAAATTGTGTTGACCACCGATTCTACTTACGTTAAAAATGGCATTACCCAGTGGATTTCCGGTTGGAAAAAAAATAATTGGCGTAAATCTGATGGGAAACCAGTAAAAAATGAGGATTTGTGGAAAAAAATGGATACCTTATGCCAAAAACATGTTATAAAATGGCATTGGGTGAGAGGTCACGATGGTCATCATGAAAACGAAGTCGTTGATCAACTCGCCCGCAAGGCAGTACAACTTGGGCATCTCGGTAAGTAAGAGACCCATTGCGTTTTTTGTTATCTTTTTTATTTGGGTGAATCTTCAATAAATAATGGAGGAGTGCATGTTTGAGGACCAGCAGCATGTCGTAGATGAGTTGTTATCCAGCAACGAAACCTTTCGGGTGCTCCACGAAAAGCATAGTGCTCTGAAAGAAAAAATCAACGAAATCAACACGTCTGGCATGAATGATTATTCTGTTGAACGCATGAAAAAAGAAAAATTGCGTTTAAAAGACAAAATGGCCGTTATGATTGCCAATCATCAGATGGTCTAAGGGAGAGTCTCTCCTGTGCCGTCTTTGGGCGGTACAGGAGAGGGATTTTTATCTTTAGGAAAACATGATGCCCTTCGGGCAATAAATTAAAATCAAAGACAAAACCTTGGGGGATGAATCCCCCAAACCCCCTCTTTTTTTCTAAGAATTAAAAAAGAAGGGGGGGATTGGGTGCCTCCCTGAATTTTTCATATTTTGTGGACATTTGGAGTCAAAAATTTCTTCAGGTTTGATTCGCGTAACAATCTGGTGAAAAATCGCCATGGATTTTTTTCTTCATCGGCCACAATGTGTAATTTACACGGCAACGGGGTTGCGGTGTATGCATGCGGCATCCAGTCATTATAAATGGTTCTGGCAATGCTGTTATTCGCCAGAATAAGATCCGCCCCCCACTTGCTGGCCAATTGACTCAGTTCTTGGCTAGGCGGTCCACTTAAAACTGTATAAACCGCCTCCTTTGCCCCTAATTGATTGGTTTGATGGATCAAGAGTTCCAATAATTTGGCTTCAAGATAGCGAAATTGCTCTTTTGGTGTACGAGTAAAATCGTGATCGGCTGTCAAATTGCCTATATGGTCAAACAGCGTGACAAAATGCAGTTTAGCAGCGTGTTTTTCAGCCAATTGAATTGCCGTACTGGTTACCTTCTCTTCTTGGGAAAAAAGATCTATAAGGGCAATGAGTCGAAGTGGGGGTGGCATGATATCTATCCTTTTTTTACGGTTTAAGCAGCAATTTTCAGGTTGATAATTTGTAGATTTTGATGTTCCCGTCGTCCTTTAAGCAAAGCATGTAAAATGATCGTTGCACCTAGGATGAGAGCCAGAATCATGATGCTAAAACTTGAATTTTTAAGTATTTTTATCGTGTTGTCTGCTATTGGCGAGATCAATTCAAGTTGGGAAAGATAGACAGGAATCACCAAAGCCCGACTGGCCAAAACGGTCAACATAATCACGCCCATCACCAACTTGATGACGTAGGGCTTGACATAGGTGGTACCAATGGCTCCTAATTGAATGCCGAACAGCGAACCGCCCAAGATAATCATGGCCAGACGAATATCCACATAACCGCTCCAGGCAAACTTGATCGTTCCCCCCAGTCCCATGACAAAAGCGATGACCAGTTCAGTAGCCGATGCCATAAGGCTGTTTAAACCCAAGACATAAATTTGCGCTGGGACGCCTATAAAGCCACCAACCGCTATTGTTGCAGCTAAAAATCCAGTGGCAAAGCCGAGGGGGATGGTGAATAAAATGGAAAGACGGGTTTTAATACTTGAAAAATAGACCATGGTTCCAGGAATATGGATGCTTTGAACCCATAGAGCCAAACGCCCCGGTTTTTCCTCCTCATTGACGCCAGACCGATAGGTTTTGATGGTATCGCGCATCACATAACCACCTACCAAGGCCAAAATAATAACAAAGGCAACGGAAACGTACAGATTGGAGCCAGCGTCTCCATAGGTTTGTTTGATCAACTCTTGGTAATGGGCACCGGTCAAAACACCCGCTTCGGCAGAAACCCCCATCACCAGACCCATTTTAAGATCCACTTGTCCATATTTGGCCCGTTTTAGGGATCCAACTAAGGCCTTTGGAAATTTATGGCACATGTTACTGGCCACAGCGACAATCCCGGGAACGCCTAGACTCATCATGGCTGGGGTCAAGACAAAGGCCCCACCAGAACCAATAAAACCGCTCACCAGTCCGCCCACAAAGCCAACAATGAATAAATAAAAACAGTTGGTCAGGCTTAAATCGATAAAATTGATGCTTTCCACGTTAGGTTACTCCTTGCTTGAGTGAGAGGTGTATTCCATTAACTCTTAGCCCGCATACCCAATTTATCCCAAAACTGTGAGGTAAAATTGCCATGCACGAAGGAGAAGCAAAAAGCGATCAAAATGGGAATAATAAAAAACCATTTACCCTTTGATGATAAATTAAGTATTTGTTTTTCATATACAAAAAGTGTTGTATAGAGTGTGATTGATAGAAATCCAAATCCAATTAATTTAAAGGGTGTACTTGGGGGGGCTTTTTTGTGTTGCGACATTTTCTTAATCTCCATCCTTGTAAGTTTTGATTTCCCATGTGTGAATGCAATGATCAGCCGTGAAGCAGACAAACACCAACATCGGCTTCACACGACGAGCCAAAATGTACCAGATCGAATGTTAAGGAAATGTTAAGACAACGTTAAGGTCATGTTAAAATAACTTAGAATGATAAAAAATTGCTTTTTCCTCGTCATTAAATGGTCATGGATTCAATTTTTTTGATCAATTGTTGGGTCCAAATCCATCCTTGGTTAGCTCTCCATTCGGTTAGGCCACTCTTCTTGGGTTGTGGTAAAGGTTGAATGGCGCAAGAAAAGGGAATAGGTGTTTGAAACCACATCATGCCATCATGCCGGCTCATCTTTTTTATATCGTTCTGTGTTGCTAAAATTAAATCGGCTCCCCAATCTTGTGATAAAGTAGTCAGGGCTTGATTGTATGGGCCAGGGATCATTTGAAATTGCCAATTGACTAGTAGGTTTAATGGGGTTAGCAATTGATCCAATTTGTCCCTAAGATCTTTTTCTGTCCGCCGTAACCACTCACCTGGGGTCATAAAAGGGACGTGACTGCTTTCGAAGCCTAAACCCATATTCTCTTCGACAAGAGTTATCCAGAGGATATTTCTGGCCTGCATCTTTCGAATCATGCTTGCCGCTTGAAGAACCGCCTTTGTTCCAGAGGGAAGGGGGGCAATAACGACGATAATGCGATAATGACGTTGATTCATGAAAAACACTCCACTTTCATTAGGCCGCTTTGTTTGGTAAATCAAGAATATTGTTTGGTCGCTGTTTTATGATTTTAACCTCTTTGCACTCTTGGAATACCTCATGTGGGCAGTGGGTGCAGATGTCACGATTAAATTGCTTGAAGATATGTTGTATGGCATCATTTTTGGATGAAAAACAATTTTCTTCACCGATGATATCCATATATCCACCCTTCTTTAAAAATTGATAGGGGACCGTTTTAAGACGCACGATCGTCAGACTGCCATCCGCGTTTTGATATTTTTGGGCTTCATGGGCCAAAAATTCTGCTCCCGCTTGATCGATAAAATTGACGCCGCTGGCGACAATAAGCAAATGTGGGCGTTTTAGATTGGTGTTTGCTAAATGTTCCTGTACAGCAGGAATGGCGGCAAAAAACAGGGAACCATCAATCCGTTCGATGCGTAATTGTGGGCATTCGGGTAAATTGGCATCGGGAATGGTAAAGCGGCGATGGGGATGTGTGGGGTCGGGTACGCGGGTGATGATGTTGGGATTAGAGGTGCGAGCTAAATAAATTCCCAAAGAGAGCATAATGCCGAACAAAATAGCCATCTCTAAACTAAAGAAGAGGGTGGCCAAAAAGGTGGTGGTTAAAATGATTGTTTCCGAGTGACTGGTTTTAAGGGTTTGATCCATGTGCTGCCAATCAATTAAGCCCCAGGCAACTAGAAACAACACTCCCGCCATGGCGGCATGAGGCAAATAAGAGGCCATGGGGGCCACCATGGTGACCAATCCGATGAGCATAAGGCCAGAACTGGCGGCGGCAATAGGGGTTTTCGCGCCAGCTTCATAGTTGAGGCCGCTGCGGTTAAAGGAGCCTGTGGCCACATAAGCAGAGAAAAAGCTGCCAACCATGTTGGAGACTCCTTGGGCGATAAACTCCTGATCCGCATCAATCTGTTGTTTAGAGCGCAAAGCCATGGCTCGGGCAATTGAGAGAGCTTCGGTCAAAGCCAACAGGGTGACCGCAATGACCCCTGGAGCCAGGATGCGTAATGTGGAGAAGGAAAAATCCGGCATGGATAAAGGGGGTAAAGAGGCCGACAACGCCCCAACGTGGGTAATACCAGTGTTGGTATTTAGGGTGGATTCCAGCACCCAGGCCAAGGCACTGCCTACCCCCATGGCGATGATCATATAAGGAATGCGTGGAAAAAAACGGCGGAAGAGAATACCTGTCAGCAGGGTGGCGACACTGACCGTGAGGATATAGGGATTGATTGTTTTTAAATGCTCGACAAAGTAGACCCAGGTGTCCGTAAAATCACTGCCTCTCGGAATATTTATACCAAAGAAACTTTTTAGTTGATTGCTGGCAATCAAAAGTGCGGCTCCAGAGGTAAAACCGATAATCACTGAATGAGAGATAAAATTGACCAAAACACCCAAGCGAATAAAACCGAGTCCCAATTGGGTTAAACCCACCAAAAAGGTCATGGTCAAAGCCAGTTGCACATAGGCCGCACTTCCTGGTTCGGCATGAACACTGAGAAGGGAATAAAGGACAATAGAGGCCGCCGTGGTCGGTCCTGAGACAAGATGCCAGGAGGAGCCAAATAGAGCCGCGATGATGGCGGGGATCATTCCCGCATACAGACCATACACAGGGGGCATTCCAGCGATCGTGGCAAAGGCCACCCCTTGAGGTAAAACAACGATCGCACCTGTTAGTCCGGCGATCAGATCGGCTTTTAATGTGGTTGGTGTGACGAGATGCCACCATTTTAATGGGGGAACAAGAGAACGCCAGGAAAATTGAGATAAGGATCTGGATGACATGAATAACTCTCCCTAAAGTTGATTAATGTAGGGGAGAGTATCGCATGTTAAGTTAGTTTAAGGTGAAAGAAGGGTTAATTTAGGGTTAAATTAAAAAAAAATAGATGTATCTGCCCTTCGGGCAAAAAATTAAAATCAAAGACAAAACCTTGGGGGATGAATCCCCTAAACCCCCTCTTTTTTTCTAAGAATTAAAAACGAAGGGGGGGGGAGATTCTCCGCCTCCCTAAGGTCTTGATTTTTATTTTTCCGATACATCAATGTGTTGCATTGGAATTGCGTCGACTGGAGAATTGAGCCTGCGATGGATAGGTTATCCTGGAAAAAAATAAATGGTTATGTTTGTCCCCATTCCTTCCTGGCTTTCCATTTGAATTTTCCAGTCGTAGTGGTTACAAATACGTTTAACCAAAGAAAGGCCAATGCCTGCGCCTTCTTGCGAGGAGGCACGAAAATGGCGTAGAAAGACAGATTCAACCTGATGTGATCGAATGCCGCAGCCAGTATCTTGAATAGACAGGGTGGATTGATCCTGGATAATTTTAATGGCACCCTGTTCTGTATATGAAAATGCGTTACGGATTAAATTGGCAATGACAATATACACAAGTCCACGGTCGGCGGCTAATAAGAGGGTGGGATCGGTGGTGATTTCGAGATGAATGGGTTTGTTTTTAAGTAAAAAATGATGCTTTTCAATAGCTTCATTGATAACATCGGTTGGGCGTGTTTGTTCATCAATAGAGAGGGAATGTTCCTCGCGGGACATGAGTAAAAGGGCTGTTCCCATTTCGGCCATGTCATGAGAGGCGCGGTCAATACGGGTTATACGCTTTATTTGTTTTTCAGAGAGGGTTTCATCAGAGAGTAAGATTTCTGTTGCACTTAAAATGACCGCCAAGGAGGTACGCAGTTCATGGCTTAAATCGGCGGTAAAGGCACGTTCGCGCTCCATAAAACCTCGGATGCGCGCCAAATGGTTATCAAAGGCGTGGGCCAATTCCCCCACCTCATCTTGATCAAAATCATCGGCTAATTTGAGTGACCAAATATCGGGTTTTCGGGTGCGTACTTGGTTGGCCAATTTGGTGACCGGGGCAATGATCATCTCCACTAGCCAGATTCCTCCTAAAGCCGATACCAATAAAATGGTGACCACATAGGCCCCTAGCAAAATGGTAAAACGGTGCTCACGTCTTTGTTGTAAGGAGGTATCATAGAGAAGATAATATCGGCTCCCTTCCCGATCCTCGACAACTACCCGATAAGGTAAATCGCCGATCGTAAGATCAAAGCGTCCAGTTGGTAAGGTTTGCAGATAGTTGGGAATCTCTGTTTTGTCTTGTCCACTGTTTTGTACATATCCATGAAGGACAACGGTCTTTGGTGGCAAGGAGTGTGGATTGCGTTGTCGTCGGGCAAAATAGTCATCCAACTCTGCCGACAAGGTTTCGTCGATGAGGCGTTGGCTCAGATCGTGGGTGGCGAATTGAAGAGCAGTGGCCAACAGCAGACTGACAATGGCACCAAAACAAGCAAAGGCGATTCCAACGCGAAAGCGTAAATTATGTCTACGCTGCATCAGGAACCGTTAGTTGGTAGCCAACCCCGCGCAGGGTGTGGAGCATGGGGGGTTTGCCAGAGATATGGATGGCGGTGCGTAGAGTGTGCATATGGACCCGTAAGGCATCGCTATCTGGAGGAGAATCACCCCAGACTGTATTTTCAATGTCGTGTCGCCAGACCACGCCAGGGGATCGGTTCATAAGAAGTTCAAGGATGCGTAAGGGAATGGCTGGCAATTCCACCAGTTGATTGGCACGTCGCACCTGCATGGTTTCCAAATTGTATTCTAAATCTCCCACCTGGAGCACTTTACGTGTCAGCAGACCACTTGCCCGTTTGGTCAAAGCGTAGATGCGCATTTCCAACTCTTTAAGGGCAAATGGTTTAACGAGATAATCGTCCGTGCCACTGGCAAAGCCTGCCACTTTATCGTCCAGGCTATTGCGTGCCGTCAGCATGAGTATTGGGGTGTTTTTTTTCCCTTCCTGGCGTAATTTTTGACAAAGCGTGATGCCATCCAAACCGGGCAACATTAAGTCTAAAATGATGATGTCGAAATCATGGACCAAGCCTAAATGCAAGCCAGTGATGCCATCCAGAGCGGAATCGACTGTGTGGCCTTTTTCTTCAAAATAGTCGGAAAGATTAGCCGTTAAATCGGCATTGTCTTCAATGATGAGAATGCGTAAATGGGGTGACATCGTCATGTGTTTTTTTTACGTCCTCAGCGCGAACATGATGCCCTTCGGGCAATAAATTAAAATCAAAACCTTGGGGGATGAATCCCCCCAAACCCCCTCTTTTTTTTAAGTATTAAAAGAAAAGGGTGGGGGGATTGGGGGGCGGTTCTCCGCCCCCCCCAAGGTCTTGATTGTTATTTTTTCGATATATGAACATGATGCCCTTCGGGCAACAAATTAAAATCAAAACCTTGGGGGGGCGGTCCTCCTCCATCCCCCCACCCCCTCATGGTTTGATTTTTAATGTTTCGATACATCAACGCGCGATGCCATCTAGTGAAGAATCTATTATATGTCTTTTTTTTCCAAAAAGGTTATCAAATTGTTACCGGTTCAGCATTATCCTTTGACGGTTAATACCGGGCAGGTCGCCTTACCGATAACCCGTTCCATGACGCTTCCTAGAAAAACTTTTTTCATACCAGTTTTTCCATGGCTTCCACCGATCAACAAATCCACATTTTGTCGTTGTATGGCATCCAAGATGGCCTGCACTGGTTGGCCTTCAATGATAGAGGCTTCGGTGGTGACGCCTTGTGCATTGGCATGCTGAACGACACGCGCTATAATACGTTCTGACTCAATGCAGAGATTTTCGTAAGAAGTATTGACGCAGGCGTTCATAACGATCAAGGGAACCTCTGTGAGCTTGGCCAGAATACAGGCGGTTACCGCAGCGGCATCGCTAAAACGGGAACCGTCTGTTGCGAGCAAGATGCGTTTTTTCCACAGGTTTGTGTGACGCGGTACAACGAGAACTTGGCAACGGGCTTCTGCCACAACACGAGCGGTCGCATCTCCTACCATCAGGCGGGCCAATCCTCGATGCCCTCGGCGCCCCATAATAATGAGATCGGCGTTTATCTTTTCGGCGGCTTCAAGAATTTCATCGTGAGGATAGAGGCCTCGCATGAGTAATGGCTCACAAACAACGCCTTGTTTTTCTGCTTTATTTTTAAAGTTTAGCAGAAAATCAGAGGTTTCCTGTTCTTTTTTGGCCAGAAGATCGGCGGCCAGCACATCATATTCTGGGTTGGAGAGTACCATGTTCATGATGGTGAGATGGGCACCCGTGATTTTGGCCAAATCAATGGCCAATTGTTCTGCACTTTCAGTGTATTCGGATTTATCGCTGGCTACGAGAATTTTTTCAAATCGTCCTGTAGGCGATAGTTGCGAAAGGGTCATAAGGATCTCCCTGCTATAAATCAGTGACCAACGACGAGAATACCAGAGGCCGCTAGCGATAATATGATGGTTTCAAGGACCACAATTGTGGTAAAAATTTTGTCTTTTTGGCGTATAAATTCAGGTAGCAGCCGTAAAAAACAAATGGATGTGATAATAGCAAGAAACGCAATTCCCCCAAAATTGAGAAAATCTCCTCTATCAATCAAATAAATCCATGACCAACCTGTATGTAATTGGGCTGATTTGAGGTATTCAGGAGCGGACATTGCCCAGTATTTGTCTACTTGGTCCAATGGAATATATGGAGGCA
The DNA here is from genome assembly GCA_039908535.1 of Magnetococcus sp. DMHC-6. Taxonomy (GTDB): domain Bacteria; phylum Pseudomonadota; class Magnetococcia; order Magnetococcales; family JADFZT01; genus JAMOAW01. The sequence continues at coordinate 24,492 of JAMOAW010000001.1, read as the reverse complement.
AGGCTCCAGAGATGTATAGCAAGAAAAAAAGCACCATAATCACAAAACCGGTTTTCCAGCCAACTCCCAGCCATTGGGCATAGATACGCTGTTCTTCAGTAACATAGGGATTGGAACCCACATTATAAGACATGTTATGTCTCCTTTTGTATGTCATTTTTAAAATGAAATGTCTTTTTGGAAAATTGTATGGTCACATGCCTATTCCCTTCATGAGGGCCCGCCCACCAGCAAATAGTAGCATAAGAAGGACCACTTTGCGGACAACAGCGGCATTGACTCTGGTCAGCAGACGAACGCCGATCAAAGATCCCATCATAATACCAAGGATAGAGGGAATGGCAATCACCGCCATAATGGCCCCTTGGTTGATGTAGACCCAGGCGGCTGAAGTGTCCACAATGGAGAGCATAAATTTACTGGTGGCAACGGAGACCTTGAGTGGCGCACCCATGACCAAATTCAGTACAGGAACATTGGCCCAGCCAGCCCCGAGACCGAACATACCGGCCATAATACCGATAATTATAAATAGTCCTAAGGCAATGGGGGTACGATGGACTTTCCAATCGATCTCTTTTTTACTAGCAGCATCATAATAGATGCCATGAATAGAGAGGGCTGTTGAAATAGGGTCGGCTACGGGAACGTCGGGACGTTCGGATTTTTTTGCTTTCCACATCAGAAAGACGATGGCCAAAATGGTAATGCCAAGACAGAGTTGTATGATCTGTGGTTTTAGGGCAAGCCCCATAATGGCCCCAATGATGGCAGAAGTTGAGGCAATCAGTGCCAAAGGCATGGCAAGTCGCAGGTTGGCCATACCGCTTTTCAGCAGACCTGGTCCTGCCGCCAAAGCACCCGCCAGGGCAACCAATAAACCCGCCCCGCGGACAAAATCAAGATGAAAGGGAAAGAAAAAACCACTGACGATGGGGACAAACAAAACCCCGCCGCCAACGCCACCTAGTACAGCGACAATTCCTAGCAAAAAAGAGACCACAAACAAAGCTAATGCCCATACCCACCAGGGCATATTTTCTTGCTCTATGGGTTGTGTAACCGCCCCATCTGCTGCCAAGGTAAAATCGGTGTAAAGTAGAACAAGGATCAAAATTCCGAGAATAAAATATATTTTTTTGCAGTGCATTTTTGCTGGTTCCTCTATTTTTAAGCGAAGCGAAAGCCAAGTCCATTTGTTTTGTAGATTTGTATTTTTTTAAAAATTCATTAGTCGATGAATTTTAAAAAAGACAATCTACTCTTTCTGGATGGTTTCCGCAATAGCTTTTTTACGGCACTCCTCTTCTGTCAAATGTTGGCATTTGTCTGTTGTATACCCGTTATTTGGTATTTTTTTATGTATTGGTAAATGTTATTTTATAATTTAGTTACATGTCATATATTCTCCAAAAAAAAACAGATTTTTGATGATTCCTAGGCGGCATGGTCTATCAGGTTTTCTTTTTCCATAGCCATGGAAAAAAGCAATGGATGGTTTGTTTTATCTCCTAACCGTTCGTAAATATTGATTAAAGCGATCTGTTCAGTGGCAAAGAGATTGGCTTCTCCACCTAAAAGTTCAAATAGGCCTGTGGCGTGTAAGACATTCAATACTTGGCGTTTTAAGCCAGAGAAAATGATCGTGATGCCAATTTTTTGTAATCGTATGGCAATATGCCGGATGACCTCTTCTCCTGAGGCATCAAGTTGATTGATGCCATCCCCAACCACCAGAAGATATTTGGCATTTGGATTGGTTGCTACGGCAGCGAGGAGCATCTCTTCAAAGTAAGAGACATTGGCAAAATAGAGTTGGCCATCAAAGCGTACGACGATAATTTTGGGATCGGTTGGTAGATCTGGATGGATCGCGATATCACGTAGGGTGCCATCTGGGTAAAGTCCCAAGGTGGCGACCCGTGGGCGCATGGTGCGATATAAATATAAGAGGATAGCCAATCCTGCACCAACCATGATGCCTTCATCCAGGTGCGGGGCAAAGCCCAAGGTGGCAAAAAACGTAACAAGAGCAGAGATCCCATCGTGGCGGTTGGCGTGCCAAGCATGTTGTATGGCTTGAACATTAATGAGTCCAACAACGGCCATCATGATGACGGCGGCCAAAACAGCCTCTGGAAGAAAAAAGAGCAAAGGAGTGAGATAAAGTAATGTGATCAAAACCATCAAGGAGGTAAAAATAGAGGATAAGCCCGTTTTGGCTCCAGCATCTATGTTGACCGCAGAGCGTGAAAAGGAGCCAGAGGTTGGATAGGCTTGAGTCAAGCTGCCGATGATGTTACCGATACCTTGACCAATCAACTCTTGGTTGGGATTTAGACAATCTTTGGTCCGGGCTGCCATGGCTTTGGCAATAGAGATTGCCTCCATAAAGCCAACTAAGGCGATGATAATGGCACTGCTGAACAGGTTGTTGATGAGATCTAAATGAAATGTGGGTAGGGCAATAGAGGGCAATCCTTGTGGAATCTCTCCAACCACTTTACCGCCCATCTCTTGAAAGCCTAGAGACCAACTCAGTAGGGTGGTCAAAACAACGGCAATTAAAACATTTGGATATTTCGGTCGCGTTTTTTTTAGGCCAAACATAATGGTAAAGGCAATAACGCCAAATATGAATGTTGGCCAATGGGTGGTATTGAGTTGCTGAAACACGCCCCAAATGTCATTTAAAAAATGTTCGCTTCTTCCCATTTTAACACCAAAAATTTTGGAAAGTTGCGAAAGACCGATGATGAGTGCCGCTGCATTGGTAAAACCAAGAATAACAGGATGGGAGAGAAAATTGACCACAACACCCAAACGAAAAAATCCCAAAATCAGTTGTACGATACCAATTAAAAATGACATTAAAATGGCCAAGGAGACGAACTGTTCGCTGCCCGCTTCGGCAAAAGGGAGCAGAGCAGAAGCCGTCAAAAGGGAGACCACGGCAACTGGTCCAGTGGCCAATTGTTTGGATGAACCAAATAGAGCAGCACACGCACCAGGAAGAAATGCGGCGTAAAGACCATAATAGGCCGGTAATCCAGCTAAGTTGGCATAGGCCATGGATTGGGGGATCAATACCAATGCCACCGTAATGCCAGAGAGTAAATCGGCCTGTAAGGTTTGGCGGTTCATTGGAAACCAATTAACAAACGGAAAATATTTTGAGATGCTGCGCATACAATCTATCCTATTTATCTTAAACTATCGTTTTTCAATTTTGAACATAATGCCCTGCGGGTAAAAAAGCAGAAACAAAACCTTGGGGAATTCCTCAGACCCCCTCGTTATTTTTAATAAATAAAAAAAAGATTTAGGAATGGCAGTAGTGACCATTTTTTAAGTTTTATATAGAAAATGAGCGAGGTGAGGGTTTGTTTGCTTTAAACCGCATCAAGTTTTCTATGTGTGCTTCGATTGTAGATTGAAAAAAATGTTACGTTTTTTTTATCTATTTTTAAGCTATATCAAACTCAACCCATGTGGGCGTATGCCTTCGCATCTAATTTATTTTTCAGATTTTCTCCAGAATGTTCATATGGGATAGACGATAGAATCTGGTGTTTTTTTTCCGGATGATCTTTTTGATTTTGTTTAAGTATTTGTTTTGCTGTTTCTGGTTCGTCCGCCTCTGCAAAGGTTATAGCCATAAAGAGGCGATCCAAGGCGTTTAATTTGGGGTCCATTATGATCCTCATCAAAAAGGGAGTTGGAATGATACTCTCTATTTAATTTCGATCTGCATAGACTGGACCAATTATAAATAATATATAAATATCAATATGTTGATTCGTTTTATGGTCGTATAGATTTCTTGATTGTGTTGAATTTTGCAACATTGTAAAATAATTGGAAGGAAAAATATGGGTGATTAGTATGTATTTATTTGTTTTTTTAGAATAATTTTTTATTTTATTTTGTGTGTTGCAAATATGTATAGAGTATTGCAAACTGCAATAGTTTGTTTCTAGCCAAGGAGGTATTTTATGCGATCAACCTCGCTGCAATCCAAATTGATCATGGGATATTATGCCATCAGTGCCATGGCGTTATGCTTGAGCCTATTTACCATAGTGGAATTGCGAACGGTTTCTCAGAGAATGGTTGTTGGAGAGCAGGCTTTTTTATTGTTAAGTAATGTGTTGGAGATGAGGCGTTTTGAAAAAAATTATTTTTTGTATCAACAAAAGGAGGATTTTGATCACCTTTTATTTTATGTGCATCAAGCCAAGAATACTCTAAATGAGGCGGTAATTTTCGATATTTTGTACAAAAACGGCATTAATTCAGTTAAAAAATGGCTGTTTGAATATGAAAAATTGGTGCAAAACCAAATTGTTGATTCTCTCTATAAAGAATTAAATGTTGAAACAAAACTGCAGATTCGTAATCTTGGTAAGGTCATCGTAACCTCAGCGGAAGATATATTGAATACGGAACGGATTCAAGTAGGTCAAACATTAGAGCAGCATCGTATTCGATTGATTATAGCTTTAATGATTGTAATCCTGGTGGTTATTTTGTTAGGAAGGGCCTTGTCACAACGAATTGTTTTACCTTTGCGATCTATTGAAGAGAGTATGAGCCGGGTAGCCAGAGGACAAACGTCTAAAATTTTGATTCAATCCAACGATCGGGAGATATTGTCACTTACGAATGCTTTTAATGGTGTTCTGCACGAATTGGATTTGCGGCAAAAAAATTTGTTACGGACTGAAAAATTAGCGGCTTTAGGAACCCTTCTTTCTGGGGTAGCTCATGAATTGAATAATCCCCTTTCTAATATTTCCACCTCTTGTCAAATTCTTGCTGAAGAGGTGGAATTGGACGATTTGGTATATAAAAAGGAGTTGCTCGCGCAGATTGATGGGCAGACGCGTCGGGCGCGGGATATTGTTCGCTCTTTATTGGATTTTTCTCGTGACCGGGAGTTCCATAAAGAACCTGTTCCATTGTTGGAATTGATGCAGGAGGTGGTTCGTTTTAGCAAAGGAAACATTCCCAACAGGATTCGGGTTAAAATTGATCTTCCTGCCAACCTTATTTTATTGGGGGATCGGCAACGTTTGCAACAAGCCTTTATTAACCTTTTAACCAACGCCTTGGATGCCATAACTGATGAAGGAGAAGTGGTTATCCAGTCTCTCCCTCAGGAAGAGGTTGCGCGTGTTTCACACGCTTTTGATTTTTTTGGTGGTCGATGTCGCAGTCCGTGGACGGAAATTCATGTTCGTGATACCGGTTCGGGTATTTCTAAAGAACACCTTACGCGTATTTTTGATCCATTTTTTACCACCAAGCCGATTGGTAAAGGATCTGGATTGGGGCTTTCAGTGGTTTTTGATGTTGTTGAAGAGCATGAGGGATTTATTGTTGCTGAAAGTCAACTGGGACAAGGAACTTTGTTTCGTATTCGTTTACCAATTGTTTCTTCATAATAATTGCTATTTATGATTTTATTTAAGTTAGCCGAGGTGTGGTTATGTCATCTGTTGGTCGTTTGTTGATTGTTGACGATGAATCCATTGCTGTGCGCAATCTTTCTCATGTGATGCGTAAGGAAGGGTATATGGTCACATGTTTGGAGAATGGGTTGGAGGCCGTTGCCCTATTGGAAAAAGACTCTTTTGACGTTGTGTTGACAGATTTGCGCATGGAAGGTGCCGATGGGATGCAGGTTTTGCGCACTTGTAAAAGGCACGCGCCAGATACCGAAGTGATCGTGATTACTGGTTTTGCTACCCTGGAATCGGCAGTTGAAGCGATGCATGAGGGGGCTTTTTTTTATATTGCCAAACCTTTTCGTTTAGAAGATGTGCGCAAGATGGTCAGAGAGGCCATACAGAAGGTATTTTTGCGGCGTGAAAATCGGGAACTTAAGGAAAAATTGTGCCATATTCAAAAGGGCAATCTCATCATTACGCGTGACCCGGTTATGATTAAATTATTGGATACCGCCCGTCAAGTCGCTCCTACCGAGTGTAATGTATTGATTACCGGTGAAAGCGGTGTTGGAAAAGAACTTGTTGCCAACTATTTACATCAATATAGCGGACGTCCGGGAGGTCCGTTTGTAGCGGTAAATTGTGGGGTATTTACCGAGGAGCTTTTGTCGAGTGAACTTTTTGGACATGAAAAAGGGGCCTTTACAGGAGCGGTGACAACTAAAATTGGTTTTATGGAGGCTGCACAGGGCGGAACATTGTTTTTGGATGAGATTTCCGAGATGAGCCTTTCTATGCAGGTTAAATTTTTACGGGCGGTTCAAGAACGGGAAATTGTACGGGTGGGAGGAACTCGACCAGTGCCGGTGGATGTGCGTTTTATCGCCGCAACCAATTGTAATCTTCAGGACCTCATCGCTCAAGGTCGTTTTCGGCAGGATCTTTTTTTTCGTTTAAACGTGGTCAAACTTGCTATTCCTTCCCTTAGAGAGCGACGGGGTGATATCGTCTTGTTGGCAGATTATTTTCTCAAACGGGGCGCACGACGATTAGAAAAAGGGGACAAAATCCTGTCACCAGAGGCGATGGCTTTATTGAATAATTATGATTTTCCTGGTAATATTCGAGAATTGGAAAATTTTATGGAGCGGGCTTTAGCTCTTTGTCATACGGATATGGTCACCCCACAGCATCTTCCTGACGAATTGCGCCTTCATGGAATACGTACCTTTCGGAAAAGTGGAGATAAATTGCCTACATTGGAGGAGATAACACAAGATTATATTCGTTTTGTCTTGGTCGAAACGAACGGTAATCAGACATTGGCAGCGGAAATTCTTGGGATTGATCGGGTTTCACTTTGGCGTAAATTGAAACGTATATCTCTAGAGGAGGCAGCTAAATCGATTTGATTTGAGAATAGGATGTGTTTATGTATCGGGAGTGTCCAATAGTCGACTTAGGTTTAAGAAGGATGCTTTTTTAAATAATTGAGAAAGGGGTTTTATGTCTATAAAAAGTTCTAATACCGTTTGGCATCCGACCGTGATTACCCGTCAAGACCGAGAAAATCTCAATGGGCATCAGAGTCTGATTCTTTGGTTTACGGGGTTGTCCGGATCTGGAAAATCGACCATGATGCACGCTGTGGAGGAACTTTTGCATCAAAAGGGCATGCGGACTTTTACTCTGGATGGGGATAATGTGCGTCACGGTCTCTGTGCCGATTTGGGTTTTTCTGAAAAAGATCGGCAAGAAAATATTCGCAGGATTGGCGAGGTGACTAAACTTTGTACCGAAGCGGGACTTATTGTTTTAGCTGCTTTTATCTCGCCGTTTATTCGTGATCGGCAACGGGTGCGTAATTTGGCTTCCCCTGGGGATTTTTTGGAAATTTATTGCCGGTGCTCTCTTGATGTTTGTGAAACACGGGATACCAAAGGTCTTTATAGGCGTGCCCGTGCGGGAGAAATCAAGGATTTTACTGGTATATCTTCTCCCTATGAAGAACCTGTCCAGCCAGAATTGATTTTGGAAACCGGCGTTGCTTCTATAGCTCAGTGTGCCCAGCAGGTCGTGGATATGGTGATGCAACGCGCTCTTTTGTATCAGAGTGAATCATTCGATAAATAGGGATAATTTCCAAAATAAATTTGTGGGGGCGGAGAACCGCCCCCCAATCCCCCCACCCTTTTCTTTTAATACTTAAAAAAAAGAGGGGGTCTGGGGGATTCATCCCCCAGGGTTTTGATTTTGACTTTTTTGCCCGCAGGGCATCATGTCCAAAGCATCACCTCTTGGAATTGACTTTCATTTATATAAAAGGCATGATCCGATAAAAGGTTTTTTTTCGGAAAGGGCATCATGGCAAAAAATTGGAAACGAATATGACCGATTCGATGCAAAGGTCTCGCATTTTAATTGTCGACGATGTGCGCGCCAATGTTAAAATATTGGTTGAAACGCTTCGGAATGACTATAACATTTCCGTGGCCATGGATGGTCTTAAGGCCTTAGAATTGGTAGAAGTAGAACATCCTGATCTGATTTTGTTGGATGTGATCATGCCTGGGATAGACGGTTATGAGGTGTGTAACATTTTAAAGCACCAAGAGCATACTTGTGATATTCCTATCATCTTTGTCACTGCTAAAGACGATGCCCAAGACGAAACTAAAGGATTTATGCTGGGTGCGGTAGATTATATCACCAAACCATTTATTAAGAGTGTGGTGGAGGCCAGGGTCAAGACCCATTTAAAATTAAAACAGGCACGAGAACTCATTCAAAAGCAAAACGGGGAGTTACTCAAACTGGTGCAACTTCGGGAAGATGTCGACCGTATTTTGCATCATGATCTCAAAAGTCCTTTAAACGCTATCATTGGCATTCCAAGTCTGTTGATGGAGGAGTTAACACTGGAGGAGTCCCATCAACGCTATCTGCGTATCATTGAGGAATCTGGTTATCGGATGTTAGAAATGATCAATCGTTCCCATGATCTCTATAAAATGGAGTGCGGCACCTATAAATTAAACAAGCAACCTGTGGATATTTTAATTATTTTAAAAAGAATTTATTCTGAATTTTTTAATTTAATCAAAAAAAAGAGTTTATATTTGGATATTTTTTGGAATGACTCTCCCGTTGCTCCAGGAGACTCTTTTATGGTGAGTGGTGAAGAGTTGTTGTGTCATTCTATGTTGGCCAATTTGATAAAAAATGCCCTTGAAGCCTCTCCTGTTGGTCAATCTGTTAAAGTCTTTTTAGAAGATGGCGATATGGATACCTTGCGTATTGAAAATATGGGCGAGGTGCCTATGGAGATTCGTCATACATTTTTTGATAAATATGTTACCTCTGGTAAACAACATGGCGTTGGGTTAGGGACCTACTCTGTTAAACTTATTGTCACCACATTGGATGGGCGTGTGATGTTGGATACGAGTCGTCATGGCAAAACATCTCTGGTGATTCAATTACCAAAGTAACTCATTGTAATATTTTTTGATTGGGTTTAAACTCTTTTTTTAAACTCTTTTTGAGATGTTTAAGGGAGGGGGAATGTTACATAAAACATTTTTTTATATTTGCTCTATTTTTATCCTGATTTTTTGGTCGCCTTTTCCTTCGCAGTCTTCTGAAAATAAAGAACTTGTTTTGCTGAATTGGTCGGATTATATGGACCCCGATCTTTTGCAAAAATTTGAACAAAAAAGCGGTATTCATGTTCGCGAGGTCTACTTTGAGACGGATGAAACCCGAGATGAATTGCTTTCTCGGACCAATGGGCAAGGGTTTGATCTGGCGATTGTTGCGGCCAATCGGGTAGAAAATTATGTCAAACAGGGGTGGTTGGTGCCTCTGGAGAGCCAGTTGATTGGGAACATGAAACACATTGCATCGCGTTGGTTGGAAGCCTATTCTCAGGCCAATCCCTATCACGTTCCCTTGTTATGGGGGACGCTAGGGATTGCCTATCGTACCGACTTGGTTGAGGAAGTGATTACCAAATGGGCCCAGTTGCTCACGCCTGCCGAGCGGTTTCGGAAACATATTTTGATGGTCAAGGATTCCAGAGATTTAGCGGGTATTGCTATGAAGGCGTTAGGTTACTCCTGGAATTCGGAGGATGAGGCTGCGCTGCAAGCCGCTAAAACTTTACTGCTGGCTCAAAAACCGTTTGTCCACGACTATGGGTATCCTTCTTTGGATGAAAAATCTGGATTGGTGACGGGGTCTACCTGGATAGCGACGATGTATAATGGGGATGTGATTGCCTTACAAACCTTTGAACCTCGTATTGCTTATGTGGTTCCAGAGGAGGGGACCAATTTGTGGGTGGACTCTTTGGTGGTTTTTGAAAAATCAATGCAAAAACAATTGGCATTTGCCTTTATTGATTTTCTTCATGAACCAGAGAATAGTGCCCAATTGGCTCAATATCTCCATTATGCCACGGTCAATCAGGCGGCAGAAAATTTATTACCCCAGACTTATCGTAACGATCCCACTATTTATCCACCGACGGCCATATTGTCACGGTCAGAATTTACTCAAAGAATTTCGCCAAAGGTAGAGAGTAAGTTTAAAAATATTTTACGTAGTTTGCTGAACTGATTTTTTTTTATGATTTGGATTAAAATTGCAGGAGGTATGATGCCTAATCTGTATCGTCTTATTTTTTATATATTTTGTTTGTTTATTGTTTCTGGGCAGCTCCATATGGACTTAGATCTTTTGCAAAAATTTGAGCAAAAGACTGGCATTCATGTCAAAATTGTCTTTTTTGAAACCGATGAGACTCGGGATGAACTTTTGGCTCAGACCCAAGGGAGTGGGTTTGACGTAGTGGATGTTTTGGCCAATCGGGTGGAAGGGTATGTCAATCATGGATGGTTGGCTCCCGTTGATTCTCAACTGGTTCCCAATCTTAAACATATCGACCCGCGTTGGGTACAGGCCTACCCTGAATTGATTAAACATGGGGTTCCGCTTTTTTGGGGAACGGAGGGGATCGCTTATCGTCCTGATTTATTGGGGGGCAAGATCACGAAATGGCTAGAGTTGCTTAAACCCGAAGAGAAGTTGCGCAAACATATCATTATGGAGAAGGATTCTCGCAATTTATTGGGCGTGGCGTTGAAAGCCTTGGGCTATTCTTGGAATACGGTGGAGAGTGGGCAGATTGAGAAGGCCCGTCAACTGTTGGTGGCTCAAAAATCTTTTGTTCGCGATTATGGGTATGTTGGCATAGATCAAACCTCTGGATTGGTGAATGGGGATGTGTGGGCGACGATGCTTTATAATGGGGATGCTGTTGCTGTACAGTCGGTTGAACCTCGTATTGCCTATGTTATTCCAGAAGAGGGAGGGCTTTTATGGATGGATTATTTGGCTGTTTTAGAAAAATCATTACACAAGGCGGAGGCCTACGCTTTTATTAATTTTCTTCATGAACCTGAAAATGCAGCGCAATTGGCGCAAACCCTTCATTATGCTACCACCAACAAATCGGCGACCGCAATGCTGCCAGCTGATTTTTTAAATGATCCCGTGATCTATCCCTCGCAAGCTATTGTGGACCGTTCTGAATTTCCGCAAAAACTCCCCCCACGCGTGGAGAGCAAACAGAAAAATATATTGCGCGGCTTGCTCAATTAAGTTTGTTATTTATCATCGAAACGGTTGGTTGCGCACTATGAAATTACGAACTTATTTACTGCTGATTTTGCTTCCTCTGGTTACTTTGCCACTTATGTTGATTGGTTGGATTGCCCGTGACCATTTGACTCATACGGTCACGGAGCAGACTTTGGGTGAAGTAAACAATTTATTGCGTTTTACCCAGTTGGACATGATGACCCATTTAAATACAGCCAAGGCCAACGTTGATCTTTTTTCTGGCAGTCAATTGTTACAAGGTTATCTGACCAACGAGGATGAGGAGAGTCGATACGGTATTTTGCAAATGCCTTTATTGAATCTTTTTGCAAGTTATGCCAAAGCTTATCCCGAATATTATGAAATTCGTGTTTTGATGCCGGATGGGGAAGAGGATGCCCGTTATATCTCTGGTTCTGGAGAGAATGCAACGGAAAACGAAGCGGATACTCCCTATTTTCAGCATTTGCGTAACAGCACCGAAGATTATTTTTTGGAATTTTATAAAAATGCCGACAATGGCGAATGGGCGTTTGTGGTGGCTAAAAAAATGTATCTCCGTTCGGCCGCTCAAGATCCCACCCAGCCACCGACCTTTCGGGGTTATTTGGTTTTGACGTTGCGACCCGATTTTTTGGTGGAGAAGATTCAAACGACCCATATTGGTTCGAGTGGGTTGCTTTTGTTAAGTGATCGGGAAGGAAACCTTATTTTTTCTCCAGAAGGGGTGTCGGTACCGCCACAGTTGCCGAAGGTGGCGATGGCGCAGGTGGTTGAGCAACGCAAAGGGAGTCGTGCAGAGCGTTTGATTCCGACCGAAATTTTTGCCAAACATGCGTTGCTGCATGGGGATCATCTGCATGATTCTTTGTATTTGGTAGCTCTTCTTTGGGAGGATGATCTCTATGCCAAAATTCGTCCTTTGGGGTGGGCGGTGGTGGGGGTCACGGGTATGGTCATCATTTTGTTGATTGTTTTAATCTATGTGACTTTAAAACATATTTTTATCAATCCGATTGTTCGTTTTTCTCAGGCTGCCCAACGGGTGGGATCTGGTTCTTTTGAGGTACGGGTGCCCAGCGAACCGGTGCAGGAGCTCGCATCGCTTGCCAAGAGTTTTAATGGCATGGTGGGGGATCTTCAGAAGATGCATTACAACCTGAAGGAGTCTATGGATAAAATAAATAGACAAAACGAAGAGTTGATGCAATTGGATCGGATGAAGGATGATTTTTTGGCCAATATTACGCATGAATTTAAAACCCCTCTGAATGGTATTTTGGGTATTGGTACGGCCCTGCGTGGCAATGCCTATGGTCCATTGCCTGATATATTTAATAAGCCATTGACTTTAATACAAGATTCTGCAGAACGATTGTTAAAATTGACCAAACAAATTTTACAATTTACCCCCAATGGTCATCATGTCCATTCTGTTCAAAAAAGGCCTATTGGTTTGCGAGCCTATTTGGAACGGCTTTTAGAAGGGATTGCTCAACAAGCCCAAGCCAAAGGGCTTGGCATGGGGTGTGAAGTGGGGGAGGAGGTCGAGATCGTTTCGGATCCAGAACTTTTGGATACGGTTTTTATGAATTTGTTAGGTAATGCCGTTAAATTTACCCTGTCCGGGTATGTGTGGGTGCGGATTCATCTTTTGACTTCTAAGGCTGTTGCCATTTGTGTGGAAGATACCGGGATCGGTATTCCTTTAGAGTTGCATGGCAAAATTTTTGATCGTTTTCAGCAAGGGTTTCGTTCGGACAGCCGGGCTTTTGAGGGGTCTGGATTGGGCTTGGCGATTGTCAAACAGGCCCTGGAACGGTTGGGTGGGGTGATCCATCTGGAGAGTATTCCTGAGGTCGGGAGTGTTTTTACGGTGGTATTGCCTTTACAGGGAGAGGTGACGCCTGAGGAGTTACTTATCCTTTGGCGGGAACAATCGGCGTTATTGTCAACCAAGCCACCTGAATTGATACCTCTGTTAAAGGGGGCGACGCGGCTCCAGGAAGTAGAAGATTTATTTCCCGCTATGGTGTATGACGATCAGAAGCCCACGCTTTTGGTGGTGGATGACGATGCCATCAATCGCGAGGTGATTCGTTCCAATTTGAGTCATTATGGCCAGGTATTGGAGGCTCAGAATGGTCAGGAGTGTTTGGAGCAGGTGCAAAAGTACGACATTGATTTGATTCTTCTGGATTTAATGATGCCTGGGATTTCTGGATATGAGGTGTTGGTTGTGTTGCAGCAGAGGTCTCAGCCGCCATTACCGGTCATTGTGTTGTCTGCTAAGGATCAAAAGAGCGACATTACCCGCGCCTTTCGGTTGGGGGCGGTGGATTATGTGACCAAGCCTTTTCATCGGGAAGAGTTATTAGCACGCATTCATGCTCAGGTGACTTTACGACGTAATGCCATTGAGATTATGGAGAGAAAGCTTTCAGAGGCGCTGTTGTGGCAAGAAAAAGGGATGGCCCAGGCGGCCAACCAAGCCAAAGGAGAATTTTTGGCCAACATGAGCCATGAAATTCGTACCCCAATGAACGCGATTTTGGGTTTATCTGATTTGGCCTTGGCGGGGGAATTGACGCCTACTGTACGGGATTATTTGAATAAAATTATCACCTCTTCTCATTTTTTACGGCGCATTATTGATGATATTTTGGATTTTTCCAAAATTGAGGCTGGTCAGTTGCAGATGGAGCACGTCGATTTTTATTTGCGGGATATATTTGAGCATTTAGCCGATCTGTTTCGTGGTAAAGCCCAGGAACAGGGGATTGAGTTGATTTTTTCTTTTTCCCAGGAGTGTCATCTGTGTTTGGTTGGGGATGGGTTGCGACTGGAACAAATTTTGATGAATCTGACCAGCAATGCCCTTAAATTCACCGAGAGTGGGGAGGTGGAAATTGGGGTGCAGACGGTTGATTCATTTGAAGATAAGGTTAAACTTGAATTTTTTGTGCGGGATACAGGGATTGGTTTGACCCCTGAACAGGTCGGTCGGCTGTTTCAGCCGTTTGTTCAGGCTGACAGCAGCACAACGCGAAAATATGGGGGGACTGGTTTAGGTTTGACCATTTGTAAACGATTGACAGAACTGATGGGTGGTCAAATTTGGGTGGAGAGTCAGAAGGGATTGGGGACGGTTTTTCGATTTACCGCGCTTTTGCAACAGGGTGTTCAAACAGCTCAGGAGAAGGCGCGTTTTCCTGAAGCGTTGCGCAAGTTGTATTCTTTGGTGGTGGATGACAATTCGGTGACTCGTAAAGCATTGGCGGATATGCTGTTTTCTTTTGGTATTTCTGTTCACATGGCGGCCTCTGGATCAGAAGCTTTGGGGTGTGTGGAGAAGTGGGGAGGGGAGGGGCGTGGATATGCTTTGATTCTTCTGGAAGAAGAGATGGCCGAAGAGAGCGGTTTGGCGATTGCGCGCCAGATTCAGAAGAAAATGCAAGAGATGGGGTATTCTCTGGCGGCCAAGATGATTTTGCTGACTCAAGGTCAGATAGAGCCTATGGTTCATGCCGATGTGGAGAGGATTCTCAATAAACCGATCATCTGCTCTGTTTTGTTTAATACCATACTAGAGCTGTTTGACCAATCGAGCGGGAAGCTCTTTCATTTGGCCTCATCCGTTTTGGATTTGGTCGCAATACAAAAGAGGATTGGTGGGGCCAGGGTGCTTTTGGTGGAAGATAACGCCATCAATCGGCAGATTGCCAAAGAGCTGATGAGTGGCATTGGTTTGGTCGTAGAGGTGGCTCATCATGGTGGGGAAGCGGTGCGGATGGTTGATGTGAGGTCCTATGATGTGGTTTTAATGGATATTCAGATGCCGGTGATGGATGGTTTGACCGCGACTCGGTTGATTCGACAAATAGATCGTTTTCGGTATCTTCCTATTGTGGCTATGACGGCCCATGCCATGCAAGGGGATCGGGAAAAGAGTCTGGCGGCGGGTATGAACGATCATATTACCAAGCCGATTGATAAAAAAAATTTTTATGAGACGTTGTTGCGCTGGATTCCCTTTAGAGAGGGTGTTGTTTTAGAAGAGACACCGATCATTTCTTCTGATCCAACGGGAGAGATTCCTGCGTTGCCTGGAATTGACATCGCTGCAGGTTTAGAGCGGATGAATGGCAATCAAGCTTTATTCCGTTCTTTGCTTTTGGAATTAAAACGGGATTTGGAATTGGTAGCCAACTCTTTGCGGAATTTTTTGTTTGGTAAACGTCAAGAGGATATGACCCATGCCTTAGATCAAATACATGCCATCAAGGGGGCTTCTGGTAATTTGTGTGCGATGACGTTGTATGCGTCGGCCCAGAATTTGGAAAAAGGTGTCAAGTCTGGTGATCGGGAAGTGTGGTTGCCATTGTTGGATGGGTTTGAACAGGCTATGCAAGAGGTTATGGCCTCCGTGACACTTTTGGAAACGGTGCAAACAACAAAAATTGCGGAACCAAATTTGGTATTAACAACCTCTGTTGAACCATTGAATCAAAAAGAGGTTCGTAAGAAGCTTTCCGAGTTATTTCATTTATTGGAAAAGAATGATATCCAAGCCGAAGCCTGTCTTAAATTTTTGCAACATATGCTGCAAGGGCAAGGGGTGCAAGTTCAATTGGATCAGTTGCAAGAACAGGTCGATCGGTTTGATTTTGAAGCGGGATTGGAGACGTTGACGATGATTTCTAAGTTGTTGAATGTGTCGTTTGGGGGTGAGGGGGGGGATTGAGGCTTCCCTTGACAAAAAAAATGTACCCTATAAAATTTAAAATATATTGGAAAAATAAAAATTAAGACCTTGGGGGGGCGGAGAACCGCCCCCCAATCCCCCCTCCCTTTTTTTTTAATATTTAAAAAAAAGAGGGGGTTTGGGGGATTCATCCCCCAAGGTTTTGTCTTTGATTTTAATTTTTTGCCCGCAGGGCATCATGTTCAAAAAAGGGAGCTTTGCAATTGTGAAAAGACGGATTTTGATGTTACCTGGGGATGGCATTGGGCCAGAGATTGTCGCGCAGGCGCGCAAGGTGTTGATTGAATTGGAGACCTTAGGTCTTGTGCAATTAGAGGTAACGGAAGGGTTGATTGGTGGGGCCGCCTATGATGCCACCGGAACGCCGTTGCCGGAAGAGACGTTGCAGATGGCGCGCGCAGTGGATGCGGTGTTGTTGGGAGCGGTGGGAGGGCCGAAATGGGAGGGATTGGATTATGCCGTAAGGCCAGAGAGGGGACTGTTGGGCATTCGCAAGGCGTTGGATCTTTTTTGCAATCTGCGCCCGGCCAAGGTTTTTGATCAACTGGCCGATGCCTCAACATTAAAAAAAGAGGTGGTGACTGGGATTGATATTATGGTGGTTCGGGAGCTCTCTTCCGGGATCTATTTTGGCGAACCAAAAGGGGTGACGACTTTGCCAGATGGACGGCGTCGTGGGGTGAATACGTTGGTGTATACCACGGATGAGATCGAACGGGTGGCTCGTTCTGCTTTTAAGATCGCCAGGGAGCGCAGTGGTCGGGTCTGTTCTGTGGATAAGGCCAATGTGTTGGAGGCTACCGAATTGTGGCGTGAGGTGGTGATTGGCATTGGTGTTCGGGAATTTCCCGATGTACAGCTGTCGCATATGTATGTGGATAATGCCGCCATGCAATTAATTCGCAATCCGCGCCAGTTTGATGTCATTTTGACCACGAATATGTTTGGGGATATTCTGTCGGATGAGGCCAGTATGTTGACTGGTTCTATTGGGATGTTGGCGTCGGCTTCGCTGGGGCATCAATATGCGTTGTATGAACCGATTCACGGTTCGGCCCCAGATATCGCTGGCAAGGGAATCGCTAATCCGTTGGCAACGATTTTATCTTTAGCCATGTTGTTTCGTCATTCATTGGCAGAGCCTGGTGTTGCCGATCGGATTGAGCAGGCGGTCAATCGGGTTTTGGATCAGGGGTTGCGCACGCCTGATATTATGCAGGAGGGGATGCGACTTATAGATACGGTGGCGATGGGTGATGCGGTTGTCGCGGCTTTGGCGGTATCGGAAAAATAAAAATCAAGACCTTGGGGGGCAGAGAACCGCCCCCCAATCCCCCCCACCCTTTTCTTTATAATATTTAAAAAAAAGAGGGGGTCTGGGGGATTCATCCCCCAGGGTTTTGATTTTCATCCTTTGCCCGCAGGGCATTATGTTCTTCTCGTTGTAAAATCACAGGAGTGGAGGGTGTATCATGCGTCTTTTTAACGTGGCCATTGTTGGAGCCACAGGCAATGTTGGTCGGGAGATTCTTTCTATTTTGGCGCAGCGGGATTTTCCTGTAGATAAACTGTATCTTTTGGCATCCAGTCGTTCGGCGGGGACGCGATTGTCCTTTAAGGGGCGGGATGTGTTGGTTGAAACATTGGATGATTTTGATTTTGCTGGGGTAGATATTGGGCTTTTTTCGCCTGGGGCCAAGGTCTCTGCGGTTCATGCGCCCCGTGCGGCGGCGGCAGGGTGTGTGGTGGTGGACAATACCTCCCATTTTCGGATGGATCCAGAGATTCCTTTGGTGGTGCCAGAGGTCAATCCTGAGGCTTTGGCTGCTTTTGGCAAAAGGAAGATTATTGCCAATCCCAACTGTTCTACTATTCAAATGGTGGTGGCGTTAAAACCTTTACACGATGCGGCGGTGATTCGGCGCGTAGTGGTTTCTACGTATCAGGCGGTTTCTGGGGCGGGCAAAGAGGCGATTGATGAGCTTTTTGAGCAAACTCGGGCCTTTTATATTCCTGGATCTGAAGTTCCTGCGAGAAAATTTGCCAAAAACATCGCCTTTAATCTGATTCCACACATTGATGTTTTTTTGGAAAATGGTTATACCAAAGAAGAGATGAAGATGGTCAACGAGACGGCAAAGATTATGGGTCCGAATATTCGGGTAACCGCAACGGCGGTGCGGGTGCCGGTTTACAACAGCCATTCGGAATCCATCAATATTGAAACCGAACGGCATTTAACGGTTGCCCAGGCGCGGGCGATTTTGGCTTCAGCACCAGGGGTGACGGTTGTGGACGATCCTTCCCAACTGCACTATATGACCCCTAGGGAGAGTTCAGGGAGAGATGCAACCTATGTTTCTCGGATTCGTATGGATGAATCGGTTGCCAATGGACTTAATTTATGGGTCGTTTCGGACAATTTACGCAAGGGAGCCGCCTTGAATGCCGTGCAGATAGCCGAAGCGTTGATTCGCCATCATTTATGAAGCCATCGGGTAAAAAAAACAAAGTCCGACCCCTGAGGGATGAATCCTCAGAGTTTCCAAAGACAAAGGGTGGGGGGGATTAGGGGCGGTTCTCTTCTTTACAATGTATTGATTTTTTTGCTTTTTCGATACTTTGAAATAGGTAGATTTTTGGATTTTAAATCTCCTGGCCATTTTTTAAATGGCCAGGTTTTTTTTTGTATTTTTTGAATCTTTTGTTTGAGCATGTTTTTTGCATAACAGCGTAGATGCTATATATGAATAGGGGGTTATTATGGGAGTGCGTTTAAATGACATTTATCGCGCAAAAGTATTTTTCGGCAGTCAAGAGATCTATGAGAATGAAAAATAAAATTTATAATAAAAACAATATATTGTTAGCTGTGGCATTGCTGCTTGGGGAGGCGAGGACCGGGCACGCGCTCACCATGGGGGATTTGCGCGTTGAGAGTAAATTGGGCGAGGTTTTTTCGGCACAAATACCCCTTGTGCAGCGTCCTGATGAAATGGCCGCCGGGGTGGAGGTGGAGGTGGGTTCTTTTACCGAGTATGAGCAGATGGACCTGCAGCGTTCGACGGTCATTCCAGATTTAAAGTCTGAATTGGTTAAAGTCAAAGATGGGAATTGGCAAATTCGTTTTAAGAGTTCGCGACCGGTGGGGGAGCCATTTTTTAATTTATTGCTGAAAACATCGTCAGGACATGGGGTTCAATATCGTAATTATATTGTTTTATTGGATATTGCGGCTCCATTCCAAGATAAGAGTGTTGAGCCTATTTTGGAGAAGGCCGCGCAGACGGCACCTCATTTAAAACAAGAGGTTCAGTTGGTCCCTTCCTCTACCGGATCCAACGGTAGTTCCTTACAACGTTATGGCCCGGTGCAACGGGGTGAAACGTTGATGAAAATTGCCAAGTTGTCGGGGGTGGGGGGTGATTTTAACAGTCAGCAGGTCGCGGTGGCTATTTGGCGTAAAAATGGATCGGCTTTTGCGCGAGAGAATATCAATGGGTTAAAATCAGGTGTGGTGCTTGAACTTCCGACCGTTGCCGAGATTTCGGCGGTTTCCATGGAAGAGGCCCGTGAGATTCAAAAGCAGCATGTGGCCATTTGGCGTAATAAGTTAGTTGTTTCAGTTCCGCCAAGTAAACCAGAGGGTGTCAAGTTAAAAGAGTCACGTACCCAGGAGGTCTCTTCTGCGCAGGGGAGCCCGCAGGTTAACTATGGTCTGCGCATGACGGTCATGGGGGAGGAGAAGGGTAAAAAATCGGACGCAGTTGCCCAAACGCCAGCCGCACCTAGTGCAGTGGACGAAAAATCTTCTCAAGCTTCAGATGCGATACTCACCACGGCGGCGGCTGATGTGGCCTTGGTAGCTCAACTGGATCAAGTCCGGGAAGAGAACAAGGAGTTGACGCTCAAGCTGGAAGCAGGCTTGGCACAAATGGCCCAGTTGCGAGAATCGTTGCAAAAAATGGAAGCGCAACAGCGCCAACAGCAGCAGTTGTTGGCGGCTATGAAACAGGAGTCAAAACCCATCGGTGTCGCGCAACCAGTAGCGACGACAGCGGCAGTCGTTGTTCCGCCTCCTTTGCTTAAACTTGAAGAGCCGGCATGGAGCCAAGGGTGGTTGTATGGAGGGGCTGGGGCCGGAAGTGCGTTGTTGGCAGGGTTGATTGCTTTTTTTATACGGCGGCGGCGTTTGGCTGAACAGTGGATATCGGAAGAGTCGCTTGCGCAGGTGGTCGAAGAAGAGGTGTTGGAAGAGCGAGAAAATGTTGAATCTTTGGCACAGAAGGGGCAGGAAGAAGAAAATTTGACGCCCGTACTCCCTGCCCAGAGCCACGCCCCCTTGGCGGTGAAACCTTCTTTGACGAAGTCACTCTCTCCTTCACTCTCTCCTTCACTCTCTCCTTCACTCTCTTTTGGTCTGCGCAAGCCTCCTGCAGAGGAGCCCTTTTCTGCGGTTAAGAGGGATGAAGCGTTAGAGGCAACACTCGCACCGGGGGTATTTAAAACATTGGCCCATATGGATGAAAGTTTGGCCGATACCGATTTGGATCTTGATGTGCGGTTTGATATTGGGGAGAGCGCGTTGCCGGAGAACGACATTGAGATGACGGGCGGGGCTTTTGAGTTTGGCACTCAAGAGATGGGGGTAGAGGAGGATTTTGTCGATCCTGAGGTTTCTGATTCGACTCTGTCGCGGCACTCTTTAGAGATGGGGATAGAGGATTCTCCTTTGTTGAGTCAGAATGAAGAGGATGATTCGGATGCTATAGAGACGATTGCGTTTGATAGTACGCCTTTTTTTGGGGGATTGTCAAAAGCCAAGGAGAGTGAGGTTGGTCTCAATTGGGAGAGTGAAGATAAATCCACGACAAAGAAACCAATAAGTCAAGAGGGATCCTCTGATGATCGGATAGAGTTAAGTCTGGAGAGTTTGGAGGCAGATGATTTTACAATTGAAGGTGAGCTTGGGGATGTGAGCGGGAATAGATCCTCCTGGGAGAAGCGGGAGGAGATTTCGGAATCGGAACTGGAACTGGAATTGGAACCGGAATGGGGAATCGAAGAGATGGGTGTACAAGAATTGGATGCGACGGCCTGGAGTCCCAAGGAAAAAACCAGTTTTAAAGAAAAAAGGAAGATGGACGACGACGATTTCACCTTGGAGTATTTTTTTGATATTGATGGATCGGATGATGGGAAGAGGTGATCTTTTGTTGAAGAGAAATTTTCTGCTTTCCTATAATGCTTTTCCTTGTCTGGCGTCCAAAAAAAAATTTTTTGGCATTGGGGCCTTGTTGTGTGTGTGGGTCATGCCTTATCAGGCGCAGGCCTTGACGTGGGGTGGAATGGGGATTAAGAGCCAGATTGGCCAGCCGTTTGTTGCCGAGCTACCTTTGCGGACGACGGGCGATGAAAAGATAGAGGGGGTGCGTATATTGGTGGGAGAGCCAGGGGAGTATTTTTCGGTGGTGGATACCCCTGGGGGATTTTCTGCTCAAGTGGTTGAGACCTCTCCAGGTCAGTTGGTGTTGAATATTCGCAGTCAAGAACCGGTTGAAACCCCATTTTTTTCCATTCTTGTGCAGGTTAATACCGGCAAGTTGGAACGGTTTAAAAATTTTTCAGTTGATTTAATTCCCTCTTCTGTTGCGGTTGCACCATTGGTTTTGCTTCCTTCTCAGGCAATAAACAGGGTGACGGAAGAGGTTTCTGTTTCGGCTCCGCTTTCAACACCCGCTATTCAGATGCCAAAAAGAGAAAATCAGTTGAGCCGTGCTTGGTCTTTTGGTTCTCCATTGCAAAAGTGGTTGGTGATTGGTTGGCTGGTGTTTGTTGTGGGTTGGACGCTTTTTCGTTTTTCGGTTTGGTTGCGGCATCGACGCTCTGGAGAGAACCCAAGCGTGGCTTTAGAGCCAGTGATCCCATTGGTGCGCCCTGCGTTGGTGGAGGCTCTGCCCACCTCCATGCCAGAGGTAGCACAATCACCGTCTGTGGAAGAGGTCGCCGTTGTGCCACCGCCTCCAGTACCTTCAGTACCCCCCCCAATATCTCCAGTACCTTCAGTACCCCCCCCAATATCTCCAGTACCCTCAGTACCTCCAGTAGAGGTGGATGAGCTAGGCACCAGCACCACGCCATGGCAGAGTCTTTGGAATGGTCCTGGTGGGGGGGTGTCTGTATTTCAAAATGTTACACCAGAGCCTGTGGTTCGGAAAGAGGAGCCAAACTTCTCTCTCTTGTCCCCCTTGGAGGAGAAATCGACGCAAGAGTGGGAGGCCTATACGCAAGAAGAGGAGGGGGCGGAAGAGTTGGGCAAAGAGAGTGATGGGGGTTGGGAGGGGTTTGGTGAGGAAGAGGGAGAGGATGAGAACGAGAAGGATATCCATGCTTTCCGTATGGATGAGATCTCGGAAGAGGAGTTTGATTTATTGGAGGAAGCGTCAGAGGAAGAGGAGAAGTTAGAGACAATTCCTTTTGATTTTTCTGGTTTTTATAAAAAGGAAATGGACGTTCATTCGGAAGAAAAATCTGCATTTTCACCTTTTGTTCGGGCGGGTGGCGAAGAAGAGGTGGCGTCTGTGGCCTGGGATTTAAACCATACCATGGAGAGCTTTTCTGGATTTGAGGCGGTGGAAGAGACGAAGGGGGAGGTGGCGTGGGGAGAGGCGGAGGCGTTGGATCAAGATTTAGAAGAAGAAAATCACACTGTGGAGAGCTTTTCTGGATTCGAGACGGTGGAGGAGGAGAAGGGGGAGGTGGCATGGGGAGAGGCGGAGGCGTTGGATCAAGATTTAGAAGAAGAAAATTTGTTGGAAGAGATTTCGTTAGAGGATTGGGATCCGCAGAGTGAGGAGGAGCGTTCTGTTTCGGATTCAGGGTTGGCTTGGGAGACATTGCAAAATGATTTGGAATCTGGCACCGAGGCGGTGATTGGGGAGGCCCCTGAGGTGGAGTTGGTTGAATCGAAAGGGGTGCGATTGCGCTCCATGAGAACCTTGAGCCTGGAGGAGGTTTTGGGCTCGATGGCGTTTATTTTGGATGAGAAAGAGGCGGAGGATTCGTCTTCGGATGTTAAAAAGTCTTCGTTTGAGTTGTCTGAGGGGTAGGGTATGGGGAGGAGTTTTTTATTCAGATGTGATCCAAGGGCCAAGTTATTGGCCTTTTTTTTTGTATTGCCGCCGATGATGCACGATGGTCCGATTGTCTCGCGGTCATGGTGGGGGGAGTGGGTGTTTGTATTGTTGGCGTTATGGGGTGGGTGGGTGTCATGGCGCGGGTTATTGGAGGGGGTTGCGCGGTTGCGTTGGTTTTTTTTTGTTTTACTCATTTTTCATGGTTTTTTAACGCCGGGTCGGGAGTTGGCGTTGGGGGTAACGGTGGAAGGATTGGTGGCGGGTTTTGAGCAGGGGGTTCGGTTATTGGTTTTGGTCTGTTTGGCGTGGATTTTGGTACGGACCACACCGACCATGGGGATCGTGGGGGCGGTGATCTTTTTTTTGGGGCCACTGGCTTGGTTGGGTTTTCCAGTGCAGCGGGTGGGGTCGATTTTGGTTTTTACGTTGGAGCGGTTGGAGCGGTTGCGTTTGGAAGCTGGTTGCCTTCGGGAGGGGATGGTGTTGCGGGGTGTTCAGTTGGGTCGTTGGCGGAAGTTGGTTTTTGCTGGGGAGGGATTATTGATGCGGATGGTGGTGGATGTCAAACGTCAGGAAGAGGCTTTAAAAGTGCGGGGTTTTGTGGATAAGTTGCCTGTGATGGTTTATGAGCGGGGTTGGTTTTGTTGGCGCGATTATGTTGTTTTAGGGGTGGTGATTTTTCCCTGGTTGTTGTAGATTTCTGTATCGGAAAAATAGAAATCAAGACCTTGGGGGGTGGAGAACCGTCCCCCAGACCCTCTCTTTTTTTAGTCATAAAAAAAAGAGGGGGGCTGGGGGATTCATCCCCCAGGGTTTTGATTTTAATTCTTTGTCCGTAGGGTATGATGTTCAGGGTGGGGTGTTGACAAGGGTGTTGGATTATATTTTCAGGAGGGCGTTATGAATAAATCACCTGCGGCAAAACGGTTTTTGATTGCGATTGGTTTGGGGGGTATTTTTGGATTGGTTTGTGTTGGATTGGCGGCGCATCATCAGCCGGATCTGGCTAGTTTGACCCATCCGATTTTTTGGTCGATTTTTACCGATCGGTTGTTGATTGGGGTTGTGGTGGCCTTAGCGGGGGCTTATCTGCGCCATCCGATGTTTGGTTTTCCGTTTCGTCCCTGGTTGCGGGGTGGGTGTTTGGGGGCGATGGTCTCGTTGCCTTTGGCGGCTGGGGCGATGGGGGGAGCGGCACCAACGGGAATGTCGCTTTGGGTGATTTTTTGGGCGACTTTTTTGGTGGGGGGGGTCTATGGAGCCATCATTGATATTGTCGCCACCCGCGTGGGTGGGGAGGGGACGGCGTTGTTGAAAGTCACGGATTCATTGTAAGAACATGATACTCTTCGGGAAAAAAATTAAAATCAAAGACAAAACCTTGGGGGATGAATCCCCCAAACCCCCTCTTTTTTTTAAGAATTAAAAAAGAAGGGTGGGGGGGGGCGGTTCTCCACCCCCCACCCCAAGGTCT
>JAMOAW010000023.1:0-106532 GCA_039908535.1 Magnetococcus sp. DMHC-6 | reverse complement strand
CAATCCCCCAGACCCCTTTTTTTTTAAAGCATAAAATCAAAAAACAGACGGCCACGGTTAAGTGTGGTGGTACCCAAAATCTCACTCAAAAGAGACTTTATCCGTAATAAATCACCATCCAAAGAGGCATGCCCCTGCCACCACTGAGCCTCTGGAAAGGCGTGCCCAACCCCAAGAGAGAGGTTATACATATGTTCATTCATTTGCTTTAAAATAATATCGACCTCTTGTTTTCGATCTGAGTTCATTTTGACGATTTCGTTCCCAATAGCCTCGATCTCACGTTGCTTCATGCGGCCCAACTCTATCATACGTTCTCCGCTGATAAACCAAGTTTTTACAAAACGGGGGGAGTGGCAATCTTGACATGGGGTAGAACGCACGGCAATACGGACAGCAGCCTCAGTCGATGGCAGAGTGATCTGGTGCTGACCATTATGAAAATGACAATAAGAGCATGTCGGAGAACGGATATTGCCCTCTCGCAGAGGTCGCGAAAAATCCATCCGTTCTGATTCCAAGGTGGCAATGACACCATGTTTTGAGGCAACAAAACTTTCCTTCTCCCTGGCATGACAACCCGTGCACGCTTCCGTGCGGCGAGATCGAGCGGCCATCTGGCCATCATGCCCCCCTCCATGACATCCGCGACACTCTTGATGATACCAAGGGAGCTCACCAATTGAATGACAAGAAGGACACGCAACCTCTTCGGCCTGCAACGCCCCAACCATAAACATAAAAAAAAAAGAGAGTTGGCACAGCACAGATCTCTTATACAATTTATTGCTCCAAAGAGAGGCTCTTTTCATGACGAGAGCGTCGCACCCAGCGCGAGATTAAAAAAACCAAGGCAAACATTCCCAATGCCCATGTTCCCGCTTGAACCGCCTGAGCACTGCCACCAATGACCTCCTTGCCCGCATATCCCACCCATGCATAAGCCAATCCACCCGGGGCCATACAGAGCCCAGAGGTCAAAAGATAATGATCAAAACGAATTCGGGTGACCCCAAGCGCGTAATTCAGCACATTAAAAGGAAAAATCGGCACCAATCGAACAAAAGCCACAAAAATCCACCCTTCAGACTCCACTCCCGCCAGCAGTCGACCCAGGTTACCACGGGTGCGCCGCGCCACCCACTCCCCAGCCAGATAGCGCGCAATCAAAAAAGAGAGCCCCGCTCCCAGTGTGGCACCCAGTAAACTTAAAAGGCCGCCCAGCCAAGGACCAAAAATAGCCCCCCCGGCCAAAGTCAATATCGATCCCGGTAAAAACAAAACGGTCGCCACCGCATAAAGCAAAACAAAACCTACCATCCCCCCCACGCCCAATCGACGCGTCCAGAGTTCCAATTGCAGGGGATCAAAAAGATCCCGATAGCAATAGGCACCAACCATCCCTCCCACCAAAAGCACAACCAAAAAGAGACGCTGACGCATTTTGGTAACAAAAAAAAAGGGTGGGGGGGATTGGGGGAGGGTTCTGGGCCCCCCAAGGTCTTGATTTTTATTTTTATTTTTCCGATATATGTACATGATGGTACCACCACATTTAAGTGTGGACGATTAACGAGTGCCTGAACATGATGCCCTTGCGGGCAAAAAAAATCAAAGGCCAAACCCTGGGGGATGAATCCCCCAGACCCCCTCTTTTTTTTAAGAGTTAAGAGAGAGGGGGGGGAGTCGTGCTGGTTGGAGAATCTTCCAAAACCTCCACCACCCCACTCTCCCCATTCACCCGTACCCATTGACCATCGCGAATGCGTTGGGTAACTTTGCTGACCCCTACCACGGCAGGTACGCCATATTCGCGAGCAATGATGGCACAATGGTTTAAAATCCCCCCCATTTCAACCACCACACCCGCCGCACTCAAAAACAACGAGGTCCAACCCGGATCGGTGTTGTGGGCAATCAAAATATCCCCCGGTTTGAGTTTATAAAACTCCGAAGCATCCCGCACCACCACCGCCCGACCCTCAGCCAAACCACTGGCCGCAGCGGTGCCCAAAAAATGGTGATCGTCCAACACCGGACGCTCCAAATCCAACACCTCCCCTTTAGCCGTGATTTTTATATATTGGGGCGGGGCGTTTCCGGCTTCCTGACGAAAAAGACGCGCCCGTTCCCGCACCAAAGAGAACAACTCCTGATCTATTGTTCCCCCTTGCAACACCCGACGCAACTCGCTTAATTCCATAAAAAAGATCTGATCCTTGTCCGCTCCCAAGCATTCAAAAGGAGGCGCGTTGACCATGGCCAGCAACAATTGACGCAATTGGTGAAAAACCCGATCCAACCCACAACGAAGATCCTCACGCAGAGCCAAAAATTGACGCGCCTGCTTTAATAAATAGATCATCACCCAACGACTGCGCCAAGGCAAGGCGGCCATATTCAACCGGGCGGTCTCTTGAAACGCAAAACGCGAGGCTTTTAAATCGGATTGCAGCAACACCCCAATCAGATCTAAAACCTGTTCTGGCTTCTCCTGCCAACGGGGATGAATAAAATCTCGATTGGCCGAACGATAGCCAAAGTCGACCAAAAATTGAGCCAACTCCTGGCTGAATGGATGATCGGCAAAACGCTCCTGTAGTGTCTGCCAAACCGCCACACGGTCGGCACTTTTAAACAATTCTTGTAGTTCATCGGGCATGGCGCGCACAATGGCGAGCAGACGATGCTGCATCTGTTGGGTGATATTATTGGGAATCCAGGCCAGTTGTTCCAAAAGCCAGCTTTCGCTCTGAGCCGCCCGACCCAGGGCCACATGACGCAACAACCAAGTAAACACCGCCGCATACCCATATCCCCACTGATTGCGCACCAATAAAGATTCCAACAATCCCAAAAGGCGTTCCAACTCCTGACGAAAAAAAGAGAGCTCTGCACCGACATACCGAACCGGAGAGACCAACGCCAACTGTCGATCCACCTTACGCATCTGGCGACGCAACAAAGGGATGGTCAAAAAGGGCAGTGCCGCCGGATCACTCAATAAAAGCGGAGCACGCAACAGCAAAGGCCCAAGGGTCGCCACCCGATAGGAACGAGCCATGGCCGCAGAACGCAATTCTGGGGGAAAACCTTTGGCCACCTCGCTAAAACGCCAATTTTTCGGCAATACATCCAACAACTGATACAATACCTCGGCATGCAGATAACCAAAACCGTTCACCACCCGAATGGCGGGCACCTGGGCGATTTTGTGCAAACCCAAAGCGATGAGCGGCTTTTTAAAAGTATAAATATCACCAAATTCGGTAAAAATAATCGAAGCCGTCATGGGGGTCATGCGATCCGACCATAAATCTTCGACAATGGCGCGGGAGTAAATATCCAAGGCCATACTCCCGGCTGGTGTTGCCAAAGTGGTGATGGGGCGCATTTGCAGCAAATAAAGAGTCTCGGCTTCAATCCCCCACTCCAGATCCAAATCCTGACCAAATTTTTTCTGTAGTTTCAATCCCATCGCAACCAATTGCCCAATCCACCCCTCCCCCATACCCATAGCCGCCCCACTGGGATCTGGATCCATACGGATGATTTCATGACTCACCGGATCCACCTGCCACCGGGCAGGGGTGACCTGCCCAGAGACCAAGGCCTCGCCCAAACCGCGCACCGCTTCAATCATAAAGGTTGAAGATCCATCCAAAGGATTGCGGGTAAACAGCACCCCGGCATAATCGGCTTGCAGTTGACGTTGCACAATGATCGACATACGCGGACGACTAGGAACAATCCCCTGATGATGGCGATAACTGACCGAACGATCTGCCCACCAAGAGGCATAAACCTCTAAAATGGCAGACCAGATCTTCTCTAAAGGAATTTCTAAGCAGGTGGCATATTGCCCGGCAAAAGAGGAGTGTCCGGCATCTTCGCCAATGGCGGCCGAACGCACGGCAAAAAACCCCGCGCCGCCCCCTTGTCCGGCCATCATCTCCTCCAACTGCCCACGCACCTCCTGCTCCCAATCCACCGGTACGGGAATGGCAGCCAACCCCGCCAAGGCCACACCTTCCAACCCCGTCTCTCCACGCCCCTCTCTCTCTTCCAAAGAGGCAAACAGGGGAGCTAAGGCCGCCGAAAAAAACCACTGCTCCAGACACTCCACCGACAACAAAATGCCATCTGGAACCGGAAAACCGGCTTGGGAGAGGTCCACCAAGCGACGCCCTTTCTCGCCAAAATGGGCTGTATTGGCACGCATACCCGCAGAAATTCGCACCCATGAACGGGAAATCATATTGTTTTTCTCTCTCTATCAGCTGATTTATTGAAGAGGGTTGCCATGAATCATGCGCCACCATGCCACGGACTTTAAAGCATGAATCGTCGCAATATACGATCTATTTTCCGGTGGCAATGGCATCAACACCCCCCTATCCACTGTTTGCGCGCTCTGCTGTGACTCCAATTTTGCGATATACTCCTGCGTTAAAATAACCCCACCCGACCCAAACCCATATGGCCCCCCACCCTGCCCACCCACCATGCTTCGCCCCATGCTGACATAAGCAAATCCCTTTGGAGCCAACAATTCGACCAAAGTTGGGGCAATATCCAGATGCGAACCCGGAAGGTTTGCATTAAATCCCCTCTTTTGCAACTCTTTTGGGCCAAACAACACCAATGGGACGCTGGATTGTTCATACAGAGAGGTCTCCAGTTTTAAATGGGCCCGGCTAAAATGATCGCCCGTAATGGCAAACAAGGCCGAGGGATCTTTTTCATGTATGGCACGCACAAAGGTGGTCATCGCTTGATCCGAATACCACAAATGACCCAAACGGTTGACGATGCTCTCTTTCGTTCCATTGGAAAAACCCATTTTATCCACCGCCCGCCCAATCTCATCGACCGGCACATGAAAGGCCTTTAAATCCAAATCATAGGGGGGATGGTTGGTGGAGGTTAAAATAAAATTAAAACTGGGACTCGGATCCGCCGCCACGGTTTGGGCGACAAAATCAAACAGGCTTTGATCGTCAATGCCCCACTCGTTGCGAGCCACATAATGGGTCATCGCCACATCGGCCCCAAACACCTGATCAAACCCTTGTGACTTAGCCACCAAGCCCACCTGTGACCAGCCTAAATATCCCCCATAAAAAAAACGCGTTTTATAACCCAACGCCGCCATGGGATGGGCGATCCCCCCGGGAAAAATGGTCTCCGTAAAGTGTTGGGCATCCAGATCAATAAAGGGTAACCCCATCAAAAGGGTTTGCAAAGAGGGCATAGTCGTGGTTGAGCCAGGCAAAAAATTTTTAAAATGAACCCCCTCCTGAATCAACGATTTTAACCCATTGCTCACCTGCAAAGAGGCATACTTGGGCAGCAATGGCCAAGAGTCATAACGTTCCATGAGTAGCACAAAAACCTGCTTGGGTTTTTGGACCAAAGTCGCCTGACCAGAGGCCTCCTTGTGAAAATAATCCTCGACACCCGTTCCCTTGACACCAGGAGCAATCTCGACCAACGCCTTTTGAATGGTCGCCAAATCATACAAACTGGCATCATAAGCCTTGAGTTTACGTTTATATTCATAGGCCGCTTTATATAAGGCGATCGGTCCCGGAATGATGGCAGCGTTTAACACCTTAGAGTGAAACCGCTTAGCCTCCCGATCCACCGCCTCCAAAGGTCCAAAGGCCAACGTAAAATTTATACCAACAAAAGCCAATACCAATAAAAGCCAAATAATAGGCCTGTTAAAACCTAAAAATCGCTGACTTTGAATAAAGTGACTCTCTACTATTTTTAATAATGACCGATGTCCGACCAAAGCATAGAAAAAGGTACTCAAAAAAACCACCGCCAAATTTTCATAAAGATGGTACGCGTGGATCATGGTCTGTAGAATGGCCATATGGTCATCACGTATGCCGTCAAAAATGCGGATATCAAACGTTTCGTTATACTCCAAAAAAAACTCCCGCGAAGCGGCGATCAAAAACAGAGTCAAAAAAACAAACCCCGTCAATACCCCCCAGCGCACCCATTGCGCAAGCCGAAACATGCCAAAAAAGATTGGCAAAGTGACAAAAAAGGTCAAGACAAAGAACAACAAAAAAGCTAGTTTCAAATCATAATGCAATCCATAGAAAGAGACCCTGGCAAAATCGGCCCAAGTAAACGTCGGCCCCAGGGAATCAAACAGTGAAAAAATAAAAATCCACCGCAAAGTCTCCAAAAAGATAAGACAAATAAAAAATATTTTTATATTGGCAAACAAAGATTGCCACACATTTTTGCCTATCACACCCACACGTTGCATGAACGATCTCCCTAAGGAAAAAACGGTTTACCAAATGGCACTTATATATTGCCACAGGAAAGAGGATTGGGAAGGGATTGTCAAATAAACCGCATTTTTTTACTAGAGAAGCCTAACATGCGATGATAAACTTTCAATGATACCAACGATTTTGTTACACTCTTAAATAGGTAAAATCTCAACCAAAATTATTACGATAAAAACAAACATTCGCTGAAGCAAAACCCATTAAATAAATTTTCGTCATATTTCAACATACTAGCGTAAAATTTGCTCTTAGCTTCTAACTAGAAATGCCATTTCATGAAAGACTAAAAAAATCCCTTGACTATCTCATACTGCGCACACTAAATTTTCAAGGATGAGTAAAAAAATCATTCAATCTACCAGCGAAAATAAGACTCATGCCAATTGGCCAGATGTGGCACTACGGGCTATAGATTTTTTTTATGACGTTATCAATACTGGGAATATTGTTGGATTAATTGTTATATTTTTTCTTACCTATGGAGCTGTTTTTCTCTGGCGTCTACCAGAAACAGAACTCCTCGTTGTATTAAAAGGACTCGCTTCATTTTTACTGCATGAAAAATTTTATTTTTTACCATTAAGCATACTTCTTGCTTTTTGTTGTTTCACACTTAAAAAACAAGAAAGTACACACAAAAAAGAAATTCAACGTCTGGTAGAACTCCGCAAGGAGATCCTGCACGGGATTGACAATGGTACACTAAAAAAGATTGAAGAACATTCATCCAGTGGGTTTGACCTTTTGGGAGAGGATAAATGACCCAAATTAATTCGATGGTACTGATTAACTTTTTCTTAATTTTTGTCTCTTTTTGGGCCTGTTGGTATGTCTATGAACGTTATTATCGCCGGATAGAAATCGACCGTCGAAGATATCGTTTGTTTGCCTTGCGCGATCGACTGACTTTGCTGGTCATGAAAGGAAAAATTGCAGAAGGATCAACTGAACATCTTTTCTTATTGACAGTGCTAAACAAGACAATTAAATCTATCAACACATTCCGTATAACCAGTTTTCTTCGGTTTATTATTCGATTATATGATGATAAAACATTTCAAGAATATATAGAAAAAATCCATGGGCAACTTGATCAAACGCCAAACACTGAATATGCTGCTATTATACAAGAATTTTCCCAACTCGCAGCAGAAATCATGGCTGACAATATGTTCACACTAAAAATTATTTTTGTTCCTGTTTCCATAATCGCGTGGATATTTCGTTTTCAAAACAAACTAACAGACATGCGATTACGCATTAAAAGAACCTATCAAAATCTCCGTGAAACCGAAAAAAAATTCGCATTTACCTGACCAACATTTTACTCAATGGCCAGAAACCACTGGCCCAAACCTCTCATAAATCCCCGCCAACGACTCAAAATCACCGCGTTGGATGTGTTGAATGGGGATATTAAAATGAAAGGTTTGATCACACATGGCGATCAGCTCGACAATGGCCAGGGAGTCTAAAAGCCCCGTAGAGATCAAATGATCATAGTCGGGATTGCTCTCTAAAGGGGCGAGTTCGCGAATGCGAGCTTGCATTAATTTTAAAAAATGTTCTTTACTCCCATCCCAAGCCTGACCCGCTTCCGGGGGATCGGCCAGACGGGTATCGATATAACCAAACGCCTCTTCCAACTTATAAAAATAAAGATCCCGTTGCCCAGGATCCAGATGGGCCTTGTCGCACAACAGGCCAGGATCCAGAAAGCCATCCGCGCCAAGCAAAGGGGTGCAAACGTCGATAAAAGGCAATATCAAAGTCGTGCATAACCGGGCCATTTGCGCATAAAATATCTCCTGATAGCGATAACGCTGAGCAGGAGTGCCTTGAATGGGCCATTGGGCATCTTGGTTGTCTATGTTTAAAGGATGGGTGGGAATGCCCGTGACATACCCCAAACGTCCAGGCCATATTCGACGCACGGCCATAAAAAAATCTCCATACTTGGCCACCGTTTCGGCAATGCAGGAGAGTGGATCGGCGGCTAATGGAAAAACTGAACGGCACTCTGGCTCCCCAGCCTGAATGAGTACGATATCCCCTGCCCCCGCTTGTTGAGCCATTTTTTGAAAATAAACCATAGACTCTTGCCAATTTCCCGACCATAACAGTCCCACCCAATGGGCATGAATCGAACGATAAATATTGCGATGCGAGGTGTTATAGGTCCAAAAAATACGCACATGGCTATCCCCAACCACATGAATCTGCCGCTGCTGGCGCGCCAAAT
Organism: Magnetococcus sp. DMHC-6; assembly: GCA_039908535.1. Classification (GTDB taxonomy): domain Bacteria; phylum Pseudomonadota; class Magnetococcia; order Magnetococcales; family JADFZT01; genus JAMOAW01. The sequence continues at coordinate 97,970 of JAMOAW010000023.1, read as the reverse complement.
AGGACTCCAAATTGCTCCGCCTAGTCATCTTGCCACTCGAGGTCTTTTTTAACCAACCCCGTGGCACACACGCCAATTCAGACCGCATATCAAAAAGAAGATTTAATCGCCTCTGTAACTCTAAACAGAGCTGCTGGCGATCCGCTAACGCCAATACCCTTTCTGACTCAAACAACAGCAAAACCCTTTCCGATCCCAATTCGGCATCGGCAACCCCTATCGCCACGCTACGCCCTGGATGGACCTGGGGATGACAATCCACGGCGGCCTCCAAATCATGGGGATACAAATTTTTACCCTGATGAATGATGATATCTTTGCTGCGACCACAAAGATACAACTCCCCTTGATCAAAAAATCCCAAATCCCCGGTGGGAAACCACCCCCCTACCTCGACGGCCTCCTGGTTTAAATAACCAGATACCGCCGACCAGCCAGAAATCCACACCTCCCCCACCTGCTGACCAGGACGGGTTTTCACCTCAACCTCTACCCCCTCCAACACCCGCCCACAAGAGACCAAAACAACCCCATCTGTGCTGCCAAAAAAAGACTCCTGGTCTATTTCTCCCCGTTGCAAAACCACAACCCGATGGTGTTGAAAGGCCATCCGTTCCAAAACCACCCCCTTAGGCGACAGACCAAGGGGGGTTTGAGAAACGGCAAAAACATTTTCTGCCAAAGCATAACAGACCTGTATATGACACATTTCTATCCCATAGTGCTGCGCAAAACGGCGCATCCCAGCGTGGGAAACCGGTTCAGAACAGTTGATAAAGGCCCGCATCGAGGTCAAATCAAAAGATCCACTCCCCCGACATAAAAATGCAAAAGCAAAATTAGGCAACCAACACAACGTCCCACGAACCTGTTCAATAGCGGACAACAACAAAGAGGGATTGGCACTCCAATCAAAAGGGTCCATAAAAGTAACCGCAGTCCCGGTCAACAGAGGGAGTAAGAAGGTCGCCACCAATCCCATATCATGGTACAAAGGCAACCAGCTCACGACATGATCCTGAGTTGCATCCAACCCAATGGCTTGAGCATAAGAGGCCAATTGCCCATAAAGCATGCGCGGGGTGATGGCCACCGCTTTTTGCAAACCCGTCGTTCCCGAACTGCATTGTAAAAATAGAGTTTGATCTAAACGACTCTCCCATTCCAAAACCGAAACAAACCCCTGGGGAGGATCTTCAAGACCATTCGGCATCAACAGATCGGCACACAAGATGCGATCCTCTTCCATTCCGACAAAAGAGCCATGACCAAAATATGTTTTATAATTTGCCAGTTTACGATCATACTCCCCAGGCTCTATCTTACGATTTGGCGTAGAAATAAACGTCGGCTGATGACCAACCAAAACCGCGCCGAACCAAGCCGAGAGCATGGCGCGGGTTGTACGTCCAAAAATCGCCACCACAGGCCCAGGCCGTTTGGCCAAACAATAGGCCCAACGTTGACATTCACGCCAAAATTCCTGCGCCTCAACCCGCTCCAGTTTGGTACCGCTGGCATCCAACAGAGAAAACAGCTCCCCTTGCTGTTGGGCCAAGCGACAAAAAAAAAGCTTTAAATAATCAACGTCAGAATTATAACGGTTCATGTGAATTATTTGACGAGTAAGTGTATACATTGACCAACAGATCGACGTTCATGCTTGATTTTATAGGCTCAAAGAACATGATGCCCTTGCGGGCAAAAGATTAAAAAAAAAGGGTGGGGGATATTGGGGGGCGGTTCTCCGCCCCCCAAGGTCTTGATTTTTATTTTTCCGATACCTCTCAAAATCTCAACCCTGGCCAACACATTCAAAACGCCCTCTCCTGAAACATTTTTTGCAATATTTGGTCCATTTATTGCATTGCACCATAAAAAACCATCCCCTAGCACTGGAGATATTTATGCCAAATATTTTACAATTTACCAAACAACCCCAACCAGACCCCCTGGCTATCCATATTAAAGAACCCAATGTTCCTGGCTACGATTTTTCCTATAATACCTATAAAAAATCGGAATATCTCATCGGACGGGCGACCAATCCCATCAGTCTGAAACTGTTACAAATCCCCTTACAAAATCTCTATGTCTCTCGCAAGCATTGTCGTATCTATCGCAATGAGGTCGGAGTCTGGATGATTGAAGACCTGAATAGCGAAAACGGAACCATTCTGGGTCACCTGCAAAAACATTTCATCCCCTTTCACAAGGTCAACCGCCCAACCCCTCTGGAACCCGGCATGGCCATCCAGATCGGACAGGTTATCCTCACCGTCCAATCTGCCCAAGCCATCCGACGCCACTGGTGGCAATTCCGTGCGGCTTAATGCCAATGGATGCCCTTTGAGCCAACAATTAAAAACAAAACCCTGGGGGATGAATCCCCCAGACCCCCTCTTTTTTTTTATGACCTAAAAACCAAGGCATCCCAAGCTCTCGATCCTTTCTTCCAAGACATTAAGATAATTGCCCCTTGTATTTATTAAACAAATGAGTATGATGTCATGTATAATATTTTTTCACTTTTTCAGAGAAAAAAATGAATCGCAAAACAACATCAAACCCATTCACGGCCCTCCCAGAAACATCACAAACTAGGCAAAATGAATGGTTTGAGCAGTGGTCAATGCTGGAAGATCATGAAAAATTTTTATTTGAAGAATGGATTCAACCCTACAAACTTTCTATTTTTAACAATAAAAACATATTAGAATGTGGTTGTGGTGGTGGTCAGCATACCGCTTTTATGGCAGAACATGCCGCACAGGTGACCGCCGTTGACTTAAATACAGTTGAATTGGCAAAACATCGCAACCAGCACCGCAACAACATTCATTTCCTTGATGCAGACATTGCCACAATGGATCTAGGTCAACAATTCGATGTGGTCATCAGCATCGGGGTCGTACACCATACCGACAACCCTGATCGCACAGTCACCAATCTAAAACGCCATCTCAAACCCGGTGGCGTGCTCATCTTATGGCTTTACAGTGCAGAAGGTAACACCCTAGTACGCTATGGGGTGGAACCCATACGCAAATTATTCTTGCGCCATCTGTCACGAACCCATTTACTCCACATCTCCAAATTCATCACATTTTTACTCTATTTTCCCATTTATTCCCTCTATCTATTGCCACTGCGTTTTTTACCATATTATGAATATTTTCAAAATTTTCGCCGTCTCAGTTTTACACGAAATCTCCTAAACGTATTTGACAAACTCAATGCCCCGCAAACCTATTTTATAACACGCCAAAAAGCTGAAAGCTTTGTGAATGATATGGAAGATGCCCAAGTATTGCCCTATAAAGGGGTGAGTTGGTCGGTAAGTGGGAGGCTTCCTATCCCAAATGTGGTAAAATAATATGTGTGGTATTGCTGGACGTCTTGACCCGCACAAAGTTCCCAACAAAGAGATCCTGGAAGCCATGGCAGCCCGATTGATCCATCGAGGACCAGATGCCGGGGGTATCCATATCGTCGGTCACGTGGGTCTGGCGCACCGACGACTCGCCATTCTCGACCTCAGCACAGCCGGCACGCAACCCATGAGCGACTGTTCTGGCCACTATTGGATCGTTTTTAACGGTGAGATCTACAATTTCAAAGCATTACGACAAGAACTAACATCCAATGGTGCTGTTTTTCGTAGCCAAACCGATACCGAGGTGATCTTAGAGGCCTATAAGCAGTGGGGTGTCTCTTGCCTAAAACGTTTTAACGGTATGTTTGCCCTGGCCCTTTGGGATGGTATTCAAAATACACTGCTCCTGGCGCGAGATCGACTGGGTAAAAAACCTCTCTTTTATTACCCCCTCCCTGACGGAGGAATCATCTTCGCTTCTGAATTAAAGGCACTCCTGGCCGATCCAGATCTCCCCCGTCAACTCGATCCCACCGCTTTGGGCCATTATCTCTCCCTTAATTATACCTTGACCGACAATACGATGATCGCCGGAGTTAAAAAGCTTCCGGCAGCCCACCATCTATCCGTGCGCAAAGATGGACACCTGGGCCAAATTCAAGAATATTGGGATTTACGCGCCTATTTCCATGCCAAACGCATCTTTTCCAACGAACAAGAGGTCGTCGAAGAATTTCGCGAATTGTTGCTAGATGCCATTCGATTACGACTTATCGCCGATGTTCCTGTGGGCGTTTTTTTAAGTGGCGGCTTGGACTCCTCAACGGTCGTCGCGTTAATGTCTAAAGTTCTTCCCGCCGAGCAGATCAAAACCTTTACCATCGGATTTAAAGAACAAACCTACAGCGAAGTTAATGCGGCCCGTCAGGTCACGGCTCACTTTGGTATCCAGCCTCAAATCAAGGTGATTGGCGATGAGATGATCGAACGTCTTGAGCAGATCGCCTGGTATTGCGATGAACCCTTCTCGGATAGTTCCATTTTTCCCATGGTAGAATTGGCTAAATTTGCACGCAATGAGATCACGGTGGCCCTCAGCGGTGATGGGGCCGATGAGTTATTGGTGGGTTATACCACCTACACAGCCGATCAAATTCAACAATGGACCCGTTGGATGCCAAACTGGATGAATCAATCAATGCGCTATGCCGTGGAAAAGTTGGTTCCTGTCACTTTTAATAAAATCGGCATGGATTATAAATTACGGCAATTTTTGGCTGGCAATACCCTCTCTCCAGAACGGGCCCATTATTCATGGCGTACCATATTTTCGGATGCCGAAAAAATCGCTTTAGTCCATCCAAAATGGCGCGACTCCGTCGCAGCCGCCGATCCATTTATCCATTTCCAACGCCACTTTGACACCATCGGAGATGCCCATTATCTGGATCGCGCCATGTATGTTGACATCAAAACTTGGTTGGTGGACGATATTTTAGTCAAAGTAGACCGCGCCACCATGGCCTCTTCATTGGAGTTGCGCGCCCCATTTATGGATTACCGTCTGGTAGAACTGGCCGCCACATTACCCATGAAATATAAAATAAAAGGCATGCAACGCAAACGCATTCTCAAACAATCCAGCTTTGCAGGGTTACCTTCCCAGGTACTCAATCGCCCAAAAGAGGGTTTCAATGCACCGATCAGCCATTGGCTCGGAAATATGGGGCAAACGCTTTTCGGTAATTTAGAGGCCAACCCTTTGGCTGGAGAATATCTGGATCAAAAAGCCGTGGCTCGGCTTTGGCGTGAACACCAGGAAGGACGACGTGACAATGGTCTGCGTTTACTTGGACTGGTCATGTTGCATTATTGGCTAAAAATTGTATTAAAATCCAATGGTCTATAATTAGAATAGGATGCCCAGCGGGCAGAAAGTCAAAAGCCAAACCCTGGGGGAGGAATCCCCCAGGGAGTTGATTTTTATCAGATAGTTCTACCAATTTGCTTTCAATAAAGTCCCCAGGGTTTTGTTTTTGACTGTGCTTTTGACTTTGCTTTTGAATTCGGTTTTGCTTTCTTCAAATAGCAGGGGGGTTGGGGGATGCAATCCCCCAAGGTCTTGTTTTTGATTTTTTTTATCTGAACGGTTACAAAATCAAGACCTTGGGGGGCGGAGAACCGCCCCCCAATACCCCCCACCCTTTTCTTTTAATTCTTAAAAAAAAGAGGGGGTCTGGGGGATTGCCCCCAAGATCTTGTTTTTGATTTTTTTATCTGAACGGTTACGAAAGATTTTTTATGGAAGATAAAAACAGTAACTTTTCATCCATGTCCACGGCCATGGCCAACACCCCCCATTATGTTGCATGGATTATCTCCCTATTTCGTCCCTATATTGGTCAAAGGCTCTTAGAAGTTGGCATCGGGTTTGGTAACTATAAAACGTACTTGCCAGATCTAAAAGGGTATACGGCCATTGATATTGATCCAGCGGCCATTATCCATGCACGCAAAAATAACCCAGATGGTGATTATCGACTTGGCAATATCAATGACATCGTGCTGGTAGAACAATTACAAAACGTTAAATTCGATACCCTGATGTGTATCAATGTGTTAGAACATGTCGAAGAGGATCAAGTGGCATTTTCTAACATGTTAAAAATAGTTCAAGAGGGTACGTTGTTGATTTTTGTCCCGGCCTTTCCCTTCCTCTACTCAGATTTGGACCGATTGGCTGGTCATTACCGTCGCTATACCAAATCCTCTTTACGGCGCATGGTATCCAAGTTCAATGTTCATATTGAACGAATTGAATATTTTAATCCAATTGGCGGTCTCGGATGGTTGGCCAACAAATGGATCCGACATCAAAACCTCAATGAAAAATCTATACAAACACAGGTTCAATTTTTTGATCGATATATTGTACCTCTTTCCCGTCTTTTGGGTATACTGACACGACATTTTTTTGGTCAATCCTTGATTTGTGTCATACGCACTGGTCCACAGGAGAAATCATGTGAAAATATTACACCATAGACTCTGGCCTCTTTTTGTATTGTTTCTTCAATTTGCTATTTTATTTAAATATAACGATCCTCTCCATATAAAAGCGTTGAGCCAACCCGATACAAAAACATATCTAGAGTTTGCGTCGCAACATATCACCCAAGCACTCTCTTCCGAACGCACACTTCTTTTCCCCATCATCCTGTTTATTGGAAATTTTTTTGCAGGACATCTCGATTGGATTCCTGGCTTCAACCATATATTACAAATGATGGCGGTTTTGATCTTTTGGTATGGATTGATTCGTTATGGAATCTCGCCGTGGATTGCTTTGGTGGGAGCAACACCTCTTCTCTATGGAGAAATGATCCACTATTATGGGACATCTATTCTCACAGACTCCGCGGCCGTTTCTCTCTCTGTATCGACCATCGGTTGTTTGCTTTTAGTGGTTGCAATGCCTAAATCGCGTTTTATATGGACACTCTGGGGAAGTTCCCTTTTTCTTTCTTATCAAATGCGCCCTGCCAATTTATTTTTAGTGCTCCTTTGCCCTCTCCTGGGCCTGCTGCTCTCTTTGCTTTGGCGTCCAGTCGATCGTTCTACACATACCCTTCGTGCTTGGCATATTTTCAAATATCTGACTATTTTTTCAATACTTCCCTTTTTAATTTTTTCCTCTATCCGTTGGCTGGCAGTAGACCATTTTGGTCTTGTCTCTTTCGGAGGTCAAAATCTCATTGGAATAACAGGAAGTTTAATTGATGAAAGCACCGTTTCCAAACTCCCAGAACGACTCCAACCCTTGGCTAAAGAATTTTATCAAGAACGGGTCCAACGCCATCTGACGCCCGCTTTTAATGATTTAGGCTGGATTCGTTATGGTCCATGGGTGAATGAATATAATACCAACATCCATACTATTGCGGTACCATTGGCGCAAAAATTTTGTCAAAACAACCTTGTCATGGCCAACAAAATGCTGGCTGATCTTTCCATAGAGATCATTAAATTGCACCCAAAAGCCTATCTGCGCTGGCTGCTGGCGGCATTTGCCGATGCACTTACGGTTGTGCTTCGCCATCAAAAGGTGACGCAACTTTTTTTGCTTATTCTATTGCCAGTATGCACTTTACAGCTGTTTTTTTGGGGATATCGCAAACAATATCCAGCTCCTCCTACGGTATCAACGACAACTATTGGCGATTTTTCTTGGGAATTGACCGTCGTCGGAATCATCGCACTGCTCTTCTTTATCTCTGGAACCTTGCTGGTCATTCTTGTAGAACCACCTATTGAGCGGTATATGTTTGCCACTGGACATTTGTTGCCGGCTTTTTTTGCTTTGGTGGTTTTGGCTTGTCTGGGAAAATTATGGAGTTACATGACGGGCGAACATAATGCCCTGCGGGCAAATTAAAATCAAAACCTTGGGGGATGAATCCCCCAAACCCCCTCTTTTTTTTTAAGAATTAAAAGAAAAGGGTGGGGGGTATTGGGGGGCGGTTCTCCGCCCCCCAAGGTCTTAATTTTTATTTTTCCGATACATAAATCAACGGCAAAACCTTGGGGGATGAATCCCCCAAACCCCCTCTTTTTTTTAAGAGCTTGGGGGGCGTGATTAATTAAAAATTTTTCCCGTGCCATCTACCAACTCACCAACCTGTGCAGTGCCCTGAACGCTATTCCCCATGCGAATTTCTAAGGCATGCGTCAACTCCTCTACGGTCAGGCTCTTCTCTTTGGCTTGCAACCGTTTCATTGAACGCTGACGCCAAAGGCTGGGCAATAAACCATCGGCCAAAGGCGGTGCATACCAACCATCCGCTAAACGCACCAATATGGCCCGAATTGCCCCTTCGGTTACCCGATCCAAATTATTCAAAAACAACACCTCATCAAATCCATCCTTCTTAGCCGCCTCTAACGCATTATTAAATAAATCTCGGCGTGTGGTCTTGTGCTGGAGCAGACGATCCAAACGATCCAATCGCTCCTCAACCAGTCGCACCTTTAATACTTTTTTGGGTTTTGCCATCGGTCGGCCTGAAATGGTCACCCCACCCGACGGTTCCAACACCACCCGCGCAACACCGCCAACAGGATAGATAATCCCCTCTGCCCGAATCAACTCTACCATTTTTTTTCGCACCGGTGGCAACACAAATCCTAATGTGACCGCCGAGGCCTTTAGACGCCGAAGATGTTTTTTTAACTTGACTGGTCGCCCTTTGCCATCCAAACGCATGGTTTCAATCAGACCAAAAGCAGGAGGAATCTCATGTAAAAAACGCTGTTTATCCAAAATCTCCTGCCACTCCGCCCCCGCATCAGAATCGGCCACAATACCACCCCCCAAACCAATTTGGGCACGCCCTCCTGAAACTTGCGTCACCGTGCGAATGGCCACATTAAACATAAAATCACCTCCAGGACGAATCACCCCCACACTGCCCGTATAAATCCCCCGTGGGCTGGACTCCAACTGTTGAATAATCTCCATGGTCCGATGTTTGGGTGCCCCCGTGATACCCCCTCTACCCGACTTTCCAAATGTTGCACGGTTGGAAAAAGGCGCTGTTCAAATAAAAATGGCACTTTTATACTGCCCACCTGGCAAACCCGCCCTAAATCGTTACGAACCATATCAACAATCATGACATGTTCAGCACGATCCTTGCTCGAATCCGCTAAATTAAAGCGTGAACCATGGGTCCGCGAACAACTGCCCTTGATCGGCGCACTGGTCAAACGCTGACCCTGGCGCATTAAAAACAATTCAGGGGAAAAAGAGGCGATGGAAACCTCTTCGGTTTGCAACCAAGCGGAATATGGATGCCGATGGCGAGGATGCAAATGGAGAAAAAAATCACCTAAATCCAGAGAACCAAGCTCCGCTAAAAGGGTAAAATTAACCTGATAGGTATCTCCAGAACGGATATACTCGTGAATAATCTCTAAAGATTGGGCATGTTTAAACTGAGATATTTGAGGAGTAAAAGATAACTTGAAATTTTTTTCTTCTTTGGAATGGGGAAAAACAGCCGCAGAAACATCATCAAAACAGGCAAACCATACCAATGGATAGGCTACAGGAGACAACCCAACAGGCAGACCAAATGCCCCAGCAGCTTCAAACGCCACATAGCCACCCACCCAAGATCCTCGAAGAGCCGCCTGTTCCGCCCTCGCCAATACCTCTGGCACCTGATCAAGTCGCCAAGCCTGCCATACTTGGCTTGCCCCCCGCAGCCATAAAGGGCACCCCAGTTCAGCAAAATCCACCAAAAGCCCTAGGTTTGCCGGCATACCGCTCGCTTTTGCTTATAATGCCCTACGGACAAAAAATTAAATTCAAAACCTTGGAGGATGAATCTCCCAAACCCCTCTTTTTTTTAAGAATTAAAAGAAAAGGGTGGGGGGTATTGGGGGGCGGTTCTCCGCCCCCCAAGGTCTTGATGTTTATTTTTACAAAACACCCCGTGCCGACAACGCCTGCACCGGACTTGCATGCAACCGACCAATTCCCAATTTTTTCTCATCAATCCCCATGGCTGCCCCAAGGAGTTGCGCAAAGTTCATCTCTGGTAGGCCAATCGGCTGACCAATGCTCTTCTCCGCAATGCCCTGATAAGCTCCCATGGCCATATCACACAAGGAACAGGGGGTAATCATCACCTCAGCCCCGGCACTCTTGGCACTCAAACAGTTGCGCGCAACCATTGAGCGCATCTCCTCTTTGTCAGAGAGCATGACATGAAAACCACAACATTTATCATGGCCATTATAAGCGATGGGTTTACCCCCAATAAGGGAGATCAATCGATCCAGATGATCGGCTTTTTCACCCCCTTTAGAATCAAAAATGGCCTCAGGGCGTAAATTATGACACCCATAAAAAGGGGCCACGGCCAATCCATTCAAAGAACGGCTAATTTTGGATTTTACAAAGGATGGGTCCAAAATGTCGGTAATCACCCACAAAAGATGATAAACCTTAATAGAGGCTTTGTAAGGAATGAGACCTGCCTTTCTCAAGACACCATTGATCTTTTCCAAAATTTCAGGTTCGGTTTTAAACCGATGGTTGGCATGGCTCAAGGTCTGGACACAGGTGTTGCAAATGGTCACCAAGTCTCGACCAGCCATTTCAGCCTCGGCCAAAATTCGCGCTGCCACCGCCAAGCTAAAGGCGGGTTTGGTCTCACGCAGACTGACCGCACCACAGCAGGTGGCTCTGGGCATATCATACAATTGAATCCCCAGCACCTCACAAACGGCTCTAGCGGCCCAATCGGCCTCTTTTTGAACCTGCTTTGCAGCGCAACCAGGATAATACGAGAATTTTAGGGACATTTTCATCCTCACTTAACAGGTGTGGGCAGGTGTGGGCAGGTGTGGGCGATTCCTATTCGGGGACCACTTCCTTGGCCTTGGTTTCAACGTCCAGGGGGTGTTCCTCCAGGATTTTATAAATTTTTCTAAGTTCTTCCACCCCTTCCGCCTCATGGGGAAATGGCGAGGGAATTTTACCCTTTTTCAACAAATGGAGTGCTGTTCCCAACTCCATGATACTCCCCATAATACCCACAGAGCGTTGCAACAGGGTAAACTCGTTGAGATCCCCTGATTTCATAATATCTTCATGGAAAGCCAAAGCGTGTTTGGGGCCAGCACCACTTTGGAAACCCTTTTCCAGACCACGTGTACGCAATTTGACGATGGCCTCCATGGGATTAACATCCTTAGGACAGACTTCAACACACATGGCACAACGTGCACAGGACCACATCATGTTGGATTCGGAAAGCTCTTGCAGACGTTGTGTTTTCTGTCCCTCACGGGGATCCGATACAAAACGAAACGCCTTTGCCAACGCCGCCGGACCAATAAAATCTGGGTTGACCTCGGCCATGGTGCAATCCGAATAACAGCAAGAACACATGATACATTGTGTCACATGGTTCACCTGATCATAGGCACTTTTGCCAACGTGCGTATTGGCCTCGGATCCCTCTTCCAGGTAAGGACGAATGGTATGAATGCGTCTGAAAAAGGGACCGATATCAACCACCAAATCTTTGATAATTGGCTGATTGCCTTGCGGCTCCAGTTGTACCACCCCGTTTTGGCTCACCTCTCCCACATGGGTCTTACAAGCCAAGCGCGTTCGTCCATTCACTTTCATCGCACAAGATCCGCAAATGGCCGACCGGCAGGATTGCCGATAGGTCAGACTGCCATCTTGATGCCCTTTGATATCCTCAAGGGCGTTTAAAATCGTTGTGGTATCCCCCGCTTTAACCTGATACTCCTGCCATCGACTTTCGATCTCACCACTTGCGGTTCTTCGGTTGCGTTGAATACGAAAGGTGTATTGCTTTACCGCCATTGTCGTCTCCCGTGGGTTTTTTCGTCGTTCTGACCTATTTTGTCCATGCTATCCCCAAAAAAAGGGAGCGTCATGATGCCCTTCGGGCAAAAAAAATCAAAGGCCAAACCTGGAGGAGAATCCCCAGGATCCCCAAAAAAAAGGATGGGGGGTATTGGGGGTACCCGGTCGTCTCAGAAGAGATGCGCCTCCCAAGGTCTTGATTTTTATCTTTCCGATACACGGACTATACATCAATAGCTCCGCACCTTAGGTTCATATTCTGGCAACCCCAGGGTACGGACATTTTCATAGGAAAGTTTCACTTCGTTACGCTCTGCGTCCCAGTGACTGATGGTATGTTTACGCCAATTGGCATCATCCCGATCTGGAAAATCGGTTCTGGAGTGCGCCCCGCGGGACTCTTGACGGGCAATAGCTCCCTTTATGATACATTCGGCCAGATCAATCAAATTACCCAGTTCTAAGGCCCGCAACAACTCCACATTAAAGATCTTGGATTTATCCTGAATATGGATCAATTCATAATCTTTACGCGCATCTGGAAGAAGAGAGGCCATGGTCATCATCCCATTAATCTCTCGATAGACGCTACAATAAGAATTCATAGCGGAGGCTACGCGAGCGTGCAATTCAACTGGCTTTACCCCCCTATCGGGTCGATTTCTCAACTCTTCTACCCGATGAATGACACCTTCTAACGCCTCAGAAGGAAAATCTTTTAACCCCTCTTTCTTGGTAAAGGCACTGGCCACCTGACCGGTGATTTTTCCAAAAACGATGGCATCCAGAAGAGAATTTCCCCCCAATCGATTGGCCCCATGAACGGAAACGCAGGCCGCTTCACCCGCCGAGAACAACCCATGTAACGGTGAGGCACCCTCTTTGTTGGTACGAATGCCCCCCATGGAATAGTGGGTCGTCGGACGCACGGGGATGGGATCGTGGATGGGATCTACCCCTTCCAGGTCAATGGTCAATTGACGAATTTGCGGCAGACGTTCGAGAATTTTTTCGGCACCAAGATGGCGCAAATCCAGGAAAATGGCCCCATTTTTTCCGCGACCTTCCAAAATTTCGGTCTGTTCGGCCCGTGAAACCACATCCCGTGAAGCCAATTCCAATTTATTGGGGGCGTATTTGCTCATAAAACGCTCTCCCAACGCATTGATCAAATGCCCCCCTTCACCGCGCGCCCCTTCGGTCACTAAAATGCCCGAAGTCAATAAGCCCGTAGGATGAAACTGAACAAATTCCATATCTGCCAAAGGAGCCCCAGCCCGCAATGACAACGCCATGCCATCTCCGGTGTTGGTCGTCGCATTGGTAGATGAGATATAGACCCGACCATATCCCCCTGTCGCCATTAACACGGCCTTGCCACGAATGGGAAAAATTTCGCCGGTTTTGATATCGTAGGCGACCACCCCAACCACATGTTTATCTTGGTTGGTCACCAGTTTTAAAACATGACACTCCTCGTAGACCGGAACCCTAGATTTGACCAAACGCTCCCACAACGTATGCAGCAAAACCTGACCAGTACGATCCGCCGCATAACAGGTGCGATCAAAACTCGCCCCACCAAAAGGACGTTGAGCAATTTGACCATATTCCAGACGAGAAAAGGGGGTTCCCATCTGATCCATTTCAAGTATAGAAGATGGTGCCTCGCGACACATCAACTGAATGGCATCTTCGTCACCGATATAATCCGATCCCTTGATCGTATCGTATGTATGCGATTCAACCGTATCACGTGGGTCTATAGCGGCGTTGATCCCGCCCTGAGCGGCACATGAATGGCTACGCAGCGGATGAATTTTGCTGACAATCGCCACATCAATGCCGGCTTTGACCCCTTCCAATGCGGCGCGCATCCCAGCTAAACCAGCACCGACGATAATCAGGTCATGGGTTTTCATAGATCCTCCCAAGGTATTCAAACAAATCTAGAGATGCGTCACGCTCTCTAGGGCCAAGATTAAATAAAATAAACTATTCAAACATTTAATGATCTTTTGAAGTAAAGCATAAACGATCTTTTTTCATTTGTCAAAAAAATCTATAAATTTTTTTTAAAAATGTTATTATATTTTTACATGTACATTTTTTTTAAGAGCCATTTTATCTACCTAACATTTACCCACACAATGCAATCTGTTAATATATAAAAAAACAATAAAACCCCTAACCATACTGGGAATCGGCCAGAGATAGGCCCTACATTCATGAACGACATAGACGATCACAAAAAAAAATACAACCCCCAATCTATTGAAGCCAAGTGGCAATCGATCTGGGATAGAGAAAAAACCTTTCAGGCTCAAGAGTTACCTGACCGGAAAAAATATTATCTCCTGGTCATGTTCCCCTACCCCTCTGGCCGCATTCACATGGGACATGTGCGCAATTATACCATTGGCGATCTCATGGCCCGCTATCAAAGACGACTGGGGCACAATGTTTTGCACCCCATGGGCTGGGATGCCTTTGGAATGCCTGCGGAAAACGCCGCCATCAAACAGGGCGTCCACCCCAAAGCCTGGACCCTGCAAAATATCGCTACCATGCGTAAAGAGATCAAGTCTATGGGCATCTCTTACGATTGGGATCGGGAATTGGCCACATGTGACCCCGAATATGCCCATTGGGAGCAGGTTTTATTTGTTAAATTATATGAAAAAGGGTTGGTCTACCGAAAAAAATCCCTGGTCAATTGGGATCCCGTTGACCATACCGTACTGGCCAACGAACAGGTCATTGATGGCAAAGGGTGGCGCAGTGGTGCCACCGTGGAGCGGCGAGAACTCTCCCAATGGTTTTTGCGCATCACCGCCTATGCCGATGAACTGTTGGCTGACCTGGATCAGCTGTCCGGTTGGCCAGAAACAGTCCGTACTATGCAAGCCAATTGGATTGGTAAAAGCCAAGGGTTAGAGTTTTTTTTCCACCTCAAAGGGCACCCCGGCACACTACCGGTCTACACCACCCGTCCCGATACATTAATGGGGGTCACCTTTTGTTCCATCGCCCCAGAACACCCCTTAGCCAAAGAGGTAGCTCAACACAATCCCGCTGCCGAAGCCTTTATTCGCGAATGCCAAAAATGCGGTACCAGCGAGGAAGCGTTGGAACGATTGGAGAAAAAGGGATTTCATAGCGGTCTATTTGCCATCCACCCCATCACTGGCGAGGAGATCCCCATTTTTATCGCCAATTTTGTTCTGATGGGCTATGGCACTGGCGCGGTCATGGCGGTTCCGGCCCACGACCAAAGAGACTTTGAATTCGCCCGCTCTCATAGTTTACCCGTGCGGGTGGTGATTCAACCCCCTGGAGTGGAACTAGACC
The DNA here is from genome assembly GCA_039908535.1 of Magnetococcus sp. DMHC-6. Taxonomy (GTDB): domain Bacteria; phylum Pseudomonadota; class Magnetococcia; order Magnetococcales; family JADFZT01; genus JAMOAW01. Next base: position 82,833 of record JAMOAW010000023.1, on the reverse strand, counting down.
CCGCGACCATGACCGAAGCCTACACTGGGCCTGGTCTGTTGGTACACTCTGGACAATTTACCGGACTGGAGAGCGAAACCGCCAAAAAAGAGATTTCAACCACCTTGGAATCCCTTGGCAAAGGAAAAATAACCGTTCATTTTCGCCTCCGTGACTGGGGTATCTCTCGACAACGCTATTGGGGCAACCCCATACCTATGATCCACTGCCCCACCTGTGGTGTGGTTGCGGTTCCCATCACCCATCTGCCCGTCCCACTCCCAGACGATCTTTGGGGCAGCAGCGAGGCCATCGGCAACCCTCTAGCCCTCTCCCCAGATTGGAAAAAAACCACCTGTCCACTCTGCCAGGGCGCAGCCCAACGGGAGACCGACACCATGGATACCTTTATGGAATCCTCTTGGTATTTTCTCCGTTATTGCTGCCCAGATCTCAAAACCGCCCCGCTCGACCGCCAAAGAGTCGATTATTGGCTGCCAGTCGATCATTATGTAGGCGGCATTGAACATGCGGTGTTACATCTTTTATATGCCCGTTTTTTTCACAAGGCGTTACGGGATGTGGGGGAGGTGAGCGGCAACGAACCCTTTACCCGTCTGCTCACCCAAGGGATGGTGCGCAAAGATACCCATTTTTGTCCCAACCATGGGTGGCGCTATCCGATGCAGGTCAAAGAGCAAGGAGAGGGGTTACTCTGCTGCGAATGCGATACTCCCATTCAGGTGGGACGCAACGAAAAAATGTCCAAAAGCAAACACAACGTCATTGACCCTAACGACATCATTCAAAATTATGGGGCTGATACTGCCCGCCTCTTCATGCTATTTGCTGCCCCTGCCGACCGCGACCTGGAATGGAACGACCGCGGCGTTGATGGGGCGTGGCGTTTTTTAAACCGTCTGTGGCGCTTGGTGCGGCAAATTGGTTGGCAGACAGAGGGGGTCTCCCCCGCTACCTGTATGCCAAGCACCTCTCTTCCAGCCCGCAAACTGCGCACAAAAGTTCACCAAACCATTGTCAAAGTCACGCAGGATCTCGACCGCAACCTGTTCAATACCGGCATCGCTGCGGTGATGGAACTGGTCAACGAAGCGAGTCTAGCCTTGGGAAAAAACGAAGAACCCATGTTAGATGAGCTTGGCTCGGTATTACGCGAAGCGGCACTAACTGCGGTCATGCTTCTCAACCCCTATGTTCCACACATCACTGAAGAGCTGTGGCGTGACTTAGGTCAACAGGATCCTCTCTCCCACCACTCCTGGCCCCAAGCCGATCCTCTGTCTTTAGTTCAGGAAGAGATCACCATAGTTGTTCAAGTCAACGGCAAGCTGCGGGCCACCCTCACACACCCCAAGGAGACGGCCCAGGCCGATATGGAAATAGCCGCTAGCAACCTGCCCCAAATTTGCAAACTATTAGAGGGAAAAACAATTCATAAAGTGATCGTTGTTCCCAGCCGTTTGATCAATTTTGTGACCAATTGAGGCCGAATGATCCCCTTAACAAACATGTGTTCCACTTTTCATACTCGATTTACGAACCAAACTTGGTTTGCTTTGTGCCTAATTTTTTTGCTGACGGGGTGTGGGTATCGTTTTCCAGGAGAGAATCCAAAAACGTTACCCTTTATCCGTTCTGTTCAAGTCGTAGGGGATGGGGCGCAAAGGCTTCCAGTTTTGGCCCGTCACCTCCAGACCAAAATCGAACGTCAATTATCGGTGGGACAAAGCGATTCTGCCCAACAAAAAAGCATTCGTTTAAAACTACTTCTGGATTCCCCACAACAGACGCTTTTGGTACAAACTCAAAAGGGACGTGCGGCCCAATACCGTATTATTCTGACGGTCAAGCCGACTCTTTTCATAGAGGAAACCCCTTCTGACATTCAGTTTCCCTCTATTCAGGGTTCGGCGACTTTTTATGAACTCGCGTCTGGGACCACCAATCAAGCCGCGCGCCAAGAGGCGCAATCAGAAGCTCTGGACCAATTAGTTAGTGCCTTGGTGGTGCTTGTTAGGGATAGTTATTCAGAGTAACGGGCGAGGAACAAAAACATACCCTAGGGAGGGAATTGGTACCACCGCATTTAACCGTGGTCATTTGTTTTTTGATTTTATTATTAAAAAAAAAAAGGGGTCTGGGGGATTGCCCCCAGGGTTTTGCTTTTGCTTTTGCTTTTGATTTTGATTTTGATTTTGCTTTTGACCTCGGTTTTGCTTCCTTCAAAAAGCAGGGGGATTGGGGGATGCAATCCCCCAAGGTCTTGATTTTTATTTTTCCAATAGATTAAAAAGACGCCAGAGGAAACAGGAGGGGATGTATGGTTTCCCCTGGCGCAAGATGGGAGAGGAAAAAATCCATCTAACCAACTTGTTTGCTTGTACTACTTGCTCAATATGACAAGAAAAATTCTACGAAGTTCCCTCTTTTTTTAAATTTTTCGATGGCCAAAAAAATGGTAACCGTTCAGATAAAAAAAAATCAAAAACAAGACCTTGGGGGATTGCATCCCCCAACCCCCCTGCTATTTGAAGGAAGCAAAACCGAAGTCAAAAGCAAAGTCAAAAGCAAAGTCAAAAGCAAAAACAAAATCAAAAACAAAATCAAAAACAAAATCAAAAACAAAATCAAAAACAAAATCAAAAACAAAATCAAAAACAAAATCAAAAACAAAATCAAAAACAAAATCAAAAACAAAATCAAAATCAAAAACAAAATCAAAAACAAGACCTTGGGGGATTGCATCCCCCAACCCCCCTGCTATTTGAAGGAAGCAAAACCGAAGTCAAAAGCAAAGTCAAAAACAAAGTCAAAAACAAAGTCAAAAACAAAGTCAAAAGCAAAGTCAAAAGCAAAACCCTGGGGGCAATCCCCCAGACCCCTTTTTTTTGTTAATATATGAACGGTTACAAAAAATGAAACTAAAAAGCCAAGAAGTACCATCTCTTCTACAAAAATCCGGCCCGCCCCCAGCGGCGTTACTCTACGGACAAGAGCAAGGAATCATTCGTGAGTTAACCACATTATTCACCAAAACGGTTTTAAAAAATTCCCAAGACAACGCCGATTTTGATGTTGAAACCTTTTTTGGAGCTGATTTACAAGAGGAACGCTTTCTAACCGCCTGTCAATCTCCCCCCTTCATGGGCGAAAAACGTTTGATCATTTTACGTGAGGCGGAAAAATTAGACCTTCATACCCAAAAAAGCGTCCTTGGTTACCTAGACCATTTTTCACCCTCCACAGTTTTCTTGGCGATTGCGGGTCCCTTGGAAAGCCAACATTTATTACGCAAAAAATTTGAAAACTCCCCATCAGCTTGGTGCGTCCCCTTTTACACCCTCGAAGGGAATCAACTGGGAAATTGGTTAAAATCCCAATTGGCACAAAGTGGCTTTTCTATCGCACCACCAGCCGTTGCCCTCTTGTGTCAACGCCTGGAGGGCAACTCTGAAGCCGCCTTTCAGGAGTTAGAAAAATTAAAATTATTCATGGGTGAACAACGCAAAATAAGTCTGCAAGAGGTGCTGGCTGTTGTCGGTGAAACCATGATTTTAAATCCCTTTACATTGGCCGACAGCGTCACCGAAGGGCAAGCCCAACAAGCCATCACTTTGCTGCAAAAACTTTTGGAAGCAGATGAGGAACCCTTGGCCCTGCTGGCCATTCTAGCTCAACGCCTGCGACGCCTAGCCAAAGGTCAGCAATTGTTGGATAAACGAGAGGAACAAAAAAAAATAGCCATCATTTTAAAAATATTTTGGAAAGAAGAATCCACCTTCTTCAACCAATGCCGCCGTCTTTCCCCTGCCCGCCTAGCCGATGGCCTTTTAGAGTGCCTAGAAGCCGACAAAGAACTCAAAGGAGGTCTCCTGCCCGCGTGGATGGTGATGGAGCGGTTGGTGATACGCTTGTGTTTTTTATTGCAAAGACAACCGACTTAAACGATCTATCGTATCAACAATAACCATTGTCTCCATATAAACGCATCATTAAAATTCATTTTGACAACGGAATCATCGCAACCCAGTACCTAAATAAGGCTTTTATCGCCTTAACTCATCACCGAATTTTATTGTCATCGGATCATATATGTTTGATGAAGAAACACAAAAAGAACTTATGCAGGAGTTTTTCTCCGAAAATCGTGAGGCATTGGATCGAATTGAACAGGGAATTTTACATCTAGAATCCGATCCATTTGAACGTCAGACGCTCAATAACATCTTCCGTGACATGCACACTGTCAAAGGCAATTGCCGAATGATGGGGTTTACGCGGTTGGAAGAGTTGACCCATGCTGCTGAAACGCTCCTAGATCAATTGCGTGATGGAACGCTCATTTTTAACCAAAAGATGAGTAGTGCTCTGCTGGGAGTTCTGGATTCCGTGCGCCTTTCTCTACAAAAAATTAACCAACAAGGTTCTGAAGATGACAAGCCCTTTCACACTCAAATCGCAAATCTTGAGAAGCTCCTCCTGGAACAAAAAATCAAAGAGACCATGCCTTTTGAATTTTGTGAAAATGACCAGGAAATGGGCGCTGATACGAAAAATCAAAAGAAAGGATTTATGCTTCATTTAGAAGAGCCAACAACCCCTCTCTCTTCTTCAATAGGCAACGGTGCAGAAACTCCCAACACCACTTCGGATTCTATCCGCCTCTCTATTGACCGTCTGGAGACCCTCTTGAATCTGGTTAGCGAATTAAGCTCCACCTTTAACCAATTAAAATATATCATCGCCCACAATCCCGAACAAATAGAGCACATTTTGGAAGGACATGGTGCCCAACTCTATCGTTTACAAGAGGAAATTCTCCAATACCGACTACAGCCCATCGGCCACATTTGGAACAGTTACCACCGTCTTGTTCGAGACTTGGCGGTGGCAACAGGAAAAAAGGTGGTCCTGGATCTAGAAGGAGAAGAGACCGAGGTGGACCGTCAGATCCTGGTCTCCATCAAAGAAATGTTGGGTCACATCATACGCAATGCAGTGGATCATGGGATTGAACCACCTGAAAATCGCACTGACAAGGGCAAACCTATTATCGGACGTGTCACTCTGACAGCACAACAAAAACATGGCCAGATTTACCTAGAAATCGCCGATGATGGTCGTGGCATCGACGTAGAAAAAGTCCGCAAAAAGGCCTTGGCTCAAGAATTAATCACTCCAGACCAAGCCTCGGAAATGAAAGAGTCCGATCTGTTCAAACTCATCATGACTCCCGGTTTTTCCACGGCCGATCAGGTCAGCAAAATTTCTGGACGGGGGACGGGCATGGATGTGGTGCAAACCGCTTTGGATAAGGTAGGTGGCTCCCTCTCCATCTCCAGTACCCCCGATTTGGGAACACGCTTTTGTATGCGAATTCCGCAAACCATGGCCATCGTCATGGCATTATTAGTAAAAAGTTCTGGAGAAACATATGCTATCCCCCAGGTCAACATCGTTGAATTAATCTCATTTTATAAAGAGGAGATTCAAAAAAACATCGAAGGGAAAATGCAATACCCTATGGTGCGCGTTCGTCATAAATTGCTTCCTTTGATTTCATTAGAGAAAACCTTGGCCTGTCATGACAACAGGTGTAACATGTTACACGAGATGAAACGGATACAAACAAAGCAAGCACTGCATGTCGTGGTGTTGCAGGTTGAAGAAAATATATTCGGTCTTGAAGTGGAAAAAATTTTAGAACCTTCTAGTTTAGTGATCAAACCACTCAATCGGATATTTTCCCACATATCCATTCTGGCTGGCATGACCGTATTACCAGATGGTACCGTCTCTTTTCTTCTTAATGTGCCAGAGTTGATCCATTTAAATGGATCGGAAAAATAACAATCAAGACCTTGGGGGGCCCAGAACCACCCCCCAATCCCCCCCCACCCTTTTCTTTTAATTCTTAAAAAAAAGAGGGGGTCTGGGGGATTCATCCCCCAGGGTTTGACCTTTGATTTTTTTTGCCCGCAAGGGCATTATGTCCATGTATCGGAAAAATAAAAAATCAAGACCTTGGGGGGCGGAGAACCGCCCCCCAATTCCCCCCACCCTTTTTTTTAATTTTTTGCCCGCAGGGCACTATGTCCCTGCAAGGATACAATTTTACTTTGATGAACGGTTACATAAAATGAACCAAAAAACGGCTTTGATTGTGGACGACAGTAGTTTAGCTCGAATGCTCGTTCGAAAGCTCTTTTCTACCAATTTTAAAGAGTGGCATCTTCTGGAAGCCAAAGATGGCGACGAGGCCTTGCTTAAACTGGAGAGTACACCAATCCATCTCGCCCTGATCGATTTTAACATGCCAGGCATGGATGGCTTGCAACTCGCAGAAAAAATTTTAAATCGACACCCTCGTTTACCCACTTACTTGGTGACAGCCAACATTCAAGAACGCATGAAAATACGTGCGGAATCCATGGGCATTGGTTTTGTCAAAAAACCAGTTGACCAGCAAAAAATTAAAGAGCTTATAGAACTATTGAAAGATGAATGATCGTTTCTTCCCGGTCGATTTTATTTAACCGATCGGTTATTGACCCGTACACACAACGATTTGACTGCCCTGCTTATTTCATCACGGTCACCTCATAGAAATAAAACTTATGTCTAATATGGTAACGGAGAAAAAAATGTTCAGGTTAAGTGAATTGGAAGAGGATGCCTTAAAGGAGTTCTTTAACTTGGGACTGGGTATGGCAGCAGACTCTTTGAGTCAAATGGTCCACAATGAAGTTCTGCTTTCTCTTCCAAGACTCACAGTCGTCCCCTATGAAGAGGCCACCCATATGTTGGTTGCCGACCAAGATGAAAAATTGGTTGCGGTTCGGCAAAATTTTAAAGGAGAGTTAACCGGAACAGCTCTCTTGATTTTCCCAGGGGTGGAGAGCCTAGAACTTGTCCGTACCCTGTTGCATGAAGATATGCCTCTGGAGGTCTTGACTGAACTGGAGCAAGAGACACTTTTAGATGTGGGTAACGTCATTCTCAACGCCTTTTTGGCCAGTTTTACCCAGATGATGACCCTAGAATTTGAATTCCAAGCCGCTGAATTTCTAAAAGGGAGTAGCCCCTTTCTTTTGGATATCTCTTCCCATCTGGCTGCTCAAAAACAATCGCTGATGGGGGGCAACAACGAAGATGATGAACGTGCTTTTGTGCTGATGATGGATTTTAAAACCAGAGATGAAGAGAATTATCAACATACCCTGAGCGGATTTGTCGTTCTTCTTTTTTCCCAACAGGCGATGGTTACTCTGAAACAACAATTAGAAGTCATTCTTTCCGATCTTTAAACAATGGTAGATGACCATGCTTGATCTGAATAAAGAACTGTTAAAGCATGCGCTGGTCGTAAGTACGGTGGGGACGATTATCCTTGATCCAAAACAGACGATTGTCTTTTGGAATGAGTGGATGGAAATGGGATCGGGGATGTTAGCGGAACAAGTTTTACAACGTCCTCTTTTCGAAGTTTTCCCAGAGTTGCAAAATTCTCGAATCGCACGGGCCGTCGAGAATAGCTTGAGTTCCGGGTTGCCTACAATGCTCTCCCATCGTTTGAATCCAACCCCCTTTCCACTGAACACCGCTTCAGAAAAAACGGAACAAAACACTCGAATGAGCCAGATGGTACTCATCAAGGCCATTCGGTGTGCAAAAGGGGTGCGTCACTGTTTTATCCAAATCCAAGATATCACCAATACAGTCTCCAGGGAACATTTGCTGCGCAACCAAGCTCAAGAACTTCAAACAGCTAAAGAATTGGCACAAGCTGCCAACAATGCTAAAAGCAATTTTTTGGCAAACATGAGCCATGAAATTCGTACTCCGATGAATGCCATCATCGGTATGACCCATCTCGCTTTAAAAACAAAATTGGACGACAAACAACGAGACTATATCACCAAGGTTCACGATTCCGCCCAATCTTTACTGGGTATCCTCAACGATATATTGGATTTTTCCAAAATTGAAGCTGGAAAATTGACGATGGAGTTCATCCCTTTCCATCTAGATGATGTCTTGAATAATGTGGCCAATTTAATTTCGATGAAGGCTGAAGAGAAGGGAGTAGAGGTTAGCTTCCATGTCGATAAGGACGTACCACTCCATCTCATCGGTGATCCTCTCCGTTTAGGACAAATACTGATTAACTTATCCAACAACGCCGTTAAATTTACCTCAAAAGGAGACATCGTTCTTTCTATCCATTTGAAGCAAATTGAAAATCTCCGTGTCGCTCTCCACTTTAAGGTGCAGGATACCGGCATCGGCATGAGTGAGGAACAATTAGACCGTCTATTTAAACCGTTCTCCCAAGCGGACAGCTCAACCACCCGCAAATTTGGAGGAACTGGCCTTGGACTGATTATCTCTAAACGCCTTGTCGAAATGATGGATGGACAAATTTGGGTGGAGAGTATACCGGGTAAGGGGAGTATATTTCACTTTTTGGCCTATTTCGTCCGCAAGGATAATGATCGGCGCCGGTTTAGACTCCCTTCAGACGATATGGTCGGGCTGCGGATATTGGTCGCCGACGACAACCCGGTGGCCCGAGAAATTCTACAAACATCACTGGAATCCTTCTCCTTTAATGTGACAGCCGTCTCATCTGGCGAAGAGGTCTTATACGAAATGGAGCGTGCCTTTGGTGCGGATAGACCATTCGACATGGTATTTTTAGATTGGAAAATGGGAGAAATGGATGGCATTAAAGCGGCCAAAGAGATCAATAGACGTTTTCCAAAAACCAAAATCCCAAAAATTATCATGGTAACAGCTTACTCCCGTGAGGATGTTATGCTCGCGGCAGAAGGGGCTGGCATCGACATGTTTCTCATGAAACCAGTCAATTTATCTCTTATGTTTGAAACCATTTTGACAGCCACTGGTAGGGATATTTTACGCAATAATTCTGAAAAACAGCCCTCTTTTAGAAAAACAGAACACATGTCCTTAAGCGGTGCTCGCATCCTCCTGGTGGAAGACAATGAGATAAATCAGCAGGTGGCCCAGGAACTCTTGGAAGAGGAAGGAGTGATTATCCAGATTGCAAATAACGGTCTAGAGGCCCTCAATGCCATTAAAACCCAAAATTTTGATGCGGTTTTGATGGATATTCAAATGCCAGTCATGGATGGTTACGCCGCCACACGGGCCATCCGTTGCGAACACATTTTCACACATCTACCGATCATCGCCATGACCGCCAACGCCATGGTCAGCGATCGTGAAAAATGTATTGCGGCTGGCATGAATGAACATATCAGTAAACCCATCCATCCCCCGACCATGTTCAAAATATTAAGGCAGTTTATCAAACCAAAAGAGTGTGCACCATCTGCAACATCCAATTTTCCCATAATAGATAACGCCAATCAATCTATAGAGAACGCAGATTCCACCCACGCAACGATAATCGAAAAAACGATCCATCTTTCGGAAACTTTGCATGGCGTGGAGATAGAAACGGGTCTGAAAAATTTAAATGGCAATAGACAACTTTACCTTAAAATCCTTAAAAATGTCTACAAACGAAACCAAAACATTGTCGAGCAGATTCGTATGGAGACCCATCAAGGAAATTTTCCTGTCGCTGAGCGGCTGATCCATACTTTCAAAGGCGTGGCTGGTACGATAGGTGCCAAAGAGTTACACGATCTCTCTGTACAACTTGAAACCTCTATTAAAGATCGAAATTTAACTCAAATGGAAACGATTCTACCAACCATGGAGGAGGGTATTCAACACATGATGCTGGCCTTAAAAGCACTCTTCATGGAACCTGAATCGCCACAAAACGAGGAAAACAAGCCACCTGTTCACTCTCAAAATATGAATAAAGAGCGTCTCGCTCCTCTCTTCAAAAAACTTTCCAATCTCATTGACGATGGAGACTCTGACGCTTTGGAACTGGTGAAGGAGGCACAAGCCTTGTTGAGCCATACGGAAATCTCAAAGGAGATACAAACGTTGGCATCGCAAATCGACGATTATGATTTCGAAGATGCCCGAAAAACTTTTCATAAAATTTTGACACTACTAGAAATATAATACCTAAAGCTATACAAACGGAAGAGAGTCTATTAAATGGACATAAAGGATAAACAGCCAAAAATTCTTATTGTAGATGATGAAAAAATCAATATAGATATTTTGGTCGGTCTATTGCGCCCCTATTACCAAATCGTTGCCGCCAAGGATGGTGAACAGGCTTTCAAACGTATCGAAAAAGAACCTCTACCAGATCTCATTCTATTAGACATTATGATGCCAGGAATGGATGGCTATGAGGTTTGTCGCAAAATTAAAGATTCCATAACAACCCGACACATCCCTGTGATATTTATAACCTGTAAGAGTGAAGAGCAGGATGAAGCCAAGGGTTTTGAGAGTGGTGCCGTCGATTACATCACCAAGCCATTCAGTCCGCTCATCACCTTAGCTCGAGTCAAAACCCACATCCAACTGAAATATCGAGGAGATATGTTGGAACGTCTGGCCATTTTGGATGGCCTTACCGGTATACCAAACCGCCGCCGTTTCAACCAATTTCTGGATTACGAATGGGAGCGCTCTATGCGCTATCAACACCCTTTTTCCCTTATTCTCATGGATATCGACCATTTTAAACTCTATAACGACCACTACGGTCACCAGGAAGGGGATGTTTGTCTCAAAAGAGTGGCCAAAGCGATATCAGAGGCCATGCCGCGCACGGTAGATCTCGCGGCCCGATATGGTGGAGAGGAGTTTGCCTGTATTCTACCAGAAACCGGCAAGAATGGCGGATGGGCAGCCGCCAATCGCATTTTGGAAGCCGTTCGAGCCTTAAAAATTCCCCATGCACAATCGAAGATATCCGATCATGTCACCATAAGCATTGGCATCACTTCTGTTATTCCAACCGCCAAAGAGAGATCATTGGACTTGATAAAAATGGCAGATAAAGCACTTTACAACTCCAAACAAAATGGACGGAATCAGGTCTCCTTTTTTGACGAGAAAGAATAGGATACCCTACAGGCAAAAGAAAAATCAAAAGCCAGACCCCGGGGGATGAATCCCCCAGACCCCCTCTTTTTTTTAAGAATTAAAAGAAAAGGGTGGGGGGTATTGGGGGGCGGTTCTCCGCCCCCCCCCAAGGTCTTAATTTTTATTTTTCCGATACATTAATAAATTTGGCGCGCGGTACTGGATTCGAACCAGCGACCTTTGGCTTCGGAGGCCAACGCTCTATCCAACTGAGCTAACCACGCATAGATGACGGTCTTCTTACTTTATGTCGATGCAAACTGTTTGTCAAAGGTATGTGTTATGCGAGTCAAATACAAAAGACCTTGAAGGCCCCAGAACCGCCCCCACCCTTTTTAACCCAAAAGGCATCATTTCTTTGTTGGGGAGGAGGCGTTCTCCAGACGGCTTTTCAAATCAGCAAATGGGTTATAAGTGGCGGAAAATTTTTTTTCTGTACTAGTCTCTCCCACCCATTTTCCAGCCTGGGAATGCTCCAGATAACGGGCATGTTCGTTATCATGACAATAGATACAAAGATTTTCCCAATTGCTACCATCGGCCGGATTGTTTTCGTGATTATGATCTTTGTGATGGACGGTGAGTTCGATTAAATTATCGGATGAGAAGGTCCGACCACAACGGGCACAGACTAAAGGATGGATTTCTAAAGAACGTTGACGGTATCCCCCCATACGCTCCTCAATACTCTGACGCGCTGTTTGAACAATTTCGATCAGCTTTTCTGGTCTATTTTTACCAGTAGCAACACCACTATTTCTATTTCGTGCGGTTCTCATTTGGGTCACCTTTCTTTTAAGATCATGTTAAAAGATTCCGAGCAAAGAAAAGAAATCCGACTGCGCCCTATATATCCATTCTATCCAAACCATGCAGGAATAGAGTGGTTTGTTTCATTTGCTAAACATTCATTGAGCCGTAGACCATTTTATCCGTACCACAAATCAATCCACTCAATGGATTGCATTATATTGAGTGCGCATTTTCGGTATTTTTTTTGGTCCGATATCGTTTTTTTAAAAAAAACTTTCCCATATTTTTTACTTAGTCTTGACAACCAATAAATATTAATTTATAAAATTCAAAATGTTAATGGTATTTGAATTCCATTATATAGGGATAAAATTATTTAATAGAAAAATATTCGCCCATAAATTAAAATTATTTTCATCTTTACATCTCATATATCTATTTTTATTTTTTTAACCTTAAGTCATTAAAATGGTATATTAAAAAATAAATTTTAAAAAAATTTTTTTCATTTTTAACGTAATTTAAATGAATTTTTTAGATTATTTATAAAAACCATGTTAAACTAAAAAACAGGATGAAAAATACATAATACTTGTAAAAAAACGGATCATCAAAAATATCGCCCACATGCAACCGACCAATTTATCACTTGAATCCAATAAAATAAATATAACACTACTCCAAAAAAATACCACGTCCAATAAAAACTGGCCATTTTAATGAATCTTAATAAATTACCAATAAAAAAAATTAGGAAGGAACTTTTATTTAAATCAATCCATCTAATATTTATATTAATCATTCATCCCATTCTTTGACCACCAAACCGTCGTTAAAACGTTTTACTTCAAAAAAACAGAAAGAAAGATGCCAATATGAATCTAGTGACTCATGAACATTTAGGCGATCGCATCCAAAACGCCAGAAAACTAGCCGGATTGACACAAAAAGAACTTGCTGACATGGTTGGTATTAGTCAAACTGCCGTCCACAAGCTCGAATGCGGTCGATCCAAATCCTCCCGCAAAACCGTCACCATTGCTCTAACCTGCGGGGTCGACCCTGTCTGGCTCGAAACCGGACGGGGAGATATGACCATCACCACCCAAAATGCCACCTCACCCCAAACACATATATCCAGACAACATGTAGCAGAAAATGAAAGAAAATATTCAACATCCCGTTCTTCTTTAAATAATCAAGCACAGAGCGAATCCTCTGAGTCTGCCAAAATTCCACTCTTGTCCTGGTCTGAAGCGGGTGAACGACTGACAAATCCCCAAGCCAATATAGATTATGTCCACTTGGGACCACAAGTCAACGATTCGACCTTTGCCCTGAAGGTAAGTGGCGACGCTATGGAAACCGAATTTTCCAATGGAGACATCATCCTCGTTGATCCATCCCTCCAACCATGCAATAACGCCTTTGTCGTGGTACGCCTCCTTGGCGAAGATAATGCCACCTTTAAACAACTCATCATGGACGGTGGACGACGTTACTTAAAACCACTCAACCCTCGCTATCCCATCATCGAAATCGATTACCGGGAACCAATTCTGTCGAACAATCGACGGTCGCTGTTCCTCCTAAAAAAAGTGACCGTCGATTAAAACTATAAGCCACTCCTGATGCGTTCACTCAAATTGTACGACTGCATAAATAAAAGATAGCACTCATGATAAATTAAATATAAAATATGGGGCTATGAATACTGGATTTTGGCGGCACAATTGGTTTGTCGCACTTCTTCTCACCCTTCTGTTCATCTTGACCGATTACAGCACTCTCCTCATTCAAGGGCTGGAACGGACAGCCTATGACTGGGGTGTTCAGGCCAGTTCGCGTCCCCTTCTAAACAATCCAATCGCGATCATCGCCATTGATGAACAGAGCATTGCCAACTTAGGACGTTGGCCCTGGTCTCGGCAGATTCATGCCAAAATGATCCATTATTTGACCCTGGGCAAACCCAAAGTCATCGCCCATACCGTCCTCTTCCCGGAATCGCAAATTGACCCTGGACTCTCTCCGCTGCTCAACTCTTTGGAATATCTTAAAAAGTCCCGTCTGAAAAAAATATTCGCGTCCCCCGCCGATAAAAACAATAAATTTGATCCACTCCTGGCCCAAGAGATCCGCGATTTAGAAAGCCTTTTGAGTGCAGGGGTTCAAAGCCTTAACTCCGATCAACAACTGGCCAACGCCCTTCATAACGCCCAAAATGTCCTGTTGGCACTCTCTTTAAACCCGGGAGATCCCCGTGGCAACCCAGAGCATGATCTGCCTGAATATGTACAACGTTTTTCCATTCCGGCTCCTGTCATGTCGTTACAAGAAAAAGAGATGCCCACCATCACCCAATCCGCCTTACCCCCCATCGCCAGCCTGGGCCAAGAGGCTGCTGGAATGGGAATTCTCAATCATGACATCGATATCGATGGCGGTGTGCGCTCCCTCCCCCTGGTCATGAGCTATTATGGGGCCTTTTATCCATCCATAGCCCTCATCACTTCTGCCATGACCCTCAACCTAAAGCCTAAAGATATCCATTTTGAAGAACAAGGAATCATCCGTTTGGGAAATTTAAAAATTCGCACCAATGATCATTTTCGTATGCGACCCTTGTTTTATCAAAACGAAACAGAAGGCCCTACCTTCACCACCGATTCCTTTTTTGATGTTTTTACTGGTAAAATTCCAGCTACAAAATATCAGGACAAAATTGTTCTCATCGGTCCTACGGCCATGGGTATTGGTAATTTTCGACCCACTCCTATCTCTCCAGCCATGGCAACCGTAGAAATCCTTGCTCATGCCATTACCAGTATCCTCAATACCAATGCCTTTGTCATACCCAGTTGGGGCTATTATGCCAAGGGAGGGGTCTATTTTACCATTTTTTTCTATATTTGGGCCTTTCTCCCCAGATTAAATGCCTCAGCCGGGGCCATTTGGACCTTGGCTGTGGCCCTCTTTTTACTCTTTATACATTTATATTTGATGCTCAACCAATCCCTGTGGTTACAATTTATGGGGCCGCTTGTACTTCTGATCACGGGCTATTTTGTTGTGACCACCAAACGATTTTTAATCACAGAAAAAGGCAAATTACGCTCTGATGCCGAATCCGCCGAAAGCAATCGCATGCTCGGCTTGGCCTTTCAAGGCCAGGGACAATTGGATTTGGCTTTTGAAAAATTTCGAAAATGCCCCGTGGATACCCCCATGCTGGAGATTCTTTATAACTTGGGATTGGATTTTGAACGCCGACGCCAATTTGGGAAAGCCGCGTGGGTCTACCAGTATATCCACGACCATCATCCCCAATATCGCGACGTCTCACAACGCATCAAACGCTCTACATCCTTGGATAATACCGTTGTTTTAAACGGTGGCACCCATACAATGGGCATCACAGAACTGCTGGACGAATCTGGCGAAGTCCAAAAACCCATGCTCGGCCGCTATGTGATCGAAAAAGAGCTTGGCAAAGGGGCCATGGGCACGGTCTATGAAGGATCAGATCCCAAAATCCACCGCACCGTTGCCATCAAAACCCTCTCCCTCCAAAACGAATTCGAAGGACAAGAGTTGGAAGAGGCCAAAAAAAGGTTTTTTCGTGAGGCTGAAAGCGCGGGTCGCCTCAACCACCCCAATATTGTCACCATCTTCGATACCGGCGAAGAACAAAATTTGGCCTATATCGCCATGGAATTGCTCAAAGGCCACGATCTGGAACGCTATACCAAACCCAATCATCTCTTACCTCTCCCACAACTGATCAATATCATCGCTAAAGTGGCCTTGGCACTCGATTATGCCCATCAAAACGATGTCGTCCATCGCGATATAAAACCCGCTAATATTATGTATGAGCCCTCCTCTAACACCATCAAGGTGACTGATTTCGGTATTGCCCGTCTCACCGAGGGTGGACGAACCAAGACCAAAACCGGATTTATCATGGGCACCCCATATTATATGTCCCCCGAACAAATCAGCGGTAAAACCGTTGATGGTCGCTCCGATTTTTTCTCATTAGGTGCGATGTTCTTCCAATTATTAACCGGAACGCTGCCGTTCCAGGCCAAAGATATGGCCAATTTATTGTTCCAGATCACTCAGGAACCACATCGCAAATTAACCGATTTGCGTCCCGATCTTCCACCATGCCTGGAAGATATTATGAATAAAATACTTGAAAAAGATCCCGAAAACCGATATCAAAAGGGAGGGTATATCGCCAAAGCTTTGGTCACCTGTTTTAAAACTTTGCCGAGAAAACCCTGATGACATCTAAAAACAGATGGTCCATGGCAGCTCTTTCGGATACCGGTCGCCAACGAACCAAAAATGAAGACCGCTATCTCTGTGATCCCGTGCGCGGCTTGGCGATGGTCGCCGATGGAATTGGAGGACATCGGGCCGGTGAAATCGCCAGTTCTCTGACTGTCACCTTGCTTGATAAGCTCATACATCAAAATACCCAACCACTCCTTCCAGAACAGATTCGCCAAATTTTTATAGAAACCAATCTGGCCATCCATCAACTCTCGCTCAGTCAACCTCAATACCAAGGCATGGGTTCTGCGGTCATTCTGGCTTTGTTTCAACACCAACACGTCACCGTCGCCCATGTGGGAGATTGTCGTTTATACCGTTTGCGTGGTCACTCCTTGGAGTGTCTTACCAAAGACCATACCTTGTACCAAGATCTACTCAACCAAGGACACTCCAGTGCCCAAGCCCGTGAGGTGGTCAGTCCGCATACCCTTAGTCAAGCCATGGGCAGCGCAACGCAAATCAATCCCACCATCGACCAATTTTCTATCCACACAGAAGACCTTTTTTTATTATGCTCAGACGGCTTGACCGATATGCTCCTGGATGAGGAGATACAAACCATCCTTCAAAGTAAATGGATTTATAATATGAACAAAAATGTCCAACAGCTCGTTCATATGGCTAATCATAAAGGGGGTGCAGACAACATTACAGCCATTCTTATTCAAGCAAAATCAAATTATCCTTTCGGATTCGAATGGTTCCAAAATACAGCCCATTGCCTTCAACATAAATTATTTTTTAAAAGGCACTTGCATGACAAACGAAAATGACTCACAAACCTCTATGCGTAAAAAACCGCAAGCCATCAATAAAAATCGGCAATGGCAGCGGCAGGGCTACCAAGTCCAAATGGTCTTCAAATGTGACGAGGAGATCCAAATCATAGGTTCTACACGAGATGTAAGTTTAAGTGGGGTGTTTTTTGTCCCAGATCATCCAAATTTTGAACGTCCAATTCGAGGACAACAAGGGGTGTTGGAGTTGACCATGTCGGGAGAGACGCATATTTTTCCATGTCAAGTGATCCGTTGTTCCGCAGAGGGAATCGCTTTGAACCTGCATGGTAAACAAGCCTTTTTCGGAATGGTCCTCACCCATGGGATTTTTAAAGAGGTGATGGATAAACCTCGAAGTGGGGGGAGCTCCTAAATCGCTACCACCACACTTAACCGTGGTCGTCTGTTTTTTGATTTAAAAAAAAAAGGGGTCTGGGGGATTGCCCCCAGGGTTTTGCTTTTGATTTTTGTTCAGGCACGCGTTCATCGTCCACACTTAAATGTGGTGGTACCCCCAAATCGCCGGGGAAAGGATGACCTGCGGACAAAAAAAATGTAACCGTTCAGATAAAAAAATCAAAAACAAGACCTTGGGGGATTGCATCCCCCAACCCCCCTGCTATTTGAAGAAAGCAAAACCGAATTCAAAAGCAAAGTCAAAAGCAAAACCCTGGGGGATGAATCCCCCAGACCCCCTCTTTTTTTTAAAACCTTGGGGGGGCGATTCTCCGCCACCCAAGGTCTTCATTTTTCGACACATTTTAAACCTATCAACCCGCCTCCGTGATAAATTCAATCAACTCACTCAACACTTGTTCGGCTTGCTCGGTCGCAACCTGACACGTCCCAGCATTCATATGACCACCGCCCCCATATTTTAAAGCCAACTCCCCTACATTAATTTTACTGCTACGGTTAACAATCGATTTACCAATAGGCAACGCCACGTTTTGCTTTTGAAATCCCCACAAGACATGAATGGAAACATTGCATTGAGGAAACAGGGCATAAATCATAAATCGATTGCCCGCCCAAATGGGATCGGCGTTACGCAAATCCAAAACCACTAAATTTTTATGCACTTTGGACAGAGTTAAAAGTTGTTCTTTAAACTTTGGCTCCTGCTCAAAATAAAGATCCACCCGTTCTTTAACATCGGGAAGCTCCATAATTTGCTCAATACTTAATCGGCGACATTCATCAATCAGCTGCATCATCAATTGATAGTTGGAGATCCTAAAATTGCGAAAACGACCCAAACCTGTTCGGGCATCCATCAAATAATTTAATAAACTCCAACCATCGGGATGCAAAATCTCCTCTTTGGAAAATTGCGCCGCATCGCCTTTGTCCACCGCCGCCATGAGCGCGTCTGAAATACGTGGAAAAGCCGATTTTCCTCCATAATAATCATAAACCACCCGTGCAGCTGAAGGAGCATCGGGATGAATGATATGATTTTCTGGTTTTGCAACCCCACGCCGCACGGTCTCGCTCAAATGGTGATCAAAGGCCAAATGCACCCCTTCCACATAGGGTAAATTGGTCGTAATGTCGCGGCTATCAATGGCAATTTTGCCATCCTGCATATCCTTAGGATGGACAAATTTAATTTCATCCACCAAGTCTAACTCCTTAAGAATTGCCGCACAGACCAAACCATCGAAATCACTGCGGGTTACTAGGCGGAATTTATTGTTTTCGGACACGAGTTATCTCCCTATTTAAAAAACAAAAACATCTAACGATAGCGAATTCGCCAACAGTGGTGAATTCTGGGATTGTTGCGAAAGTCTAAATCCAAGGTAGAAGCTGTGATATTGGTCACTTCGAGATTGCTGGGCAACTGCGCCAAATCCATTTTAAAATAGCGATAATTATTGGAAAAAATAAGATCACCATTCGGAGACAGAAAACGCAAAACCGACTGAATTAAATGAACATGCTCTTGCTGCAACTCAAAGGCGTTTTTCATCCGTTTGGAGTTGGAAAAGGTCGGGGGATCCAAAAAAATAAGATCAAACCGAGATTTTTGCGACTCTTCCAAAAGCCATGCCAAACAATCCGCTTGAACAAAACGGTGTTCCGCGCCAGAAAATCCGTTTAACCCCATATTGCGTTTGGCCCAATCCAAATAGGTATTGGAAAGATCCACCGTCACCGTACTCACCGCCCCACCCGCCGCCGCCGCAACCGTTGCCGTTCCCGTGTAACCAAATAGATTTAAAAACCGCCGCCCTTGGGCCAACTGACGTAATAAACGCCGCGTGGGCGCATGATCCAAAAACAATCCGGTGTCCAGATGATCAACAAAATTGACCAAAAATTGCAAATCCTGCTCCCGCACAGGATAAAATTTGCCATTGTTACTCCTCGGAACATGGGCTTTGCCGCCGGTTTGGCGTTGTCGCACTTTTAAAAATACATTCTCTGCCGGGACTCCTAAAATGTCAGGTGTCACAGACAGAATGGTTTGCAAACGCAGCCGGGCCTTCTCCTGATCCACCCCAACTGGAGCCCGATACTCTTGTACACAGAGCCAATTTTCATAAAGATCCACCGCAGCGGCATACTCTGGGATGTCGGCATCATAGACTCGAAAACAGTGAATATGGTTTTTACGTGCCCAACTGGAAAGATGTTTAAAATTTTTCCGCAAGCGATTGGCGTACATGGGTGCGCCTGGATCTTCTTGAATGGACTCTTGTTCATAAACGCCCGCCACTTTGGGTTGTGTACGGGTATAGAGCACCAATTGACAAGGAATCGCCCCATTAAATAATTCAAAAGCGCGCGTGACAGGCATTTTCCAATCTTGGAGCAGATGAGGAAGAGCGGTAAAAACACCGATGCGGGTTTCCAAGGGGCAACGATTTAAAAAAAGCTCCAATCCTTGATATAACGGTACCAAATCGTCCAATTCGTTTTGCCGTTCTCCATACGGGGGATTGACCAAAAGCAAACCTGGAGTTGGATTGGGCAGATGCAAACGCGATAATTCGCCTGGAAAAATTTTAATTTTTCCGCTCAATCCCGCCGCATCCACATATCCCCTAGCCATTTGAACCATTTTTGGATCCCGATCACACCCAACAATAGCCGGAATTCGCCCTTGGCCCGCTTGGGCCCGATCTTCAGCCTCAACCAACAATTTTTCCCAAAGCAGGGGATCATAACCCAACCAAGTTTGCAATCCAAACCGCCCCCGTCCCAAGCCAGGAGCCACATCACCCGCCATCAAAGCGGCCTCAATCGGCAAAGTGGCCGAACCACACATAGGGTCAAAAAAGCCCAAACCACGGCGCAATATTTCCGGCCATCCCGCCAACGTCAAAAGTGCCGCCGCCAAATTTTCTTTTAATGGGGCTGGTGCCGCGCCATCGACCCGATAGCCACGCCGATGCAGACTTTCCCCGGAAAGATCCACGGCGATGGTCGCCTGATCTCCACGCAAACGGACATTTATGCGCAAATCCGGTCCATCCACTCGAACATTGGGCCGCTCTAAATTCAATTGGCGAAACTGATCCACAATCGCATCTTTCACCACTTGAGCCCCAAAATGGGTATGGCGAATGGTGGCGTTGACCCCGATAAAATCCACCAATAACGATCCATTTGGACGCACATGTTCTCGCCAATCAATCAGCTGCACCCCTTGATAAAGCTCTTGGGAATGATTGGCAGGCACCTGCTTCAATTGTAACAGCACCCGATTGGCCAGTCGCGACCACAGGCAAACCCGCATGGCCAGTTCCAGATCGCCTCGAAAAGAGACCCCCGCCGAAGTCTCACGCACCCGTCCTGCGCCCAGATCGGTCAGTTCTCTAACGAGAAGTTGTGCCACCCCTCGTGGGGAGGTCGCAAATAAAGAAAATTGTTTCAGAAAACACCACCTTCCGCTCATAAAGTCAGAACATAATGCCCTTGCGGGCAAAAAAAATCAAAGGCCAAACCCTGGGGGATGAATCCCCCAGAGTCCCTAAAAAAAAGGGTGGGGGGTATTGGGGGGCGGTTCTCCGCCCCCCAAGGTCTTGATTTTTATTTTTCCGATACATGTACATGATGCCCTGCGGGCAAAAAAAATCAACGGCCAAACCCTGGGGGATGAATCCCCCAGACCCCCTCTTTTTTTTTAAGACTTAAGAGGCGGTTCCCCGCCCCGCAATTTTTCAATCCCCTCCCAAATAAGCCCGACGCACCAGAGGATCCCTGAGCAGTTGTCCACTCTCCCCAGCCAATTGAATCTGTCCATTCACCAACACATACCCGCGATTGGCCAACCGCAACGCTTGATTGGCATTTTGTTCTACCAGAAAAATAGTCGCACCGCTTTGAACAATCTGCCCAAGGGTATTAAAAATTTGACGAATGATCAAAGGGGCCAATCCCAAACTCGGTTCATCCAAAAGCAACAACTTGGGACGACTGCGCAACGCCCGCCCAATGGCCAACATTTGTTGCTCCCCACCCGAAAGCGTTCCCGCCCGCTGCCGTCGCCGCTCGGCCAATTTTGGAAACAGTGCAAAAATTTCTTCTAAAGGCATAACCGACTCCAGACCGATCCCACCCATTTCCAAATTTTCAACCACCGTCATCCCAGGGAAAACGCGCCGTCCCTCTGGCACCAAAGAGAGACCAAGCCGACTTAATTGATGGGTCGGAACATAAGAAAGATCCTCTCCCTGAAACAAAATCCGCCCCCGCTGCGGACGAGGAATGCCAAACAGAGTCATCAACAAAGTGGATTTTCCAGCCCCGTTGGCCCCAATCAACGTGACAATTTCACCCGTAAAAACCTTTAAACAGACCCCTGTCAAGGCTTGCACCGGACCATAGGCGGCGTCTACCTCTTCCAATACCAATAACGGTTCCTGACAGCCACTTGACATCATCACGCATCCCCCACCTGGGCCGTTCCCAAATAGGCCTCCAAAACCTTTGGATCACGACGAATCTGTTCTGGTGTCCCAGAGGCAATCACCTCCCCATGATCCAACACCACCACATGGTCGGAAATCTCCATCACCAAGCTCATGTCATGCTCAATCAACAACACCGAAATATGGTGCATATCACGAATGCGACGAATTAACTCACACAGCTCTTTTGTCTCAATGGGATTTAACCCCGCCGCTGGTTCATCCAAGCAAATAAGCTTGGGTTTGGTACACAAGGCACGGGCGATCTCCAGTCGTCTTTGGTGGCCATAAGGCAACGCCCCGGCCAACAGATTGGCTTCCCCTTTCAATCCCATAAAGTGCAACCATTGGGCGGCGGTTTGTATGGCCTGCGCTTCGGCGTGCCGAAAAGAACGGGTGGCAAACAATCCGGCCAGGGGGTTGCAATTGACACTGCGATTTTGCGCCACCAACAAATTTTCCAGGACCGTCATCTCACGAAACAGGCGCGCATGTTGAAAAGTACGCGCCACACCCGCTCGGTTGACCAAGTGCGAACCGCCGAACCATCTATAAAACAATTTTTTAACCACACGCCCCGGTTGAACCAAATCTTGCCAAACAAAAGGTTGACCCAAAATGCGCCGAATATCCACTGTATGATCCAGCAGATGGAGTTGAATCTCCCCCTGGGTGGCTTGATAAAATCCGGTAATGCAATTAAAAGCGGTGGTCTTACCCGCCCCATTGGGGCCGATCAAAGCCGTAATAGAGCCTTGACTCACGGCAAAACTCACCTGATTTAATGCCATGATTCCGCCAAAACGCATAGAAAGATTGGTAACAGAAAGCACGTTCATGTCGACTCCAGGGAAAAAAAACGTCGCCTACTATTTAACAATCCCTTCGGACGCCAAACCATCATGCCCACCATGGCCAAACCAAAGATTAAAACCCGAAAGTCGGCAAAATCCCGCAACAGTTCTGGTAAAATAGTCAAGGCCAAGGCGGCACTGATCACCCCCCTGATGGACCCCATCCCCCCCAAAACGACAATGGCCAAGATAAGGGCCGACTCAAAAAAGGTAAAAGAGGCGGGGTTGACAAACCCTTGCGACGCGGCAAAAAAGACACCTCCCATCCCGCCCACCATGGCTCCCATGGCAAAAGCGGACAATTTAACGGTGACATGGTTGATCCCTAACGAACGACAGGCGATTTCATCTTGACGCAAGGCCTCCCAAGAACGACCCAAGGGCATTTTTTTGAGTCGACCGACAAAAAAAACCATACCAGCCACGACCAAGAGCAACACTAAATAGATAAAAAGGTATCGATGGATAGGCGAATAAGCGAGATTAAAATAGTGATGAAAGAGAATTTCACCCTCTCTGGCTTGCCGACTAAACTCCAGGCCAAAAAAGGTGGGAAAAGGGGTTTGCAAACCATTGGGTCCACCGGTAAATTGACCCCAATTGTTTAAAACCAGACGAATGATCTCCCCAAACCCCAAGGTGACAATAGCCAAATAGTCGCCGTGCAGACGCAAAACCGGAAAGCCCAAGACCATCCCAAAGAGGGCCGCCAACAACGCTCCGAAGGGAATGGCCGCCCAAAAATTTAAATCCAAATAGAGGTGGCCCAAGGCATAGCTATAGGCACCAACGGCATAAAAAGCCACGAACCCCAAATCAAGCAGACCCGCCAAACCCACTACAATATTAAGACCAAGCCCCAACAGAACATAAATCAACGCCAAAATGGCCACGTTGAGCCAATATTTATTTAAAAAAAAGGGTAAAGCCAACACAAAAATCGGCACAAAAACCCAAAAGAGGGTATCTATTTTTGTAAAATTAAATGTAACATGCAAACCAACTGGCCATTTTTCTTTCAGAACTGAAAATATAAAAAAGACCACAAAAACCAGACCAGCCAACCCAAAAGGACGCTGCCAATTGAAGGCAAAATCGTACCCATTGAGTAAAACACCCGTGATCGGAATAAACAAAAGCAACGCCACCCCGCCTCTCCTTAGGGCATTTGTCAGAGTTCTTAGCATCACACTTTTTCCACCTCGGGAACCCCTAACAAGCCGCTAGGACGAAAAATAAGGAACAAAACCAACATGGAAAAGGCGAAAACATCTTTATAGTCGGTATTGACAAAACCAGAGAAAAAAGATTCCAACACCCCTAAAATCAATCCTCCCAACATAGCCCCAGGCAACGAACCAATGCCTCCCAAAACCGCTGCGGTAAAGGCCTTAATGCCCGCGATAAAACCGATGTGGAAATCAAAAGAACCATAATTAAGGGTCACCAAAACGCCAGCAATAGAGGCCATAGCGGCCCCCAAGACAAAAACAATCGAGATAATGCGATCGGTATCCACCCCCAAAATTTGCGCCATAACCCGATCCTGTTGGGTGGCTCGACAGGCCCGCCCCAGAGGAGTTTGACCGATGATAAAGGTCAAAATCCCCATCCCCAAAAAGGCCGCAACGACAATAAGCACCTGAACGTAGGTAATCTGCACAAAGGAGCCGGTATTGGTGACCGAAAGTCGAAAGCTCCCCTCCAGGAGGGCCGAAACCCCTTGATTGCGAGCTCCCTGACTCAAACGGACATAATTTTGCAAGACCAAAGAGATGCCAATGGCACTGATAAAAGGGGCCAAACGGGTGGAGTTGCGCAACGGTCGATAGGCCACTCGTTCCACCACCCACCCATAAAGAGCGGTAAAAACCAAAGTGGCCAACAAAGTGAAGAACAACAAAACAGGCACCGACTGCAAACCAAAAAAGGTCAAAACCGTCAAAAAAATGGCCGTCAAATAAGCGGAAATCATATAGATTTCACCATGAGCAAAATTGATCATGCCAATGATGCCGTAAACCATGGTGTAACCTATGGCGATCAACCCATATATAGATCCCAAAACCAGCCCATTGACCACCTGTTGCAGGAGGATATTGGGGTCTATGTGTGATAAGAAAGAGGAGATCATCAATGCGTAGTCATATCAACTTCGGCATATTTGCCCTGTTTATCCCATTGATACATCACATAATCAGAAATTTCCAAATCCCCTTTGGCATTCCATTTTTTTGGCCCCATCACCGTTTGCGTCGTATTTTTGTGCAGCCAATCGGCCAATGTTATCCCATCGGTACTGCCCGTGGCGGTGATGGCCTGGGCAATGGATTGCAACGTGGCATAAGAGTAAAGGGTGTATCCCTCGGGTTCATAATGTTGACTGCGAAACCGTTCCACCACTTGCGCCCCAGACGGAATTTTACGGGAATCGGCCCCAAAGGTCATATAGACCCCCTGAACATATTGGGCTCCTCCCGCCGCAATGACAAAATCTTCTGAAACGATCCCATCCCCAGAGATAAAGGGGACGTTGAGCCCCTGCTCGCGCATTTGTCGAACCATGGGACCGGCTTCATTGTGCAAACCACCGAAATAGACGGCATCCACATGCAGGGATTTGAGTTTGGTGACCAAAGCGTTAAAATCTTTTTCGCCTCTGGTGATACCGTCGTAAAGCACCTCTTTGCCTCCCAGTTCATAGAGTCGCGCTTTCATGGCATCGGCCAATCCTTGGCCATAGGTGTCTTTGTCATGGAGGACGGCAATTTTTTTAGCTTTGAGTTGTTGCACGATAAAATCGGCACCCACCGCCCCTTGTTGATCGTCGCGCCCGCAAGTACGAAAAACCGTGGGCAGACCACGCTCGGTTACCATGGGATTGGTAGAGGCTGGTGTGATCATCAAGACTCCAGCATCGGCATACACTTCGGAAGCGGGCATGGTAGAAGAGGAACAAAAGTGACCGATCACCACCTGCACATGATCAAAATCCACCAAACGATTGGCCACCGCCACCGCCTGTTTGGGTTCACAGGCATCATCGCCTTTAAAAAGTTGAATTTTATCGCCATGGATGCCTCCAGCGGCATTGATATCTATTGCAGCTTGTTCAGCCCCCCGCCAAAGTTGCTCCCCAAAAGCCGCATAAGAGCCACTCAAGGGTCCACCAACCCCAATCCGAATCTCCCCCGCTTGAACTATTTTTAAGCCGATCAACATAAAAAAAGATGCCGCAAAAAAAAGAGTACCCCCAATTTTTTTCATTGATAGACCTCAGACCTTTTGATTTGGTTTGTATAAATTGTCATTGTATTTTTTATTATAGTATAAAAGCAGAATGATGTCTTGGCATCAAAAAAAAATTGCAAAAAAGGTTGAATTTTTGAATGAGATCTATTATTATTCAAGATAGTTTTTTTCACTGAAACACGATCATGTGTTTTTTAGGATCTCAATAATATAACAAGGAAAAAGAATGAACATGTTACGCAGCTCTTTATTGGCCATGGCTTTAACTTTCGGCATGATGGGTCTCTCTGGTTCTGTTGATGCTGGTGCAGCGGTTTGGTCCCCAGTGGTTGAAAAAATCGTCAAAGCTTTAAATGAAGGGGATGCCCTCTATCGCGCTGGTGAAGCAGATAAGGGAGCCAAAACAATCCAAGAGGTCTATTTTAGCGTTATGGAGGCTGAAAAATTAGAAGATGCCCTCAAAAAAAATATGGGTCCAGAACATGCCGAAGAGGTAGAAGATAGTTTTGGAGATATCCGCAAAGCCATGAAAGAGAATGCCAAACCAGAAGAGATCTCTGCTATGGTCAAAACATTAAGTGACACGCTTCTTGAGGATGGCAAAAAATTGGATGCGGCAGGCGTTGCCAAATAACCTTTTTGGTCGAAGCAAAGGGTTGATTGATGAAAAGCAATTGGTTGTTTTTGTTCATCATTTATCTGATCTTTTCTACTTTTCCATATAGCGGACAAGCAGCAGAAGAGGTCAACATAGAGAAAAGTGCAACCGAACTGATTCGGCAGGGGGATCTTTTGGTGGCGGCCTATAATCCAGCAGAGGGAGATAAAAGCTCGGAAGCTTTTTCCTCTCTCTATTTCGATGTCTTTGAAGCCAGTGGACTGGAAAAGGCCATTGGAATCAAGGATCCAGACCGCAAATCACAACTGGAATCCATGCTGGGAAAAGTCGTTGGAAAAACCAAAAAAGGCGAGAGCGTCATTGAAGTACAAGCCTCCTGGACAGAATTTAAAACCGCGTTGCAAATCACCGTGCAAAAACATAGTAATGGCGAAGAGGGATTTATCGCCATTTTAATTCAATCGTTTTTGATCTTATTGCGTGAAGGGTTTGAGGCTATTTTGGTCGTAACGGCTCTCACCTCTTATCTACGTAAGATCGGTGCGGTAGAAAAACTGCCGGTAATCTATCAAGGCGTTGGTATGGCTTTGGCTCTCAGCGTTTTAACCGCCTGGCTTCTTAGTTTTTTAAAATTAACAGGTGCCGCACAAGAGGCGATGGAAGGCATCACCATGCTGATTGCCTCTGTCGTGCTTTTTTATGTCAGTTACTGGTTGATCTCCAAACGGGAATCTACCCGCTGGCAACAATATATTCGCGATAAAATCAACCAAGCTATCGGACGTGGAGAGCTGTTTTCTTTGGGCTTTGCCGCCTTTCTAGCTGTCTACCGGGAAGGAGCCGAGACCATTTTGTTTTATCGCGCCTTGATGGGGCAAGCGCAAGGCCAAACGAATGCCATATTTTTAGGCATCTTTGTAGCGTGTATCGCGTTGTTAGGATTAATATGGGCCATGCGAGGCATCTCCATGCGTTTGCCCATTGGTCCTTTCTTTGCAGCAACGGCTATTTTGCTCTATTATTTAGCCATCAGTTTTGCTGGACGTGGCATACTGGAGTTACAAGGTGCGGGTTGGGTTTCTATTACCTCTGTTACCCACATGCCCAGCATCCCTTGGCTTGGATTTTTCCCCACCTGGGAGAGTATCGGCGTGCAAGCGCTCTTGTTGATTCCAGCTCTTTTGGGTATTGTATGGATCTACGCCAAACGCCGCGCCAATGGCAAAGCCGTTCCGGCCTAAAAAACATCCCCCCCTCTTTTTTTTTAAAAAAAATCAAAAAAAAGAGGGGGGCTGGGGGATTCATCCCCCAGGGTTTGGCTTTTGATTTTTCTTTTGCCCGCAGGGCTTTATGTTCATGTATCGGAAGAATAAAAATTAAGACCTTGGGGGGCGGAGAACCGCCCCCACCCTTTCTTTTTAATTCTTAAAAAAAAGAGGGGGGCTGGGGGATTCATCCCCCAGGGTTTGGCCTTTAATTTTTTTTGCCCGCAGGGCTTTATGTTCATGTATCGGAAAAATAAAAATCAAGACCTTGGGGGGCGGAGAACCGCCCCCCAATCCCCCCCACCCTTCTTTTTCAATTCTTAAAAAAAAGAGGGGGTTTGGGGGATTCATCCCCCAAGGTTTTGCCTTTAATTTTTATTTTTTGCCCGAAGGGCATCATGTTCTCAGCTACAGAAATCATCAGGCAAGGTCATGTTTGGATACAAAAATCGCTTCACTGTTCAAGAATTATTTGCCCAACATCAAGAATTATTTTTAATTGATACCCGTGGTGCCTCCGAATATGATCCCGCAATCCCCAATTCACACTCATTTTATATCATTGATTTAATGGAAAAAACAAAAAAATTTGAAGAAAAATATCATTCCAAATTATTGGAACGACAGGTGGTTCTCTATTGTTCCAAAGGGGATGGTACAGAATTATTACGTAAAAGCTTCTCAAAAAAATATCAAGTGATGTCTTTAGAGGGAGGCATGGTCGGCTATTTAGAATTTGTCACCCATTTATTGGCCCATCACCCCTACGAAAATCCTGCCACACGGGATATGATGGCCATAAAACTTATGAAAAAATTAACCAACCGCGACACCTCCTTTGCCCAATTTCGACAAATTGCCGATCGATTGCTCTCCCATTCCCCAGATCCAGCCTTGCGTCAGTTGGTTTAAATTTTTTAAGTTTTTTTTGGGAACTAATTTTCATTTTTTCGCCCTAAACAAACATAAAGACCTTGGGGGGCGGAGAACCGCCCCCCAATCCCCCCCACCCTTTTCTTTTAATTTTTAAAAAAAAGAGGGGGGCTGGGGGATTCATCCCCCAGGGGTTGGCCTTTGATTTTTTTGCCCGCAAGGGCATTATGTCCTAAACTTTTCAAATCATAAAAAGGGTCATAAAATGAAAGCAAATGTTGGCGGATTAGATCGGATTTTTCGGGTTGTCGTGGGCATAGTTCTTATCGCACTGGTATTTATCGGTCCCAAAACTCCCTTTGGTTGGATCGGGGTGATTCCTTTACTTACGGGAATATTCAAATTTTGCCCCTTTTATCCTCTTTTTGGTCTCAATACCTGTTCATGAGTGTGGACGATGAACGCGTGCCTGAACAAAAAGCAAAGTCAAGACCTTGGGGGATTGCATCCCCCAATCCCCCTGCTTTTTGAAGGAAGCAAAACCGAGGTCAAAAGCAAAATCAAAAGCAAAAACCTGGGGGCAATCCCCCAGCCCCCTTTTTTTTAAATAATAAAATCAAAAAACAGACGACCACGGTTAAGTGTAATGGTACCGAACATCGAGTACAACGAGTACCTTTTTTTGATTGGATGCATGTTTATGAATAGAAATCCCAGATTGCCCAAAATGATCCCCATCAACCGACAATCCTCTTTAGCGGGTCGTTATCCTTTATGGGTCAAATGGCTGGCCCTGTTGGCATTTACCTGGGCTTTTCTTGGTTGGCTTAATGAAGTTTGGTTCTTTCAGTTTAATACTCCCCTTTGGCTCAATCGTTATACCGAATACATCATCATTTTAATTTTTGGTCTCTGGCGTCTCACCGCTGAGCAAAACCCCTACACCCGCAAACGATTGATTTGGCTGGTAGCCAATGTGGTGGTATGGTGGTGGTTGATACCTTGGTTGTTTCCTTTTATTGAACCGTATATAGGCTATCTTGGCGCACTACCCGCCTTTCCCTCCTTGCATACCCCTGGAACACTCAGTTTTTTTCTTGTATTGATCATGGTTTTTCTTTTTGGTCGACGCATCATCTGTGGTTGGAATTGTCCTTGTGTGGGCATCCGCGAGGTGGTTGGCTTTCCATTTCGACACAAAGAGCATCTGCCACGCCATTTATGGGCTTGGCGATTACGGCATTTAAAATGGATTTGGTTTGTTCTCTATCTGGTGGCCATGTGGGCTATGACCACCCCGGCTAACGATACAACGGTCGGATATTTAGGCTTTTTTGGCATGATAGTGGCCTTGCCCTATTTTATAAGCTTACTCCTCTCCCCTTGGATCGGAAACCGAGGCTATTGTCGTTTTCTTTGTCCATATGGGGCGACGTTTGGGGTTTTGAATAAAATTGGGTTGTTTCATATTCAATATACCGCTCACACCTGCAATCAATGCGGCTTATGCGAAAAGGTGTGCGATATGGCCATTCCAGTTTGGCAACTGGGGCTGAGCAAGGGTACAATCAATACGACCGAATGTATGGGCTGCGGACGCTGCATCACCGAGTGTCCCACCAACAGTTTGGCCTTTCACGATCTACGCAATCTAACCAAGCCATCGCTACAGCAAAATCGCAATTATTTGCGTCAATCGGCCCAACTGGGAGAGCCACGTTTTTTTTGGGGGATGCTCTTATTTGCTTTAGGATTGACCAGTGCCATAGTGGGCGCGTGGTATTATTCTGGACGCGTGGGTAGCGGTGCCGAATTAATCCAAAATTTAGGGGTGTTATGCGGATTTCCTATCTCTACTTGGTAGTCTTGTCGCTGCTTGCTTGGCCTTTGTTAGTTTGGTCTGGACTACTGGAACAGGGACAAGGAACAGGGATATATGGCAAAGAATGGCGCGCAGATCCCATGCATGAATATTGGGATCCAACCCAACATACCCCAGAGACCGAACCCGTGCAGGGGGTATTCAAGGGAGAGGCTTGTTTAGAATGTCATCTGATCGTGACCCCTGGCATTGTCAACGATTGGCGCGCCAGTCGTCACGCCCAAAGTGAGAAACCGGTTTTTTGTTCAGCGTGTCATGGCAACGATCACCAAAAACTCTCTTTTCCTACCCCAAAAAATTGCGGCGCATGTCATCCGCAACGCCTAAACGAGATGGAAGAGGAAAAAAAATATGGTTTCCCCAGCCACGCTCTGGCCATGGAACGGGCGGTGGACAGCAAACATTTTGCCGACAAACCCAAGGCCGAAGTAACCTCTTGTCTGCAATGTCATTCGGTAGCGACCAAATGCGACTCTTGCCATAGCCGCCACCGATTTGATCCGGCCGAGGCCCGGCGTCCAGAGGCCTGCTTGACCTGCCACAACGGCCCCCCCCATCCCGATGCCGATGCCTATTTTGCCTCTTCTCATGGTCAACGTTATCAAAAGGAGGGGCGTGCATGGGCATGGAACAAGCCGTTGCGCAAAGGGAATTATCTTATTCCAACCTGTGCCTATTGTCACATGCGCGAGGGGTTGCACCAAGTGGCAGACAAGTCGGTGTGGAAATTTGGCACTCGCCAGATCAACCCACGCACGGCAGAAAACAGCATCAAGCGCAAACGTTGGCAGGCGGTATGTGCCGACTGTCATCCACCAGAGACGGCTCAAATTTTTTTTCAAAAACTTGACGATGAACGCCAATCGGCTTGGAAAAAACTCTATGGCGTGGAGCAATTGCTCAAGACTTTGCGCCGCAACGACAAATTGCGCCCTCGGGCAAAGGAACGGCCGCTCTATCCCATGGATTTTTTAGCCCGATTATTTCCATACGAACGCATCGGTTTTTATGAAGGACAAGCTTCAGCCTTTTATAATGTGGGAAAAATTGAACGAGATTATTTTGAAATGTGGTATTTTGATAATTTAGGAGCCTATAAAGGAATGGCCCATGGGGCACAGTCCATGTCCGAAAAATTGCATGATCGCTTGGATGCCGATGTTCACACCATCACCACAGAAGCTGAGAAGCTTGATATTTTGGATAAAGAGGGTCAGGAAGTGGATTTAAAACCCGTTTGGATGCAGGGAGAGTATACCCTGTTTAATCGCGATCACAATTAATGCGCCTGGATTTTGTCCAGTAACCGTTCATCTATTAAAAAAAAAGGGGTCTGGGGGATTGCCCCCAGGGTTTTGTTTTTGACTTTGCTTTTGACTTTGCTTTTGCTTTTGAATTCGGTTTTGCTTTCTTCAAATAGCAGGGGGGGTTGGGGGATGCAATCCCCCAAGGTCTTGTTTTTGATTTTTTTTATCTGAACGGTTACATCTTTTTTTCAGAGGTCACACAAAAAATGAAACAACGTCAGTTAATCAGCTTTGATTGGGCCCTAAAACGACTTTTGCGCAGTAAAGCCAACTTTGAAATATTGGAAGGTTTCTTAAGCGAACTTCTCAAAGAGGAGGTATCTATCCTGGAGGTTTTAGAAAGCGAAAGCAACAAAAATTTCCTTCGTGACAAACAAAACAAAGTGGATCTCAAAGTAAGGAATAATCAAGATGAAGTGATTCTCATTGAAATTCAGTACGAACGGGAAATGGATTATTTGCAACGTCTTTTGTTTGGTACGGCCAAAGTCATTACCGAACATCTTGCAGAAGGAGAACCCTACTCTCGTATTGTGAAGGCGATCTCTGTGAGCATTCTCTATTTCGACTTAGGACAGGGTAGTGATTATATTTATCGAGGCTCAACCATTTTTAAAGGCTTACATACCAACGATGAGTTAAACCTCAGTGCCGGTCAAAAGGCCATGTTTCATCGCGACTCGATACCTGCCCTCTTCCCTGAATATTATCTGATTAAGGTTAATAATTTTAACAATATCGCACGAGATACGTTAGATGAATGGATCTATTTTCTTAAAAATGAGGAGATTCGAGAAGATTTTACCGCTCGTGGCCTTATGAAAGCCAAGGAACAACTCGATATTTTAAAACTTCCCAAACCTGAACGACTCTCTTATGAATTTTATAAGGAGGATCTGCATTATCAAGCCAGCATGGTAGAATCCACCTATGGTTTTGGCAAACTGGAGGGCCGCCAGGAGGGCCGCCAGGAGGGCCGCCAGGAGGGTGAAGTGGCACTACTACTTGAGTTGCTTGAGTATAAATTTGGTCCAGTTGCCCAGTCAGTGACGGAAAAAATCAAGAAAGCGGATAGAGAACTTCTTGGAAGGTGGAGTAAAAAGCTTCTTTTTGCCAATTCATTGGAAGATGTGTTCACCGTATGATCGCACGTCCGTATGGAAAATATAAATTAAAATCAAAACCCTGGGGGATGAATCCCCCAGACCCCCTCTTTTTTTTTAAAAATTAAAAAAAAAGGGTGGGGGGATTGGGGGGCGGTTCTCCGCCCCCCAAGGTCTTAATTTTTATTTTTCCATCACCAACACATCTGAAAATTTGAAATCTACCCCCTTCCTCAATCCCGCAACTCCCGACCAGTCAATTTTAAAAACACATCTTCTAGGTTCGCTGGTCGATGGAGAAAGATTAAATCGTGGCGGCCTTGTAATCGTTCTAAAACGGCACAAGGGCGATCCGTATAACAATAGACGATATCACCAACAGATTCGACGCGTCCTGGCAACTCTTGGAATTGATCCCTATCTAGAGCCATCTCCTGGCTGCGAATTTCAATGACTTCGGGTTCGACATGTTGAGCAATCAAGGCC
Organism: Magnetococcus sp. DMHC-6; assembly: GCA_039908535.1. Lineage (GTDB taxonomy): Bacteria > Pseudomonadota > Magnetococcia > Magnetococcales > JADFZT01 > JAMOAW01. The sequence goes on along the minus strand of JAMOAW010000023.1, from coordinate 49,339 downwards.
CTTGGAGAGTCCATGGCCAAAATGCGGCCTTGATCCAAAACCAGGAGACGGTCACACAATCTGGCCGCCTCTTCCATATAATGAGTGGTCAATAATAGGGTCACACCAGACTCCCGCAGCAGGCGCAGACGTTGCCAAATGAGGTGCCGGGCTTGAGGGTCTAGGCCGGTGGTGGGTTCGTCAAGGACGAGCAAATCGGGTTTGGCAATCAAAGCCCGCGCTATGGCCAAACGTCGTTGCATGCCTCCAGAGAGAGAACGCACAGAATGATCGGACTGGCGGGTAAGTTGGGCAAACTCCAGCAGGTAGACCACACGCTCTTGGAGTAGGGCCTTGGGTATCCTAAAATAATCGCCATGCACCCGCAAATTTTCCAAAACGCTCAAATCCATATCCAAGCCATCCTCCTGGGCCACCACCCCAAGTCGCTGGAATACCTCGGTCTGTTCTGAATACATCGGAAGACCAAAAACCATAAGTTCTCCACAATCAATCGGAGTTAAACCGATGATCATACGCAACGTGGTGGATTTTCCCGCCCCGTTTGGTCCGAGAATACCAAAACATTCCCCTTGAGAAACATGAAAATAGATGTTATCCACAACGGTCTTGGCAAAATATTTTTTACTCAACGCCTTAATTTCGATAATTTTCATATCAAAGAACCTTTGTTAGGTTGCAAAAAATGTTAATATCATATCCTAAAATGCTTCTTAAGATAGAAAAGAATGACGCAATGGGGGAAAAATGGCCAGACTTTTAACCAGTGCCTGGATGCAAGAGGCGGATCGACGCACCATTGAAGAGTTGGGAATCCCTGGCGTGGTGTTGATGGAAAATGCCGGTGCGGGTGTTGTCGAGATCCTCTGGCATAAAATTCCCAAATTAACCCAAAAACGGGTATTAATCTTGGCCGGACGCGGGAACAACGGCGGCGATGGATTTGTCATCGCCCGGCGACTTTTACAAGCTGGGGTCAACGTCCAAGTGCTATTGTTCGCCCAGTCCGCCCAAATACGAGGCGATGCCCTGATTCATCAACGTGTTTTTACCAATTTAGGCGGTCCCCTCCATGAAATCACCACCTCTGACTCCATCCCCAAATTAATAGACGCGCTGCGCCATACAGATATTGTGATTGATGCAATCTTTGGAACTGGTCTCTCCAAACCCATAACGGGGCTGCTGGCTGAGGCCTTTACTCTGGTCAATCAAGCGAAAAAACCCCTCTTGGCGGTGGATATCCCTTCTGGGGTATCGGCAGATTCTGGTCATATTCTTGGGTGCGCCTTACAGGCCAACTGGACCGTCACCTTTGCCGCAGAAAAAATTGGCCATCGCCAATATCCAGGTGCCCAGATGTGCGGTGAAATGATACTTGTTCCTATTGGTATTCCATGCCACTATATAGAACGATCAGAACATTGGGTCTTGCGCAACTTGCCCGATGATCTGGTCATACCACCCACGCCAACAGATGCCCACAAAGGTACCTTTGGTCATCTTCTGATTGTTGCCGGAGGCACTGGCAAGGCGGGTGCAGCCCTATTAACCACCCAAGGGGCGTTGCGAATGGGACCAGGTTTGGTGACGGTTGCCTCCCCGGCATCAATTCAACCGCAAGTGGCGGCGCAACTGATTGAGGCCATGACTTATCCCCTCCCAGAGGATCCCCTGGGAGGTTTGCATGGTTTAACAACGGTGCAAGCCTTGCAAAAAAGTGGCATCAAGCCGCAAGCTATGGCTATGGGGCCAGGACTGGGGATGGCAGAGGGGACAGGAATGGCCTTAGAAAGTTTACTCACCCTGTTTGATCTGCCAACGGTTTTGGATGCCGATGCCCTCAATTTTTTAGCAGCAAAAGGGGAAATGGAGCTGACAAAATGGGCCCGAGATCGACACACCCCCCTGATTTTGACACCCCACCCTGGCGAAATGGGCCGTTTAATGAATTGCCCTATTCAAAAAATTCAGCAAAACCGATTGGAAACAACGGTTGAAGCCGCAGCAAAGTGGGGTGTTTGGGTTGTCCTCAAAGGGGCTGGTACAGTGATTGCTTCTCCTGAAGGGGTAGCTTGGATCAACGATACTGGCAACCCCTGTCTGGCTTCAGGTGGAAGTGGCGATTTACTGTGTGGTATGATTGCGGGATTGTTGACTCGTGGCTGGCCAGTCGCCAGCGCGGTTCGTGGTGGCGTTTGGCTGCATGGTGCCGCGGCCGATGCTGCCGCTAAAAAATTGGGTCAAATCGGATTAGTCGCAAGCGATCTCCTCCCCTATCTGCTTCGTTTGCGCCAGCGTCTAGGATAACTATGGAAAAACGTCTTTTCGGCCAAACAGGCATTCCCATCTCGGTTTTTACGCTGGGCACCATGCGATTTTTACATGGCTGGGATACCCCCCATGACCATCTTCCCGATGACAGCCTGGAAAATGCCCGACAAATCATTCAATCGGCCCTGGATGCAGGCATAAACCTCATTGAAACCGCACACGGTTATGGCAAAAGCGAACGTCTCATCGGTGCCACACTTGCAAATTTAAAACAGCCAAAAAATTCCTACCATCTCATGACCAAAGCCATACCAACAAAGAGTGGCGATCAAATACGGGTTCGTCTTGAGGAGTCGTTAACCCGACTGGCCGTGGATCGCGTCGATTTTTTTGCTCTACATGGAATCAATACGCTGGAAATTTTGGCACAATGTCTTGCCCCCAATGGCCCGCTAGCTGGCTTAGAAAGGGCCAAACAAGAGGGATTGATCGGTCATATCGGGCTCTCTTCCCACGGGCAATTGCCCGTGCTCCTGGAGATTATTGCTACAAATCGATTTGAATTTATTAATTTACATTATCATTTTTTTCGCCAAAAGAATAAGTCCGCCATTGATTATGCCGCAGTCCGCAACATGGGGGTTTTGATTCTCTCCCCAAACGACAAAGGGGGGTTGTTGTACAATCCTCCCAGCAAACTCAAGCGACTGACCGAACCTTTGCACCCTGTTCACTTTAACGAACGCTGGTTGCTCTCCCACCCCGATATCCATACCCTGTGCATTGGGATGAGCGAACCAAAACATATAGACATACACAAAAAATCTTTAAACGGCACCCCCTATTTTGGCAATGTCGAGCGAGCGGCGGCATTACGTCTTTTTCAAGAGGGGTTGCTCTCGCCTTTTGTGCGTTGCGGCGAATGCACCCAGTGTGCGCCTTGCCCAGAACACATTGATATTCCAGAAATTATGCGTTTATTGCATTTAGCCCGTTGTCTGAACATGGTGGAATATGCCAGATATCGTTATGCCCAGATGTCCGTACAAGACCATTGGGTGCCGGGAGCCCAGGCCAACAGCTGTGATGGTTGCAACAGCTGTTTACCCCGCTGCCCGCAAGGATTGATCATCCCAGCCCTTTTGGGTTTAGCACATGAATGTTTATCGAGCACTGAGAGTTGGAAAACCTGCTTTGAACATTTACCAGCCGGAGCCTCAGACTTGGCGATGGACAATGTTCTGCGGGTGGATCTGCGTTTACGTCGGGCTTTGGTAGAGATGACCAGCCAAGAAGAGGATGTTGGTTTGGTTCGCGCCATGGTCCGTAATATTGCTATTTTAGCTCCCGTTTCCAATGTTGTCTTCTACGAAGCCCGCAAGGGCTCGAAAGAGAGTGACAATCAACTGACAAGAAACGACTGGCTGCTTTTCAATCCCTTAAATAACCGCAAAGAGGGAGAACCGGTAGAAACGATCGAAGGGATGTTGGAGTGTCTCAAACTGGGACAAGAGCGCGTGTTTACTTTATCTCAGGAATCTTCGTTGGTTCGGGTGATTGAACCTGTTCGTTCTGAAAAATTTATCGGCTTTTTGCTTATTGATTGTACTGAACATGTGGCGTGGGTCAAACGGCTCACCAATTTTTTCCTCCGCATTTTTATGAATCAACTCTCACTGATCCATAAAAAAGAGCGGGATCCTTTAACTGGGCTGCTTAATCGACAATCTTTTGACGCAAAAATCAATCGTGTTTTACTTGCCCTCAACGATGGTGGACGCCGACGCGCTGATGACACCTCTGGAAAAGGGGTTATTCTAGCCGTATTTGACATTGACCATTTTAAACGAGTCAACGACCAATTTGGTCATTTAATTGGCGATGAAGTTCTTTTACTCTTTTCTCGTATTATGGAACAATGTTTCCGCTTGACCGACTTTTTATTCCGTTTTGGAGGCGAGGAGTTTATTGCCTTACTGAATGACATCTCTCCTGAAGAGGGGTATGCGGCTTTAGAGCGATTTCGACGCATGGTGGAGCGATATGACTTTCCGCAAGTAGGTCAAGTCACGGTAAGTATTGGTTCGGTTGTGGTCTCTTGTAGCGAAATTCCTTCCACATTGATTGAAAAGGCGGATCTCTCTCTTTATTACGCCAAAAACCATGGTCGCAACCAAGTACAAGTCTACCAAGATTTGGTAGCCTCTGGAGAACTAGCGGGACCGGATGTTCAAGAGGATAGTGAAATAGATTTATGGGATTAACCGTTTTTTGGGGCCATCTGTCATAAAAACAAAGACCTTAGGGGGCGGAGAACCGCCCCCCAATACCCCACCCTTTTTTTTTAATTCTTAAAAAAAAGAGGGGGTCTGGGGGATTCATCCCCCAGGGTTTTGTCTTTGACTTTTTTTCTAAAAGGGTATTCTATTCAGAATAAACAAAAACCATGCTTTTGCTTGCATTCAATTTTTCTTTCTTTTAATTTATATTTTATGTATAATTTATACTATAAATACCCTTCTTAAAAATAAAAAGGTCAACCATGCTCTACGATCGTTTTACTCGTCTATTGCACCTTTTCATCGCCACTGGCATTTTTGGGCAAATGGGCGTGAGTTTGATCATGATTCACCCAAAACCAGGCCGACCTGGGGATATTTTTTTTGAAATGCATGAAACATTGGGGTTAATCCTACTGGGTGTACTGGTAGTGAATTGGGTTTGGGTTTTGATACGCCAAGGCAAGGTTGCACCAGGATTGTTATTCCCATGGTTTACTTGGTCACGATACGGGGACATTTTGAGAGACATTCAACGCTATTGGTCCCATATACGCCAATTTACGCTACCCGATACCAACCAACCCAGCCCACTCGCCAGCTCCATTCAAGGAGTTGGCCTGAGTGCCGCGACCCTATTGGGGGCAACAGGCACAATTTTATTTTTTGGCATAACCGATCATGGCACGATGCCCGGATGGGTACATGATGTCAAAGAGCTCCATGAGATTTTTGGCTCTTTACTCTGGTTATATCTTATCGTTCATGCCAGCATGGGTATTCTCCATCAACTCTCTGGTCACGGCAGTATGCGTATCATGTTAAGAGTATGGGAAAAAGCAGACGAACAAAACGCACAGATAGAAAAGGTTACCAGTGGAAATCGTTAGACTTTATGGCCGTAAAAAAGGACGGTTAAAGCCACAAGAGCTCTCTTGGCTGCAAGAACGATTACCTTTTTATCAAAACAAAATCATCCCTACCCAAACGCGCCAGGAGTTATGGAAACTTTTGGGTGGCACATCAACGACCGGACGATTAATTTTAGAGATTGGTTCTGGAAATGGTCAATATTTGATCTGGCAGGCGATGCAACATCCCCAGGATCGATTTATCGGTGTGGACCCTTTTTTGGAGGGGGTGGCGGGATTAATTCGTAAAGTAGAAGCCAACAATCTAAACAATGTCGCCGTGTTGACCGATGCGGCACAACTGGTTTTGGCCGAACGCATTCCCCCCTCTAGCCTAGATCAAGTAATCATCCATTTTCCCGACCCTTGGCCCAAAAAACGCCACCAAAAACGGCGTTTAATCCAAAAAGATTTTTTAGACCTATTGGCCAGTCGAATGTCTCCTGCGGGTCACTTGCAACTGGCGACCGATTGGGCCGAATATGCGCAGTGGATGTTAGATTTATTACAAGCCCATGAGGCATTTACAAATTTAGCCCCCTTAGGCCAATTTGCCGAACAACCCAAGGATTGGATCCCCACCCGTTTCCAAGAAAAAGGGCTTGCCGCAGGTCGACCCACATTTTATTTGGCTTTTTGCAGAGTGAATCCTTTATAACTTAAATTTGACATATCATTGGAAATTCCCATGCTATACACAGGTGAATCGTTTACGGATCTGATAGTTTTTCAAAATATTCCGTATGCAACCGTTCAGAATATTTTGGAACGTTGTCCGATTCGGACCCTAGAACCAGGGGAAATTTTACTTAAGCCGCAAAACCCAAATTACTCTTTTTTCCAGGTTTTAGAGGGAGAACTCACCGTTCATCTCAAAGATCTCTCCACCCCTTCCATTGCCACCATGGTTAAAGGGAGCTGTATTGGTGAATTGTCCATTATCGACGAAAAGAATGCCTCTGCTTATGTACTGTCCCAAACCAAGTCACGGCTTTTGGTCATAGACAAACAATCATTGCAAAAGATTCTCTCGGCTTCCAATGAATTTGTTTTTAATTTATTACGAATTTTTTCCCACCGCATGCGCTTTAACACCGAAGCCTTGGTTGAAAGCCAGTTTGTTCGCACTGTTCCTGATATTATTTATCGACTGGATAAAGAGGGGAAATTTATTTTTCTCAATGAGTCTATTGAAAAGCTTGGGTATCAGGTTAAAGATCTTTTAGGAAAACATTTTGAGGTTCTCATTTCCAATGAGGATATAGATAAAGTAAGCTATCATAATATGCTGCAACAAATTCGCACCACTGGCAAGGCTCCAGACTCTCCCCCCAAACTATTTGATGAACGTCGCTCAGAGGGACGCAAAACTCTGGGCCTGGAGCTACGCCTAAAACTGAACAATAAAACTGTTTCTGTCCCAGGCCGTTCCGATGTTGTCCCAGACGATCAAATCGTTGCTGAAGTCAATTGTACCGGACTTAAGCGATCTTTTAATGACGGTAAAATTGCCGACTCCTACCTAGGGACCATCGGCATCATCCGCGATATCACAGAACGACAAATGTTTCAAAATCAAGTTGCCGAACAGAAAGCCCGGATTGAGGCCATCTTTGAAACCATGGCTGATGCGATTGTGGTTGTCAACGCGAACGGAATTTTAGAATCGGTCAATCATGCGGCCACCAAAATTTTTGGATATCAAGAGTCCGAAATGTTGGGCAAAAATGTCGCCATGCTCATACCCTCTCCTAATTGTGAACAACATGACTCTTATTTGGCCCATTTTTTTGCAACCGGGGAGTCTAAATATATCGGCATGCGTCAAGAGACAATTGCCAAACGCAAAAATGGCCATGAATTTGAAATTGATTTAGCTATCACAGAAGTTCGTTTGCACAATCGACGTATTTTTACCGCAGTTATTCGCGATATTACGCAACGCAAAGAGGCGGAAAGAATCATCCATTATCAAGCCAACCATGATGCCTTAACCGATCTACCAAACAGATCTATGTTTATGAAAATATTGGAAAGAGAGATAAAATCGGCGGAAAATAACAAGTTGCGTATTGCCCTGATGTTTATAGACTTAGACCGATTCAAGTGGATTAACGACAATCTAGGCCATGCGGCTGGTGATCAACTGTTACAAATGTCGGCCAAGCGGTTGACCCGCTGTTTAAAGTCTGGTGATTCGGTTGCCCGACTGGGTGGAGATGAATTTACGGCTATTTTGGTCAATATAGAAAATATGGAGCAGGTGGTTCATGTGGCCCATCGGATTTTAGAGCAGCTCAATCAAGCGTTTAATCTGTCTGAACAAGAGGTCTTTATTTCTGGATCATTAGGGATAGCTCTCTATCCAGAAGATGCCAACAATCGTGAAGATCTTTTAAAGTTAGCCGATGAGGCGATGTATCGCTCCAAAAATGCCGGACGCAATGCCTTTCATTTTTATTCTGGTCCCTCTCATATTCGCCCAAAGAAGTATTAAATTGATCTATTGTAACCGTTCAGATAAAAAAAATCAAAAACAAGCCCTTGGGGGATTGCATCCCCCACCCCCCCTGCTATTTGAAGAAAGCAAAACCGAATTCAAAAGCAAAATCAAAACCCTGGGGGCCATCCCCCAGCCCTCTTTTTTTATTAATATATGAACGGTTACGCCAAAGCAATAAATCATTGAGTTTCAATTAACGTAAAATTTTACTTCAGTGAACGGTTCGATCTATTTATGAAACGCAAAGCCACTACCAGCATTATTTTTATGACAGTTCTTTTGGATCTACTTGGCTTTGGGATGGTACTGCCCTTGATGCCTCTTTATGCCTCGGATCCTCGTTTTCATGCCACTTCATTGGAAGTGGGATTATTGATGTCGATCTATTCTTTCATGCAATTTTTATTTGCACCGTTTTGGGGCGGTTTATCGGATCGATTTGGACGGCGACCGATTTTATTAATTGGGCTCTTTGGTTCTTGTTTTTCTTATCTTATTTATGGTCTTTCCCAAAGCCTTTGGCTTTTATTTGTGGCCCGCGCCATGGCGGGAATAATGGGGGCCAATATCGCGGCAGCCCAGGCCGCCATGGCCGATATTACCCCCCCTGAGAAGCGCACCCACGCCATGGGGTTGATTGGGGCGGCCTTTAGTTTAGGGTTTGTTTTGGGACCCGCCTTTGGTGGTTTTCTTTCTGGATATAGTTTAGAGATGGCTCCGTTGGTTGCGGCGTTGATCACCGGTTTAAATGGTGTGGTAGCACTTTTTCTCTTGCCTGAATCTCATTTAGCCACGACCCCAAAAGTCGAGACCCGTCGGCATCCTTTTTCTGGAGATCTTTGGAAAGAGGCACTGCGAACCTCCCCTGGGGCCTTGTATATTTGCCTATTAATGGGTGGATTCATCACATTGTTTTCTGCCTTTGAAGTCACCTTACCCCTCTGGGGCAAGATGGAACATGGATGGAATATGCGCACGATTGGCTGGGTATTTGCGTTTGTTGGTGTGGTTGCAGCTCTATTTCAAGGTGGCGTGGTTCGGCGTTTAGCGGCCAAAATTGGCGAAAAACGCACAGCGGCAACAGGTATTTTTTTCGTAGCCATGGGCTTGGCTCTTCTGAACAATATGGGCGATATATTTGGAATTGGGATCTCTTTGGCCTTTATCGCTGCTGGAGCGGGTTTAGTCCATCCTGGTCTTTCCAGTCTGGTTAGTTTAAATTCGGATACGGAAAAACAAGGCATGATGTTGGGATTGTTTCAATCTTTATCGGCATTGGGACGGGTCTTGGGACCAGCTAGCGGTGGAGTCCTCTTTGATATGATGAACGGCAAGCTATTCGCAGAAGTTGCCTTTGGGATGATCGGTATTTTTGGACTGCTTTTTCTCGCCCGTAAGGTGATCCACGATGCCCCTGGAAGAACTTTTCAAGTCGTACTCCCCGGATGAACAAGTTACAAAGAGAACGATCCTTAGCAAATCGGATCAACGCCTTTTTTCCCTCCACTCGATTTTTTCCGGTATGGCGGCGCCATTTTTTGGTATGGCGCAAGACGGCCTTAGCCTCACTGGTCGGCAACCTGGGAGAGCCCATTTTATATCTTTTGGGCATGGGATATGGATTGGGCCGTTTTGTTGGCACGTTAGAACAGCTGCCCTATTTGCTCTATGTCGCTTCTGGTATTTTAGCGGTTTCTAGCATGAACACGGCCACATTTGAATCCCTCTATGGCGCATTTACACGCATGACGCGTCAAAACACCTTTCTGGCCATGCTGACCACCCCCTTACAGGTGGCCGATATCGTGGCAGGAGAGGTAGTCTGGGCCGCCACAAAGGCCCTCTTTGCTGGGATGGCCATTTTTATCGTTGGATCTTTTCTGGAGGCTTTTCCTGCCAAGACGGCTCTTTTAGCCCTTCCGGTGGTCTTTCTTTCAGGTTTAGCATTTTCATCATTGGCGATGGTGGTCACGGCTGTTGCTCCGAGTTATGAATTTTTTCTTTACTATTTTACTCTTGTCACCACCCCCATGTTTCTTTTTTGTGGTGTTTTTTTTCCAGTAGATTCTCTTCCCTCCTGGGTTCAATTTTTAGTGACGCTGTTGCCACTGACCCATGTGATACATCTTATTCGCCCTCTGACCACCGGCCTACCCCTTGAGACCCCTGGCCTGCATTTAATTATTTTGATCATTTACATCATGGGTGGTTTTGGATTGGCGGTCCACTTGATCAAGAAACGTCTGCTTATCTAGCCAAATGACGTTTCTGTGCACAAAAGATTAAAGAAAACGCATGGACAACGAGAAGAACTTGAATTATGGTGTAAGACTGCACTATAAAAGGGTAGGAAGTGACAAAAAAAGGCTTTGTCGCTTCAGTCGTGTTACCATGTTTCGTATGATTGTTACATTTACACCAATTGAGCTTATACGCTAAAAGTAAAGGAGAAAAAAATGGCGGATTTATTTTCAGATGAATGGATGAAAAAATTTCAAGAAGAGTGGAACAACGAGCCCGACCTAGCTGATGCCTTGGCCAAAATTGGTTTTACATCGACCATCGCCTATGGTTTTGAGGATGAAGATGAACCACGTGGTGTTCTTACGGTTGAAAATGGCCACGCCGTTGCAGCGGGATCATATAGCGGTCAACAACTGAATTGGGATCTTCGCGCCAGTCCAGAAAATTGGGACAAATGGATCAGCAAAGGGATCGGCATGATGGGCCTTGGCATTGCCTACACCTCACGGAAGCTCAAATTTCAAGTGGGTGATTATGGTGCTATGGTCAAAGATCCACGCATGGCCGGTCCGTTTATCAAGAGCTTTAGCGTCATGGGACAAGTCTAATCTGGACGCCAAGGGGGAGTCATCCTATGGACAGCTCCCCCTTGGTTGCAGACATTTGCAACGATTTTCTCATGTATTTACTTTAGATAGGGACACCCCTAAAAGGTTTACTCAACGGATTTTTTTTCATGGTTTCAGCTCGAAAGAAAAAATTCACCAACTTAAGTTACAGGGATCCAACTCCATGATTCCAAAAAATTTTTTATCCGCAGTTTTATCCCTGCTCCTAGCTGGATCACTTACCCCTTCCCAAGAAGTTCAAGCGGAAGAGGTCTCCAATACGTATCCAACCATCACGGTTGGAACGGGAGCGATTGGCACCACGACAACGCTGGGTGGCACCGTTGTACCCTTTAAAGAGGTTGCCTTTTCTGCCCAATTACCAGGGCGAGTAGAGTTTATTGCTGGCGTTGAAGGGGATTGGTTTCGTCAAAACACGGTACTTGTGGCTTTAAACCAAGATGACCTTCTGGCTCAGTATCAATCGGCCCGTGCTGCTCTGGCCAATGCCGAGGCGAACATCAATAATGCCCGTGTTCAATACACACGCCAAGTATATGCTGGCTCTCAGCAAACTTCTGATGATACCGGCATGGGCATGCCTAAATTGTTTGACCAAATGTTTACCAAGCCTTTTACCAGCATGGCGGGTACAGACAGCCCAGAACTGGCCAGGAGGGCACAAATTTATGCGCAAGGTACACAAATAGACCAAGCTCGCTTTGGACTGGTTCAGGCCAAAGCCCGTCTTCAAGAGCTGGAAGCGCGTCTACGTGATACCCAATCCATTGCACCATTTTCTGGTGTCATTATTGGTAAGCATGTAGAAAAAGGGGATACAGTTCAACCAGGAATGCCCCTATTGGCCTTTGCGGATACCCGTCAATTACAAATCAAGATTGACATTCCGGCCCGTTTGATGCCTGGCATTAAAAAAGATATGATCATTCCAGCCAAGCTGGATGTGGGGGATACCAAAATCCAAACCAAAGTGACACAAATTTATCCCATGGCCGATACCCAACGGCATACGGTGACGGTCAAGCTTGACCTGCCCAAAGATGCGCCAGGAGGACCTGGTATGTATGCCGAGGTGATGGTTCCCGATGTGACTGCTCCTATTAAAAACCTCCCCACCATTCCAAAGAGTGCGGTTGCTTGGCGGGGCAGTTTACCTGCGGTATTTGCTATAGGAAACAACAAAGAACCCGAACTACGCATGATCCGTTTGGGTGGTTTTGTTGACGATGAAACGGTGAGTGTTCTCTCTGGTCTGCAAGCAGGAGAACAAATTTTGGCGAAACCTCCCAAAGAGATTGCCACAGAGTGGAATACGCCCACGCCTTCTGGACATTAAATTGGGCAAATGAGCATTTTCAATAGGGATATTGCTCAAAAGATAACTGGACAATTGGGCGTGTCTATTTGGACCGCCCATTCTACCAATCACTTCTATACTCATTTACGGCCATAAAGACCATGCATTCTGATCCATCCAACACGACTTCTCCCCAAGCACTTCAAGCCCAGGAGCCTAGCCTTGGTGTGGCAGGCGCGATGGCCAAGGCATTTATTCATTCGCCTCTTTCGCCCCTTTTCCTATTTGCCTGCCTTGGCATGGGTCTTTTAGGCCTTATATTCACCCCACGACAAGAAGACCCGCAAATTTCGGTCCCCATGGTGGACATTTTTGTAAGCTATCCAGGGGCCTCTTCCCAGCAAGTTTCGACTTTAGTCTCCAATCCATTGGAACGGATTATGAGCGAAATCTCTGGGATCAAACACGTTTATTCTGCCTCGATGCGCGGTCAAGCGATGATCACCGCCGAGTTTGACGTTGGCCAGGATATGGAAAAATCTTTAGTCAAACTCCATGACAAACTGCAATCCAACATGGACAAGATTCCTCCTGGCGTGACCCCGCCTCTGGTCAAGCCCAAAGCGGTGGACGATGTCCCCATTCTTTCGCTGACCCTTTGGTCTACCGATATTGACGATGGGGCTTTGCGGACGCTCGCACTGGATGTTTTACAACGCATCAACGAAGTTTCTAATAGCAGCCAAGGTTTTATTGTCGGAGGTCGTTCGGAACAAATCCGCATTGAGGTCTATCCCGAACGTCTTTCAGGTTATGGGATCAGTTTGGATCAAATTGCCCAAACTGTGCGCACGGCCAACAGCGAATTGGGCGTTGGGAATGTGGAATCTTCTGATCAAGGCTTTAAGGTGTACACGGGGGCCTTTCTCAAAAGTGCGCAAGATATTGCCCATCTTGTGGTGGGTACCTACAACAATACGCCGGTTTATGTTCGCGATGTAGCGCGGGTTTTTGCTGGTCCTGAAGAGACCAAGCAGATGGTGATTTATCATACGGGCCCCTCATGGAATGGTCCGTCGCCTATTGCCAATGGGGCTCCAGCGGTTACCATTGCGATTGCCAAGAAGAAGGGGAGCAACGGTGTTTCGGTCGCCAACGATGTTTTGGCGAAGGTCGAAGAGTTAAAGGGACAACTCATCCCAAAAAATGTCAATATTGCTGTGACCCGCAACTATGGTGAAACCGCCAATGAAAAGGTCAATGAACTTTTATTTAAGTTGATGGTGGCCACAATGGCGGTGACCATTTTGGTTTGGCTCTCTTTAGGCATTCGCCCGGCCATAGTCACCTTAATTGTCATACCGGTGGTCATTCTTATGACGGTTTTTTCGGCCTGGATATTGGGCTACACCATTGACCGTGTAAGTCTTTTTGCGTTGATTTTTTCCATTGGCATTTTAGTAGACGATGCCATTGTCGTGGTAGAGAACATTTATCGGCGTTGGCTTTTAGAAGACAACTGTTGTCACTTAATCTCTGTTGATGCGGTTCGAGAAGTCGGTAACCCGACTATTATTGCCACATTGACGGTGATTGCGGCTCTGCTGCCCATGGGCTTTGTGAGTGGCATGATGGGTCCTTATATGCGACCTATCCCGGCCTTGGGATCGGTGGCGATGCTCTTTTCCCTTTTTGCCGCCTTTATTTTTACGCCTTGGCTGACGCAACATATTAAGCCACCGATGCGGACCTTGCATATTTTCTCTGAAAAGGAGCACCGCCAAGTTGAACTATTGGAAAGATTCTACCGTTGGATTATCCCACCCCTCATCCACAATCCAAAAAAGGGGTATGGATTCTTATTTGGGTTGATTGGGGCCTTTGCCCTCTCCATGGCCCTATTTTATACGACCGATGTTACTGTTAAAATTTTGCCATTAGACAACAAACCTGAGTTTAATGTGGTCATTAATTTACCGGAAGGGACCGCATTGCCAAAGACGGTAAACCTCGCCAGACAAATGGCAGAGACGATTCGCAAGGAGATTCCCGAAGTAACGGCCCTGCAAACCTATATTGGTACGGCTTCGCCCTTTAATTTTAATGGTATGGTTCGCCATTATTATTTACGCAGTGACTCTTGGCAGGCCGACATTCAAGTGCAATTGGTCCATAAAAAACAACGCAAGCGGACCAGCCACGATCTTGCCATACTCACCCGAGACTTATTGACCCCCATGGCCAAAGCCATAGGTGGCAAAATTCAAGTAGTTGAGATGCCCCCTGGCCCACCTGTTCTGCAATCTGTTGTTGCTGAAGTGACTGGTCCAGACGAACGTACGCGCCGCCTTGTTGCGGAAGATATGACGAAAATGTTTGAAAAGTCTGAGATCATAGTTGATGAAGACAATTACATGCAAGCACCGATGGAAATTTGGCGTTTTGAAGTTGACACCGAAAAGGCCGTTCGTCGAGGCGTTTCAGTGGATGCCATCAACCGTAACTTAGGGATGGCGATGGGTGGTTCTACTTTGGGGGATGTCAAAAAAGGGACCATTTTGGAACCCACCTATATTGTTCTACAGGTACCTTTGGAGATACGGGCCAAAATTTCCAGTCTTGCCGATCTTCCCATTGCCACCCCCTCAGGAACCTCTATTCCTTTGGGTGAATTAGGACGTTTTGTCAAAGACTTTCAGGACTCGATTATTTATCATAAGGATCTGCGACCGGTTGAGTATGTCACAGGCGAGGTTGTTGGACGTTTAGACGCCCCTATTTATGGTATGTCAGAAATAGAGAAAATGCTAAAGGATTACAAAACACCTGATGGCGTGAAATTATCGGGTGAATATTTGGGACCGCCAGCATCCTATAGCCAATCCGCTTTTGAGTGGACGGGGGAGTGGACGGTCACCTTTGAGACATTTCGCGATATGGGCATGGCCTTTGGGGTAGCTCTCATTTTAATCTACATACTGGTGGTGTGGGAGTTTGGCAATTTCACTTTACCTGCCATTATTATGGCACCCATTCCTCTCACTCTGATTGGCATTGTCCCTGGCCATTGGCTCATGGATGCCAAATTTACGGCGACCTCCATGATTGGATTTATTGCTTTGGCAGGTATTATTGTTCGTAACTCCATTTTACTGGTTGACTTTACGCAGATGGAGCTGTTTAAAGGCACCAGTTTAGAGGATGCGGTGATTCTCTCCTGTAAAGCGCGGACGCGCCCCATTCTCATCACGGCTTTTGCACTTGTTGCAGGCTCCAGCGTTATTGTGACGGACTTTATCTTTCAAGGTATGGCCATTTCTCTTTTATTTGGGGTATTGGTTTCGACCATATTGACGCTTTTGGTCATTCCTTTGGGCTGTATTACGGCTAGAAATGCGTTTATTTATCCGAACACCTCAGGCCCCTCTTCTATAGCCGAGGCCATGGTGGATACCAATTCCCCATTCCGAACCACTCCTGGCCTCCTGTTACGTATTTCTGGATTGTTTGGAAGGAAGAAAACAGAAAAGAGTCAGATGGTAAAGGCGACTCAAAGAGTTCGTCAAGAACGTCTTGAAAACAGTCCTACCTACATGGACAGCTATGTTCCGCCTCCCACGAAGGGAACATCTGAGAAGAGATCTTCATCGGTTGAAAAAGCGACCACGCCCCCTACGGATCTTTCTGCAGTCACCGCGAGCAAGGCAGCGCAAGAGACCGAATCCACCGTTCAAAAGCCTTCTATGGCTATACCGCCCGTGACCAGCAAGGCCTCACCATTGCCCACGGATAAATCATTGGACGATCAAGCGGAGAATTCATTGGTGTCGGCCACCAAATCAACCAAAAGGCAAACGACACCCTCTATCCCACTTGAGGAAGTTGCGGCAACAAAAGAGGTTACCCCTCCTGCCCCCCTTCCTGAAGAACCCTCAGAATCCACCACGGCATCGCGTGGAACAGCGAGTCGCCGTGGTATTCGACTTAAAAAAATCACTCCTGGCTCTGGTGAAGGATAAATGGACATGACTTTGACATCTAGCCCCATGAAACGACTATTGATTGGCACGGTATTGACCACTTTATGTGGTACGGCCTCTTTAGTTTTCTCTCAAGAGAACGATCGCTGGTGGGAATCTTCCCCTCCAGGAGAATTTCCTACTCGCCAACCAGATCGTCATGGCGATTCTTCATCTACATACAACAATGATTTCTCTTCCTCGCCCCCGACCTCTCCATCGGAAAAGGGGGCGTTTGCGGATCAACCCGTTGCGAATCAAGGTCAATCGAAGGGTTACCAGGGTTTTGTACCTCCACCATCTCAGCCCTATTCTTCGCGCTCAGACCCTTCTTTAGATTTTTCGAACAATGCTGGGCCACCTGCGAATGGATCTGGGGGTTGGGCACCTCCACCACCAGCCGGTTCACCGCCTTCGACCACTTCTTACGGAGGCGGCAATGGGGTGTATCAACAACAGATTCCACCTGCTGAATATCCCAATTACCGTCCAAGCAATGGCGGTAATTGGTCAAATTCAGCCTCTCAGGGAGGCTATCGTTCAGATTCGATGCCGCAAGATAGTATGGGGGGTGGTGTTCCATCTTATTCACCTCCAGGTAATAATTTTGTTCCCTATCCACCAACCAATTATCCTGACCCTCGTTCATACAATTCAGGTTATCCCCAGCCCACAAATGTTGGACAACAGCCCTATAACGCTCCCAGAGCAGAACCGGGTTATCCACCACAAAGGCCGAATATGCCACCTTCTTATGGAAATGGATATCCCAATTATCCCCAAGATAACCTTCCGCCTAGACCAAGTTATGTCACACCGCCCCAGCCACCCAGCTATGCGGTCCCACAACGTTCTTTTCCTCCCTCCTCTAGGAATTCCCATACCTTGCCAAATCAGCAAGGTTATATGAATGATATACCGACATACCCACCCCCCGTTTATGGCAATCCCCCCTTAGCATACCCCGAAAAGATCAACCCTATGGATGATTCTGAAATAGGTAGACGAGACTGGAGTGCCCCCAGAGAAAACAGTGAAGAATCGAAAGTGCCCACATCTTTCACGGCAACGCAGCCAGAGATGACCAAACCAGAATCGGCTCTTCCGCCCCCTCCTGCTCTTGATACAAAAAAGGATGCCAAGGACTCTTTAGAGAGCCCAATGGATATAAAAGCAGCTGAGACACCCACAAATGTACCAGCCAAGAGTGCAGACTCCAACACTGTTGCCCCGATTAACTAACTTTTAGATAATGGAAGAACATTTATCGGCACACCTATTGCATTGTATATTACCTTCTGATTGAGGCCAATTGGCTAAGTATAGTGACTCAATACTTACAAACTTTTTTTACCAGGTAATACCCTCGGGCCATGGACTTTTGGGTTCTGCCTGTAGGTGGAGAGCCAATGCGATGGGATTTTTTACATCAAGATCCCTTATTTTGTTAGCGCAATCACGGATACAATACATATTTATCATCTGTATTGTATCCGTGATTGTTGGCTATCCCATTATTGGAGCATCCGAAGAAGGATGGCCCACAGGATATGCACGTTCATCGGAACCGCTCCCTTCGCCGGTTCGTCCCTGGTCCTATGAAGCAGATCAAAGTGGGTGGTATGATACGCGGACACCCGGTTTAGGATCAAAGCATATTTTGCCCAACGCTTCCCAGAACAACGACCCTTGGCAATCTGGGTCCAAACAACAAAGCCGTCCATGGGGAGAAGTTCCCAAAGATTACGCACCTGATTTTTATCCGGATTCGCGCCAAAACCCTGGGTATGACAGCTCCCCCTATCCCACGCCCCATCAACCAGAGCCCATTTACAAACCGCAACCCTATAGAACGGAACCTTATCCTTCTCATGTCACCCCTGCCCCCTTAACAGATGAGTATTCACGCTCTCCCTATGAATACAGGTCGAACACCTATGATAACGCGCAGCCCAATGCTCCTTACCATCCTTCGACGCCACTTCCATATTCTAATTTACCATTAGAGCGCGTTCCATACGATTCGCGGACAGATTCAATAGCACCGCCCAATTACGACCCTTCTTTCAATCCTTGGTCCTCCCCAGAAATGAATAATCATGAGGTTTTACAATGGTGGAATCGTCAACTCCCTTACGAACAAACCGATCCCTACTACCGTCGATGATCATCGCACACATGGCTGTTTGCTTTTATAAATGGATTAAAAATAAGCATATTATTTTTATATTATTTTTTCTATTTTTTCATTTAAATGTTTTTGCTGCTTCAAACGATTTTAGCAATTTACAATTTTCAGCCAAGCTTTTACGCACCTGGAGTGAAAATGGTAAACGACATCAATCGGAAGGAAAAATGTATGTCGGAGCTGCTGGTGTTCGCACCGAGGTAGAACGTGATGGGCAAAAAGTTGGACTTCTTTACCGCTCAGACTCACAAACATTATGGATGCTTTTTTATGCGCAAGGCACATATATGGAATTTAAAGACCACCCGATGGGTCGTCCACCACTTCCAGATGAACCCGAAAGTCCTTGTCAGATAGATAAAAATATTATTTGCAAAAAGGTAACACAAGAAACTGTTCATGGACGGAACACCTGGAAATGGGATATTCTGCGACAAGAGAAAGAAGGCGTTGTGGCCCAAGCCACTCTTTGGATAGATTTTGCACTTAAAATTGCCATACAGGAAAAATATGCCGATGGCATGAGTGTGGAACTTTTGGATATTCAGGAAGGTCCACAACCCACGCAACTGTTTCATCTTCCTGAGGGATTAAAACGACTTGAAATTTCATCCCCCCCCCCCCTCTTCTTCTACGCCTTCCTCCTCGAAAGCCACCGCTATTTCCAATCCCCAAAAACCACGATAAAAAAAAGCCATTGACGGGAGCTTGAAAAAGCGTATATTAGAGATTGTTTATATAGATAACCCTATTATTTTGACTTTTAAGCTGGTAAACTTCTAAAAATGGAGTTGAATTTTTTCCATTTACCTTGAAAAAAAATAAAATTGGCTTATTCTATTTGCAATTTTAAATAAAAAAATTTGCACATTGGAACAGACATGACGCAGAAAAATTTTTGTAATCTTCACATAATAGGAAAATTTTATATCCTTTCCATTTTTTTTGGAGGATATATGATTTTATGTGTGTGTGCTGTGAATGTGTTTGCAGCAGATCCCATGTCTGAAGACGCGCAAATGGGTCAACGTTTTGGCAATTTTTTAGGATCTCTTTTTCAGCAAATGCAAGGTTCCGGTAATTATTCCATGGAGATTCCTGGTTCCAAAGGGAGTTCAGTGCCAAACTATCTTCCACCGCATAACGCGGTACCTACAGAGGAATACCGACGTAGCCAAGAGCGTACCATTGAGGATAGGCAACTAGAGGAACGCTTGCAATCTTATTTACGCAATCTTCCAGGGCTTCGCTATGATCCCTGGGGGGCGACCTATTGGAGATCAAATCCATTGATTGATAGTGATCCATTATTGGGTGGCTACAACAGATACACAGCTCCTAGATATTCCTACTCTCCAGGGTATGCACTCCCACCTGGATATAGCAACCGCTCGGATGGATATTTAAACGATTATAGTACACCCTATTATCCAAACGTGGAACCAAATCGATATTATAATGACCTTGATAATCGGTCATGGAGTGGAAACTATCCAATTGTTCCTGAACAAAGGGATGCTTGGTCTTACAGACGGCAAGGAGATCCCTATGCAGATCGATATGCCAATCCAGTATACCCCAGTTATCCTAAACACTCTGATTATGCTCCTTCATGGGGCTGGTAACGTTTTTTTAACCCGCATAGTTGCGGTAGAATGCGGGAAGCTCGTCGTTTAACGATGCAAAAAAAAATTGCAATTTTTTTCCCGCTCTTTTACTGTAACCAAAAGGAGAAACAACATGAAAAAAACGATTCGCTTTTTAGCCATGGCTGGTTTATTTGTTGGTGGAATACTCCTAACCGTTGACACCGCGCAGGCGTGGTGGACTCCATGGAATAACAATGGATGGCACAATGGCAATAATAATTGGGGCAATAACTGGGGTAACAATGGCTATGGCACTGGTCGTGGTCGTGGTTCAGGCAATTTAAATTTTAGTTTTGGTGGTGATTTTGATGGCTTTGCCGATAACGGCTGGAACAACCTATGGGACAATGGTTGGAACAATGGCTGGAACAATGGCAATAATTGGGGCGGTCCTTGGGGTGGCGGTCCTTGGGGGGGGAGTCCTTGGGGTGGTAATCCTTGGAGTTGGTAGACTTTTTCCTCTTTTGTTTGTATCATAACCTCTAACCTGATTAAAACTTTTACATCACAGGAGAAAGCAATGACAAAAACAATTCGTATCCTTGCAATTGCCGCTCTTTTAAGCGGTGCTGCCATGATCACAGCCGATGAGGCTTCCGCTTGGTGGGGTGGTCCTGGTTATGGCTATGGTCCTGGCTATAACAATTGGGGCAACAATTGGGGCAACAATTGGGGCAACAACGGCTATGGCCGTGGCAATGGCAATGGTCGTGCCAGTGGTAATTTTGGTTTCAACATGGGCGGCGATGTGGATGGTTCTGCCAACAATGATTGGAACAACAACTGGAACAACTATAATGGCTGGAACGGCAACAATGGTTGGAACAATGGTTACGGTCCTTGGGGTGGTGGTCCTTGGGGCGGTGGTCCTTGGGGTTGGTAGATTTTTGACTTAACTTGACTCACTTTTAACAGAGATTAACCTTTTTTAAGTTGAGGAAAGAGATGAAAAAACATTTACGTCTACTTGCGGTAGCAGCGACACTTGGCGGCATGTTTTTTTTGACGACCAATGAAGCCTCTGCTTGGTGGGGTCCTGGTTGGGGTGGTTATCCTGGTTGGGGTGGTTATCCTGGTTGGGGTGGTTATCCTGGCTATGGCTATCCTGGTTATGGCTATCCTGGTTATGGCTATGGCTATCCTGGTTATGGATATGGCTATCCTGGTTATGGATATGGCTATCCTGGTTATTATGGAGGGTATGGTCCTAATGGTCCTGCTGCTCCGAATGCGGGTCAACCTAACAATGCGGCAGCCCCTGCTGAATCGGCTCCTGCGCCCGAATCCAGCGGCAAATAGAGTCATCTTGAAACACCTTTACAAACAAATTCTGCCAACGCCTTCATTTTTAATTTAAAAAAGGCGTAAATAGTTTGACGTAAAGGTTACATTTTGACTTTTGTCAAAGAATGGATATTCACTTAACCTAGTGCGAATGAATCTAAAAGAGGGGGACGAGTCTCTCGTTCCCCTCTTTTAATTTATCCAAATATATCAAAAGGCACATTTTATCATAACCAGATTTGATGAACATATTTATATATCGAAAAAATAAAAATCAAGACCTTGGGGGGCGGAGAACCGCCCCCCAATACCCCCCCACCCTTTTTTTTAGGGACTCTGGAGGATTCATCCCCCAGGGTTTGGCCTTTGATTTTTTTTGCCCGCAAGGGCATTATGTTCTTTAATGACAGCATGCATTTTAAAAATTTTTATAAGACACCCTTGAAAAAGTGGTGAAAGTGACGTAATAAAACAATGTACCACTTGGTACTAGACGATTTAGCAACATCAGAAGGTACTTTCATGGTAACGGTAATCGGAAACTTGAAAGGCGGCTGTGGAAAAAGCACCATAACGTTCAACTTGGCCGTTTGGTTGTCCATGGCAGGTCAGGATGTCATTTCTTTTGATTTAGATCCGCAAGCCACATTAAGTGATGTGGGTGAGGTTCGAAGAGAAGAGGGTGCGAAACCTGAACTACGCATTTTCAGACCGGAAAGCGATCCGGACAAAATATTTAAAAGTCACCAAGGAGAAGTGCTTGTGGATGTCGGGGCCTCAAACTTATGGGCAATGCGACAAGCCATAGCTATGGCCAATCGTATATTGGTGCCTGTACCTCCAAGCCAAGCAGATGTGTGGTCAACCGCGCGTTTTCGAGATATTATTCTAGAGACAGTCCGTCGTAAGACCCCTCCAGAAATTTTACTTTTTATCAATCGGGCCGATACCCACCCAGGACTAAAAGAGTCGAACGAAACAGAAGAGGCTCTTAAAACACTTTCTGGTACACAAGTTCTTCCAACCAGAATTTGTCAACGCACGGCCTATCGGCGCTCATTTAGTGAAGGACGTGCCGTTTTTGAGATCTCATCTATGAGCAAAGCAGCGACAGAATTCTTTAGTTTGGCAAAGGCCCTTTACCCTGCCCTTTCGATCAACCAGGAATCTTCCAATTCCAGGCCACAGGTATAACGTATGCCTAACCCAACCGAATTTCAGACACCCTCCCAGAGCGGTTTTACCAGTAGTCCATTTAAGGATCCTAACAACATGAATACGCTTGGGACACCCAAACCTCTTGGCAATCCTTTTGATAAGCAATCAGAATGTAGTGGATGTTTTTCTTCAATTATGGGAGAATTTGCACGCAGCTTTGATAAGAGTGCCAAACGATGGGAACTCATTGTCTATCCTTCTCTTTTTGCCTTTATTATCTTAGCGATGTATGGATTTTTTTTAATTTATAGTTTAACGCAAGACATCCGCACGATGGCTGTCTCCATAGATCCCCTCATGGGGCGCAACATGGGCAGTCTATCGGTGAATATAAAATCTTTGTCCGACAACATGGAGCAGATGTCTACCCATCTTGAATACATCAGCGATAACATGGAGACCATGTCTGTAGATATGCAAGGCATGGCCGAAAATATTGGTCACATGACCGATAAAATTGGCAATATGGATAAAAACATCACAGAAATGACCCATGTGATCGCCACGGTATCCACCACGATGACTACCATGGCAGGTACCAAGGCACCCGTCCCATGAGCTTTATCAACCGTTTTGCCCCTTGGTAAGAAGAAAAAGGGGGTCTGGGGGATTCATCCCCCAGGGTTTGGCCTTTGCTTTTGTATAAGACCTTGGGGTGGCGGAGCACCGCCCCCCAATACCCCCCACCCTTTTCTTTTAATTCTTAAAAAAAAGAGGGGGTCTGGGGGATTCATCCCCCAGGGTTTGGCCTTTGATTTTTTTTTGCCCGCAAGGGCATTATATTCTGATCCTATTCAGTTTAATTTGGAATGGATACAAAACCTGCCTGCCCAAATATTTTTCGTCCCTGAGAACTATTCACCCAATCCAAGAATTGTTGAACCAAGCCTGATGGTGTGCCGAGGGTATACATATGCAAAGAACGTGCAAAGGGATAGGCATGGTTATAGATCGTTGAGGCAATTGGATACAAACATGCACTCTCTAAAGAACCATTGGTGCTTATGCAAAGTGTCTTAACTGGTTGTCCGTTCTCCTGTGCCATACTGCTGTAGCCAATGGCACAGGGAGATTTAGCCACTTGATCAACGACATCGGACGAATGTTCCACGGTCAACAAATCCGCGACAAATTGAGATTGATCCCCCAATAGCGACTCTCGAAAGAAACCATATGTTCCTGAATTATTTTTTCTGCTAATCCGAACAATTTCCTGATTCATACAACCTGGCACGGCCTGAGCAAATTGAATCCAACTGCGAAAAGGGGAATTTTTTCCAAAAATTTTAGCTAAATTTTCCACCGAGATCACACGCAATGGATTGCTTGGATGAACAAATACGGTCACCGCATCCAATGCTACAACATGATCCACAGGAATTTTTTTAAAACGCTTCAACGCCATCTGCTCTTCCTGAGGAGTCAAGGCTCGACTGGTTGAGGCGATATCCGTATGCCCATTCAACAAGGCAGCAATGCCATTGCCAGATCCCCCTCCCGTCACCAATATACGAATTTTTTTAGGATATTGTAGGGTCGAGAAGCTCTCTCCCAAAGAGAGAATCGCCTGCAACATTGTATCAGACCCCTTGATACGAATCATATTCTCCTGATTTTCGGCCTGAATGGCTATGCTAGGCAAAAAAAGAAGGAGAGACGCCAAAAGTAGACTCCCCGCTCCCCATGCGATCCTCTTATTAGGTTTCACGCTTCACCCGACCATTAGGACGTCTTCGTCCTCAAAGCAATGAATATGAACCCCCACCTCACCCGGTAGGGCCGAATCAAACTGAGCGGCTACCACCCAAAATTGGGTCAAGTGTTCACCAATTTTGGGGAGAGCCAAAAGGGTATTTTGAAACCTTTGCCGATCGAAAAAGGCCAACGGCTCATCCAAGACCAAAAACTGCGGTGATTTTATAGAACGTGTTGCCATAGCCTGCGCCAAAGCCACGCGCACGGCCAATAAAATCTGCGCACGGGTACCGGTAGAAAGTTCGGCCAAATCGACATAAGACTTTTTTTTAGGGGAACAAACTTGGATCACTAAATCGTTATTCAAACGCAAATTTTGATAACGATTTCCGGTCAATATCGGGACCACAGAGGATATAAAACGCTGTAACTCTTGATTAAAATATTTTGCCAATTCCAATGCTGTTCCCTTCAATAAACGGGTAGCAATCTGCCGCACCTGAATTTGGTGTTCCTGTTTGAGAAATTCCATATGTAAATCTTGAATCTCTTCTTGCAATCGTTGATCCTCCTGACGACGTTGATGTTCCTGTTCTATGCGGCTCTGCAACTCTTGAAGGGATTGCTCTTGCTTTTTCCGACTCTCCATCCCCTGCGCCTCTTGGGCTGCGGCCTCGGCATCGCAAAATTGAATGTCCTTCTGGAACTGATCAAAGGAACTAATTAATTTATTCAAGAAACGCGCCAGATCATCTTCTTTCAGGAGGTCTCCCCCGCCCTTTTGCAACCATTCGGTGAGTTCGATTTGCCATGGAACCTCATCAATGGTGGCCAGCAAGGCGACTCGACGTGGCAAAGATTGACGCACAGAGCTTTCAATGATTTCGATCACCTCACGATAATAGGCGGCCTGCCCTTCGAGTTGCGTTAATTTTTGGGTGACAAGAGCAATTTTCGCCTTTATTTTGGTAGATCGACCAAAATCTCCGAGCATAGCCATCAACATCAAGAGAGCGGTACCTCCCAAGATGGCTTCCGGGGGGTATTTGCCAACCATTTGTTGAAGTTGAGACAAAAAATCTTGTAAAAATGGTATGGATACGGATATTCCTTGCAGGCTCCAAGGATGGATAAAAAATTGCCGCACCGCCATGGAGATCGGTAAATCTGGTTGAAAATAGAGCAATCCCCACCCACTACAAAAGAAAAATGCCAGAAAAAAGGCCACCACAAATCCGCGATCCAAACGACGATACCGTTTTTCCAATCTCTCTTTTTCTCGCACGATTGGGGTTCGATTATCGATAAAACGACTCTCAGTAGAGACCGGTTCTGGCCCATGGGGAAATTTATCTTCCCCCAGCCAAGCCAATATTTTGCGTTGATATGTATCGACTTGATTAAAAATAGTTTCAATCTCAAGCAATCGTTGGCCAAAATCGCTCAACCACTGCCGCATGCCATCCAGAGGATTGACCTCCCCCAATTCCACCTCCCCCTCCTGACAAACCCCCTCAAAACCATCCAGTGCCTGTAAAAGTTGCACGGACCGCGCCCGCCATCCATCCAATCCTGTATCCAGAGTGCTTTTGGCGAATCGCTCCATGGCGGCTGCCACCCCACTGGCGGCTTTGCGAAACCCCTCGATAAAATGACGCCATTGACCGATCTCCCGATCCAAAGCGGCCATTTTTTGCTGTTCGTGGATAAGTTGCTCTTGCAACTCATCCAAGGTCTCTCTGCGCAGGGCCAAGTGCTGATGCTTTAAGCGAAGTTTTTCTTGATTTTCCTTAAGATGAGATGCCACTGCCTGGAGGCTCTGCACCTCATTGAACAGCCGTTGAGCAATTTTTTCTATCCCCTCCACCCCTGCCAAACTTTTGATCATGACGCTTGAACTTGCACTGGTGCGCAAATTTTCTGGTGCCAAATACAAAATATTGGCAAACTGTTCAAAGTTAAATCCAGCCAAATCAACAACTTTCTGATCAACCCCCTCCCCTTTTATGATAGGAGTAAGCACACCCCCCTGACATAGGGCCGGTTGCTGAGCCCCCTCGATATCAAAGTAGCGGGTAACGCTATAATCCCGTCGATCGCGACCGGTAAATTCTAACGTCAAAGAGGCTCGCGTCTCCCCCCAACGCACCACTTGGTGCAACTGCTCTGGAGCAATTGTGACCGTGCGCCCGAATAAGGCGAGAGAGATCATATCTACGAGGGTTGATTTGCCAGATTCATTGGCCCCACTCAACGCGATGATACCCCGCTCAGGCAAACCCAAAAGTTCTATTTTTTTAAATTTAAATATATTTTCAGCCCAAATATTGCGAATGATCATGAATCGCGACTCCTTTCGACCACACCCATCTGGACCAACACCAAATCGATGGCCTCCATATAGAGTTGCGAATCAAATTGAGGATCGGTCTCCTCCAGACGACGCACCTCAGCTCGACTATAGTCTTCAAAGGTTAGCACTGGATCTTGTAAGACAAACTTTGAATTCGATACCGCATTCTCAGAACTCATATGTATTCTCCCAATGGAGTACCGCCAGTTATGCAAAAATCAAAATTTAAACAACACCCATTGTGGTACGACCAACCGGGCTTCGTGGCCATTAAATCTATTTTCAAACAGACCATCACCATCCTTGTCCACCAAATAATAAGGGACGCCCCCATGGGGGATGACCTGATACTGAAATACCGAACCATTGATAGAAAATTCCACCACTTGATTGCCACTGGCATCCTCATATTTGCGGATCAAGGTCTCTGGACCAGGCAAATCTGGATTGAGATCCTCTTTAAGTTCCGAAATTAACGGACCTTTTTGTGGTGACCCCAAAGGTTTTTCCAAGGTTTCCGCCCAGGCCAAAGAGGCAATCCATAATAGATGCGCTATGAAGAGTCCAAAAACAAATCGAAATTTCCAGCCATTGGCATAAAAATGGTAGCCAGCAGGCTGTACAAAGGGTATGATTGCATTCATGTCCAACTCCCGATTATTTCTCATTGATGGTTCTGGTTATTTTTATCAAGCCTTTCATGGCGTGCGCAATTTGGCGCGCCGCGATGGATTTCCTACCAACGCCATTTTCGGCTTCATTAAAATGTTACGCAAGGTCCTTTTGGAACATAAACCCGAATATATTGCTATGATATATGATGTCCGTGGTCCGACCTTTCGTCACCAACTTTATGATCTTTATAAAGCCCAACGCAAACCGATGCCGGATGATTTGGTCAAACAAATTCCCGTGATCAAACAAATTGTTTCCGCTTTCAACATCATTGCCTTTGAACAATTGGGTTTTGAAGCCGATGATCTCATCGGCACCTTGGCCAAACAAGGCGAACAATCGGGACTGGATGTGGTGATTGTCACATCAGACAAAGACATGATGCAACTGGTTTCACCAAAGATCTCTATTTTGGATGGTCATAAAGAGCAACGTCAAGGCCTTTTAGAGGTAAAATCCAAATGGGGTGTCTCTCCGGCACGGATTCCCGATCTTTTGGCACTGATGGGTGACACCTCGGACAACATTCCCGGCGTTCCTGGCATTGGTGAAAAGAGTGCTGTCCGGCTCATCAACGAATTCGACTCTCTTCTTCAAATTTTAGACCATCCAGAACGGATCTCCAACACCCGGTGGCGAGAGAAAATAATAACCCATCAGCAGCAAGCTCGTTTATCATTGCAACTGGCGACCATCCACTGCGATGTTGCGTTAGAATATACCCTAGAAAACCTTAAATATCGCCCACCCAACATAGAGGCGTTACGTCTATTATACCAAGAGATGGAATTTAGCTCTTTTCTGCGTGAATTGCCCCCTGCCCCCACCCCTGTTCAACCCGTGACGAGCGCAGACTTAACCGACCCAAAAGCCCCCCCGGCCCTTCTCTATCACACCCTCACGCAAGAGAGTCCCTGGCGTGCTTTTCTCACGGAACTGAGCCAAAAAGAGTCGTTCGCCCTGGACACCGAAACCACGGACCTTGACCCTCTGCGCGCCCAATTAGTGGGTCTCTCCTTTGCCTGGACCCCCCGTGAGGCGTTTTATATTCCCCTTGGCCACACCCTTACAGCCGCTCCACAGGGCCAATTGGATCTTTGGCAGGTACTCGACGCCCTCAAACCCATATTGGAAAATCCAAAAATTTTAAAGACCGGGCAAAATATAAAATATGACGCCCTTGTTCTCAGCACCTATCGCATTCATCTGGCGGGAATCGAGCGGGATACCATGTTGTTATCCTATCTGCTGCACGGCAACCGCCGCCGCCATAACCTGGACACCATTGCCCTAGAAGAGTTGGGTCGCACCACGACGACCTTTGCCAGTATCACCGGAAGCGGCAAACAGCAGATTGGATTTCAACAAGTTCCCCTAGAACAGGCTGCCCCCTATGCTTGTGAAGATGCCGAGGTAGCTTGGGAGGCGGCAGAAAAACTTCACAGTCAACTACAAACGATTCCGAAGCTGGCACGTCTCTACCAGGAAATTGAGCGACCACTGATTCCAATCCTGGCCCAAATGGAGCGCACTGGAGCCCTGCTCGACCGCGAAGAACTGGCCCGTCTCTCCGCCGATTTTAACCTACGCCGCGAGGCATTAACCCAAGAGATTTACGAACTGGCTGGAGAGCCGTTTAATATCAACTCTACGCAACAGTTGGGCAAAATTTTATTTGAAAAAATGGCCATCAAGGGCGGCAAACGAACTAAAAGCGGTTTTTCTACCGATGTTTCGGTATTGACCCTACTGGCAGAACAGGGTTATCCCATGCCCCAAAAGGTATTGCACTATCGTTCGCTGACCAAACTGCAATCCACCTACACCGATGCCCTACCCCACCTCATTCACCCAGAAACGGGTCGGGTGCATACCAGCTATAATCAAGCCGTCACCCTGACGGGTCGCCTCTCCTCCTCGGATCCCAATCTACAAAACATCCCTATCCGTTCCCCGGAGGGACGCGCCATACGAGCCGCTTTCACGGCCCCGAAGGGTTGGCAATTGCTGTCAGCGGACTACAGTCAAATTGAGTTGCGTCTATTGGCCCACGTTGGCCAAGTTTCAGGATTAATTGATGCCTTTCGGCAAGGTCTGGATATTCACTCGGCCACTGCCGCCGAATTATTTGGAGGTCATCCAGAAGAGATAGACCAAGAGGCCCGCCGCATGGCCAAAACCATCAATTTTGGTCTGATCTATGGCATGAGCCCCTACGGTCTGGCCAAACGACTGGGCATTTCCAACCCACAAGCCCGCGCCTACATGGAGCGCTATTTTGCCCGATATCAAGGGGTTCAGGCGTGGATGAATCAGGCCATGGCCCAGGCAAAAGAACATGGCTATGCCGAAACGTTATGGGGACGCCGCTGTCCCATCCCAGATATCAACCACAGCAACCGCACCTTGCGTGAAATTGCCGAACGCACCGCCATCAATGCCCCTTTACAAGGTTCAGCAGCGGATTTAATCAAAATAGCCATGATTCGCCTGGATCAAGCCCTAAAACAGGAAAACATGCAGTCTCGGATGATTTTACAAGTCCATGACGAACTTGTCTTAGAGGTTCCAAACGGCGAGATGGAGACCATTCAACCCCTCATTCGCACGGCTATGGAGGGAGCGGCGGAGTTGAGTGTTCCCCTAAAAGTGGATCTGGGCAGCGGCCCCAACTGGGCCTTGGCCCATTAATTCCCCAAATGCCCGTTTTTCGACTGCCCAAAGAGTGCCTTTTTCCCCCGCCCGCGTTAGCCGAACCCAACGGATTATTGGCGGTTGGCGGGGATCTTTCCAGCAAACGACTGCTGGCGGCCTATGCCGAGGGCATTTTTCCCTGGTATTCCCATGATGAACCCCTGTTATGGTGGAGTCCTGACCCACGCATGGTTTTATTTCCAGAGGAGTTACACATTTCGAAAAGCTTACGGAAACTTTTAAACCAAAAAAAATTTTTAATCACGTTTGACCAAGATTTTGCCGGGGTCATTGGATATTGTGCCAACCTTCGCGCGACCGAAGGCACCTGGATCACCCCTCAGATGCAGAAGGCCTATCTGCGTCTCCATAAAAAAGGCCACGCCCATTCCGTGGAGGCGTGGTCCGAAGAGGAGAGCGGTCGCCGTTTGGTAGGCGGGGCCTATGGTGTTGCTCTCGGAGGTTGTTTTTTTGGCGAATCGATGTTTCATCTAGAAGCCAACGCCTCTAAAGTGGCCTTTGTCACTTTGGTCAACCGCTTACACACTGTTGGTTTTACCCTGATCGATTGCCAAATGCACACCGCCCACCTCGCCCAGTTTGGGGCACGAGAGATCCCTCGCCAAGATTTTTTAAAACATCTTATCCACGCCCAAGCCATCCCCCCTATTCCTATGCGATTTTAGACCAGGATGCCCTTTGAGAGGATTGGGGGACGGTTCTCCACTTTCCAAGGTCTTGATTATTCTTTTTCCGAGACAAAAATTTTAATTTTCTGGACAGCATCACGAATTTCAAGCATTGTAAAGCTCATATTATTTTGGTACCACCACACTTAACCGTGGTCGTCTGTTTTTTGATTTTATTATTTAAAAAAAAAGGGGTCTGGGGGATTGCCCCCAGGGTTTTGCTTTTGCTTTTGCTTTTGCTTTTGCTTTTGACCTCGGTTTTGCTTCCTTCAAAAAGCAGGGGGATTGGGGGATGCAATCCCCCAAGATCTTGACTTTGCTTTTTGTTCAGGCACTCGTTAATCATCCACACTTAAATGTGATGGTACCATTATTTTTAATAGCCATCAAACCCGTGACCATGAAACAGACCAAACTTCACCCACTCCTTGCCAAAGATTGCCTAACGGTTCTCTCTCTATCGTTATGCGACGTCTTCCTCATGAATGATTGCCAATATCCCTGGCTCATTTTGGTACCCGATCGCCCAGGATTAAGAGATTTAGACGAACTCACTGCCGAGGAGACACCTTTGGTATACACCGAGATCCAACAGGCTTGCCGAGTATTACGTCGCCTTTTTAACCCTACCAAACTCAATGTTGCCGCTTTAGGCAATATTGTTCCACAGCTGCATATCCATGTCATCGCACGCTTTACAACTGACCCAGCTTGGCCAAAACCCATTTGGGGATACCATCCTCCGATAATTTATCCAAGCGATCAATTAGAAGATTTATTGACCCGTTTACGAGACTCTTTTGGGTGTCATCTATCGTCGACAGAAAGTCATTATGAAAAATTCACCGCCCGAAACCATTAAAATTCTCCTGATAGACGATCAAGCCATCACTGGCCACTTATTAAAACGCATGTTGTCGGATTATCCAGAGATGCAATTATGGAGCTGTACCGATCCCCGGCAAGCCATTCAGATGGCACAAACCCTGGATCCATCCGTTATTTTGCTGGATTTTATCATGCCTGATGTGGATGGGCTCACTCTTCTCAAACAGTTTCGCGCACTGCAACAGTTTACCCATACGCCTATTATTCTCTTGTCGTCCGAAGAAGAGGCTCAGTGGAAAGCTTATGCATTCCAAGATGGTGCCAATGACTATTTGGTCAAACTTCCAGATGCCGTAGAGATGCTGGCTCGTTTACGCTACCACGCCGAAGGTTATTTTAATAGACTGAAAAATCAACGAAACCAACTCGCCTTATTAGAGAGTGAACAACGGTTCCGTATGGTGACTCAATCTATATCCGATGCCATTGTCGCTGTCTGCCCAGACGGCATGATCCATTTTTGGAACCGAGGCGCGGAAAAAATTTTTGGCTATACGGAATCCGAAATTTACGACACGCCTCTCATGAAACTCATCCCTAAACACACACATTCCCAAATTTTTCGAAAGTTTTACCGAATTCGTAAAAAAAATTTACTCGAACACCAAAAAAATTATGAATCCCCAAACAACATTATGGAATTGTTAGGCATTCGTAAAAATGGTGAAGAGTTCCCCATGGAGCTTTCCATTGCCACATGGCAGACGGATGGTAAGACATTTTTTGCAGCGGTAATCCGCGATATCACCGAACGCAAACGAGCAGAAGAGAAAATTCGTTATCAAGCCCATTTTGATCTACTGACAGATCTACCCAACCGCAATCTATTTATCAAACGATTTAATGAAACGCTCGCGATTGTTGAACGCCAAAAAAAACGCTTAGCACTTTTATTTATTGATTTAGATCGTTTTAAATGGGTGAATGACACCCTCGGTCATGAAGCGGGTGATGATCTTCTCCAACAAGCGGCCCAACGTATGAAAAATTGTGTACGCAAAAGCGATACCGTGGCCCGTCTAGGAGGAGATGAGTTTACGATCATCCTTTTTGACGTAGATGAAAATGCCAGTGCCCTCAGAGTGATCGAACACCTTTTGACACAATTGGCCACCCCTTTTCAATTATCCGCTCAGGAGGTCAATATCTCTGCAAGCATAGGTGTCACTTTTTTCCCAGACGATGGTACGGATCGAGAAACCCTCTTACGCAATGCCGATCATGCCATGTACATTGCCAAACGCTCTGGTCGCAATGCCTACTGGTTGTTTAAACCCAGCTAAATCGCCGCAGAACAGGATGCCCAGTGGGCAAAAAAAAGGGGGGCGGTTCTCCGCCCCCCAAGGTCTTGATCTCTATTTTCCGATACATGAATGCCTTGCGGGAAAAAAAGTCAAAATCAAAACCCTGGGGGATGAATCCCCCAGCCCCCCTCTTTTTTTTAAGACCTTAGGGGGCGGTTCTTGATTTTTCTACCCGCCAGGCATCCTATTCTGCTTATTCCATCTGATCCAAAATAGTATTCAGTGCCTTACACGCCTGAGGATGACCTGGACGCAACTTTAGGGCGGTTCGAAAGGCTTGGATGGCCTTTTTATCATCGTGTGATCTTTGGTAGGCGATGCCCAGTTGATAGTTTAAATTAAATTTATAGGGGGTTTTGGCGGCGGCCTCTTTTAATACCTCAATAGCGGTCCGATAATCGTTGATTTCGATATAGGCCATCCCCAAAATGGTACAAATGCGTGGTTCGGCCATTTGTTGTCTGGCGGCCTTTTCAAGGAGTCCTATCCCTTCTTGAAGTCGCCCACTTTTATAATAGCAAAAGCCCAAATGAAAAAGGCATTCGGTATCTTGCGGATCTATGGTTAGAGCGCGACTTAGGAGGGGTTCAGCTCGCCAATAATGGCCATTGATCGTCAAACGAATCCCCTTACTTTTGAGACGATTCAAATTCCAGGTGGCATCCATATCCATAAGACCATTGACAAAAGAGGAAATACGACCAAAAAGGGTGACATCCTCTTCATGGTCATGGTCATGCTCCTCCTCTTCTTCATGTTTATTATAAGGCCGCACCATTTCAGACAATGGCGCAGCAACAGTGTGGAATTGTTCCTGTTTCTCCTCTTGGGCTGGAGGAGAAAAAACCTGGGGGAGATCGTCAATGGGGACCAAATCCGTTGATGTTTCTTGGACTGGAGAAGAAAAAACCTGGGGGAGATCGACAATAGGGACCAAATCCGTTGGTTCTCGTTTAATGGGAAAGGTTTGTTCCAAAACGGCACTGAAATGGGTGGGTTGCACGGCATCTATAGAAGCGGGTAAGGAGATCATATGCGTCGATGGTGTTGGTATCTCGACACTCTTGATCTGAGGCTCAACATTGGAGGCTTCATCCGCAAACACTTGAATTAAAATTTCGGGTGCAGGAGAAGGGCTTTCTTGCGATAGAACAGGAGCCGCAACGATTACTGGACTACCCTTTTTAGGAAAAGAGTGTTCTAAAGCCGCCACGAAAGAGGAGTCGGCACTCTCTGAGTTTTCAACTTGTTGACTGCCAAAAGGATTGCCCACCGCTGACTTGAGCAGCGTGCGCGCCATTTTTTTATTTTTTGATTTATTTTCCGAAGAGGTCGGTGCCAAACTCGCTTTTGGGCTCAAAACCACTTTTGGGGCTGGGGGAGCCGTGCGGTATGGGGTACTCTTGGGAGATGGCTCTGAACTCTTAGAAGTAGATGGAACCTCACTCAAAAGAGAAATAGATTTTTCAAAAGGGACCAAACTTTTTGGCAAAGGTTGAAAAAAGGGGGCCTTGGCTGGATTAAACTGCGCCCGGCGTTGAATGCCATGTTCTTTTTGATCCGTGGGGTCTTCTTTTATAAAAGGAACACTCCCCCCCTGTTTTGACGCGGTAAAAGGAGAATCATCTAACGAACGCTCCTCCTTTCGCCGAATTTTATGGGCAGAGGATGGCAACGAGAGAGCAGCCGAATCGGCAATCAACGTAGTGGGAGCCACGATCTGTGGTGAGGGGGGCGGTGTTGTTACAATGGTCCGTTCAGGTTTGGAGTCGGTAACGATCCATGGAATACGCTCTATCGTTAAGTTGTTCTTCCCCTCTTCGGTCATAGAACGGGCCACATTTCGAAAAGCCATGATGCCACCAAGAACGGATGGTGGTGCTTCGTTGCCTAAAGAGTGCGGTAACTTTTCAGAATCAAAAGAGGAAGAAAGAGCTCCTTTCTGAGGAGGAACATTTTCATTATTAATAATTTCTACATTTGGAATCAATGAGTTCATCTCTTTGTGAGCAGATATTGAATTATTTGAATTCGCATTTTGAATTTCTAAAGCCATCGGGACTTCCTTTGTTGAGACGATGGAAAAGGTGGAGTCGTATTTTTGAATCTAGCTATAATGGATTTAATCCAATTTTTTTTCAAGGTATTCAGAACAAATTTTGCCTTTCTGTCAAATGTATCGAAAAATAAAAATCAAGACCTTGGGGGCGGAGAACCGCCCCCCAATCCCCAAAAAAAAGAGGGGGTCTGGGGGATTCATCCCCCAGGGTTTTGATTTTGACTTTTTTTGCCCGCCGGGCATCATATGAGGAGATCCACTCCTGTTATTCTATAAAATATTTCCCTTCGTTGGTTACGGGATTGCCAATTTGGTTAGAATAGGTTATGGTCTTTACTCTAAATATTAAAAAAAAGCCATTCTTGCGCCTTCTGGTCAGAAATGGTAAAAACAGATAAATTATCGATAAATTAAAAATTAATTTTACAGATTTGCACGAAATTTGCTTGCAGATAACAAGGAATCTAATCGGATCCCTTTGGGTAGTAGGTTTGATGAGGATACAGAAAAAAAATGGCGAATATTGTCTTTGGTTTAATCTCCATGGCTCTCGGATTGTGGGGGCTTTCGGTGTGGTGGTGGTCCATAGCCGAAGTGTTGCGCGGTATTGTACCCATTTTATTAATTTTGCTCGGCTTGGTTGCCCTCGGTGCTGGAATAACTCGAATGCGTGAGCAGACCCAAACAACAAAAGGGGATCACTCCCTTATGGATGAGGACGTTCTCGACTAAACGATCATGCCATATGGAACCACCTGTGGTAAGAAATACCACAAATATATATATGCTGTGGGGATCACGGCGGTCCTGATTGTAATTGGTAGTTATTGGCATATTGAATTTAATGTCAAACCAGATCAGGCTCTACGTCTCCAACAAAGCCAGCTCCCCCAAACACAAGGGGTCGGTTCGCAGTCCACGCCTGTGACGGCGATGACACCCCCATTGTCTTCGCTTCAGCAGCCCCTGACACCTCAGGCGCAAACTGTAGCGGCCACCAATTTAGCAGGTCCACAACCTCTCCCGGCCAATCCATTTGCTATAATAATTGATTTTTTAATGCCGAGTGTGGTCAATGTGGCCGCCTCTAACCAAAAGCCCACGCCCCCCCCTGCCCTGCCTGGACAAAACGCCCCAACGAATAATTTTAGCTTGCGATTTGCAGAGCCTTCGGCAGGTGTCTCTTTGGAGAGCATTGGTTCTGGGGTTATTCTTGATACGCTTGGTCATATTTTAACCAATTTTCATGTCATTGAAAACACCAAACATGTATATGTAACTGTTTTTAATGATCAAGGCAGTCAACGTTTTCCAGCGGATGTCTTGCAACGAGATGCCACTGTGGATTTAGCCTTGTTAAAGATTCAGGCCGATCAACCCTTACGTCCTGCCCCGATAGGGAACAGCGATGCTTTGCGCATAGGCGATCCAGTCATTGCCATTGGCTCTCCCTTTGGTCTGGATCAAACGGTGAGCAAGGGGATTATCTCTGGGAAACGCAAATCAATCGAAATTGGCGGCGTATTACACAAAGGGCTGTTGCAAACCGATTCCGCCATCAATCGTGGCAATTCAGGGGGACCGTTGGTCAACGACAGAGGGTATGTCATCGGGATCAATACCGCCATTTACACCTCTAACAATGCCTTTGCGGGAGTCGGTTTTGCCGTTCCTTCCAACGATGCTGTCGAATTTTTGACAGAAACCATCCAATTACCAAACATAAGCCCCCCGCCTTTAACTACCAATAATGGTGGGGCCGGACATATCGCCGCTCGCCCGCCCCCTCCCATTCAAGCCAACGCCAAACCCCCGCATGGGGATCGGGGACCTTGTGAGACATGTCACGAAATTTTACCAACGAATCAACCTGTTGCCGGTTTTATTTATGATACCCCGCAACGTTTGCATATTCCTGGGCAAGGCCATAAATATGGCAACCAATTCTCCTTTGCCCCTGGGGGTGCCATTGGTTTGAGTGCAGCCATGGCCACACCAAATGGCAACGATCCTGGTCTACAACTCTCTCCTTTAGATCCCGTTCGCGCCCAAGCATTGCAGTCGCCTTATTCTGAAGCCATTTATGTCGACGGTGTTTTGCCTGGTTCGGCCGCCCAAGGGGCTGGCGTATTGGCCGGAGATATCCTTTTTAAGCTAGATGGACGCCGCGTGACCCAACCGGAAGATTTTGGCATTGCTTTGGCGGCCCTGCAACCCGGCGAAGAGATGCGTATGTCTGTGGTGCGCAACGGTCAACGACTCAATCTTTATTTAAAACCTAGCAATGGCACCTTGGGACAAACAGTTGCGGCACCCGTACAACAACCCATGCCTATACAGGGTGGCATTCAACCCATGCCACAAGGGGGAATGCAACCCATGCCAAAACCGGCAGCGACGCCTCCTGTTCAACCCGCCAAAACCGAATTTGAATGGATGGGCATGGAATTATCCCCCATTGATGCCGCCAAGGCGGCCAAAAGCCCCAATTTAAAGGGCAAGCAGGGCGGGCTTGTGGGTGAAGTGGATCCGGGTGGCATTGCCGAACGTGCGGGTATTCAAGCCAATGACTTGATCGTAGCCATCAATGGCGAGGCCATTACCGGGGCGGGGGATTTAGACAAGGCCATCCAATCCTCAATTCAATTGGGCAGTGCCTTAATAGAGGTGGAACGCAACGGACAACGCCTCTTTACCATGCTACAATAATATATTCCACGCCCCAACCAATGGGGTGAATTTTTGTTGATATGATTGGTAAAAACGAATAAACTGCCATATTGGATTGGGCAAAAACAAAAATTACAACCTTGAGAAGACCTTGGGGGGCGGAGAACCGCCCCCCAATCCCCCCACCTTTTTTTTTAATTCTTAAAAAAAAGAGGGGGTCTGGAGGATTCATCCCCCAGGGTTTGGCCTTTAATTTTTTTTGCCCGCAGGGCATTATGTTCATAAAAACATCCACTCCTGATAGGGTCACACAACTAAAGGGTAACTATGCAAAAACAGACTAGCGGTGGAAATCGTCTTTTTTTAGGAATTGACCTGGGAACCTCCTGTACAGCGGTGATGTCCAGTCGGGGAGCTAAATTTAAAATCCGCTCTGTCGTTGGCTATCCCAAAGATATCATTGGGGTCAAACTACTCAACCGCACCAGTGTGGTGGGAGAAGAGGCATTGGAAAAGCGTTCGTATATGCGGCTCCATTTTCCTTTAGCCGATGGGGTTCTCAAAGAGTCGAGCGACAAAGATACCCAGGCGGCGCGGGAGTTGTTACGCCATGTTATCACGGCATGCCATCCGCAGCCCGATGACCGTATTTGCGGTATTGTCGGCGTTCCCGCCCGTGCTTCAATCACCAACAAGGCGCAATTGCTGAAAATGGCCGATGAGATGATGAGCCTCTCTATGGTGGTTTCCGAACCATTTATGGTGGCGTATGGATTAAATCGGCTCTCCAACGCCATTGTCATTGATATTGGAGCTGGGACCACTGACATTTGCGCCATGAAGGGAACGGTTCCTGCCCCCGAAGACCAAGTAACTTTGCTCAAGGCGGGCAATTATCTGGATTCTTTTCTAACCAGTGCCATTTCTGAAGCCTACCCAGAGGTACAACTGACCCCGGCCATAGCGCAAAAGATCAAAGAGCAATATGCCTATGTGGGCACCCCCCCGGCTCAAGCCCTGATTCAACTGCGCGTTGGCGGTAAGCCACGCCCCTTTGATGTCACCCGTGAGGTGGGATTGGCCTGCTCTTCTATGGTGCCGGAAATTTTAGAAAGCCTGGAAAACTTGATCGCCTCCTTTGATCCCGAAGACCAAGAGGAGGCCGTTGCCAATATTATTTTGGCGGGTGGTGGCTCACGTATTCGCGGGTTGGACACGGTCATCAAGAGCCATTTACAGGAATATGGAGATGTCCGGGTTGCACGTGTTGAAGATCCTGACTATGCCGGTTGTGCTGGTGCCATGAAATTGGCAACCGAATTGCCCGCTGAATATTGGAATCAAGTTGGAGATGTGATCGGTAGTTGATGGGATATTGCACACATTTAATTGGTTTGGAGGGTACAACATGGCACAACAACAAAATATTTTACATCGAAAAACCGATGGTGGATCCATGTTTATGTCGGCGATGAGTTATCTGGGCATTTTGGCCTTGGTACCTTTAATTTTGGATCGTGGAGATAGTTATCTGCGCTTTCATGCCCGTCAGGGAATGATCCTCTGGATATGGGAGGTTTTGGCGGTTTTTACGCTGGTTTTGCCAGGCATTGGCAAACCCTTTTTTATGATCTCCAGTTTTATGTGCTTTTTACTCTCGGTATTGGGCTTAATCTCCGTTTTGTTGGGACGGGCCTGGAGATTACCAATTGTGGGTTATTTTTCTGATAAATTGTAAAAATATAGGCATGGAAGAGGCTTGCGATGGTCAATTTGATTGTCTCTTTGATCTTCGCCATACTGCTGTTGATCTTTTCCTCACAAAACATGCATGAAATTCATGTACGTTTTGTAATTG
Source organism: Magnetococcus sp. DMHC-6 (assembly GCA_039908535.1). Lineage (GTDB taxonomy): Bacteria > Pseudomonadota > Magnetococcia > Magnetococcales > JADFZT01 > JAMOAW01. The sequence goes on along the minus strand of JAMOAW010000023.1, from coordinate 9,959 downwards.
GAGATCCGGTAAAAATGCCGATGATTCTGGTATTGGCCGGTGCCTTTATGAGCGGCTTTTTGTTGGCTGTCTACCATGTTCATGTATCGGAAAAATAAAAATTAAGACCTTGGGGGACGGAGAACCGCCCCCCAATCCCCCCCACCCTTTTTTTTTAATTCTTTAAAAAAAAAGGGTGGGGGGGATTCATCCCGCAGGGTTTTGTCCGTGCCCTTCTTGTCCGCAGGGCATGACGATTTTTTTTAACCATAGCAGCATAATTGTGGGTTTATTATTAAAAAATGAGGTATTCCAAATGTGTCATTTGTAATGAGCTGGTGGGTTGGATTGGCTTGACGGTCAATCTTCTCCTCTCCATTGTACTTTTTTTTATTGGCACATTGGCCAGTTCTCAAGCCTTGTTGGCCCATGGATTTTATTCTATCAAAGAGGCGGCCATCTCTATTCAGTTGATCATTCAACGTAAGGTATCCCAACAACCAATTGATCAGGAACACCCTTTTGGACATGGTAAAGCGGAATTTTTAATATCGCTGGTCACCAATTTATTTTTAATTTTAATCACCTGTTGGCTGTTTTATAATTCCCTCTCTAGCCTCCTAGAAGGGGACCATTTAGCTCCCCATGCCATTGCGTTTTGGACTGCTCTTATCTGCCTCTGTACCAATTTATTTTTATATTTTTATACTGGTTGTGTGGGACGTGAGGTAGAGAGCGATTTAGTGACCACCTTATCGTTAAATCAAAAATGGCAGGTGAGCATCTCTGCTGCGGTGGCTTTTGGCATTATTGGATCTCGCTATTTAGGTATTTTGTGGCTAGATCTTTTGGTGGCTTTAGGGGTTTGTTTACATTTAATCTATCTGTGTGGTGTGGTTATTTGGGACTCTTTTCATGGCTTGATGGATGCCAGTGCTCCACGCAAATTGCAACGCGAAATCCGTGGGCAGGCCTTAAAAGTGGAGGGGGTGCGTAGCCTGGAAGAGTTACAAACCCGGTGGGTCGGGCAAGAACTATGGTGTACCTTGGTGATTGGGATTGATCCCGACCTTTCCATTCGGCAAGGCAAAGAGATTGCCACCAAAGTGGCACGAGCCGTGATTGAGGTCATTCCTACCCATGGGGAGATCGGGGTTAGTTTTAAATCACAAACCGGTACTGTTCCTGAATTTGATCAAATCACCCAAGAGATGATACGCCTCTCTGAAGAACAAGAAGGGACATTGAAGAGTCGTCCCTAAAGGTAGGGTACTTTTTAACATTTTGTTTTTTATTTTTGCCTGCAAGGCATCATGTACTATGACTAGGATCGATTCTTGAGACATGGAACGGAAACAATCCCCCATCATTCACGCCCCCTTCTGCCGACTGAGTTGGAAATATCCGGCAATTTTTTTAATTTTCGGTATTCTAAGTACCTTTGCTTGGGGGTTTCATTTATTACGCGACCATCGCGCTGATTTAGCCGGATTGAACACGGCTCCCGAAGAGGGGATTCCTTTTACCGATGCCAACGTTGCCCTGGCCTTAAATGCTGGTCTTAATCCAGTGGAGACGTTGGTTCGGACCGCTTTGGTGAATATTGCTGGCACTCGTAAAGAGAGCAAGACAGGTGTTGATACCTTTGTGACGGTTGGCTCTGGGGTGATGATTCATCCGAACGGTTATGTGGCAACGGCCTATCATTTATTGGATTCTTTAACAAAAATCCAAGTTCGCGTTCAAACCCCAAATGGTCCCCGACAATTTTCGGCACGGGTGGTCAAAGCGGTTCCTGAACACGATATTGTGGTGATCAAGTTGGCTTCTCGAGATGTTTTTGCCTATCTCTCTTTGGGAGATTTGACCTCATTACCACCTGGGAGTCGTGTTTCGGCCTGGGGGGATCCCGATGGCACACAAACCATTCAACGCACGGGTGGGGTCATGGCACGGAATGGACTCCCTGCCATTCAAGTTGGCAAAGCCAATTTAACCCATTTGGTCAGCACCGATGCCATTTACCACTGGGCGCAGAGTGGCGGGCCTTTAGTGGATGACCGAGGCCGCTTGTTGGGTATCAATCTAGCCATTCAGGACAATACCGGGCAATTGCGTGGATATGCGGTTCCAGTACAGATATTGGTCAACCATTTTCAAGATGTGGTCCCTTTTCCGAATTTACCCCCCAATAGCAATAATACCGTTGGATTTCAGACTCCGCAGTCTAATACGCCGGGGATGATTCCGGTAGCCGCGACCCAAATGGTTGCGGCTCCTCTCCCCTCTTCGCGTCCAGCGGATGGTTGGTGGCGACAGGCACAAAATTTTCTCACCTCCAGCATCACCTTAGATACCCCTTCCCCTAATAATACCAACCATGGTCCCACACAGCGCATTATGGGCTATCCTTTACCTACCTTTGTGGGATTATTGGTGCTTGGTTTTATCTCTGGCATCAGCGGTGGCATGATGACGATGGGGGGTGGTATTATCAAAGTCACTGGATTGATGTCTATTTTTGGTTATGGACTGTTGTTGGTCCGCCCTGTTGCCTATATCACCAATATTTTTATGTATGGAGCGGCGGCTCTGCGTTATCGACGCGATAATCTTTACAATTGGGAGGTGGTACGCCCCATGGTTCCCTGGGCCATGGCGGGTGTGGTGATTGGCTATGCCTTTGGTAACATTTTAGAAACCAAAATAATCAATTATTTATTGGGAGCATTTGCCTTTTTGTTGTGCATCAAAATGTTGGTGGAACTTGCTGAAGCCAAAAAAGATACCTATGAGCGTGTCAACCCAATTATGGATCAGGCTTTTCGTATTTTGGGGAGTGGGCAACCCAACCAAAAAAGACAGGCCCATTCTGAAGAAAATTATCAAAATTTTTTGCTGCGCGATGGCATTTTAGGACTACCGATGGGGATCATCAGCGGTATTCTTGGAATTACTGGAGGTGTGATTGAAGTGCCTTTGCAACGCTATGTGGGAGGCATTCCCTTACGCAACGCCATTGCCAATAGCGCGGTGTTGGTCTTTTTTGCCTCTTTGATGGGTTCGTTGGTGGCCATGGTGCATGGGGTGCAAAGTGGGGCTTTTGAGGCTACGACACCGTTGATTATGGCTCTCATTTTAATTCCTGGAGCTTATACGGGTGGATTTTTTGGGGCGTGGTTGACCACGGTGGTTCCCCTTTATATTTTGCGTTGGTTTTATGCCTTTTTAATGTTTACCATCGCGGCCAGGATGTTTTTAATATGAAACTTCAGGGTCCAGAAGTCGTTGCAGCTGGAGTGGTTTTAATTTTGTCGGTATTGGTATTTAATTTATTCGACAAGCCCAATTTTGACACATCTTCACGACAAGCGGCTGGCCGTGTGGTGGGTACAGACCCCAATACAGCCCAATTTATCAACACCGCAGGTCAAATACGCCTACAAACCAAGCCAGCGCGTTTTATCACCGTTGCGGCCCAAACCTCCACCCGCCAACCTCCGGTGAGATCGGGTGCGGTGAGTTCTGCCAATATTATGCTCTCTGAAGGACATTGGCAGGGATTAGAGGCATTGCCTCTGACAGCGGAATTTAAACAAAAATTAAATTTACCTAACGAACTCAACGGTTTATTGATTGATGAAGTGAGTTTAGTCGCTGCGGCATGTGGTTTGCTTGCCGCCGATGTATTGGTGGCGGTCAATGGCAGACCCGTGACCACATTAGAAGAACTTGTCCGAGAATCCAGACGGGTGAGTCAACAATATAGCACCCCTTTGACAGTGGTTCGACAGGGACAGAAATTGACCTTTTATCTGCAATCCACAGAGACATTGGGTTTTGCCCAGGTGGAGACCGCGCCCATGATTCCAGCTGGAGCCATTGTTCCGCATCCGTATCGAGGACCCTGTACCCAATGTCATGCCATTGGCAATACGGGTCATATCACCCCGGACCCAGACGGAATTATTTTGCCCCCCCCTCCCATTAAGGCCAACGCGGTACGACCACATCAGGATCGGGGCAGTTGCCAAAGCTGTCATACCATTTTAAATTAAATAGGGAAATAATGATGCGTCCCCCAAGAAATAGTATCAATTTTTTAGATGAAGTGGGCTTTTTATTTCATGCGGGAGGCCGCGCCATTCGGCGTGTTTCGGTGGCAGCGATTCAAAGTTTTAATGCTTTGTTTGCCCCAGATGGGGATATACGTTATGAATATTATCGTAACAAAGGAATACAATACACCAAAAATGGACGTTACTATCAAGCCATACCGCTCCTGGAAGGCACGCTTCAATCGCACCCCAAAGATTTAGATGTCCTGTTTCATTTGGGATTTTGTTATATAAAATTGGAGCATGTGCGCGAAGGGATCGATTTACTTGAAAAGGCACGGGCCCTAGGAGATACTGGTCCCCGCCTCCCCTCCATTTTAGGACTTGCCTATATTCAAGAAAAACAGTACGACAAAGCGGTGGAGATGTTACAACAGGCTGTGGACCACAACCCGGACAATTATAATCTTAATTATCGTCTTGGGGTCGCCTGGGGCCATTTAGAACGCAATGACAAGGCGGTAGAGGCGTTTCAAAAGGCCATCAAAATTCGACCGGAAGAGATTCGCACCTACCGTTCCATTGGTTTTGCTTTGGAACAAATGGGCAAACGCGATGAAGCCTTGCCTTATTTTAAACGGGCCGCCGAAATGGAAGAGTTACAGCATGAGATTTAATATATTGGAAAAATAAAAATCAAGACCTTGGGGGGCCCAGAACCGCCCCAATCCCCCAGGGTTTTATTTTTGATTTTTTTGCCCGCAGGGCATCCTATTCACTTTAAATATAATTTTGCCCACGAGGCAAAGGGTAATGGCACATGGCCAGTAACACCGACAATTATAACGACATGATCGACGGCATGGATCCTGCTGGCAACAGCAGCGAGCGCATTCGTCGCATGAAACGTTTAATGCGGCAGATGTATAGAGATGAATTTAATACCAAAAACAGCCGTTTACCGCCGATTCGCGCCAAGGGATTAATCGTATTTTTCTCTTTTATCTCTATTATTCTTTTTGGTGTGACCACACTATATAATTTTAATCTTTTTGTAAATTTAGAAGAAAATATTTTGGCTGCCTCTAGCCTTGTTGAGGATGCCATGCAACGGCGCACCGATTTATACGATAATTTAATCAATTTAACCCTAAATCAATCGGCCCTAGAACAAGAGGTGTTTCGTCATGTAGCCGATGTGCGGGCTGATTTGGCCAAATCGAAAAACAAACCCACGGAGAACTCTCCTCCTCCAACGGTTGTGGAGCAAAAAGTGGATATAGAGGCTGGTACTCCCCCTACATCTGAAACGCTGCCGAACAGTGAGGCCCCGGTTACCCCACCTGTATTACCAAAAAATTTAAATGAACTGCCTCCCATGTCCAGACTTTTGGCGGTGGTGGAACAATATCCCAACATCACCTCTTCTGTCACCTATCAACAGCTGATGGACAAACTGGTTGAGATTGAAACCCGCATATCTAAACGTCGGGACGAATATAATATAGAGGTCCGTATCTATAATACCCTTATCACCTCTTTTCCTTGGTATATTTTGGCTCGGATCACTGGATTTAAACGATATGATTATTTTGCGGTAAACGACTATGCTCAACAGCCCAAATTACATGTCCCGGTATTGAATAACGATACTTTTAAACGTCTGCTGCCCCTGGAAGGCGTGACAACCAAGCCCTCGTCTGCCCCCCCGGCTCAGCCTAAGAAGGATTCACTCAAAACTTCTGATTCTGGAAATAAAAGCCCATGAAGTATCCTCATTGTGTACAATGCAAAACAACTGTCATCTGGTGGGCTTTTACCGCTAACGTCTCCATGGTATTTTTCAAATCCATTTTGGGCGTTTTAAGTGGTTCGGCGGCGTTGATTGCCGATGCTTTTCATTCAGCTGCGGATGTCATCGCCAGCCTTGTCACCATGACAAGTATGCGTATCTCCAGCAAACCAGCAGACGATGAGCATCCTTATGGCCATGGAAAAATACAATTTTTTTCCTCTGGTATTGTCGGCATGATTTTACTTGGAGGAGCCATTTTTCTTTTTATTGGAGCCGTTAAAAGTGTGGTCTCAGGGGAGTATAGCGAACCAGAGCCGATTGCCATATTGGGTGCCTTGATCTCTATTATTGTCAACGAATTGATGTATCACTATCAAAGCTGTGTGGGTCGAGAGAACAACAGCCCGGCGATTATTGCCAATGCCTGGGACAACCGTTCCGATGCCATGTCTTCGATAGCGGTGTTGATTGGCATTGCCTTTGCGGTATTTGGCGTGCCTATAGCCGACCCTCTAGCGGCCTTAGGGGTCTCGTTGGTGGTGATGCACATTGGCTTTGGATTGATGGTGGAGGCCATGCATGGCCTGATGGATGCTTCCCCGGAAATGGAAGATTTGCAAGCGATTTATGACACTACCCGCAAGGTAAATGGAATCATGGGGATCTCTTATTTGCGGGCGCGGGTAGCGGGTGATGCCCTACATATTGAAATTAACGTAGAGGTTGACGAAAATTTTAAGGTTTATGAGGGTGATTTAATTGTCGAGGTTTTAAAACGCAAGATCTCCAGCGAATTGGAGCATGTTGGCAGTGTCCAGGTTTTTTTAACCCCCATCATGGCGGAATAGAGGGATTGAGAGTGCTATGAAACCTGAGGAATGGATTGGTGTCATTGCTGTGTTGTTTTTACTTGGCGTAGCTGTTGCAGCCTTGGTTCCCGATTATGTTTGGAATCCACAACGCTATGACAGCACGGCGCGGATGGCCGGTTCGCAAACAGGGACCTTGCCTGCGATGGCACAACGAGATCTTTCCTGGGCCTCTCCAGCGGCCAATGCCACGCTTCCCGCCAACCAAGTGCCGACGGTTACCCCGAATAGTACCCCAAAAACCATGAATCAGATGAATAGGATGCCCATAGCGAACGATGCCATTCCCCATGTCCCCAATATTCCCACCAAGCCCCAACCAGGGATCATCGCCTTTGAGCAGGCTCCCAGGGAGCGGTTTGATGGAACGATTCAACAAATTTCTGAAATGCCGGAGCGTGATGGTCAAATTCATATTTGGGTAAGCGACAATACGGGTCAAGAGAAACAGATCTCTTTGGCACCCAATTGGTTTTTGAAATATATGGGCTGCATATTAACCCATGATATCCCCATTTCTGGTATTGGGTTTCGATTTGACCAAAATAAGGGAGATGCCTTGATATACGCCCGAAAAATCAGTGTGAATGGCAGAAACTGTATACTTCGCAACGATGAAGGGTTTGCCCTTTGGTCTAATAAGTTACGGTAGACAAAAGGATGTCTACGCCCTATTTCAGATACACGAAAGCTAAAAAATGGAGTCCCTTTGGTGGGGCTTTGATTATGTTGGTGATTATTGGGGCGGGAATGATTGGCAAGGAGCGTTTTGGCGAATGGCTGGATAATTGGCAAGAGAGCAAAATTTCTCGGCAGCTCCAGGGGGAGATTTTTGGATCTATGCCCTCCCCTACCCAACCGAGTCTCAAAGATCCCGTCCAGCAGATGGTTGCCCCCAAATTAACCCGAAAAATTGTGGTACGCCGTATTCCCACGTTGCCAAAGGGAGCGAAACTGGGCCACTCCTATTGGGGGCCGTGCACCAAATGTCATTTAATTGAAGGTGGGGCACCTCCTGGCAGCCAACCCATCACCCCGGTTGGCAAGGTTTGGGAGAAGGCTTCCACCATTCACAAGGTGGGTCCACCTATTTTGCCCGATTCCACTCGACATCATCCTCCTTCTGGTCGCTGCATCAAGTGTCATGATATTGTGCTTGAGATTCCCATAGACACGCCGCCGTAAAAAGGGGTCTGGGGGATTGCCCCCAGGGTTTTGCTTTTGATTTTGCTTTTGACCTCGGTTTTGCTTCCTTCAAAAAGCAGGGGGATTGGGGGATGCAATCCCCCAAGGTCTTGACTTTGCTTTTTGTTCAGGCACTCTGTTCATCGTCCACACTTAAATGTGGTGGTACCCCCGGCAAGATGATCCATCCCTATAGGGCAATTTTTACCGGTTCACGTCATACTCTCCCATTTTTTAATGTATCGGAAAAATAAAAATTAAGACCTTGGGGGGCGGAGAACCGCCCCCCAATACCCCCCACCCTTTTCTTTTAATTCTTAAAAAAAAGAGGGGGTCTGGGGGATTCATCCCCCAAGGTTTGGCCTTTAATTTTTTTTGCCCGAAAGGGCATCATGTTTAAAAAAATCCTTTAATAACATAAAAAACAAAAAACCACTCATTTTGGTCTTAATTTTGCACAAATAAAAAAAAATGTGCGATCGTAGCCAATCATTCGAGATCGCTAAAATGCAACAAGAAAGGATGACATATGCACCAAAATATAAATCGCTCATCACGAGTGGCTCAAAACGAATTGGGATTGGAAATGGAAGAGGCTCTTTTGGTGCTGGAAGCCGGGCCAACAAATCCCGCCTTTGATTTGGCATGGGAAGCGGTTGCTCTGAGTAAAGACCCCATTGTGCGGCGTGCCATACGATTGACAATGGAGGAATTTTTTGGCCCCCCCCCCGACCCCCACCGGTTATGATGATGACGGTGAACCCTATTGGCGTATTGACATCATGGCCAAACATCTGGGCATACCAGAAGAGGAGCTCCAGGATACTGCCTTAGAAGTTTATGATCGTTGGGGCGAACATGCAGGGGTCATGGAGACCAGTTTACTCAATCGCATCCATTAATTTACACCTCCTCTTGTGCCCAATACGCTTTGCTAGAGACGCAAGAGGAGGGAAATGACTACCCAAACACTTGAACTGTAGGGGTGCAGGCATTTAGATTGAGCAGTTTATATTCGATCAAAGAGAGCAAATAGATAACCTCTTGACTCAATTCCAACGTTTCGTTATAGGCTCTTTGGGCATCGTCGGCATGTTTTTTTTGCAACTCACGAATGGTTTTTTCGGCCTTTTCATGAAAATTTTTATGAACTTTATCCAACATTTTTATCTCAGAAATCTCTGAAAATTTTTTAAAACCGACCGCATGGATCCACACGCCAAGGGCGCAAATTTCAGCCGAATCCAGATGGGCATCCTGCCCCCAATGACGAAAAGATTTAATCAGATCTTGGGACCAACGCATATGCATCAAACGGGCATAACTGACATCCAAACAGACCTGATCCTGTTCCACGGCCCGACTTGGCCCCTCAAACAAACGTTTTATTAAATTTTGCAAGGGATTGAGCTGCGTCAATTCTCTCCTTATTGGCCGCTGTTTTTCCAAGGCACCAAATTCCACTGCGGTCAGTAAAAAGACGATCTCACGACTTAGGGAGCGCACCTCGTCAAACTTATTTTTCCATGCACCTGGATGGTGTCCTGCCAACACCTGAGTCAGCAGGGCATCGGCCTTTTGATGAAACTGTTTATGTACTTGAACCAACTGATGAATGGCATCATGCGCTTCATATTGGCGCACACCGGTTTCATGCAGCCAAAGCCCAAGTTCACAATCTTCCCATTGTTGATGTATTCTGGTATAGGGTAATGTTTCTGAACTTTTTTCTCCTCTGGTTAACGCTTCTAAATCCATTTCCCAGGCCAAATGAAGATTTCTGGCCATCCCCAAATCCAAACGCACACCCATACCATCAACTCCTAAGCAAAAAATAAGATCTACACAAAACAGATTCTAAGAACCTATTCACCATGATTATTTTCCTATTTAAAAAGAGCATACCGATGTTTTACTATGTACAAAAGGGATAGACGAAATCATTTGAAAAGAACATAATAAAGAAGTCTATATGATGAGGTATGCAAGTTTTTTTTTACAGAAAAAATCAAGACCTTGGGGGGCGGAGAACCGCCCCCCAATACCCCCCACCCTTTTCTTTTAATTCTTAAA
>JAMOAW010000022.1:0-37095 GCA_039908535.1 Magnetococcus sp. DMHC-6 | reverse complement strand
AAAAGGGGTCTGGGGGATTGCCCCCAGGGTTTTGTTTTTGACTTTGCTTTTGAATTCGGTTTTGCTTTCTTCAAATAGCAGGGGGGTTGGGGGATGCAATCCCCCAAGGTCTTGTTTTTAATTTTTTTTATCTGAACGGTTACTATTTTTGGGGACTTTTTTGGACATCATTTATAAACGAACGTTACTTGGGAAGGTGTTAGAGCCAACTTATCAAGAAAATACCTTGGCCAATGGTCTGCTGGTCGCTACCTTTCCCCAGCCTTGGCTACATGAAGTAGGGGTGATGTTGTTGGTACGGGCAGGAAGCCGATTTGAATCAGAAGAACAGTGCGGCGTGGCCCACTTTTTGGAGCATATGCTCTTTAAAGGCACGCAACGCATCCCCGATCCCACCCAACTACACGCCCATTTAGAGGCCATGGCCGCCGACATGAACGCGGCAACAGGCTTGGAAACCAACGCCTATTGGATCACCTTGCCCCCAGAATATCTGGAAGAGGGACTCTCTATCTTTGCCGAAATATTCACCCAACCCGCCTTCTCAGACATTGAAACCGAACGCCGGGTCATCCTGGCCGAAATGCGCGAGGACGAAAACGACCGCGAGGAGATCATCCAGGTGGCCCAGTTGGCCGCAACCAAATTATGGCCAGGCCACCCTTTGGCCCGTCCAGTCTTGGGCAACCGTGAAACAGTTGCGCGCATGGACGAAACCATGATGCGGGCCTATTTGCAACACCATTATTGCGGCGTCAATATGGGAGTGGCCTTTTTCGGTCCCATTGATCATGCCCAATCCATGCGGCTGGCCCAATCCTTTTTAGGCACTCTACCGTCGGGTGAACCCGTCACCTCCACCTCTCCTCCCCCCATGCCTCCTGGTCCCCACTGGGTGGCGGTGGCGGATCAAACGTCGCAATTTAGCTTGAGTCTCTTTTTTCGCACGGGTGGTTTAAAACAAAAAGGGGGCGAAGCGGTCTCGGCCATTCGACGTATTTTGGACGATGGTTTCTCTTCGCGTCTGCAAGCCACCGTTCGCGAACAACAAGGATTGGTCTACGATGTCTGGTCTTCTTACGCGCTACACTCCGATACCGGTGCATTGGAATTGGGGGCCTCGGTCTCACCAGAAAACCTGGAGGCACTCTTTTTGGCGTTAATTGAACAAATCGTCCTATTACGCAACGAGCCCCCAGATGACGCCGAGTGGCAAAGAGTTCTCACCCGGTGGCATGCGGCATTTTTAACCAGTCTGGATCGTCCTTTGGAAATGGTCGAGCGCTATGTGGCAGACCGCTTGTGTCAGGTGATGGAGCCAATTACCGTCACTTGGCAACGCATTCAAACCCTGGATCCCGCGACCTTTCCACAAATTGTCCGTTCGATAACCCCCATTGAAAATTTGGTGGTGGTTTTGGTGGGACCGCAAGCCCCAGATATTTTACCAACTTTGCAACAACTGTTTGAAGAGATCTCTCCAACTTTATGGGATAACTCTATTCAATATTTAAAATGCCCTCCTGAGCCATGCTGAAGGCCTCCCCATCGGCGACAATCAGGTGGTCCAACACCCGAATGCCAATGGGTATCAGTACTCTTTGCAAAAGATGGGTTAAATGAATATCGGCCCGCGAGGGGGTTGGATTGCCAGAGGGATGGTTATGAGTCAAAATGACATTGGCCGCTTTATGGCGTAAGGTGGCCTCTACCACATGACGCGGATGAATAAGGGCCTCTTTGACTGTGCCGCGACTGATGAGAGCCGGAAATAATAAACGGCAGCTGCTATCTAAACACAGCACATAAAAGACCTCCTCGGTTCGACCGGTCATCAGGGGAATGACGTAGCTTTTGGAGTTTTCGGCCTCATCTAAAGGCAGTTTGATCCGCTTTACCCGATCTTGTAAATAATAACGGGTGAGGGGTGGAATCATGCTCAAAAAGGTAGCTGCCACCTCGCCCATACCAGGCACAGTGGCAAGATCCTGGGGATCGGCCTCTAAAATCGCTGCAAAAGAGCCAAACCGTTTGAGCAATAGATGGGCAATTTGGTTGGTATCTTGCCGGGGAATGGCGTAAAACAGGAGCATTTCCAGCACCTGATGGTTTTCAAAACCTTCCAGACCCTCCCGCAGATAACGTTGACGCAATCTCGCCCGATGTCCCTGATGAAGCATCTCTTTTTTCACCTCATCGGTCATGATTATGCGTCACCTTTTTTAAATAACACAACGTAAGGAGGTATCTTCAAAACCAATGCAAGAATCCCCACCGTTTGCGATAGAGCCACATGAAAACATTCCCTATGATTCTTATGCAACGTATCCTCCTGAGCTAGAAAATGAACGAGAAAAAGAAAATTCAGAGCGTCGCCCCTCGTATTCCATGGAGGCCGAACAATCGGTTCTTGGAGCCATTTTGCTGGATAATTCGGTTTTAGACCACGTTGCAGATATTTTAAAAGCGGATGATTTTTATGTCGGGGCCCATCAGACAATTTTTAAAGCCATTTTGGCCATGTCTGATCGGGGTGAGGTTGCCGATCCTGTCCTTTTAAAGCAATATCTGGATAAAAATGCCGCTTTAGATCAGGTGGGCGGTCCCTCATACCTTGCCCGCTTGGTCAATACCGTTCCAGCTGCCGCCAATGCTAGGGCTTATGCGCGCATTGTGCAAGATAAGTCGGTTTTACGTGAGTTAGCCACCCAGGCCACCGAAATTGTCGATCATATTTTTCGCAACCGCGGACCCTTGCAGGTCGATGCCGTTTTAGATGATGCCGAACAACGCATTTTTAGCATTGCCGAAAAAAAAGAACATCGCCGCTCCAACTATTATGATTTAAAATCAATCTTGGTTCCGGTCTTTGAGCATATCGATCTTTTAATGACCCGCAAAGAGACCATCACCGGTGTTCCCACTGGTTTTATCGACTTAGATAAACTGTTAGCGGGCTTTCAACCCGCGGATTTAATTATTTTGGCGGCGCGTCCCTCCATGGGCAAGACGGCTCTGGCCATGAATATCGCCGCCAACGCCGCCTTGGATCATCAAGCAGGGGTGGGGGTTTTCTCTTTAGAGATGTCCAAAGAGCAATTGGTATTGCGTTTGATCTCCTCCACGGCCCGAGTAGATGCGCAAAGCATTCGGACCGGCTGGATCTCTCCAGAAGATTATGGCCGCCTCACCCAAACCGCCGATACCCTTTCCAAGGTACCCATTTATATCGACGACACCCCCGCCATCTCTATTGCCGCCATGCGTGCCAAGGCCCGGCGACTTAAAAGAGAGAAAGATATCAAATTAATCGTAGTGGACTATTTGCAACTAATGGTTGGCAGTGGCCAAACGGAAAATCGGGTCCAGGAAATTTCTGAGATCAGCCGCGGATTAAAGGCCATTGCCAAAGAGTTGGGCGTACCGGTGTTGGCCCTCTCCCAATTGTCCCGTGAGGTGGAAAAGCGGCCTGACAAACGACCGGTTCTCTCCGATCTGCGGGAATCGGGTGCCATTGAACAAGACGCCGATGTGGTGATTTTTGTCTATCGGGAAGAGGTCTACAACAAAGAAGATCCCGCCTTGGTGGGCCGGGCCGAGGCGATTATCTCCAAGCAGCGCAACGGTCCCATTGGCAATGTTAAGCTTACCTTTGTCAAACAATACACCCGTTTTGAAAATTTTGCCTCTACCTCTGGATATGTATAACTTGAACGTCTCGGATAAAAAATTAAAACTCCTGCAAAAAAAAGGGGGGGATTGGGTAAACAGCGTGTATAAGGGGGCGATATGACGACTGATCCCTGTTTTAGTTGGGTAGAGATCGATCTTGGAGCCATTCAAGCCAACTTTCTTTTGGCGTGCCATTTGGTAGGCACGGCGGAAAAGGTCACCCCCGTGATTAAAACCAATGGTTATGGTTTAGGCGCACTGGCCATCGCCCATGCCTTGCGGGAGTGTGGGGCGACCCGCTTTTGCATCGCCCGTGTCGAAGAGGCCCGGCTTTTACGGCAGGCTGGAATCGACAACGCGTTGGTGATGATGTCGGGATTGGCCTTTGGTCAAGAGCAAGCTGTGGTGGATTTAAAATTGACCCCTTTTGTCTGGCGTCTGGAAGAAATTTTGGCCCTGGCTCAATGTGTTGAAAAAAACCAATCGATTGGTATCGTTTTAAAAATCAATACCGGCATGGGGCGTTTGGGTTTTTCACCTGAAGCGATCCTTGAAATCATGACAACGATTGATCGGATGACGGGTGTGCACGTGGTGGGGGTGGCCTCCCATTTGGCCTGCGCCGATGAGTGGGAGCGGCCTGAAACCGGGCAACAAGTGGCACTTTTGCGCAAGGTATTGGCACAACCAGTCTGGCACAATAGGGAATTGCGCGTATCAATGGCCAACAGTGCCGGCATTTTGGCCCATCCTCAAAGCCATTTTGACTGGGTGCGCCCTGGTCTGATGTTGTATGGCGTATCGCCATTTGGCGCGACTTGTTCGGCACCGCTGGTGGCCCAAAAAATTCAACCCGTCGTGACTTGGCGTACCCGCATTGTGCAGATTCGCCCGTTATCCAAAGGGGATTCACTTGGCTATAATCATACATTTACCGCGCAGAGAGCGTCGCGTATTGCCTTGTTGCCAGTCGGATATGGGGATGGTTATTTTCGATCCTTAAGCAATAAAGGGCAGGTTTTGGTTCATGACCAACGGGCCAGGGTGGTGGGCAACGTCTGCATGGATCTCATCGCCATTGATATCACCGATCTTGTTGGCGTAAAAGAGGGGGATGTGGTGACCTTGTTGGGTAAAGACGAGACGCAGGAGATTTCTATCCACGAATATGCCACCTGGGCGGGAACCATCTCCTATGAAGTGCTGTGTCGGTTTGGGAGTCGGGTGGTACGTTGTTATGTGAACACTCATGGAGGCGTGCATGGAGAAGTCAACGGCATTAATCGTCTTGCGTTCTGAAGAGGGGCGTTGTTTGATTGGACGGGGGGTGGCGGCACTGCCGCAGGTGCAGGCGCGGCGGAAAAATGGACGGATGGTGATCGTTGGAGGAAGTACCAATCGACATGTGGTGTGGTCGCTATTGGGAGAGGATCCTGGGTTGGCGACTTTTGCCATTGGGTGGATTTGTGAAGGGCAACTTGGGGAGACCCCAACTGAAGGACGTGGGGCGGGAGCCTTTTTGTTTGATCAAGGAGAGGTGGGGCGGGGGTGGCCGGGGCCGCTGTTGGAACGGTTTACAACAGGAGATATTTATATTAAAGGGGCCAACGCCTTGGATTCGCAAGGCAATGCAGCGATATTGTTGGGTTCTCCCGTTGGTGGAACCATCGCCGTTGCCTTGGGAATTTTAAGGGCGCGGGGCGGGGAGCTGATCGTACCCGTTTCGCTGACAAAAACCATTCCCAGTGTGGCAGCGGCCTGTGGTTTGCTGGGACAGGGTGCCATTCAGCGGGTGATGGGAACGCCAGTTGGCTATATGCCGATTATGGCCGGTAGTGCCACGTTGGTCACCGAGGTGACGGCGTTAAAAATTTTATATCAGGTCGAGGCAACTGCGGTTGCTGCGGGTGGTGTTGGGGATTGTCAAGGGTCCATTGTCTTACAAATTCAAGGAAGTAACGCACACGTGCAGGAGGCCTGGAATGGGGTGTTGGCCATTCGAGAAATGTTAACAATAAAATAAACATGGTTGATTTCTATCTCAACTCTTGACAAGGGTTGGCTTGAATTTTAGGGTGTATGGATGTGGCTTGTGGTATGGAATCGACCGTCTTTCAAGGAGTGAAAATGTATTATGAGTGATATGATTCTTCAGACCTCGGACAGTCAGTTTGAAAATGAGGTTTTAAAAGCGGCTTTACCGGTTGTGGTGGATTTTTGGGCTGAATGGTGTGGTCCCTGCAAACAAATTGCCCCCATTTTAGAAACTCTAGCGCAAGATTATCAGGGACGTTTGATCGTGGCCAAACTAAACATTGACCATAACCCCAACACACCTGGTCGTTATGGTGTACGTGGTATTCCGACCTTAATGATGTTTAAAAGTGGGCAGATACATGCCACTAAAATTGGGGCACTTCCCAAGTCTAAATTGTATGATTGGATTGACGAATCCCTGAAATAAAAATGATGCCCTGCGGGCATAAAAAAATTAAAGAGAAACCCCTGGGGGATGAATCACCCAGGGGTTGATTTTAATTTTTTCGATCCACCAAAAAACGGTACCAAAACACTTAACCATGGTCGTCTGTTTTTTGATTTTATGATTTAAAAAAAAAGGGGTCTGGGGGATTGCCCCCAGGGTTTTGATTTTGCTTTTTGTTCAGGCACTCGTTCATCGTCCACACTTAAATGTGGTGATACCCAAAAAACTCAAGACCTTTTTTTAGGGGGTTAATTCTTGGGGGGGAAACATCTCTTTGATGCGAAAATTATTGAGATTTCCTATAATTTTGTTCATATCTTCCGCCATTCGACTGCGCCAATCTTGTAAGGCAATCACCATATGAGTCGAAGAGGAGCGGATAACCTGAAAATAGCAGTGGTAAGATTTATCGCCGATGTTTAATTCAATAAGATCCAATACTTTATCTGTAATATTGTCTGGAAACGATCCCTGAATGGCCATATGGGGCGTAGCGGTTTGGGTAACATCCACTATTTGACCCATGACCGGATGGGCATTGTGGATCACGGGCATGCGAAAGCTGCCATTAACAGCAAAACGGTTGTTGATTCTCTTTTCCTGACCGTCAAACCGGGTTGAGATGGGTTCTGCGGGAGTTTGAAAAATTCCATTTTTGATCATAACCATAGTGCCTCTTTAAAATTTCCAGAATTATTATAAAGATAAATAACTCTGCTGTAAAAATTTTATTTTGTCAAGCACAATTTTTAAAGAATTTAAAAAATTTTTTTATGTTTTGCCAAAAAAATCCGAAAAATTATATATACATTTATCAAAGATAAAAGGAGATGAATAAAGTGTACAGTATTTCCAGAGCGGGTTGGTTGCTCGCCTATCAACAAATCGTCCGTAACCAATCCCAAAAAGGGAGTGTGGAACCAAGTACCACTCCACAAGATCGCCAATCAGACCCATCCTTCTCACAAAATCGCTCAAAAAATGTTCCAAAAAAAAGTGATTTTCAAACACATTTTTTAAACGCATTAAAAAAAAATAACGATACTATTTAATACGCCTCCCGGCCATTCTCTTCGAAAAAAACCGCAAAGGCCAGCTAAGAATCTGAAAGTTTATTCATATCCATCACAGATTGGATCGCCTCCAATAACTTTTGCTTGCGAATGGGTTTGGTTAAATGTTTATTAAATCCCGCTTCTAAACACTTTTCCGTATCCTCTGGCGTGGCATGGGCCGTTAAAGCAAAAATCGGCGTAGCGGGAATATTGTGCTCGGCCTCCCATTGACGAATCTCCCGCGTGGCTTGTAAACCATCCTTGCCGGGCATCTGTAAGTCCATAAAAATCAAATCAAATTTGTTAGATTTAAATAAATTTAACGCCTGATGACCATCCTCTCCCAAATACAAATAATGGCCAGATGTTTTTAAAAATGCTTGAAATAACAATCTATTGTCTTCAGAATCATCCACAATCAAAATATTCATGGATCGAAATTGAGCCCGCAAATGATTGGCCGATAGTGCCAACTCAATGACCTCAGGGGATTTATTCGGTGCAATATGCGCGACCCCTGCCGAAAAAGGGGTTTCCAAAGAGAGGGTAAAATAAAAGGTGCTGCCTCGCCCAAGTTCACTGTTGACCCGCATCTGTCCACCCATCATCTCCACCAATCGATTACAGATCGAAAGACCAAGTCCAGTGCCACCAAACTCCCGGGTAATAGAAGAATCGGCTTGCGAAAAAGGATTAAAAATCATCTCCTGCTTCTCGCGCGCAATACCGATGCCCGTATCTTTTACCAAAAACAGTACCCGCCCCTCCTCCCCACGCCGGTTGGCCTGCTTAAGCTTCATTTCTATGCCACCCTGTTTGGTAAACTTAATGGCGTTGCTCACCAAATTAAACATAATTTGCCCCAAACGGGTCGCATCGCCAATGACTCGATCGGGAATACCCGATTGAATCTCCAACTCCAGCGTAAGCCCCTTCTTGCGAGCCGATTCTATAAAAATTTCTTGAATCTCTATCATCAACGCAGTCAGCAAAAACTCCTTCTCCTCCAACTCCAAACTGCCCGACTCAATTTTAGAAATGTCCAAAATGTCGTTAATCAAACTCAAAAGAGTGGCCCCAGCCCGATTGATCACCCCGACATGTTCTTGCTGAAGGGGGGTTAATTCGGTCTCTAATAAAAGTTCGGCCCGACCGATCATGACATTCATCGGAGTACGAATCTCATGGCTCATGGTGGCTAAAAAATCGCTTTTGGCCCGATTGGCCGATTCCGCCACCTGTAAAATCTCTTCCAACGAGCTTAATAATTGTTTTCGTTCTGAAATATCACGCAACATCCATTGGGTAAACAGACACCCATCTTGAGAAAAACAGGAGTGGGAAACCGCAACCGATATACGCTCCATATTCGCACGAACTATGGTGGCTTCGTTTGGATAACTGTCCGTTGTAATATCTTGATCCGTGGGTTGAAAAGAGGTACGACACTCTTTGGTAAAAATTTTATGAAACGAACTGCCCAAAATATTTTTTTTCTCCATCTCCAACAATCGGATGGCGGCACTATTACAATCTTTAATGATGCCATTGATGGTTTCCG
Organism: Magnetococcus sp. DMHC-6; assembly: GCA_039908535.1. GTDB lineage: Bacteria > Pseudomonadota > Magnetococcia > Magnetococcales > JADFZT01 > JAMOAW01. Next base: position 28,322 of record JAMOAW010000022.1, on the reverse strand, counting down.
TAAGAAAAATAGCGTCATGGGAGTGCTCAAACAGTTGGCGAAATTTTTCTTCTGATCTGCGGCGATGTAATAAATTATGATAGGAATCGGCATGAAAGGTTAAACGGGCCAACATCTCTTCTCGTTCGGGAAGTTTGATTAAATAATCATTGGCCCCCCCAGCAAAAGCCGCCGCCTTCATGCTGGCGTTTTCTTCTACACTTAACATAATGATAGGCACTTCTGCCAATAATTCATGTTGGCGAAATTGATGCAAAAGCGTCATACCATCCACCGGACCCATATACATATCCAATAAAATCACCGATGGCAGCAATCCCTCGGCCATCATAATGGCTTCTTCAGGTTTTTCACAATAATACAATTGAATATTGTTCTCCTTGCCAACCATTTTTCGCAATAAAAATTCGGTCAAGGATTGATCATCAATTAATAAAACACGCAAAAAGGCACCTTCCTGAACAGAAAAGAGCGTCATGGGGGATTGCATCCCCCAACCCCCCTGCTATTTGAAGAAAGCAAAACCGAATTCAAAAGCAAAGTCAAAACCCTGGGGGCAATCCCCCAGACCCCTTTTTTTTATTAATATATGAACGGTTACGCCAAAGCAATAAATCATTAAGTTTCAATTAACGTAAAATTTTACTTCAAGCAAATACCATATTTTTTGTCGAGCATCCCTAAAAAATTTTCGTGCAATCGGGACTCCTCTTCGCTAATGGGCCAAACCCTTGCAGGCGTTATGAGATCCTTTTTAGGTTTATTTATATCAGACGAAATCGCTTTTGGTGCTGGCTCTGGTTGGGCTAAATCGAATGTAAATTGATTGCCACCGCACAACTCCACATACACTTCAGCCAATAAATTGGCATCCAGCAAGGCTCCATGCAGCGTGCGTTGGGTGTTATCAATGCCCAATCGTTTGCACAACGCATCTAAACTGGCCGAAGTACCCGGAAATTTACGCCGCGCAGCCGCAAGGGTATCTATCGCACGATCAAAGGCAATGGGGGCTCTTTGGGCACGGTTCAGCTCGGCATTTAAAAAACCCATATCAAAAGCGGCGTTATGAATGACCAAAGAATCATGACCAATATAATCTAAAAATTGATCGACAATATCCACAAACAAAGGGGCATCCGCTACTTTTTCGTTGGTAATTCCATGCACTTTTATGGCATCAGCTGGAATATCCCGTTGCGGATTGATATACCATTGCCGACTCGTCCCTTTGCGTAAATCTATAAGTTCAACACAACCAATTTCAACAATACGATCCCCATTGGCGGGAGAAAATCCAGTGGTCTCGGTATCTAAAACGATTAGACGGGGCATAAAAGGCTTCTTTCAATAACAAAAAAAAAGGGGGGGAATTGGGGGCGGTTCTGGGCCCCCCAAGGTCTTGATGTTTATTTCTCCGATACATAAATATCATGCCCTGCGGACAAAAAAATCAAAGTCAAAACCCTGGGGGATGAATCCCCCAGACCCCCTCTTTTTTTTAATAATTTAAGGCCAATCTTTCGGCTGCCAACACACAATCTGCCACTGAAATGCCATCCCGCCAATTGGCACGAAAAAATAATCCGGGCAAATTTTCCTCAACCAAACGATCAAAAACCTCCAACCGATCCAAATGGCCCAATTCATATTGAGGAATCGCCTGCTTATGGCGCGTCAGTTGGGTCATCTCTGGTTTTCCCCTCACCCCCAAAAATTTAGATAATTCCACCAAAACCAAATCGATCAACTCGGCATCCTGACGTTCTAAAATGTCCGATTGCCGCGCACCACCCAAAAAACAGGTCAATAATACCTTACCATTCGGGGCCCGCTTAATAAAAAGCGTTGAGGAAAATAAAACCCCCAATACCTTGACTTCCTCTTTCTTGGGAGCCAAATAGCCAAAACCATCCAAAAGATGACCCACCTGCTTTGCGTCAAACCCCAACGCCAACGAAGCCACAGGTGGATAATAAATATCCCGTAAAATTTGGGCCGCCTCTGATGAATAAGGAGCAATTAATTGAGCGGCACGATACGCTGGAACGGCCAAAATTACCCGTTTGGCCAGCCGCTCCCCCTGCTCCCATACCACACGCCACCCCTGTGCAACCCGCTCCAACCGCTCTACCCGTACCCCAAGCCGAACCGTATCCCCAAGCCGTTCAACAATCGTCTGAGGCAATTGCGCCATGCCCGTTGGAAAAGAGATCATTCGGCCCCTCGGCATCCCAGCCCCTTTGGCTATTTTTCCCATCATCACAGCACCAAACAACAAAGAACCATACGTTTGTTCTAAAGCATAAATTCGCGCCACCGCCGCTCGTACCGAAAGACGTTCAGGATCCCCAGCATATACACCAGAAACAAACGGATCCACCGCATAATCCAAAAAACCTTGTCCCAAACGACGACGAACAAACTCGGCAATGCTCTCTTCCGTCTCTACCCACCCTTTAAAAGGTTCGGCCATCAAACCAAACTTAGTCAACCAAGAAAAAATTGGTGTGATCAAAAAAGCTAAAGGCGAGGTGGGTAAAGCCACCAATCGACCACGAAATAAAACATAACGCTTTTGAGCTGCCTCACAAGCCACTTGCAATTCGGTTTCCAAACCTACGCCAGCCAGCAACCGTCCCAAGGCGTCTTCTTCACGGCCTGGCTTTTGCAAAGTGGAATTAGGGCCATTCTCCACCAGATAGCCTTGATTTTGCACCGACCATAACGTACCCCCAGGGCGCACATTCGCTTCCAATAGTTCGATCTCAAAACCACGCTGTTTGAGAAACCAAGCCGTAGCCAAGCCCGAAATGCCACCACCTATAATGATCGTTTCGATTTGCTGGTTCATATTGTTTTAGAAAACGTTTTATTTTGTAAAGCGTTACGCAAATACCAATCAAAAACCAAACAGACATTGCGAATTAATAAACGCCCTCCTGGTGTCACTCGTAAAATCGATCCCTCCTCTTCCAACAATCCCTCCTCCACCATGGCCGCCAGTTCAATCTGTTCAGCTTGAAAATAATCCCCAAAAATTAGACCAAATTGCTGTTCCACCCAGGCACGATCCAATTGAAAATCACAAATCAAACGCATAATCACCTGCCGACGAATGAGATCATCGGGGGTTAACTCTAAACCACGAAATATGCTCAACTCTCCAGCATTTAACCGTTCATAATAGCTTTCCAATGTTTTTAAATTTTGCGCATAGGTGGGACCCACTTGACTGATAGCCGTGATCCCAACAGAAACCAAATCGCACTCTCCATGGGTTGTATACCCTTGAAAATTTCGATGTAACAACCCTTGCCTTTGGGCGACCGCCAATTCATCGTCTGGTTTGGCAAAATGGTCCATCCCCACATAGACATACCCTGCTTTGGTCAAAATTTGAATCGCCGCTTCTAAAATACGCAATTTTTCTTCAGGAGTAGGTAACTGCGCTTCATTGACCCGTCGTTGTGGAGAAAAATATTGTGGTAAATGGGCATAATTAAAAATGGCCAATCGGTCTGGCGATAACTCACGAATGACCTTTTCTAAGGTGTGGCTAAAGGTCACTTCACTTTGCAAAGGCAGGCCATAAATCAGGTCCAAATTGATGGATTGAAAGCCCGCTTGCCGGGCCTCCTCTACCGCTTGCCAGGTGATTTCTTGCGGCTGAATGCGATTAACCGCCTTTTGCACATTAAAATCCAAATCCTGAACACCGATGGAGATTCGATTGTACCCAAGCTGTCGCATCCCTGTTAATGTCCCTTTGGGAACTTCACGGGGATCTACTTCAACACCAAATTCCCCTTTATCCCCTTGTGCCAATGTAAAATGTTCTCCCAAACAGGCTTGCAGGCGCGTCAATTGTTCCAAAGAGAGATAGGTCGGCGTCCCCCCACCCAAATGCAACTGCACCACCTCGCGTTTACGACTGAAAAGTTTGCCAACTTGCTCAATCTCACGAAATAGATATTCCAAATACTCTACCGCCCTTGATCGATCTGGGGTCACCACCCGATTACAGGCACAATAATAACAAACGGTATCGCAAAAAGGAATATGTACATATAAAGAAATTGGTTTATCAGGAGTCTCTTGGTTTGATCGGTGTGCATATTCACGCCATTTTTGTGGCCCAAAACCTTCATGAAAATGGGGTGCCGTTGGATAAGAGGTGTATCGTGGACCAGAACGATTGTATTTATCAATCAGACGCCGATCAAAAATAACCTTTTGGGATAATAAAGCGTTGCTCATTTGATTGATTTACCTTTTAAACTGCTGGCTTGATGAACTGCCTCTACCAAGATAGATACCCGTTCTGGATCCATGTCTGGTTCTAAACCGTGACCTAAATTAAAAATATGACCAGTAGGGGATGGATAGGAGTTGAGCAACTCAAATACCTCTCTTTGGATAACTTCCGGGGAGGCATATAAAACAGAGGGATCCAAATTGCCTTGTAAAGCCACACGATGTCCAACCCGCTGATGCGCTTTAGCTAAATTGGTGGTCCAATCCAATCCCAAGACATCACACCCTATCTCAGCCATCTCCTCCAACATATAACCGCATCCTTTGGCAAAAAAAATCACCGGTACTCGAACCTTATCTGGACCAATACGATCTAAACGTTTAATAATTTCTGCAACAGGTTTTAAAGAAAATTCTCGAAATTGTTCTGGTGCCAAAACACCACCCCAAGTATCAAAAATTTGTACCGCTTGCGCTCCATGGCGAATTTGAGCATTGAGATATTTAGCGACAGAAATCACTAAAATATCTAAAATTTGATTCAAAAGCATCGGATTATTATACATCATTGCTTTAATTTGGTGAAATTTTTTGCTCGAACCTCCTTCCACCATATAGGTAGCCAATGTCCATGGACTACCTGAAAATCCAATCAATGGCGTTTCACCTAAAATTTTACGCAATTGAGTCACAATTTCTAATACGGGAGCCAATTTTTCCTCTGGATTGGGAACTTCCAACTCTTCAATATCTTTTATCGTCCGTATAGGATTGGAAAAAATTGGACCCTCTCCAACCGAAAATTTTAAAGACATGCCCATGGCTTGTGGAATTACCAAAATATCGGAAAATAAAATGGCAGCATCCAATGGAAAACGACGTAAAGGTTGTAGCGTTACTTCAGTTGCCAATTTTGGATTATAACAAAGATTAAGAAAATCACCTGCTTCTGAGCGTATGTCTCGATATTCAGGAAGATATCGGCCCGCTTGACGCATCAACCAAATAGGAGTTCGTTCTACAGGTAAACGAAGACAGGCTCGTAAAAAAGTCGATTTTGGTTCCATGGTGATTTATTTCCTTTATAAAAAAATGATCCAAAACTTTAAAAAGAATAAAAAAATTGGGGACATGCCTCCAAAATTTTATCAATTTTTTAAATCCCCCTCTTTTTTTTAAAAAATTAAAAAAAAGAGGGGGATTGGGAATGATTCTGACCTTCTCCTAGGTCTTGATTTTTTTGTCTGATAGATATCATGTTCATATTTTTTAAAAGATTTTAAAAGAAAATAAAAGAATTAGGTCCTGTGAATATGTGAATGATTTTTATAATTACATGAATTTATTTAAATTTTTAATCAAATTTAACAATGATCAAACCTGTATGAATTCAATAAAATTTGGGGACAAATTATAAAATTTTAAAATGGTCTCTGTTATAAACAATTTATCAATTTTTTTTTCAAGGGTTATCCACAGGGTTTTGTGAATTAAATAGAACATTTTTTTCCATAGAGGGTTCATCGGCCGGATTGCGTCGATAAACGGCTTGATAACCAATTTCTGTGGTTTCCGTCATAACGATGGGAATAATGGCCTCATCTTTTAAACGAATCCATTTATCCCGAAATGAAAAATTTTTTCTAGTTGTTCCATCTGGCGTAGGTGAACCTGCTTCTGTATGTTGATAACGAACCCGAAAAAGAAAAACGCCACTGTTAAATTTATATTTAGCTATTTGGTAATGTTTAATAATATCAATATTTTGTCTACGACCCCAAATTTTGAGAGCTTTTAGATGCTCAGGAGGTAAAAGGAGTAATAAATATTGTTCAATATGGGTCTCTTGGCTTTCGCCTGAGGTGGTCAATACCGTTAAACGTCGATCTTGTTGGGAATTAATAAAGACTGAGCCGATCAGTTTTTCTCTTGTTAACAGTTGGGTCGCTAAAGCAGCAGCCGAACGGCGACCAGCGGCATTATGGTAAAAGCTATAATATTCAAAAAATTTTTTTTCCAATGCATCAATAAATATTTCGCCTTTTTCATACAAATCACGTTCAAGATAATTGAGATGAATGCCAAGGCTGCGAATGGCATTATCGATAATTCGTTCAATTTTAACATGAAAATTAGTCAAATGAAATTCCTTAACATTATTTTCTTCTAAACCCTGAATAAGTAAAGTATAATCCAAAGGTAAAAGCATACGCAAAAGAGCATCAAACCCTTTATTAGATACCTTGCGACTGGCGGTTGAATAGGCGGAAAGTTCTGGCAAATCGGGAGCAACTTCAACAATATTTTTTTTCAAAACACGATTTCCAGAACGCACATGAAAATGTTTACGCAATCTTTCTGGTAAAATACCATCAATTAAGGTAACCAACCCACTTCGATGTAATGTATACTCACGAATGGTAGATACCGCCCCTGGTTTTAACATGGCGGGTTGGACAAAAGGATAAGGTTCCCTTTCCTTTAAAAAAATATGGTAAGATTCAATCAAAGTATATTGAATTAAAATCCACAAAATACGATCCCGAGCGATTAAAAAAGGATTTTGTTGCCTTTTTTGAAATTCTTCAGGATCGAACGCTCTTTTGGTAAATAATTCGCGGTCAAGTGACATAAGGGACCTTTTTTAAAGGTATAGTTATATTTGAACATAATGTCCTGCGGGCAAAAAAAAAAATCAAAGGTCAAACCCTGGGGGATGAATCCCCCAGACCCACTCTTTTTTTTAAGGATCAAAAGAAAAGGGTGGGGGGGGATTGGGGGGCGGTTCTCCGCCCCCCAAGGTCTTGATTTTGACTTTTTTGCCCGCAAGGCATCATGTTCGAGAATATTAATTATTGATGCAAGGATAAAAAATCATGGCTAATTTAAGTGAGATCGATTTATTTTTAGAAACAACTCTCCAAGTTCAAAAAATAGCCGATTATGCTCCAAATGGTGTTCAAGTGCGAGGTAAAGAAGAGATCAGTTCATTGATAACCGGTGTTTCGGCTTGTCAGGAGTTATTTGAATGTGCCGTTGAACGACAAGCACAGTTAATTTTGGTTCATCATGGTCTTTTTTGGGAAAAAGATCCTCGAATTATCGAGGGAAGCCTCAAACAAAGATTAAAAATTCTTTTAACGCATGATATCACTTTAATGGCCTATCATCTCCCATTAGATTGTCATCCTGAATTTGGCAACAATATTTGTATTCTTAAAGGATTGCAGTTAGTACCGAGTGCCCCTTTCGGTCTTTATCGAGGTATTCCACTCTCTTTTATAGGCGTTTTGCAGCAAGCATTGTCTTTGGATGATTTTTTAAAACGAGTTCAAAAACTTTTCGGTGGAGATCCTTTAGTGTTACCATATGGTCCAGCATGGATTAAACGGGTGGCAGTTTGTAGTGGTGGGGCACCAGAGTTGTTACGAGAGGCAAAACGGGCTGGAGCCGACCTGTTTTTAAGTGGCGAGGCCTCGGAACCTTTATACTATTTTGCCCGTGAAGAGGGAATTCATATGGTGGCCGCTGGTCATCACCGAACCGAAAAATTCGGTGTTGAAACCCTAGGAAATCTTTTGGCGGTTAAATTTGGCTTACAACATCAATTTATCGATTTAGAGAATCCTTTATGAATGAAGAGACTTTTTTAGAATCACTTTTTCCAAAAGATTACCCAACCTCTTGTTTATTGGGGGTGATAGGGGATCCCGTGGCCCATTCTTTATCCCCAAAAATGCATAATTTGGCCATTGCCAAGTTGGGTTTAAATTATAAATACGTTCCATTTCATGTACCAGGCCATTTTTTATACCGTACCATACAAGAATTGGCTGCTCGTGGCGTCGTGGGATTTAATGTCACCATTCCACACAAGGTTTCTATAGTGGCCATGATGGATGATTTGGGAGAGGATGCCCAGGTCATTGGTGCGGTCAACACGGTACTTATAGAGCCAGGAGGAAAGCTGATTGGCAGAAATACCGATGCCTATGGTTTTCAAGCCGCCTTGGAGGAGTCCTTTCCGAATCGATCTCCAACGCGGGTTTTGCTCTTAGGGGCTGGAGGAGCGGCCAGAGCGGTTTTGTGGGGATTGATAAAAGCGGGATCATCCGTCATTACCTTGGCCAATCGTACGGTAGAAAAAGGGGAGATATTGGTGGATCAGATGCCTTTAAAACATTTTGACGCCCTGGTTAGGGTCATTCCTTTAACTGCCAATCGTTTGCCTTTGGAAGAGGTCGATCTTGTGGTGAATACCACCTGTTTGGGTATGAAGGGCGAAATTTTTCAGGCGGTGGATCTTTCCAGATTACCAGAGAGTGCCATGGTCATGGATATTATTTATTCGCCCTTTCAGACCCCTTTGTTGCTCGCAGCGGCGGCGCGTGGATTGGCAACAGCCAATGGTTTGGGGATGTTAATTCATCAAGGAGCCAAATCTTTTCATCTTTGGACAGGTCAGGAGATGCCTGTGGCTATAGTGCGAGATTATTTAATTAATCATATAGATGTATCGAAAAAATAAAAATCAAGACCTTGGGGGGCGGAGAACCGTCCCCCATTCTTTATAATTCTTAAAAAAAAGAGGGGGTTTGGGGGATTCATCCCCCAAGGTTTTGTCTTTGATTTTGATTTTTTGCCCGCAGGGCATCGCTCCATAAATGAAAATTTACGTAACCGGGTTGGAGGTAAACGATGGATATGTTTGAATGGCAGGCCAAAAACAAAAAAGGCGATATCCAAAAAGGTCAATTGGAGGGCAAAAGTCCTGCTGCTGTGACAGCCCAGTTACGCACTCAAGGTTTGAGGGATATTAAAGTAAAAGTAAAAAAAGGTGAAAAATCGGGTTTTTTTAATTCAACCAAAATCACCGAAATGGAAGTGGTGATCTTTACACGCCAATTGTCCACAATGGTTGGAGCGGGTTTGCCGTTGGTACAATGTTTTGATTTGGTGGCAAGGGGCGCAGATAATCCAGCTGTGGCGGCTGTGACCAGACGTGTAAAGGAGGCTTTAGAATCTGGAACCGCCTTGACAGAGGCCCTGAGCAAAGAAAAATCGATGTTTGATGAATTGTTTGTCAACTTAGTCGATGCGGGGGAGCAATCGGGAATTTTAGAGAGGGTTTTGCAGCGTTTGGCGGTTTATAAAGAAAAGGCCGCCGCTTTAAAAGCCAAGGTGAAATCGGCCATGACCTATCCCATTGCGGTGCTGGTGATTGCCTTTGCCATTACTGGGGTTTTGATGATCTTTGTGGTGCCGGCTTTTGCCGATCTGTTTAAAAATTTTGGTGCCGAACTACCCATGCCGACTCGAATCGTGATTGCCCTTTCTAATTGGACACAAGCCAACTGGTGGTTGGTATTGCTGGTGATATTTGGGGTATTTCAGACTTTTAAAAAATTGTATCGAACCAATGAAAATTTTCATTATCAAATGGATCGGTTAACGCTCAATTTGCCGGTGTTTGGGATGATTTTGCGAAAATCATCTGTAGCGCGTTTTGCCCGTACTTTTAGCACGATGGTGGCAGCGGGTACACCGATTTTGGAGTGTTTAGAAAGTGTTGCCAAAACAGCGGGTAATCGATTGGTGGAAGAGGCCATCATGAATGCCCGCTCTTCGATTGCCGAAGGTCGTAGTTTAACGGAACCTTTGGCTGAATCGGGGTTATTTCCATCTATGGTCACTCAAATGATCAGCATTGGGGAGTCGACGGGTAATTTAGAGGCCATGTTGGGCAAGATTGCTGACTTTTATGATGAAGAGGTAGACCGAGCCGTGGACAATCTGACCGCCCTTTTGGAGCCAATGATCTTGGTGATTTTGGGGGTGTTGATCGGGGGATTGGTGGTAGCAATGTATATGCCGATCTTTCAGATGGGGCAAGTGGTTGGATAAAAAACATAATGCCCTGCGGGCAAAGAATTAAAATCAAAACCCTGGGGGATGAATCCCCCAGACCCCCTCTTTTTTTTAAGACTTAAGGTACCACCACACTGAAATGTGGTGGTACCTTTTTTTGAAAGCAGCCATGATTTATAGGGTTCACGATCGTTATTGGCAACTGACGCGGCTTATTTTTTTACGTTTGCTGATCATCACAGGGTTGCTCATTCTCATTCATCGTCTGCAAGTGCCGCCAGTTGTGCATGGCGAACGAGCCGAGCTGATGATTAATGTATTATATTTATTTATTATCCTATTATTTATATTTTCTTTAATTTATCTGTTTTGGTTGCGTTCACGTTGGCAGCTGGAGTTGTTAACGCGGGTGCAATGCGCCGTAGATCCCGTTTTGATTACGGCATTGGTGGTGTTGACTGGTGGCTTTGAAAGTCCACTCCATTTTTTATATGGCTTGGCGGTTTTAAATACCGCCTTATTGCTTGGACGTGGCGATGCCTTGGTGGTTGCGGGCATGGTGTTGTTGTTATTTTTAGTGGCGATTACCATCACCGATCTTTTTTTTAATACCTCTTTAAAATCAGGATCGGTTTTGTTTGGACGGATGATTTTTCATGGGGTGGCTTATCTTGTCACGGCTTTGCTGGGGGGGGCTCTGGCGGAGAAGGCCATGGGTTTGCAACGTGCGGTTGAACGGCAAAAGGACAGTTTGGCCAATATGGCCAGCTTAAATCAACAAATTATTGAAGCTATGCCTTATGGATTGATTTCGGTCAATACTCAGGGGATCATACGCAGTATTAATGGCGAAGTAGAACGAATATTGGGGTTAAATCTACCGTTGTTGTTGAATCATCCCCTTAAGACCATTTTGCCCGCTTTTAATTGGATGGTACAAAAGGCCAACCGACAACCCGTTTATCTGGAAATTGTCCATCAAGATAAAATATTGGGGGTGAATTTATCTTTATTGACCGATCATCAACAAGAGATGATCGGATCTTTGATTGTTATTCGTGATCTTTCCCAACAAAAAGAGTTGGAACGTGAGCTTGCCAAGCGGGAAAAATTGGCTCTGACAGGTCGGATGGCCGCCTATGTTGCTCATGAAATTCGCAATCCGTTGGCCTCTATACTTTCAGCGGCGCAAATGTTACCTTTGCGGGAAGAGCCGGAATTCAGACGTCGCTTGCGGGATATTATTTTGGAAGAGATTGGCCGCTTAAATCAATTGATTTCCGATTTTCTTTTTTTTTCCCGCACTCCAGATCCAGAGATAAAAAAGGTGGTGTTGTTAGATTTTTTTAATGAAATGAAAAGTGTTTTGCAAGGAGATCCCCGCTGGAGTGGTGATCGGCTGTTGCAATTGGAGGTGGATGCCACCCATGAAGTGTTTTTTGATCCAGCGCAGTTGCGGCAGGTATTTTGGAATGTATTGATCAACGCCATTCAGGCGACCGAGCCACCCCTGCGGGTTCGGGTGGCCAGTCAGCAGCAAAATGATAAAATATACGTTTTTGTGGAAGACAACGGGCCGGGCATTTTACCTGAATTATTGGAATCGGTTTTTGAACCGTTTTTTACCACCCGCTCCACCGGGACTGGCTTGGGATTGGCCGTGGTGGCCCATTGCATGCGATTAAATAGAGGTTCTATTGAGCTGCGCAATTTACCTGATGGGGGATTGCAGGTGGGTTTGATCATGGAAAAAGTGTGGGATAGGTCGGTTTGATGATGGAAACCAAAGGATTAAAGAATTCTTTTATAAAAAAAAATATATTGTTGTGTGACGATCAACGCAATTTGCGTGAATTGCTGTCGTTATCTCTTTCTGATACGGGTTATGACGTAACTGGGGTGGCCAATGGTGCTCAGGCTTTAAACGCACTGGCACAAGGAGAGTTTGATTTAGTGATCACAGATTTAAAACTCCCGGATATGAGTGGCCTGGAAATATTACGTCATGCCAAAAAAATTGTTCCTGAACGACCTGTCGTACTGATTACCGCCTATGCCTCTACCGAAACCGCCGTGACCGCTATGAAGGAGGGGGCGTTTGATTATTTAGAAAAACCCTTTCCTGTTGAGCAATTGCACCTAGTTGTCGCGCGGGCTTTGGAGCAGGGGGAGTTGCGCCGGGAAAATAGCCAATTACGTCAGCAGTTGCAGGAGCGTTCTGATCAGCGTGCCGTGGTGGGAAATAGTGAAAAAATGCGTCATGTGCTGGAAATTGCGGCGCGGGTGGCCCGTACAGATGCCACGGTGTTAATCACGGGGGAGTCTGGAACTGGTAAAGAGTTGATTGCGCGTTATATTCATGATCACAGTCAGAGGGCAAAGGGTGCTTTTTTGGCCATTAATTGCGCCGCTATTCCTGAAAATCTCATTGAAAGCGAACTCTTTGGTCACACCAAAGGGGCCTTTTCGGGGGCGACACAAAATCGCAAAGGGGTCTTTGTGGAGGCCGAAGGAGGTACTTTGCTTTTGGATGAGATTGGAGAGATGCCCTTAAATACGCAAGTAAAACTATTACGGGTGTTACAAGAACGGGCTGTGCGACCTGTAGGTAGCTCTAGCGGCGAAAAGGCGGTGAATGTGCGCTTGCTGGTCACTACCAACCGGGATATGGCCAAAGAGGTGGCTTTAGGGCGGTTTCGTGAGGATTTATATTATCGAATTCAAGTGGTCAATTTAGAGTTGCCCCCATTGCGGGAGCGACCAGAGGATATTCCTGTGTTGGCCTTGCGTTTTTTAGAAATATTTGCCAAGCGTTATGATCTTCCCATTCATAAAATCTCTCCGCAGGCCATGGCCTGTCTGGTGGGATATTCTTTTCCTGGGAACGTGCGAGAGCTGGAAAATGTGATTGAAGGGGCGGTCTCTTTAACGACTGGGGAGATGTTGGAGCTGGCTAGTTTTCCATTGCATGTTCGCCAGCCCCGTTTTGCAACCCATTCAGAGCTCTCCTCTTTTGAGTTGCCTGAAGAAGGGCTGGATTTGGAGGGGTTATTGGCCAACATTGAATCGCAAGCCATTCGCCAAGCCATGGAACGTGTCTCTGGCAACAAAACCCAAGCGGCCCATCTTCTTGGCCTGACTTTTCGTTCATTTCGCTATCGTTGTGCCAAAGTAGAGGGTGGAGAGGAAAAATAATCATCGAGAGCATGGGCTCGGTGGGATGGATCCTCAGGGTTTTATTTTGGACTTTTTTGCCCACAGGGCATTAAATTTAAGTAAAGGATGGGAGAATGACTTGGACCATTGGTTTTATTTTATTTATTTACGGTGCTGTGATGGGCAGTTTTTTAAATGTGTGCATTTATCGATTGCCCAGGGAGGAGAGCATTGTTTTTCCTGGTTCTCACTGCCCGATCTGTCAAAAGCCGATTTTGTGGCGGGATAATATACCTTTGTTGGGCTGGGCATTGTTGCGCGGGCGGTGTCGACAGTGTCAGGGGTCGATTTCACCCCTTTATCCTTTGGTGGAGCTGGTGACGGCACTTTTGACGGTCGGGTTAGGGGTTCGGTTTGGTCTGACGTTGGAGACTCTTTTTTTAGTTATTTTGGGTTATGCCTTTATTGTCTTAACCATGATTGATTTTGAACACTATATTTTACCTGATGTCATTACCTTGCCGGGAATTATTTTTGGTTTGCTGGTCACCGCTCTCCCTTGGATTGGTCCCCCTTTTCCTCCTTTTAAAGAGGCCTTGATAGGGGTTGTTGCTGGTGGTGGAGGGTTGTGGGGTTTTGCTTGGTTGTTTGAAAAAATCACTGGCAAGGTGGGCATGGGGTTTGGTGATGTCAAGCTCACGGCTTTGATTGGGGCCTGGATGGGGTGGCAAGCGTTGCCTTTTACCATTTTTGTTTCGGCTTTGATCGGCAGTGTGGTGGGGATCACCTGGATTCTTATTGCCGGTCGCGACCGCCATTTGCCCATTCCGTTTGGACCCTATTTAATCGGTGGAGCTTGGTGTTATCTTTACTGGGGGCCAGAGGCTTATACGTGGTATTTTGGGTTGATTTTGCATTAATTCTAACTATCAGAACATCATGCCCTGCGGGCAAAAAATTAAAAAAAAGGGTGGGGGGATTGGGGGGCGGTTCTCCGCCCCCCAAGGTCTTGATTTTTATTTTTCCGATACATGAACAAAAAGCAAAGTCAAGACCTTGGGGGATTGCATTCCCCAATCCCCCTGCTTTTTGAAGGAAGCAAAACCGAGGTCAAAAGCAAAACCCTGGGGGCAATCCCCCAGACCCCTTTTTTTTTAAATCATAAAATCAAAAAACAGACGACCACGGTTACGTGTGGTGGTACCAATTTTTATGGTTTCAGTGCTAAACATCCAAATTAGCCACACTCAACGCATTATCCTGGATAAACAACCGCCGTGGTTCCACGGCATCGCCCATTAAGGTGATAAAAACTTGATCGGCGGCAATGGCATCGGCCACTCGAACTTGCAATAGAGTGCGAATGGTGGGGTCCATGGTGGTTTCCCAGAGTTGATCGGGATTCATTTCACCCAGACCTTTATAGCGTTGAAAGGCTTGACCGCGTCGTCCTTCGGCCATCACACGATCGACCAAATGGGTAAGATTTTCACAAACTGTGATCTGTTCGCCTTTGACAATTGTTGGGGTGGCCCCCAACTGTTCGCCAATTTGCATGGCAATGCGCAGCATTTCTCGATATTCGGGGCTGCGCAGGAGGTGAATGTCCAAACAGGAGCGATTGAGCACACCGTGAATATAACGGCTGATGGTGATGGTCGCACAGTGGGTCTCTGGGTCGCGGCCCAAATCCACTTGCAGGCGCTCTTGGAGATTTATTTTGCGCGCTAAAGCGGTGTTTAAACGTTCGGCTGCGGCTTGGTTGTGCGTGCTTAAAGAGGGGCCGTCATTTTCTAAGTCGGTATGGCTTAAATGAAGTTCCTCGCAGGCGGTGGATAGAATCAATCGATCCTGGTGGCGAGAAAGGCGGTCCAGTAAAGAACGATAGCGTTGTGCCAGCTTTACCAACGGAATCAGCTCTTCCAGGCTGGAGATGGATTCAGACCCTTTTTTTAAGGCAATCGTGCTGAGACCATTTTCCAATAACATCTCTTCTAAAGCGGTTTCGTCTTTGAGATACATGGAGTTTTTGCCTCGCGTTACCCGATACAAAGGGGGTTGGGCAATATAGAGGTGGCCCCGTTCAATGATTTCTGGAAATTGTCGAAAGAAAAAGGTGAGCAGCAGGGTGCGAATGTGTGAGCCGTCTACATCGGCGTCGGTCATGATGATAATGCGGTGATAACGCAATTTGTTGATATCATACTCTTCGCTGCCAATGCCGGTACCCAGGGCGGTGATGAGGGTTCCCACTTCGGCAGAGGAGAGCATTTTATCAAAACGGGCCTTCTCAACGTTTAAAATTTTACCTTTTAAGGGCAAAATGGCTTGAAATTTTCGATCTCGGGCCTGTTTGGCCGAACCGCCTGCGGAGTCCCCTTCCACCAGATAGAGTTCACACAAGGCGGGATCGCGCTCTTGGCAGTCGGCGAGTTTGCCAGGGAGAGAGGAGATTTCCAAGGCACTTTTGCGTCGGGTTAACTCACGGGCCTTGCGGGCGGCTTCTCGGGCTTGGGCGGCTTCGACGGTTTTGGCCATAATCCGTTTGGCATCTTGGGGATTTTCGGCAAAATAGGTGGCCAGTTTATCTCCAACCACTCCTTCCACCACGGCGCGAACCTCAGAAGAGACCAATTTTTCTTTGGTTTGGGAGGAAAATTTTGGATCGGGAACCTTGACCGAAAGCACCGCTGTCAACCCTTCCCGGCAATCTTCACCGGTTAAAACGGTTTTATCTTTTTTTAAAATTCCTGATGAAAGGGCATAGTTGTTGATGGTGCGGGTTAAGGCACTGCGAAAACCGATTAAATGGGTTCCCCCATCCCGTTGCGGAATATTATTGGTGTAGCAAAAGACGTTTTCTTGGTAGGAATCGTTCCATTGGAGGGCGATTTCAATTTGGGTTTCGGTCTTTTTATCGATAATATAGATAGGGGGGGTTAACGGGGTGCGGGCTTGATTGAGATATTCCACAAAGGAGCGAATGCCCCCTTCATAGTGAAAATGGTGACTTTTATCGGTGTTTTCGTCGTTGATATAGATATTGACACCAGAGTTGAGAAATGAGAGCTCCCGCAGCCGAGCCGATAAAATATCAAAAGAGAACTCTCGGTTGGGAAAAATGTGTCGGCTTGGGGTAAAGGTAACCTTGGTGCCGGTCTGTTCGGTTTCACCGGTGATTTTGATGGGGGCGACGGGGTCGCCTTCTCGGTATTCTTGATACCAAACTTTGCCGCCACGGCGAATGGTAAGTTCCAGATATTCAGAGAGGGCGTTGACCACGGAAACGCCCACCCCGTGCAATCCACCAGAGACTTTATAGGAGTTGTTGTCAAATTTACCGCCAGCGTGGAGAACGGTCATGATCACTTCAGCGGCGGAACGTCCCTCTTCCGTATGAATTTCGGTGGGAATGCCTCGCCCGTTGTCTCGTACCGTGACTGAGCCATCAATGTGCATAGTCACGTCGATGCGGTCGCAATAGCCGCCCAAGGCCTCATCAATGGCGTTATCGACCACTTCAAAGACCATATGGTGTAATCCAGTTCCGTCGTCGGTATCGCCGATGTACATACCAGGACGTTTGCGTACCGCCTCTAATCCTTTGAGGACTTTGATGCTTTCGGCGTTATAGAGGTCGTCGTTGTGGATTTCTGTGCTCATGTTTTCTCCAAATCAAAATCAAAGGCAAAACCTTGGGGGATGAATCCCCCAAACCCCCTCTTTTTTTTAAGAATGAAAAAGAAGGGTGGGGTGGATTGGGGGGCGGTTCTCCGCCCCCCAAGGTCTTTATTTTTAATCCCTAATTTTTTACATGAAACTGCCCCTGTTCAACCAAAATATGACCGACATTTTTGCCCCATGGTACTCTTTGGGCATCACAAGTGGCTAAGAAAACCTGATTTTTTGATAATTCAAGCAGTTTCGTCAGTGTTTCTATCCCGGGCATATCCAACTCGGCGATGGGATCATCCAATAGTAACAGGGGTGGTTCGCCAAGTTTTTCTTCCAATAAAGCCGCTTCAGCCATTTTTAAGGCCAAAATGAATCGTTTTTGTTGCCCTTGTGAGCCAATCCGCGCTAAGGGATGATCTTTTAAAATGAAGAGTAAATCTTCGCGATGTGGTCCACAAGAGGTGGTACCAGAACGTCGATCGACTTCGCGATTTTTATGCAACAGCTCCATCTGTAGTTTAATGGATTCTTCTTGATTTAGCCATGTTTGTTCTGTTTGTTTATGGGCACTGGACAAAATAACCTGGATTTTTGCCTCTTCCAAAGAGAGAAGCTCCAAAAAGGGGGCCAAACAGCGCTGGAGAGGCTCCAGCACGGCATGGCGGCGTTGTGAAATTTTTACGCCTAAGCGCGCCAGTTGATCTTCCCAGGCATTTAATTCGCGCAGGTCAATTTGACCGCGACGCAGCAGTTGATGACGGGTTTTTAAAGCCAATAGATAATCACGAGATAAAACGACATGATCTTGATTGCGTGTAAAAACGATCCAATCCAGAAAGGCCCGTCGTCCAGCTGGACCGTCTGATGTCAAGCGCATGGTTTGGGGGGTAAAAATCACCGCCGCTAAAATTTGTCCCAAGGCCGAAGAGGCGGCCAGTGCCTTACCATCCAAGCGCGCCAGTTGTCGCTTATCCTGGCCGATAAAATCCAATTGATGGCTTAAACCTTGAAATTGCGTGCATGCGTGGAGTGCGAACAAAGGTTGCCCAAATTGACGCATAATCATGGGCGGGGCACGTCGAAAAGAACGACCACTGGCCAGCAGACCAATTGCCTCTAAAAGGTTGCTCTTGCCCTGACCATTGCCACCCGTTATTAAATGAACACCTGGTTGAAACTCCAGGCTTGCGGAGGTTATATTGCGAAAATGGCGGATACGTAGGGATTCTAAATGCATGTTGCGAAAAGTAACCGTATTCCTATGTTTTTTCTTGTAAAAAAAGCAAATACCTTGGGGGATGAATCCTCCAAATCCCCTCTTTTTTTTTAAGTATTAAAAGAAAAGGGTGGGGGGATTGGGGGGCGGTTCTCCGCCCCCCAAGGTCTTGATTTTTATTTTTCCGATACATCAAAAACAAGACCTTGGGGGATTGCATCCCCCAACCCCCCTGCTATTTGAAGAAAGCAAAACCGAATTCAAAAGCAAAGTCAAAAGCAAAGTCAAAAACAAAACCCTGGGGGCAATCCCCCAGACCCCTTTTTTTTATTAATATATGAACGGTTTAAAATTTAAACCCGCATGGGCATCAGAACGAAGAGGCAATTATTGTTCTGGGGATCTTCAATCAAAACCGATGATTCATGGTTTTGAATACGTAGACAAATATCTGTTCCATCAATGGCGGCGAGAATTTCTTGTAGGTAGCGGGCGTTAAATCCCAACGTGATGGGTTCTCCGGTGTACCGAATGGACATCTCTTCATCGGCGGCCTCTTGTTCGGGATTGGTGGTGCTGACTTTCATGGTCTCTTGGTTGATTTTGGTGCGAATGCCGTGGGATTTTTCGTTAGAAAGCACAATCATGCGCCGAACCACACTTAAGAGGTGTTCTTTGTCTATATCCAAGCGGATGTCGTTGTTGGTGGGGATGACCTTGTTATAATTTGGAAAACGACCTTCGACAAGTTTGGAGATCAGCGTAATCTCTGGTCTGATAAATTGAATATGAGTAGATCCCAATACCAATTCCAATGGTTGTGTCTCTTCATCCAATATTTTGCGTGCTTCAACCACTGCTTTGCGGGGAATAATGGCAGAGATGGGTTCTTCCAGAGAGATTTCTAAATTGGTCTTTGCCAAAGACAAGCGGTGCGTATCGGTGGCCACCATACGCAAACAACAGGGATCGTTGGGATTTTCTCCTGGGTCGACCACGATAAAAATGCCATTTAAAGTAAAACGCGACTCTTCTTGCGACATGGCAAAATGGGTTTTGGCAAACATGGCGCGTAACACATCGCTGGCCAGGGGCATTTTGATCAGGCCATCGGGTTTGGGTAACTCTGGAAATTGGTCGCCGGGCAATCCAACCAAGTTAAAACGGGCCTTGCCGCAGGTTAAATGGATGCGATCGCACGTGTCCATGCGCAGCCGTACTGGCTCGCTGGGCAATTCGCGAACGATATCGAACAGTTTGCGTGCCGATACCGACAAACACCCTTCGGTTTGAACATCGGCGGCACAAGAGGTGAGAAGCGAGACCTCCAGATCGGTGGCGGCCAAAAACAGGCGACCCTCCTGGGCCGTGAGTAAGGTATTGGCAAGGATGGGAATGGTGTTGCGGCGTTCGGCTACCGACTGGATGCGACTTAAAATTTTTAAAAACGGATCACGATCGATATACAGGTCCATTGGATTTCCTCGATTTTTATTGAATTAAATTTAATTTAAGTAAAAATTAAAAATAGATGTTTAAAATGAAATCATTTGCTCAACATTTCCGTGAGTGCTTCCACCTCTTCGGACAAAGTAGGGTCCAACTCTTTTTTCTTTTCAATTTGGCGCACGGCATATAAAACGGTGGTGTGGTCTTTATTGCCAAATTGGTGGCCGATCTCTGGGTAGGAGTGTTTGGTCAATTGTTTGCAAAGATACATGGCCACCTGTCGGGGATGACTAAACAGCCGGGAACGTTTGTCAGAGCGGATATCTGTCGGTCGAATTTTATAATAAGATGAGACGATTTTTTGAATATTTTCGATGGTGATAGATTTTTCTTGGTTGCGCACCATGCTGCGCATACAATCTTTTACCAAGGATAGGGTAATATTTTTTTTGGTCAGAGAGGCGAGAGCTGAAACGCGAATGAGGGCTCCTTCGAGTTCGCGCACATTGGTTTTGACCACATCGGCCAGAAAAAAGGCCACATCGTCAGAGATTTCAAGGCCGTCCAAAGAGGCCTTTTTTTTCAAGATGGCCACCCGGGTTTCCAGGTCAGGTGAGTGAATATCGGCCACCAGACCCCAGCCAAACCGAGAGCGCAATCTCTCTTCCAGGTGTTCGATTTCCGATGGAAAGCTGTCAGAAGAGAGGATAATTTGTTTGTTGGTTTCGAATAAGGCGTTAAAAGTATGGAAAAATTCTTCTTGAGTGGCTTTTTTTCCAGCGATAAATTGAATATCGTCGACGAGTAAAATGTCGACGGTGCGGAAATTTTCTTTAAAGTCGAAAACCCGATCAAAACGCAACGAGTTGATCAATTGGGTCATAAATTTTTCAGAGGAGATATAAAGCACTTTTAATTCAGGGCGTGTTTGGACCAGATGATTGCCGATGGCGTGCAGGATATGGGTTTTGCCCAAGCCGACCCCGCCGTGAATAAAAAGGGGATTATAGGCGGCGGCTGGGGCATCGGCCACCCGTGCGGCAGCGGCATGGGCGAATTGATTGCATCCTCCGACCACGTAGGAGTCAAAGGTATAGCGGGGATCCAGGCCAATTTCAACGGCGATTTCCTGCCAGGGTTTGCTCTCTTTGGTGGGGGGGGGCTCGGCGATGCGATCGGGAATTTTTTGTAGTAGGTTGGGATCGACGCTGTAGACAAGACGAACCGGGGAACCGGTCAGTGAGGAGAGGCAGTTTTCGAGAATTTGACTGTAATGGTTTTGGACATAATCGGCCGAAAAATTATTTCCTGCAAAAATTTGCACGCGTCCATCTTCGGTGCGGGAGCCAATTTTTAGGGGTTGTATCCACATTTCGAAGACTTGTGGAGATACTTGATCCTTGACGCTCGCCAGTGCTTTTGACCAAAGTTCGTTCATGTATGGATTCCGTTCCCTGTACGGTTTAAGGCCGCGTTGGGGGAGAGGTTAAGCTTGAATGCGGGATGAATTTTAACGATCCCGGTTTATTTTGACTTTTTTCTTAATCTCCTATACCATATTTTCTCGTTTTAGGCAACCATTGGCTGATGTCGTTCTACTCGATTTTTCTGAGGAGTGGGAAGAGAGGAAGAGCCCCCCAATCTTAAATTATTAAAAAAAAGAGGGGGTCTGGGGGATTCATCCCCCAGGGTTTTGATTTTGACTTTTTGCCCATATGTTATTTGTCAAAATGAATGAAGGTTCCTCTTATGTCTATTGTAACGCCCATAAAAAATGATGAATGGACTACCGCCATTGAATTGCTGGGCTACGAAAATTTCGCCCTACAGACGTTAAACCTAATCACCGAAGCCGATCCTCCCTTTACCCTGACCATTTCTGGTCGGTGGGGTGCTGGGAAAACGTCGATGCTGAAGACATTGATGCACTGTTTGGGGGGAAATCCGCTGCAAAGCGAGATGGCTTCTTTTTTTCATAACGAAACCTTTCCAGAATTAAGTAGTGCATTATTAAAATCATGGATAGAGCAAAAAAAAGACTCTCATAGTAAATATACCACTAAATGCGTTTGGTTTAATCCCTGGCAATTTCAACACGACCTCAATCCCGTTATTCCCTTACTACACGAAATTCGCGCTCAATTGGGTGGGGAAAAAAAAGTATTGGATAAAGATTCAACGGTTCAGGTCTATGCAGAAGCAGGGATGCAAGGAATAGCCAACTTAGCGGATACCGCGATGCAGATGATTGGCTTTAGCCGTTTTGGTGCTTTCAGCACCATCACCAAAACCCTCAAAGAATCCAATGAAGCACGATTAAAAGATAATTTTCTCCATCCTTTGGATTCGCAGCGTTTTTATTTACATTTTGAAGCGGCCATTAAATTATTGGTATCGCCAAAAGCAGATAACGAAGGTCGCTTGGTGATCTTTATTGATGATTTGGACCGGTGCAGCAACGAGGTGGTGTTTGCCCTGCTGGAATCGATTAAATTATATCTTTCAAGCCGGTATTGTGTTTTTGTGTTTGGGTTGGATCGGGTGCATGTGGAACAAGCGGTGGAAGTGGCGGGTAAATATACCCCACAAGAGGCGGCACAATATGTGGAAAAATTGTTTCAGGTGAATTTAATCTTGCCTAAACCGATCATTACCGATTTATTTAAAGAAAAATTTTTTGCAGGGATAGAATATTTACAATCGGATTTAGTCGACATGCTGCCCGCCAATCCGCGAGCGATCAAAAATTTTCTCAACGGCTTCAGACACTACAGAAATTTTTATTATAATGGTGGCACGCCAGAGCAAAAGAGAGACGAACGCTTGATATTGGTCCATCTCTTACGCTATTTTTTCCCAGATGCCTATGAACTTTTGCAACAATTTTCGTCAGATGTTTTAGTTGACTTGTTACAGGTGATGCGAGGTGAAACAGATTTTAACAATCAACGCCAAGCCTATTTGCATCATATTTTGGAAAATCCTTTGCTGCATTCAACCTCCTCATCCCCAATGGACAAAGATCGATTTCGTATTGTGCGCGTTGGAGCCTGGAAGAGCAAGTCGATGAATGTTTTCTTTGAAAAATTTGCAAATACATTTCATAATAATCCTGATCTTTTAAGTCAATATCTGGATAATACCTCAAGATGAACAAAGCGCGAACAGAAGCCTTTGCAAGACTCATGCGGGACAACAACCGCTCAACCCGTTGGCTTGCGCCGGTGTTTGCCAGTTGGGATGAGGATGTTTGGTTGAGTCAGTATAAGGCGTTGTTGGCCAAAGTTTTTCGTGGGACCGATTTTGCAGGGGTACAGAGCGCAGATCAACGCACCCCTATCGCCTTGTCCTCTATTTATGTGGCAGAACGGTTTACAGAGAAAAATTTAAATGGTCGAGAGAGTGAGAAAAATTTTAACGAGGTTTTGAAGACCACCCCCAACGACGAAATTGCCGATTTATTGGTTTATTTTGAGAATGACGAACCACAAAAGGTGAATGGTCGTTTTGTTTTGATTGGCCCACCGGGTTCTGGTAAATCGGTTTTGGTGCAAATGTTGGCGTGGTCTTGTTCTCAGTTGGAGCGCAATCCGTTAAACATCTGCCTGGGGCGGCGGATGGTGCTGCCATTTATTTTGCGTGGCATGAATGTGCGAGGTTTGCGCACCATAGAGGCGTTACTCGTCGCCTGGCAAGCGAGCATGCAGCGCGTAAGTGCCGAGTTGGGAGCCCAGATTGATTTAAATCGGGTGCGCTATTTTTTAGAAAAAGGGTGGGCGGTCGTGGCCTTTGATGGGGTGGATGAGGTGCCGCCTAGGCAACGCATTCGGGTTCGTCATCTAGCCTATGCCTTTGCCAGTAAATATCCCGAGGTGGCTATTTTAATGACTGGTCGGCCTGCTGGATTTGAAAAATTGTCTTATCAGGGCCTACCACAAAAATTGTGGCAGGCGATTCTTCAAAGGGAAAAACTTCCCCAAGGCTCCCCCCTTCCCATCTGGCCCATCCGTCATATCCGCCCCTTTGACGATACCCAGGTAGCAAGTTATGTGCGCGCTTGGTTTGCCGTCCGTCTGGCCAACAATGAGGAGGGGCAAGAGCAGGAGTCTAAACGGTTGTTAGCCTCGTTGGATACCTACCCCTATCTTCAAACCATCAAACGCCGCCCCATCTATTTGGCGATTCTCACCTTTATGCACGACATGGGAGCCACGCTGCCCAACTCTCAGGCCGATGCTTACCGCTCTATGGTCAGGGCCTATCTGGAGATTTTAGACGACAAAAAACGCCTGGACAACCCAGATACACCGATATTTTTAAATGAAGACAAATGGCGGGTGCTGGAACGGTTGGCCTTTGATCTCCACAGCAACCAAGTCGGTCTTCCCGCACCAGGCCGCGAGGAGTTTTTTAAAACGCGAATGCGCCGTAAAGAGTTTTGCACTTGGTTGCGTGCAGCTACCGAAAAAGAGAGCAATCCGCTGATTGTTGACCTGAAGTTAATAAACCGATCTCACTCTCTTCTCGACTATTTTTTGGCCCGTTCTGGCCTTTTGGTAGAACCAGAAGAGGGGAGCTTTGAATTTTCTCATCTTTCGTTCCAAGAGTTTTTAGCCGCCTCTTGGATCTATCGCCAGATAGACAATTATGCATTTGAGCCTGCTGGACCAAAGACGTTTTTGCAACAATATCTTCTGAATAGAATGAGCGAAACCCCTGCTTGGCATCAGGTGGGGCTCTTCTTTTTTAGTTTACAAACTTTAGATAAACCAGGGCTGTTTCAGGAAAAACTTTTAGAGGCCACTTGGTTGGTTGCTGATGAAGAGGACAAGAGTGACGAGCATCAACGCAATCGCTTTTTGTTTCTTTCTCGCCTAATCTTTGAAGGATCCCCAACCTTTTCCGATGGATTTAAGGGGAAACTTTGGATGCACTATTGGGGAATTGCTTGTCATAATGTGACAAAATTTGATCATGTTGGGAGTGAGGTTTATTCACTCTGGGGCCAGTTGCTGCATAACGCCTCTGATCAGTGGGAGATGTGGGGTAGTGCTCGCGAAAAAATGAAAACATGGTTTCATGAGTCGTTTAGTCCTGAAGAAGATCGCTTGGATGAAACCCGTTTTTTGCTTCTTACCTATCTTCCCTATGCCTGGGTTGGGGAGCAATGGGATAAAATGGGGAAAGAGGTTTTTTTAGAAAAATGGTCTGTACCTCTACAAAGAAACTTTCATTTACGCTGGTATTTAGATTTGCATGTGACGCATGATGCGATGAGTTTTTTTATAGGAAAACTATTTTCATTTGATGAAAAGTTACTCTTTCTCAATTTCTCCCCCCCTCCGCTTTCATTGGTGTTAGAGAATTTAAAAAATAATGTTTTTAATGATCAGTGTAATATTTATTGGGCGGCATGGATTGTTTATATTATCGATAGTTTAGATAATATTTTGGCTCAGGCTCAGGCTCAGGCTCAGGCTCAGGCTCAGGCTCTGGCTCTGGTTCTGGATTGGGCTCGGGATCTGGATCTGGATCTGGATCTGGATCTGGATCTGGCTCTGGCTCTGGCTCTGGATCTGGCTCAAGCTCGGGCTCGGGCTCTGACTCAGACTCAGACTCAGGCTCTGGCTCTGGCTCTGGCTCAGGCTCTGGCTCGGGCTCTGGCTCTGGCTCAGGCTCAGGCTCAGGCTCTGGCTCTGGCTCGGGCTCTGGATCTGGCTCTGGCTCGGGCTCTGGATCTGGCTCAGGCTCTGGATCTGGCTCTGGATCTGGCTCTGGCTCGGACTCAGGCTCGGGCTCTGGATCTGGCTCTGTCTCCCTCAGCTCTCTTTTTTTGGTCCCAAATCACCGCCCTTTCTTACAGCACTCCTCTTTGTTTTTATACCCCTGCAGAGGCTCTGGATGCGTTGGAAAAGGATAAAGAATTTCATGCTTTATTTAATGAGGATTGGTTTCCTTATAAAAAATTACAGGAATTAAATAAACAAAAAAAAATCATTCAGCCAGAGCCTATTGAGGCCGTGCAACACCGTTTTTATCGTTTGTTGCGGTATGAGATAGAGAACGCTGGGGGTGATCTCTCAGGATTACCGGACTATCTCACCTTGGAGCCAGGAAGCATTCATGAAAAATGGCATGGGGGGCAGGAGGGTAAAGAGAGATATTTAGAAAATTTGCGCGCGCATGGGTGGGAGGATCCGCAGAGTGGTCATTGGATTCCAGAGCATGTGGATGGGTGGATTGATAAATTTGGTTCGGGCAAGGTGACATGAAAGATATCTTCTATTTTTTTTTTAAATCAAAACCCTGGGGGATGAATCCCCCAGACCCCCTCTTTTTTTTAAGACATAATCTGCATGCCGAGCTGGCGAATAAATAAAGAAACCATTTTTTGATTTAACCCATTCTTCATCTGCCTAATTTGTGTCATGGCTTGAAAGGGGGTGAAGGCTTTGCGGTAGGGTTGATGGCTGGTCATGGCGTCGTAAATCTCCATAATGGCCACAATCTGTCCCATCTCCTCCAATTCAAATTTGGTCAACCCCATGGGATAACCACTCCCATCCAGGCGTTCGTGATGCTGCGATACGATGCGGGTAACCGAATCGGGAATTTCGGGTCGTAATTGACAAAAGGCGGTGCCTAACAAAACATGCTCTTTTAAGGTCTCATATTGACGATCGGTAACGGCTTCGCGTTTTAACAACAGTTTTGGGTTGATATCCCGTTTGCCAATGTCATGCAAAAAGGCCCCAAGTCCTAAATCCGTCAGTTGTCCACGGTTATACCCCATGGCATGGCCAAGCCCTAAAGAGAGCACCATAACATTGGTGGAATGAATATAGGTGTTGGAGTCTAAATCCGAAACCGCCAGCATGGCATAATAGGTGTCGGGATTGGCAATGACCAACTCTAAAAGATCTACAACCGTCTCTTTAACCACACACAAGGCTTCGCGAACTTTGGGACTGTTAAAAAGGGCGTAGGCCGCCATGCGGGCTTTTTCGCGAGCTAAGGCCGCTCCACGGCGATTGAGGGGAATACGAACCGCTGTGGCACCTAAATGGCGATTTAAATAGTTAAAAAATGATTCTAAATCTTGCAAATGAATATAAAGTTTAGAAAATTTTGCTAATTTTTCTTGTGGTGGTATCTGTCCCAATCCAGGAGAGTCGGGAATAACAACAGGAATAAACTGGTTGGCATGAAAGGCATAGAGAGAAAAAGCAGGAGAACTTTCGGCGATCAATAGGTTGCGATTGATTGGATAGAGCCGTTTTTGAATATAATGCAAACGCAAATCAATGCCATTCTCCTCCTCCACAGCAAAAAAAACCGCCAAATAATCGCCAAATTGCTCTTTAGGAATAAAAATACGCTGAATGCCACTCTCTTGCCAATGGGTGCGCACCGACCCCTCTAAAGTAAACGCACGGCTTTGAAAGAGAACAAACTGACGATCGAAGAGGAGATAAATATCGACGCCGGTCAGATTCGTGGGCAGCTCCTCCAAGGGAATGGCCATAAATTCCATTTCTTTTATGATGGATTCACTTCCGATGGGGTAAGCCGTTTGCATGGATTTGGAAAACGTTCGCGGCTCTTCTAAAGTAGGCGTTTCTTTCTCGGCACGGGTGCTGGTGGGGATAGAGGGTTGACTGGATTTGATAAAAGCACCCAAATCCATGGTCAAATCGGGCAGAGTGCTTTGCACCCGCAAACTTCCCCCAAAACAGCCCAGCATGGCTTGTTTAAATTCCAAAGCTGAAGAAAAACGCTGCTCACGATCTTTGGCCATGGCCTTTAAAACCACGTCATCCATGCCAACTGGCAGCATGGCATTATAAACAGAAGGGGGAGGGGGAGAATAGGTGAGAATGCGTTGACAGGTAGCGGCGATGGAGTCTTGAATAAAGGGTTTGACCATGGTGAGGAGTTCGTAAAGAATCACCCCCACCGAAAAAAGATCGCTGCGCGGATCCACCCGCTCTCCCTGAACCTGTTCTGGAGCCATAAATCCAGGGGAGCCCATCATCAAACCGGTTTGGGTCATGTGGGAGGTTTCCAGACGGGCAATGCCAAAATCCATGACTTTGAGGCGACCGGTGTTGTGCAACACCAAATTGGCTGGTTTAATATCCCGATGCACTACCCCCTGGGTATGGGCATAGGAGAGGGCGTCTAAAAGTTGTCCGATGAGTTCAAATCCCCAATCTATGGGGAAGGGACGGTGGTTTTGTTGGAGTGTTTTGAGGTCGGCTCCTTCGACATACTCCATAGCGATAAAAGGGGAGCCATTTTCCTGTCCATACTCAAAGATCAGCACGATGCCAGGATGCATTAAACGTCCAGCGGCGCGGGCCTCTTGTTCAAAACGGGAAATAACCGCCGTGCCATGTTCACCCCAGAGGAGATGTTGATGAATCACCTTGATGGCCACCACACGATCGATTCGGGGGTCCAATGCCCGGTATACCGTGCCCATGGTGCCCTGTCCCAATTGGGATAACAGACGATATTTACCGATGGTGCGTGGAAGTTCCAACATTATACCAATTTGTGTTCAATAAAGTATTATTGGAGGGGTCTGGGGAGCGTCACGCTCCCCGGCGGAGGTTTGGAGGCAGAGCCTCCAAGGTGTTGCTTTTGACTTTGCTTTTGACTTTGCTTTTGACTTTGCTTTTGACTTTGCTTTTGACTT
>JAMOAW010000021.1:0-57201 GCA_039908535.1 Magnetococcus sp. DMHC-6 | reverse complement strand
CCCTGCGGGCAAAAAAATCAAAGGCCAAACCCTGGGGGATGAATCCCCCAGACCCCCTCTTTTTTTTAAAAATTAAAAGAAAAGGGTGGGGGGTATTGGGGGGCGGTTCTCCGCCCCCCCCAAGGTCTTGATTCTTATTTTTCCGAAACATTGAATTATGATCAGTTAATGATGCTCAGAACCCGTTTGAGCACGACAATATTCAAGTCTACACGAAGAGCGGTTTTTCTTAAAATTGAAAAAAATGCAATTTTCCCCTGAGAAATGGGGTGCCGTCTGGAGTCATACTCCAGATTTGTACGTCACATTCCTGAAGAGTCTTTATGGAAGCCATGGACCATTGGCTCCGTGGCAGCAATTGCGGTCAGGAATTGGTTTGTCTTTTGGCTCTTTACTTAGAATCAGATAAGAGGAATAATGTCATTTTAAAATAGTGAATGCGTCCATATCAAACCAAAAATATTGGATTTTCCATAATGTCTGTGAGTGCACGATTTATCTTTTTAGGAAGCATCAGTGCCTGTCTGGCGGTGGCTTTGGGGGCTTTTGGTAAGCATGCCTTGGTGCCCATACTCTCCCAAGGGGCAATGGAAACTTGGCGTACCGGTGCTTATTACCATCTTGTCCATGGCGTTGGATTGGTGCTTGTGGGAGTGACGGCAGAACGTGCCTCCCATCCGCAACGGGCAATTTGGGCGGGATGGTTGTTGCTGGCAGGTTCGGTGATATTTTCTGGCTCCCTATACGCCATTGCCCTTACGGGTATGCGGATTCTGGGTGTTGTTACCCCTGTTGGCGGATTTTGTTTTTTAACAGGATGGCTGCTGCTGGCATGGTCAGTCAAACCCCTGCGGACATAAAAATTTTGACCAGGTCTGTTGATTTTGAATATGGATTTATATTTTTTAAAAAGTTATCCTGCATAATGAAATATACAATATTGCCATTTATATTTTTTGCGGTTCTTGTGTTTATTCCCGTTAAAATTGTCTCAATAAGAAGAAAAATAGAGATATTTTTGTCTGTTTTTATATTATATTGTTCGATGATTGGTGTTATGATGATTGTGCAATCGATTTTTAAGTTGACAATTTTATAGAATAAATAACAGTTTTAGATGAATATACTCTCTTGCAGGGAAAAAATTAAGACCTTGGGAGGCCCAGAACCGCCCCCCAATCCCCCCACCCTTTTCTTTTAATACTTAAAAAAAAAGAGGGGGTTTGGGGGATTCATCCCCCAAGGTTTTGTCTTTGATTTTAATTTTTTGCCCACAGGGCATTATGTTCATGTATCGGAAAAATAAAAATCAAGACCTTGGGGGGCGGAGAACCGTCCCCCAATCCCCCCCACCCTTTTCTTTTAATTCTTTGCCCGCAGGGCATCATGTTCGAGCAATCGAGTGAATTCCGCATGGGGTAACGGCTTAGAAAGCAGATAACCCTGTCCTTCATCACACCCAAATTGACGTAAAATCTCCATTTGTTGGACGGTTTCCACCCCTTCGGCCACCACTTTCAACCGCAAAGAATGAGCCAGTTCGATAATCGTTCGGACAATGGCCGCGTCGTTGGAATCTATGTTCAGTTCCCGTATAAAAGACTGATCAATCTTCAGGGTGTCCACCGGAAACCGTTTGAGATAGCTCAGCGACGAAAATCCCGTGCCAAAGTCGTCCATAGCCAGGGTGAGTCCCATATCCTTCAGACACTTCATGATGGTGATGGCCTCTTCCACGTTGCCCATAAGCATACTTTCGGTAATCTCCAATTCGAGAAGAGTGGGAGGCAAACCGGTGTGTTCCAGGATCTTCTGCACCTTTTGCAGCAGATCCGGCTGCTGAAACTGGCGGGCCGACAAATTGACCGATACCTGAAGTGCACACTCATTTTCCCGGTTCCATCTCATGGTCTGGTGGCAGGAACTCTCCAGTATCCAATCCCCCATGGGCAAAATCAGCCCGGTCTCCTCGGCTACTGGAATAAATTTGGCAGGAGAAATCATTCCCTGATTCGGCTTTAGCCAACGCACCAGGGATTCCATCCCTGTTATGCGGCTGGTCGCCAGATGGTATTTAGGCTGGTAATAGAGGATGAACTCGGATTTATCAATGGCCTGGATCAATTCATTCTCCAACCGGATGCGCTCGAAAATCCGCTCCTGTAATTCGGATGAGAAGAATTGGTAATTGTTCCTGCCTCGTTCTTTGGCCAAGTACATGGCCATGTCGGCGTGTTTGGTCAGGGTATCGAAATCGGTACCATCTGTGGGGTAGATGGCCACACCAATGCTGGCACCTACCCGGATTTCTTGCTCCTTGATGATCATAGGCGAGCTGACCGCGTGGAGGATCGCTTGGGCGATGGAAGATATTTGACTGACTTGGCCCACATTGGTGAGCACTACCGTAAATTCATCTCCACCAAGACGGGCCACTGTATCGCTTTCCCGAACCTTGCCGACGATCCGCCGCGCCACGGTTTGCAATAACTCGTCGCCAGCGGCATGTCCCAGAGTGTCGTTGACCTGCTTGAATCGGTCCAGATCGATGAAAAACAGTGCCAACTCCTTTAGCTGTCGGTGCGCTACAGCGATTTCATGGTTCAGGCGTTCCTGGAACAGTGCCCGATTAGCCAGATTGGTCAACGGATCATAGTAGGCTAGGTTCTGCAATTTTTGTTCAATGGCCTTCTGCTGACTGATGTCCATAAAAATGCCCACAAAGTTTTGCACTTGACCGGCGGTGTCCTTGATGGCACTGATGGAGAGCAGCTTGGGAAAAATCTCACCATTTTTGCGACGATCCCACACCTCGCCTTCCCAGTGTCCCTCTTTTTTAATTAAATGCCACATTTGCTCGTAAAAGGCAGGGGGGTGGCGTCCCGATTTGGTGATGCTGGGGGTTTTGCCCACGACCTCCTCCCTGCTCCAACCGGTCAACCATTCGTAGGCAGGATTGACATAGGTGATGACCGACTGGGGCGTGGTGATGAGAATGGCTTCGTTGGCGTTTTCGATCACCTTATGGGCCAGCAGCAGTCTGGCTTCGGTCTGTTTACGTTGGGTAATGTCTATCCCTACGCCCAAAAAGCCGGTGATTTCTCCCTGATCGTCCCGAATGGCGGTGACTGAAAGCGCAACGGGAAAACGAAAGCCATCCTTGCGGATGTATGTCCATTCGTTTTCATCGGCCATACCCGTTCGGGCCATGGCCACAAACACCTCAAATCCTGGTTGAATGGTGCGCCCAAAATCCATGCTGAGCCTCTCTGCCCGATGGCATACCTCGGATGGATCATGAAAAATGGCAGGGGTTTGTCGCCCAATGAGTTCGTTGGCGCTGTAGCCCAATTTTTCCTCAGCGGCTGCATTAAACGACGTAATGATCCCCTCCGGGTCGGTGGCGATGATGGTGGAGTTGGCACTGTTTAGAA
Source organism: Magnetococcus sp. DMHC-6 (assembly GCA_039908535.1). Lineage (GTDB taxonomy): Bacteria > Pseudomonadota > Magnetococcia > Magnetococcales > JADFZT01 > JAMOAW01. Next base: position 53,767 of record JAMOAW010000021.1, on the reverse strand, counting down.
TGGCCTTTTGCAGGGTTAAAACTTGTCGAAGCTGGGCATCAGTGCGTTCCCGCTCGATGATTTGTCTGTTCAGATTCAGGTTGGCCCGCTCTAGTTCAAGGGTGCGCTCCTGGACCCGCTCTTCTAATGATTCCTGGGAGGCCTGAAGGGTGTTGGCCATGGTATTGAAGGCGATGGCCAACTCTCCCAACTCATCGTTAAGTTTCTCATCGGCCCTTTGGGAAAGATCCCCCCCTGCCAAGGAGGTGGTAATCCGTGTCAATCCTCGAATAGGACGCACCACAAAATGGCCTGTGTAAAGGGTAATGAGCAGCAGAGAGAGCAACACGCCAGCCAGCAAGCTCCACTCCCAGCGGCGCATCACCGTCAGTTCAGCCAGAGCCTCTTCCGCATCTATTTTTATCACCATGCCCACTTGCAATGCGGGCAGATAGCGCCACACCGCTAATACCTCTTGTCCACGGTAATCTTTGGCTAAAGCCGCTCCATGTTTACCCTGCGCGGCTTCACGAACCGGTGCGCCTAGGTTGGCGTGCAAAGAGATCGTGCGCTTGAACGCCGCATTGCGATCCGATTTGAGGGGCAGCAGAAAGCGCACCAACTCTCCTTCCCGTTGCCCGATGACCGTTTCTCCAGTTGTTCCCATCCCGGTATTGTCCAGCATCACTTCCTGAAAATGGCGCGTATCCACCTGAAGCACCACCACCCCCAACACCCGTGTTCCTTTCATTACTGGGGCGGCTATAAAGGCGGCGGGGGCATTGGAAGGCTTGTAATAGGTATACTGGGAAAAATTCGCTTCCAAAACGGTCAAGGCGGTTTTTACCACCTTGCTCAGTTCGGTCTCCCGCCAGGGATCCGACTGCAGGTTAGTGGCGAAATCCTGCTCGTGTTGTACGGAAAAGAGAACCTTTCCGGCGGGGGAAACGAGAAAAAAGTCGTAATACCCGCCATACCGCAGATAGAGGGTGGCAAATGGGCGGATGTTTGCGTCGGCTTGCCGGTATGCCGGAGAATCGATTCCCTGTTCATAAGCTTCGTTTATGTGGACGATCCCTTCCGAGACCACGGGAAGTTGACTTAGGATGTTGATGTCCTGTAACCGTTCAGCTACGAAGGCGTCGATTTGATCCGATTTTTTATCGGCAATGCGGATCAAATTGTTCAAATTACTGAGGGTGTAACTCGTCTCGAACTTTTGGTGTAGGATAACGAGGAGACCCACAATGGGCAGCAATACCAACAGCAGCAGCGCACTCAATAGATGACCGCCTAGTGATCGGTTTTTCATGGTTGCCCCCGGGTGGACAAAAAGTCGGCATGAGAGGCCGCAGACCAGTTTTCATGCCAGTATGGGAAAGGTTGAGGACGGATGGGTCGTTCGGAAGACCAAACAATATCGAACTGGCCATCCACCCGTGCCCGACCAATGCGTACCGTTCGCCATAAGTGGTGGGAGGCCCGGTCCAGAGAGACGATCCCCTGGGGGGCATCCAGACTCTGTCGCAAAATGGAGGATATGACCTTATTAGGAGTAGCATTTTGGGCCTCCTGAACCCCTTGCGCCCAGAGCAGCACGCCCAGGTAGGTCGCCTCCATTGGGTCGTCCACCACCCGTTTTGGGCCAAAACGCTTTCGGAACGCGGCAACGAAGGCACGATTACGGGGGGTGTCAATGCTTTGGAAATAGCTCCAGACGGCATAGTGACCCATCATGAGGTCAGGTTGTCGGGACAACTCTACCTCGGCTATGCTGAAGGAGAGTACTGGAATCCGATCCCCCGTCAAGCCCGCCTGTCGCAGGGCGTCAAAAAAGGCGTAATTGGTGTCGCCATTGATGGTATTGAATACGACGTCAGGCCGCAAAGCCGCGATCTCCTCAACGATGGAGGTCGTTTCGTTTGATCCCAAGGGAAGATAGCGTTCTCCCAACAGTTCCGCCCCCTGGGAGAGTGCCAGCTCCTTTATGAGTTGGTTGGCTTGGCGGGGAAAAATGTAGTCTGATCCTACGAGGTAAAACCGTTTGCCAATATGATCCATGCTCCAGCGCAAGGCTGGAATGATTTGTTGATTGGGTACCGAACCGGTATAAATGATGTGGGGAGAACGTTCCAAACCTTCGTATTGCAAGGGGTAGAACAGCAGATGTTGTCGCTGTTCTACCACTTTTTTGACCGTTTTACGGCAGATGGAGGTCCAGCAGCCGAACAGCACCTCTACCCCTTCCTCGCCGATGAGCCGTTCTGCTTCCTGGGCGGCGACATCGGGATCGGAACGTGTGTTTCCCACGACCATTTCCACCCGGCGGCCCAGCACTCCCCCCTGTTGATTGAGTTCCTCCACTGCCAGTTGGACGGCGTCCACCATGGGCACTTCGCTGCCGGCCATGGCTCCGCTCAACGAATGCAGCACGCCAATTTTTAGTGGCTCATTCCCCCCGGATGAGCAAGCAGTTAACACCAACATCAGTAGCAACAAGGTATTTCGTGTCCATTTTTGATCAGCAGTACAATGTCGCGACATCATCCCTATTCTCCAAAGTTTGGCACGATGTTTGTTGATGGGGTCCAGAACCGTCCCCCAATCCCCCTTTTTCTTTTAATACTTAAAAAAAAGAGGGGGTTTGGGGGATTCATCCCCCAAGGTTTTGTCTTGGATGTTAATTTTTTGCCCAAAGGGTATCATGTTCGCATTTTTTCTATTATTTTTAAAGCCCCTGGATAGTCCATGCGTTGGACAAGTTCTTCTAGTTTGCGTAAATCTTCGCGCCAAATCTCTCCCGTCAATACTGTTTTTAAAGTCTCTATTATCGATTCTGCATCGGTATCGTTGGTCTGAAGATAATTGGTTAGTTCTGTAAAAAGATGGTCCACCACTTGTTGGTCTATAACGATCTCTTTCTGGGGGAGCGCGATTTGGACAGGCTCGGGATCGGCTGGTAGAGTGGCGATGGTGGCTAGAATCTCTTGGAGGGCTTTCTGAAAGTTGAGCAGCAGCAGAGGTTCTTGCTGAATACGTTCTTGTTCCAAGGCCAGCTCTAGTTTTTGAGCGGCTTGGTGGAGTCGAGTGGCCGACAGATTGCCCGCGATACCCGTGATGATGTGGGCTAAATTACGGGCTTGGAGGAAATCTTGTTGTTGAAGTGCGGTTTGAATTTTATCCCAAACATTGGCATGGTCTTGAAAACGCAGCAACATAGACTTGAAAATTTTTTGTTGGCCTCCCAAGCGTTCCATAGCACTTGACATGTCGATGCCATTTAGGGTTGCGGGTAAAATATCAGTGTCCAACTCTGGTCGCAAGACGCTGTGGGGTGGGCGACCAAAACGCAGGTTTAAACCGTCTGGATTGATCCAGGAGATCAATACGTTAAAAAGACGGCGGATGTCGATGGGTTTGGTTAGGTGATCGTTCATGCCGGCGGCCAGGCTTTCGGCACGGGCATTCTCTAACACATGGGCGGTCATGGCGATGATGGGGAGATGTTGCCATTTTTGGTGGCGACGAATCTGTTGAGTGGCCTTTAACCCATCCATGATCGGCATTTGTACATCCATCAAAATGGCATCGAAATCGGCTTGTTGTAAATAATCAAGGGCCTCTTGGCCATGGTTGGCCACGGTTACGCTTACGCCAACGCGTTCCAGGAGTTCTTTAGCCACTTGTTGATTGATGATATTGTCCTCGACCAACAATATTTTTGCCCCACCAATTTTCATCACTGCCTCCAGTTCTGCGTTTAAGGAGGTGATCTCTTTGGGGTGTGCGGCGGGAATATGGTCAGATGAGGTGTTGAAAATTTCCAGAATGGCATTAAATAGATGAATCCGAGTGACGGGTTTGTGTATGAATAGGTCGATACCAGACTGTTCTGCGGTTTTCTGGACGGTGTTTTTGCCAAAAGCGGTCAGCATGATTATTTTGGGTGGCAGTGTGGGAACGGGGAGGAGAGAAAATTTTTCGTAAATCGCTTTGGCGGTCTCAATGCCATCCATGCCCGACATTCTCCAGTCCAAAAAGAGTAAATCATAGGGTGTTCTATTGGCCTGGGCGGTCAGGAGTTCCGAAAGGGCCGCTTCGCCGGAGTCTACTGAATGGGTAAAAAATTTAAATCCGCGTAAAATTTCCTCCATAATCTCTCTGGTTAATTCATGGTCGTCTGCTACCAAAATTTTTTTATCTCGCAGAATCTCTGGGATAATAAGTATTTTATTGGTCTCGGAGAGATATTCAAAGGTGACGGTAAAATGAAAGACGCTCCCTTTTCCCAGCACGCTCTCTGCCCAGATTTTTCCTCCCATTAACTCTACCAATTGTTTGCAAATATTGAGTCCAAGTCCAGTTCCGCCATATTGCAAAGAGATAGAAGCATCGACCTGGGTAAACGGGGTAAATAATTTATTCAAGTGGGTTGGTTCGATGCCAATGCCAGTATCTTCTACCGAAAAATGCAAGTAAACAGGGCCGACATGTTTGGGGTGGTCATGGGCTCGGACAATGATAGTCCCTTGGTTGGTAAATTTGGTGGCGTTGCGCAATAAATTGACCAACACTTGCTCCAGTCGTCTGGAGTCGCCAAATAGGGTGTGAAAATAGGTTTCGGGTATGACAAAGACCAATTCCACCCCCTTGTCAGCCGCTTGGCTGCCAAACATGTCCGCTAATTTTTTAAACAGTTCCGCAGGATTGAACAAGACGGCATAGAGTTCGAGTTTACCCGCTTCAATTTTGGAAAAATCCAAGACATCGTTGAGGCAGCCCATCAGAGATTGGGAAGCGGTGTCAATTTTGTACAGATAATCTTTGGTGCCTGGATCAGAACTATGCCGCATGGCCAGATCGGTCAAACAAAGAATGGCATTCATAGGGGTGCGGATTTCATGGCTTAAATTGGCTACAAAATCGCTTTTGGCGCGACTGTTTGCCTGTTCCAACTTTAAAAGTTGGAGATCTTTTTTGCGCATGGCCTCCTGATGGTCAAGTAATGCCATTTGATGCCGATGTAGGTCATGGGTCATGCGGTTAAAAGAATCGGCAAGATGACCGATTTCATCGTTGGTTTGCACCTGGAGAACTACTGTTAAATTGCCTTGGCCGACTTGTTGGGTGGCATTCATCAAGCTTTGGATCGGTTTGGCAATGGCTTTGGCGAGCACTAAACCATTTAAAGCCCCAAGCAGCAGCAGAAAAAGAGGTGTCGCTATTAAAATGGTCAAAATGTGTTGGTAGGAGAGACTCCCTTCCAATAAATGGTCGTGGGGTTTAAGCATGACCAGATGCCAATCGAGAAAATCAAGGGATTGATAGGCTATCTGATAGTCAATGCCCTCGTGCGTAAACAGGTTGATATCTGTTTTGTATTGTTTTTTTAATATGTTTTCAAAAGAAATCTCTGTCAGAAAAGATTTTGCCTTAGGAAAATGATCTGTTAAAAGGGGTTTCGTTGGGTCAATTTGTTTAGAAAAATTTTGTTGGCTGCTATCGGCCAAAAGCAAACCTGAACCGTCCACAACCAGATAACGGTTTACCGCATTGCCATCTTTGGTGGCAATATGCAGGAAGGTTTGCAGGGGGATTTCAAAATGGAAAAAGGCCGGTTTCGACTCATCTTTTAGAACAACTGGTGCGGTGTAGGCGATGACCCAGTCGTGATAATCAGGGGAGAGATAAGGGCGGGAGGTATAGGTCTCTCCTTTGTTTAATTGTAAACTTTTGTTAAAAAATGGATTGTGATCCTCGGTCAGCGACAAATCGTCGGAATCATCGGAGAGGTCACTGTTTTTAATCAAACGCATATGTTCGTGACCAAAACGATCCACCAAGCAGGTCTCTGCGATGGGAAAATGGGTCAAGAGGCTTCGGGCGGTGCGTTTTAATTCGAGTTTAAATTGGTTCTGTTGCTCGCTAAAAACGAGTTTTCCTTGAGAATCAATTTGTTTTATAAGTGTTTCTGGTAAGGAAAAATAGGCTTCAAAGGTGGGACAATCCATTATAAAACGCAGGGCGTGTTGGGCAGTGCTGTGGAAGGCATGCAGGGCATCATAGTGCTCTTTTAAATGGCTTTGCATGGTAATAAAAGCATTTTGGTTGACGCTGCGATCGACAATCCAATAAGAGACCGCTCCGTTTATTCCCATGCTCACGACCAGAGAGGCCAGAATGGAGAAAACTAATTTTGATTTGATTGTTGTGAAATATTTCATAAAGTAAAAATTTTTATAGGTTAAGAAAAATGTATCTATTTGGACCAATTTTTGGCATTGTATGAGAATAAAACAATGAGTTAGAGATAGAAAGCAATGTAAAATTTTTTACGGTGTGTTTATTTTTCGTGCTTTAAAAAAAATCTTCTGCATGAATTGGATATTAACTAATGGATTTTAATATAAAAAATATCTCTAAACCTTCCAATATTTTTTTGGTTGATGACCAAGAGTTAACGGCTATTTTGTTGCGTCGCCAATTATCTGCCGAGACCGATTTTATTGTCCATGCCACTAAAAATCCGCGCCAAGCCATTGCGTTGGCTGAGCAAATTTCTCCTATAGTTATTATTTTAGATATTTTGATGCCCCTTCTGGATGGACTTACTTTGTTGCGTCAATTTCGTCTGCATAAAGAGTTTCAGGATGTTCCGATCATCATGCTCTCTTCTGATGAGGATGCCCAACAGAAGGCTCTCTCTTTTGAATCTGGTGCCAATGATTATTTGATTAAGTTTCCAGAACCTGTGGAGATGCTGGCGAGAGTGCGTTATCACGCGCGGGCCTATTTAAATCTATTGGCCAATCGTCAAGCCCAAGAGTCCCTCAAGGAGAGTGAACACCGTTTTCGTGTCGTGACAGATTCCGTTACTGAAGCGATTATCGCCTTGGATGTCGATGGACGCATTACCTTTTGGAACCATGGCTCGCGAAAAATATTTGGCTATAAAAAATCGGAAATTCTGGGCAAGCAGGTGTGGGGTCTTATTCCAGAGCGGTTCCATGCAGCGTATCGAATGGAATTTGAAAATTTTATAAAAAAAGAGAAGAAACATCAGAACGAAGCCATCTTTGAGTGTGTCGGTTTGGATAAAAATGGTGGAGAATTTTTGTTGGAACTCTCCATCAATACCTGGATTGAGGGGGGGCAAAATTATTTTGTCAGTGTTTTGCGCGATATTACCAAGCGCAAACAGGTCGAGGAGAAGATGACGCGGCAGGCCACGCAATTACTGGAGATGGAAAAATCGGCCAGTCGCGCTAAAAGCGATTTTGTTGCCAATTTAAGCCATGAAATTCGCACCCCTATGAATGCCATTCTCTGTTTGACCGATTTGGCGTTGCGTTCTGGGGTGGATTCTAGCAGCCGTGAGTATCTGCTTAAAATTGATAACGCCTCGCAGTCGTTGATGGGATGTTTAAACGATATATTGGATTTTTCTAAGATTGAAGCGGGAAAATTGGAACTCTATCCCGTTCTTTTCGATCCTGCCGAGCTGTTTAAAAAATTGGCCGACATGTTTGGTGGTCAAGCGGCGGACAAAGGGCTTGAGTTGGTTTTTGTCTTGCCTGAGAGCTATTTTCAAACTCTCTTTGGGGATGCCAAACGATTGGAGCAGGTGTTGATCAATTTATTGCGCAATGCCATTAAGTTTACCAGTCAGGGGAATGTTATTGTTCGGGCGCATGACGTTCACAAGCAGGTAGGTTCTGTGCAACTGCACTTTTCTGTCGAAGATACAGGTATTGGTATCGATGCCGAACATGTGGGAAAATTGTTTGTCCCGTTTGCCCAAGTCGATGCTTCCATCTCCCTTAAATATGGCGGGACTGGATTGGGATTGAATATTTGTAAACAGTTGGTCCATCTGATGGGAGGGGAGATTTGGGCCGAGAGTGTTTTGGGTCAAGGGAGCATTTTTCATTTTACCGTGACTTTTGAATATCACTCCCAGTCTCGTAAAGCCCTCATTGTTCCAGAGAGTCTGCGCCAAATAAAAATTTTGGTGGCCGATGATCATGAATTAACCCGTGAAATGATGGAGGAGATGCTTAAAGGGTTTGGCTTTGAGGCCTATACGGTGGATTCTGGTGAAGAGGCTCTTAAGGAACTTCTGTCAGCCCATATGCTTGGTTTTCGTTATGACTTACTTTTTTTGGATTGGCGCATGGCGGGCATGGATGGCATTGAGACCGCCAAAGCGCTTCGACAAAAATTTGCCGATCAGTCTGCATTGGACGTTGCACCTAAAATTATTTTGTTGACTGCATTTGGTAAAAATACCATTCAAAAGAGTGCCGAACAATCTGGAATAGATATGTTGGTACACAAGCCAGTAACGCGGATTCATCTGTTTAATGCCATTTTAGAAGTTTTTGGTTTTTCTTCCCATAAAAATTTAACCGACACCCATACGGAAATAGCGGTTTTGAATGAAGAGTTGGAAGCAGCCCGCAAGATTGGTGGGGCGCGGGTGTTGTTGGCAGAGGATAATTTTATCAATCAACAGGTTGCCCGTGAATTATTGGAGCGGGTAGGGGTACAAGTGGAGATTGTGGAAAATGGTCAAGAGGCATTGAATCGATTGGAACACGCCACTTTTGATGTGGTATTGATGGATGTGCAGATGCCGATCATGGACGGGTATACCGCAACGCGGCAGATTCGTAGCCAAGCAAAGTTTAAAAATTTGCCGATTATTGCCATGACCGCCCATATTATGGAGAGTGCCCGCGAGGCGAGCCTAGCCGCCGGTATGAACGATTATATTGCTAAACCTATTGATATAAAAAGACTTTATAGCGTATTAAGTCAATGTATTTGTTTGGATGAGGACAAACCCGCTGTCCAATCTTTTTCTCAAGCAGAACCGGATTATCTTCCTGAAAGTTTGGATGGGGTGGATATCAAAAGTGCCATGGCGCGTTTTGCAGGCTCGCAAAAATTTTATAAGTCTATGTTATTGCGTTTTAAAGAGTATGCCAACATTGGCGATAAAATTCAGGCCGCCTTAAAAAATAGAGATGTAGACACCGCGCGTAATTTTGCCCACATGATTACGGGTATTGCAGGCAATCTGTCGGCCATTTATTTACAACAGGCGGCCCATGAATTGGAAATGGCCATTGAACAGGATCGTTTGGATCAAGTACCTATTTTATTGGTCACATTTGGAAAAGAGTTGTCTCGGGTGATCAACTCAATTGCCACCTTGATCCCCTCAGAGGTTCAGACTCAAGCCGCCTTGGCCATAGGGGAGGAGCTCCCTAATCGTGTCGTCCTTGAGCCGATTGTGCGTGAGTTGGCTGGTTTTTTAGTGGCCCATGATACCGATGCCGAAATCACTTTGGAAACCATGAAAACGCTTTTGACCGGGGATTTTTGGGAAGATGAGCTGCAAAAAATGGAAGAGCGTATTCAAAGGTTGGACTATGCCGGGGCCATGGACTCTTTAATCCTTTTGGCTCGCGCTCTGCAAATTCCTATGAGAAAAAGATGACGATGACTTCTATAAGAAAAAAAATTTTAATAGTCGATGATGCCGCCGATAATATTGCTATGCTCAGACAGGCCTTGTTGCCAGACTATAAAATATATTTTGCTCTGAATGGTCCCGATGCCCTCCATTTGGTGGCTTCTAGCAACAAACCGGATTTAATCCTTTTGGATATTTTAATGCCGGATATGGATGGTTTTGAGGTTTGTAAACAGCTAAAATCTGTCAAAGAGTTCCAAGAGATTCCTGTTATTTTTATTACAGCAAAATCAGATGCGTCGGTAGAGGCCAAGGGGTTGGAGTTGGGGGCAGTAGATTTTATTACCAAACCTTTTAACCCACCGGTGGTCAAGGCCAGGGTGCAAACTCATTTAAATTTAATTCATACATTCGAACAGCTTAAGGATCGTGAGAGTCACTTGCGTTCTATTTTGGAATCGGCTTTGGATGCCATTATTACGACGGACCAAAACGGTCATGTGGTGGATTTTAATCCTTTTGCAGAAAAATTATTTGGCTATTCCAAAGCGCAGGTGATGGGCAAGGATATTTCCGATTTTATTGTGCCTGTGGCGTTGCGAGGGGCGCATCGTCTCAAGATAAAACAGGTTGCGCAGCGGATTTTGATCAACAACGATTTTTCTTTCAAGCAGCGTATGGAGGTAACTGGTTTGTGTGCAAATGGCACACATGTAGATATTGACATGGCCTTAGTGGCGACTTTGCGTCAAAATAAACCTTTTTTTACCGCTTTTTTGCACGATATCACCGAACGTAATCATTTATTAAATTCATTGAATGAAACGTTAAAATCCGCCGAAGAGGCCAACCGTGCCAAAAGCGATTTTTTGGCCAATATGAGCCACGAAATTCGTACTCCGATGAATGCCATTCTTGGATTGACCAGATTGGCCTTAAAATGTGAACTGTCGGTGAAGGTGGAGGATTATTTAACCAAAGTAGAACATGCCTCGCAATCTATGTTGGCAATTATAAACGATATTTTGGAGTTTTCCAGAATTGAAGCCGGTCAGATGCGTTTGAACTTAGTGGAGTTTGAGTTGCAGGGGGTGTTTGACCATTTGGGGGATCTTTTTCGTCGTCAGCTCTTGGAGAAGAAGATTGACCTCATTTTTTCCATTTCTGCCCCGTTTCCCCGTCTGTATGGAGATTCCATGCGTTTGCAGCAGGTGTTGTCCAACTTGATTGGGAATGCTTTAAAGTTTACTGAACAGGGGGAGATTGTGGTCGAGGCACGGTTGTTGTCCACGGATGGTCATCGGGTGCAGTTGGAGTTTTCTGTTCAAGACAGCGGCATTGGCATAGATCCCAAACGGTTGCCGGATTTATTTGAATCTTTTGTGCAAGCCGACGGCTCTATTACGCGCAAATATGGGGGGACGGGTCTGGGATTGGCGATTTGCAAACGCATTGTCGCTCTTATGGGGGGGAGTATTGGGGCCCAGAGTAAACTGGGAATAGGAAGTATATTTCGTTTCAACGTGGCTTTGGAAACTCGATCCAATTCTTTAGAAACCTCTCTACAATTGCCAGAATATATCCGTCACAACAAGGTATTGCTTGTGGATCCGCGACCAAAATCCAGGCAGGTCTTGGAGGGAATTTTGGCCTCTTTTAGCTTGGAGATCATGGCGGTAGCTTCGGTTATGGAGGGGAAGGCTGCTTTGACCGCCGCTTGTGAGATTGGGACACCCGATACCTTGGTTATTTTAAATTTTTCACCCGCAACCGAAAGGGAAGAACTTGTAAAATATGGTGATCTTTTCCATGCAGGGTTTGCGAAAATACCTAAGGCCATTTTGTTGACCCATTCGGTTGGGGAGGATAAAAAGAGGATTGGAAAGGGGGGTGTTATTCAGGCTTGTATTGAAAAACCGGTCAATCGTTCGTTATTGTTTAATACCATTTTAGAAGTTTATGGCTTTGCATTGGTCAAAAATGTTGCCCATACCCAGCAGGAGTCCATGGAAGAGCAAAAGATCAGGGAGAGCATGGGGGGGAGGCGGATTTTAGTGGTCGAGGACAATCCCATTAATCAACAGGTGGTTCGGGAAATATTGGAGCGGGTGGGGTTGGTGATTGAAGAGGCTGAAAATGGCAAAATTGCCTTGCGTATGTTGCAAACTCATACCTATCATGCCGTTTTAATGGATTTGCAGATGCCCCAGATGGATGGCTTTACCGCCACACGCTTGATTCGCAGTGATAAACGATTTGCCAATTTACCCATCATTGCCATGACGGCACATGCCATGGAGGAGGATCGAAAAAAATGTTTGGCGCATGGCATGAATGGTCATGTGGGAAAACCTTTTGACCCAAAAGAGCTTTATAAAACGTTGGCCCAATGGATCCATTGGACACCGGTGGAGCCAATCCCAATCAAAGAGTCTATACAGGTCGAGATGGCATCGCTGCCCAACGATATGCTGGGGTTTAATATCAAAGAGGGGATCACGCGCATGGCGGGGGATGCCGGGTTATATAAACGCATGTTGCTGCGCTTTCGGTCTGATCATGTCCAGAACCTCGAAGAGATTCGTAACGCTTTAGAGGCGGGTAATACCCCTTTGGCCGAGCGTTTGGCCCATACGACGAAGAGCGTTGCTGGCCAACTGGCGGCCACCCGTTTGTTCGAGTCGGCCGCCGCTTTGGAAGCAGGAATTGGGCACAATAGTCCTGCTATCCAGAGCCTGATGGATGAATTTGGGGCCGCTTTGCAGGAAGTGTTGACCTCTTTGGCACTCTTGCCTAGCGAGAAACCAAAGCCTGTCGCGATATCTGCAAAGAAAGTCGTGTTGGATCTTGCTAAAATAACACCGGTTTTGAACAAATTAATGGTTGCACTCACTGAACAAGATTCTCAGGCTGATACATTATTGGTGCCATTACGGGAACAATCACAAGGGAATGAAATGGATAAATATATTGAAAATATAGAAAAAATATTAAAAAAATATGATTATGTTCAGGCTAAAGAGATTCTCATGGAAATGATTAAAAAGTTGGAAATCACTTTGTAAAGTTGGCTGAAGCGAGATGCGTGTGAAACCGGAAATTTTTAAAATTTTAATTATCGACGATGACCCATTTGATATTGATATTCTACGAAAAATTTTAGAAAAAGAGTATGTTTTAAATATCGCCATCAACGGTCATCGCGGATTGCAAATGGCCCGGCAGGCTTCGGCGCCAGATTTGATTCTATTGGATGTGATGATGCCTGATATTGACGGCTATCAAGTGTGTCGACAATTAAAAAGCCAACCAGAAACCGAACAGATTCCAATTATTTTTATCACCGCCAAAAGCACTCCCGAAGATGAAACCATGGGTTTGGAGTTGGGAGCGATTGATTATATCATCAAGCCATTTACCCCCTCGGTGGTCCAGGCACGGATTAAACCCCATTTGGCATTGCATATGGCCAACCGTAAATTGGCCGAATTAAACGCTCGTCTGCTGGAAGAACGGGAGGTGATTGAGGATATTGTGGCCAATATGCAGCGCTTTAGAGTCATCAATACCCGCCATTTGCGTTGTTTGAACATTCCCTTGGAAAAAACATCAGGGGATATGCTGTTGGCGGAATTTCGTCCCGATGGGGGACAGCATATTTTGTTGGGGGATTTTACGGGTCATGGTTTAACTGCGGCGATTGCGGGACCATTGGTTGCCCATATTTTTTATGACCAGACCCATCAAGGCTCGGACATGGAAAAAATTTGTGCCGAACTCAATCGCAAGTTGTATCATATCTTGCGGCGGGATATGTATATGGTGTGTGGTTTGTTAGAAATAACCCCTGACCGTACCCAACTGCGGGTTTGGAACTGCGGCATGGATGAGATTTTGCTGGTTCGCGCTGGGAAGATATGGCAAAAAATAGATTCAGAATTATTTCCAAGAGGGGTGATGGATCGTCCAGACAAGCCACCGCAAATCGTTGACCTGCACCCTGGCGACCGCGTTTTTGTCTATTCTGATGGTATGATCGAAGCGCAGAATCCTCAAAAAGAGGAGTTTGGTAAAGAGCGACTGTTTGATTTATTGCAACAGGTTGTCGTTCAAAATCACCCTTTGGAAATTGTTTTGCAGGCGTTGGAAGCCTTTCGTTGTGGTGGGGAGCGTAAGGATGATCTGACGTTGCTGGAATGGACTTGTTAGGTTTGACAGCCTGAACATGATGCAGTACCACCACACTTAACCGTGGTCGTCTGTTTGTTGATTTTATTATTTAAAAAAAAAGGGGTCTGGGGGATTGCCCCCAGGGTTTTTATTTTGCTTTTGACCTCGGTTTTGCTTCCTTCAAAAAGCAGGGGGGATTGGGGGATGCAATCCCCCAAGGTCTTGACTTTGTTTTTTGTTCAGGCACGCGTTAATCGTCCACACTTAAATGTGGTGGTACCCATGATGCCCTGCGGGCAAAAAAAATTAAAGGCCAAACCCTGGGGGATGAATCCCCCAGACCCCCTCTTTTTTTTAGAGGGGGTCTGGGGGGCGGTTCTGGGCCCCCCAAGGTCTTGATTTTTGTTTTTCCGAGAGATCACGTTTAACTCATCGGCATTTCTGGCAATGTTGGCATTCTTATCTGAAAAGGATCCGGGAACTCTTCGCCACGGCGGATGATTTCGTCCCGCATCAATTTAATAAAAATAGACTCTTGATCCGCAGTCAACGTTAAAATGATCACAATTCCCGACACCCGTAAAATATGACAGGGAATGGAGGTCCGGCGGGGGTCATTTAATAAAATAAAATGACCTTTTTTGCCAACGAGTTCATTCTGGGCCGGGGTGGCGATCTCTATGGCGAGCCCTGTGGGACTGATATCTCGGGTCTTACCCAAAAAGCTCATTCCCCCTTCAATGGTGAGTTCCACCTGCCCTTCAAAACGGGTTCGTTCCAAGACACGCCTGGAAAAATTGGGAAGATTTTTGACTTCTGCTATCTTTGGCATAACAGCATCCACGACCCGACGGGTATAGGGTTGGCTCTCTTTTTGGGCCGCAGCCAAACTATTGGCAATGGTTTGGCGACGATCGACAATGCTGGGGGTGGAAATTTTGTTGAGAATGGCTTCCAACTCTTGCCAGTGCTGCATAGAATGGGTGTGTAACGTTTTTAAACTCTCAGCCTTGGCGGGATTGTTTTGCAAGGCGTCAACATCGTTCACCAACTCCATTAACGTGTTTGAAAATTTTTCCGCATCCATAAAAGATTGGTCAATAAAGGGTTTACGCATTTTAAGGATGTTTAAATGCTCTTGAGGAGGAATCGGTTGTTGCAACAACTCCCACTCTTTTTTACCAATCTGTCGTAAAGTTTGGCGAATTTTTTCACAGGATTGTTCAACCTCTTGGCAAAGTTTCTCTTGAACAGGATTCAACGCCGAGAAGTTGGTGGCAGCCACTGCATCGCTTTTAGAAGAGGGGAGGGTTCGGGCAGAAGGGGGGGGCGATAGGGCGGTTGCATCTTTTTCAGATGTCGGCATTAATTGTGCCATTGAAGCTGAAAGACCCATGCCATCTCGTTTGCCCTCAATAAATTCCAAGGCATTTTTTAAAAAATGGTTGAGTTTGAAGGATTGGCTTTCCAAAGCGCGAAACAACTCGACACTGTGGGATTCGGCCAGTTTAGGGTCTTCGATAAGCATGAACAATCGTTCTTGAATGGATTGAATTTGAGCTGGAACCGAACGGAAAAACAGGCGATTGTTTTCAAGAAAGTTAAAGACCCCTGCGCCAATTTCCTGGCTGTTGTAGGTCATGCGTGACATTTGGCCATCCATATGGGTGATTAATTGCACAAGATCCATGGAATCGAGCAACTGCTTCTGAATTTTATGGGTCAATTTGTCGACAAAGGTAATGACAAAAATGCTGGAGTTGAGTTGTTTGTAAATCTCGGCCAGTTTGGATTCCATTTTGCGCAAGTGGTCCAGCAGAGAAAAACGGGCGGTGCTGTTTGGATCGGAGAGATTAAAAATATGGTCAAAATTGAGAGCATCAGACTCATGCCCCGGTTCCCAAACGCCATCACCGGGCACGGGAGCCGGTTTCCATAACGAGAGCATGGCCTTTTCAATGGAGAAAATCTCTTTTTTCATGCGGTCTAAAGAAAAAGCCTTTTCAATGGAATTGCCATGGGCCAGACGCTCCATGATCGCTTGAATAGGGCTCAAATAATCTTTACGCATTTTTGTCAGGGTCATAATGATGCCGTTTTGCTCCTGGTCCAAAATTTCCAGGGTTTGATAGGCCTTTTTTAGGTGGTTGGAGAGGGTGAGTATCTGTTTTTCAATAGCCGAGGTATCTTGTTGAAATCCAGATAAAAAGGTGTCAAAGAGCGGCAGTTGGTAAGATCTAATAATGGTGTGCAAAATTTCTGTGGGAACTTGAAAACCGGTAAATAGAGAAAATCCCACCACATCGGTGAGCAAATTTTTTATTTTTCTATATTCTTCTTTGTAGTGTCCAATCCGCAAAGTTTTCTCAAGGATGGGATAGTTGGGTATTTTGGTCAACAGGCCATTGAGGGGGGCGAGGATCTCCTGTTCCATCGGGATTAAATATTCCCCAAATAGGGTCTTTTTAATATAGGGAGCCAAATTGGAAAAATGGTTGATTCGGGCACGCGATTCCGCCTTGGCGACCAATTGTTGGCTCAGCCAGTTGAGACGGGTCAACGGAAAGGGAGCTTCGGTCTCTGGCCAAGCCTTAAGGGTGATGAGATAAAGTTTATTGAATACATTTTGCCAAAGAAGAGATTTATCCATCTTTTGGCTTTTTTTGGACGTTGTGGGCAAAATAATGGAGGTGGATTTTGAATTCTCCGTTGTTGAAATATCCTCTGGTTTTAAAGCGATGTCAGGGATAACTGACTCCAATCCTTCACGAAAAATGGTGTCATTGTTTTGAAATTGCTTAAAAATATTTTCATATAAAGAATCAAAATGGTCCACCCCAATGCGGAATGGAGTTAAAATTCCGGGATAAATGCGGTTGAGAAAACGCGGGGTATAGTTTATTTGGTCCAAAACAATACGTTGTGTCACAGATTGCCGGGCATTATACCCCTGGACATGGTGGATACGGGTGGTCAAAAAGAGCCCCATAAACCAAAAACGCCATATTTCAAAAAAAGTGCGGGTGGAGTTGTCTTTGACAACTGGATGGATCTCTTCTAAAAAGCGGTGATAAATATCGTATAAAATTGGTAAAGAGGGGCAGGGGAGGGGCAACAGAGGACGAATATCGGGTCTGGTTAAAAAAATACGTGTCTTTTTTATGTGTTGCAACTCCCAATTTTGAAAACGGGAGAGGTTTTCATTCAAAAAGTGTCGGTCCTTGCGTCCCCAACGGGCGATCATGGCACTGTAAAAAATGGGATCCGATAGGTCCATGGCAATGGCTACGAATAATATAAGAAATAACATGAAGCTGCTCAGAGTAGAGCCATACTGTTGCAACAAAAACTTTTTGAGTTCATTTAGGTTGCGCCGTTCTGCCATGGTTATTTGGTTGTTTTTTAATTGATCGATCGCCTCTAAAGAGGGGATATCAATGTTGACTTCTATGTTGTACGTGTTGGCAGTGTCGGTACCAATTTTGTCCACTTCACGCAATAGATTAATGGTTTCGTTGGCGGTTTGGTTGAGATGAGCGACCGTTTGGACAAACATCTCTTTGTTGTGTTCTAAAAGTTTAACAATTTCAACGACACCATGGTTAATGGTGTAGGATTCCAAGCTAAATATTCGCAGCAACTCGTCTAAAGAATAGGCGTGCAAGCTCATTTGGGCCGTTAGAGCGTTGAGTTTTTGTTCGACTTCGGCTTGGGTCCTGGTCAAATCTTCGGTAAAGAGGGTGACGATTTGGTTGATCTTTGTCTCCATAGAGGGTTTGAAGTCCAATCTGGATTTAAGGATCATGCGGTCGATTTGGGCGGACAAACTGCTTTTGGGACTCAGCGTGGCCACATCGTTGCGGCCCAGTTCAAAATCGCCGTTGACAATAAAAAATTTGCCATAATAGCGGGGGCCTTTGACCGCTAGACCACTGGAGGCCACTCCCGACATCTCATCCATGGGGAGATCTTTAAATTGTAAGATGGCCTGTTTGGCCTTTTGTTCTAAAAGTGCCCCTAGATCATGAAGCGATTTTGGATCTTCGGGGTGGCGGTTGGTCGGATCGCCCAAGCCGTTTAAAACCTGTTTTTGAATTTTTGCCAATTGGAGATCTAAATCGGCCTTTTGCGAAATCAGCAAGACGATACCGTCATAGTTGGTCCAGATGGAGATCATGGTGAGAAATAAACAGGTGGTCAACCAGCGTGGGGAAATTTTAAAGGCCTGCTTTATTCCGGTCCACACCTGTCCAGCCTGGGCTATTCCTTTAAAAAGGCGATCTTTAAAATCTAAAATGATAGAAGAGAGCAACAGGCCAATGAAGAGCGAGAGGAGAAGTCGGAGATGCTCGGGTTCGGCTCCGACAAAATAGTCTCCCAGCGATTCAACAAAAGGTTTGGATTGCACCAGATCATTGACCCCCTTAGAGGTCGTCATGGCAGAACCGCAAAAGAGAAACAAACCAAGGGTGATTTTGCCAATGGAGATGATCTTGCCGAAGGTCTCTATGAGTTTTTGTTGTAGACTGGTTATCTGTCCAGAACTCGTCCAAATTTGGATTAAAGAACGTGAGACGGAGATGGAAGGGGGGGGATTGTCGCTGGCGTTTTGCTGCCAATCGATAAAGGCGTTTTTTAACGTCTCGACATTGAGTCTATAAATCAAGCCGGTCAGCTCATAAAACGGGTTATCAGAGAGCATGGCCTCGGATTTGCTCTGCAGGGCAGTACGAAATTCTTGGAGTTTTTTGGTGATCGGGGGGAGGGATTGGTAGGGATGCGCAGAACCACTCACCTCTTGGGCACTGTTTTGCTCATCCAGCAGGAGCTGCCGATATTTATCCACCTGTTTTTGTAAATATTCAAGTTGGACTGTATCGGCATAATCAGCCAATAGTTTGTCGTTTTGTTCGCTCCCTTGAAAATTGGCTTCTATCCCTTTAATCACCTCCGGAAAAATGAGGATGGGTGCTCCCACTGACATGTTTGGTGGAAAGCAGCGATCCGTTATTCTGCCATAACGCAGAAAAAAGGGATTGTCCAAGGTGGCGGGAATTTGTGCAACCATTAGGGAGACCTTTATTTTTTAACTATATGGGCGATAACCATTTATTCTTTGTACAGAGGGCTGAATTTTTATCTATGTGGTTGAGCGTGCGCCGGGCCAATCACAAAACGCAGCATCGATTTACCGATATCCACCACATTATCGACGATATCCCCAACCAGCCGCAGTGTGCCACAGCCAAGCCCCTCTACGGGGATATAATCCCAGTCGTTCCAGGAGTTGTGTTCGGTGTCAAACGTGGCGACCATCTCCAGTCCCTGGTTAGATAAAGGATTATAAGCAAAATTAACGCCAATTTCATCTATTATTTTATCCGCCTCGTTAGAAGCGGGATCCTCTTCCTGGCGAGGCGGGGGCTCGGAAGCAACCTCAGAATGTTGGGCGGTGACGGCTTGCAAAATTTTATTTTGTTTATCGGCCAACCTCTCGGCCTCGGAACGCACCGCCTGAATAATCGCCTCAGGGGAGAGAGAATCCCGCATTCCCAACGAAACCGTGGCGAGGGCGGCGCGTAGGGTTTGGCTTTGTTGTTCCAAAAGGCGTTCGCCTTCAGCCTTGATGGCACACAAAACTGGATCTAAGGTGGCGTACTCCTTCTCCTCCAGGCTGGCCGCCGTCAAGGCCTCTTGAAAGGCTTGGGTCAGGCTGGTCGTCAGTTGGTCGCTCTGTCGCTTGATCGCCGTGAGCAGCGGGGCCAACGCGGCATGGAGGTCGGTTTGGGATTTTTGTTCCCATTGATACTGCTTTTGCGCTAACTGGGCGATCTCTTGTTGTAGAGTCTGAATAATGGCATTGTCTGTTTGAGAGTCGCGCAGGTTTGCCGCAACGCCAGTTAACGTCGAACGCAAGGCGTGTTCTTGGTGTTCAAAAAGGGTGGTCACCTCTTGGCGAATAAGAGAAAGAATCTGCGTTTCAGTCACTTGTGCTGTCATTTGCGGCGTTTTTTGGCTTAGAGGCGCAACAAATGCGGCTGGTGGCGGTTGTTGGGGAGAGTGGATCGTTTGCTCACTGTGGGGGAGAGAGACCACAAAAGGGGAGTGTTCTTGTCGGAGCATGCGCTGGCGGCGTAAAATGGCCGGATGAATCGTATCGCCTGTCG
Organism: Magnetococcus sp. DMHC-6; assembly: GCA_039908535.1. Classification (GTDB taxonomy): domain Bacteria; phylum Pseudomonadota; class Magnetococcia; order Magnetococcales; family JADFZT01; genus JAMOAW01. The sequence goes on along the minus strand of JAMOAW010000021.1, from coordinate 33,970 downwards.
AGAGTGCCTCTCCTGAAGAGTCGTCCGTCTGCTGCCAATGGGCCAAGGGTGGTGGGGCTACCCAGGGGGAGGCCGCTTTTGAACTCTGGGTGGGGGGAGAGAACAGAGGGGGCGTGGAGGGGGGTATAGATTCCCTCGGATCTTCAGGAGACTCTGCCAACGGTTGGGTAAAATAGTTGTTTAATATGTTTTTAAAGCTTAAATTTTTTTTTTCGCTATTAGGGATCGTCTGGTTGGGCAGGTCTACCCCAGAAGGGATGACGGCTTCTGGATTGGCAGTTGGGCGCTGTTCAGATTGGGCCTGTATTAAATCAGCCAGGGTGGTCGCGGTCTCTTTAAAAGCCTGAAGGCCTTGAAAACGGATGTCCGAGGTGTGGGGATGTGCGTCCGTGTCGGGTTGACTGGGGTGGTTCGGAGCTTTAAAATCTGCCATGGTGGTTGTTTCCTAATAAAAATTTTGGGTGAATATCACATAATGCCCTGCGGGCAAAAAATTAAAAAAAAAAGGGTGGGGGGATTGGGGGGAGGTTCCCCGCCCCCCAAGGTCTTGATTTTTATTTTTCCGATACATAAAAATCAAAACCCTGGGGGATGAATCCCCCAGACCCCCTCTTTTTTTTAAGAACTGATCATCAAGAAGCTTGGGGGGCGAAGCTCTTGATGCTTCGTTTTTCTATATATGCAAATTTGCGTGGGTTAAGGTTCCGATCCCCCTACCTTGAGACAATTTTTTCCCTCACGCTTGGCAGCATTCACCAGTTGTCCCGCCAGATACAACATGCTTTGTTCGGTCATCCCTGGTCGAAATGGAAGCAGACCAAAACTGGTCAGGGCAGACAAAGATTTTCCCGCCAGTTTAAAACGGGTATGGCCGATCATGGCAAGAATTTTTTCAACCAACTCTACCCCCTCTGAGAGTTGCATTTTTGGGATTAAAATAACAAATTCCCAATCCCCTAGTCGGGCAAGAACGGAGTCATCGTTTAAAATTTCACGAATCCGTTTGCTTAAACTTGCAATCAGCCGGTTGGCCCCCATACGACCAAAATTTTGCACCAAGTCGGGATAGTTGTCTAGATGAAACAATACCAAGCAGAAAGGTTCCTGGCGTAATCGAACCCCTTGTTCCAAAATTTTTTTAAAATGGGCGGTAAAAGAAAAACGGTTCGGAATGCCTGTAAAGGGATCCAGGAGTTGTTCATCACGGGCTTGGGTTAAGGCTTCATCCATTTGGCGCAAACGTCCGCGCATCTCCTCTAGGGAGGTATGGCCTTTTTCCAATTGTTGTCCCATCTCCCGCGCTTGTTGTCGTAACGATTGGGCTTCACGGATCAACAACTCTTTGAGTTCTTCCAACTCCGTGATGCGGTCGCTTTGATCAACACGTTCTAAAACACCTGTAATTTCAGTATCGATAAGCCCGAAGCTTCCCAAGGTGGTGCGAAAATCTATTGCAACATCCATGAGCATTTTGCGCACCTCCTCCCGTTCTCTCTGCCAGGAGGAGCGGGCTATCTCACCCTTGGTGATGATGCGGCCTAAAAGGGTATGAATTTCATGCCAGGGAGAACCGCCCTCTTTTTGACCCTCTCTTTGGATCGCTTCACACTTGGCTATCCCCTTTAAAATCCATTCCTCCTCTTCGCCAGCCATACGTAAAACAGTGAATAAGCGTTCTGAGAAATGGGCGGGAGGGTGTTTGGAAGAGAATGTTGGCGTGGAGTCGTTGAGTTCTGCCATCCAGGCCCCCAGTTGGTCTACCTCCTGGGCTATTTTGACCATATCCAATTGTAAAGAGGTGCGTATTTGCCGTAGTAAGCGATCTATATAGGCTTGTTTGACCCGATCGGCAACCAAGGCGGGTTTGATGAGTTTGCTAAGCAATAACTCAATTACCCGCTTGGCCTCATCCATTTCCGCGCTACAAGGACCACGCATCAGCACATCTTTGATCACCCGCACCGCTTGAACGGAATCTGGAGGAGAGGATTCCAATAAAGTACGTAAAAAGAGTAAAGATTCAGATGTGGTTTCCATGTTTTATTTTTTACCTAAAATTCAACCGCAATCACTGTTCCACTCCCTGCATCTAAAGCTTCTTGAGCCTTTTTATTTAGTCGGTGGAGAAGTTCCTCCTCGGATAGGTTCGTTTGATGAATATAGGCAGCATACCCTATTTTTGTGCGTAATACTTCATTATTTATCTTTTGCATGGGTGGCAATCGGGTCATGGCTAGGCGTGCCGAGATTTTGTTGGCCATGTGCAGCACCATTGGCATCTGATCGATTTTTGGAAATAGAATAATAAAACTCTCTTGGTTTAAACGTGCCAAAAAATCTTCTGGGCGTAATAAAAGCTTCAGTCGATCCATCAGACCTAGAATATATTGGCTTTCCTTGTCTCGACCCACCGCCTCAATTAATTCTGGTAAGCCCTCAATTCGAAATAATAGCAAGGCAAAAAATTCATTTAAATGGTCCATGCGTTCCAGTAGTCGGCCAAAATGGGCCGAAAAGGCGAATCGATTGGGCAAACCGGTCAGGGGATCCTGATGTTGACCTTGGCGAATCACCAAAAGATCATCATCCATTTTGCGCAAACATTCACGCACTCCAGAGAGCTTATCTTGCTGAGCTTGTAGGTTTTCCCGCAGCTTGTGGACGTGGCGTTTGAGGGTGCGGGCTTCGTAGAGTATCATTTTTTTTAACTCTTCAAGGTCATGGCTCCCGTTGGATTGGCACAGAGCCGCTATGGCGCGGCCATTGGTTGAATCGGCAAAAAAATCTTTTCGATCAAGCTCCTGGAGTCTCTTTTGAAAATCATTGGCCAGATCGGCCAATAGATTTTTAAGGGTGTTGCGCTCCTGGCGGATCGGGTCGGGTGGCAGGGGGGCCCTTTGGCTGATTTGAAAGAACAATTCGATCCACTCTTCCCAGGGAATGGCATCCCCAGGTTTTACCTGCGGGAGAGCGTTAATGGCTTGGGTCATCCACGGATCCCTCTTGGCCAAAAATAGCAGGGCATTTGCTAGGCGATTTGGGAGGGATTTTAAAATATCTGGATCAATCGGATGGGTATCCGTCGCAGAGATGCCTGGGGCAATTTGGCGTAAAAGACGGATAAACATGCCGCCATCCCAATCCGTTTGCTGGGTAATCTGCTGGTAAAATTTTTCAACCTCCCTTTGTAGGGGGGAGCCTTTTTCCAGGCTAGGCAGAATGGCTTTGGTAAGAAATAGACCAATTAATTGGGCCGCTCTCTCTTTTTCATTGGCACAAGGGGGTGGTTCGAGAAGGGCATTGAGCAGCTCCTTGGCGGCCTGAACTTGTGGCTTGTTTCCCTCCAATAGCCGCACCATCTGCTCTAGGGTGGCAGCCAGTGCGGTGTTCATCCATCCGTCCCTGTGGATGGCAGGGTGGGAATTCCCTCAGGTGTGTGGGGGAGGTCGTTTGGTGGCGGGCTTGGTTTTAGATTTTTTGAGGGGGGCACCGCCCCTAAAGGAAGGGAGGGAGCAACCTGAGCTGGCTGCTTTTTTGGGGGGGTCGCCTTGGTACGTTTGCCATTTGCAGAGAGAAAAACAGAGGCGGGTTGAATGACAAAGCCACGTTCCTTTAATCCAGGCAGCCAATGCCGAAGCGCGTTGAGGGTCTCTGGGTAGGGGTGGCCGATCCCCAATGCCCCGTTATGTTTTCGGGCATAGGTTTCTAAGGTTTGTAACTGGCGCAAAATGGCCCCTTCTTGATGGACGTTATCGATAAAGACATCCCGATGATAGGCGGGAATCCCGGCCGACAGGGCGCGATTGAAGGCCACTGATTTTGGGATGGTGCGGCTGTCGATAAAATAGAGTCCCTTCTTTTTTAAAGTGACCATCACTTGGTCCATCGCTTCTACATTGTTGGTCAGACGAGAACCCATGTGGTTGTTTAAACCGACGACTTCGGGAAATTGAGCGAGATTTTTACGTAAAACATCCTCTCTTTGTTCCGATGACATATTGTTCAACAACGCCTGTGGACCAGGAGTGATCTTTGGATAGCCAACCGGCTCCATCGGTTGATGCAAAATAACCTCTTTGCCAAGCGAAATACCGAGTTTGGTAATTTGTCGTGAAAATTGACCAGCAGGTAAAACAGCCAAGGTGATTTGCACCGGTAACTCGGTAATTCCCTTGGAAATTGGACCGTTATAGCCAAGATCATCAATCACTATAACAATCGGAATGGGCCCCTTGTTGGGCTTGAATTGTGAAATCCGCTTGTCTTTATGATCAAAAGAATCTCCAGTAGTTGGAGAAGAATCCGCCTCTTCTTCTTGGTCAGGAGAAGCGGAAAAGTGCTCTTCATATAAGAGTCCAGAGCTGTTTTCCGCACTGGGGGGGGGCTCTGGCTTGCTGGGCTGGGCAGGGCGACTCGCTTTCGGAGGAGGCAGAGGATGCGAATCGGTCTGGGGCGTTTTTATTTCAGTTGGTATCGGCGTCGTGGTTGGGGTGTCTGGCTTTGCCACTGTTTTTTCCGAGCCAGAAATTTCCTCTTTCTGGGCGGGTTCTTCGACCGGCACGGTGGTGTTCGGGCTGGTTTGGTCGCTCTGAGGAATCGGTATATTGGTAGAGAGTGTCGAAGGATGCGTTGGGGTCGATTCAGGTGCTACTGGTACAAATGGAATCGCCTCTTCTGGTGACTGCGCAACGCTTTTAGTCGCCCATTTGGTGGTGCTGGTCATAGAGGTGGCTAAATCTGGAGGGGTGGGCAAGGGTTGAATGGCCATCGTAACAGGTTGGTTTGTACTCTCCTGGGGATGGTCATCTAGCCCAAGATCCGTGAGCAGATCGCCAATAAAAAGACCAGGAAGCAAGCCCACCAAAAAAAGCAACACCCCAAGTAGAAGGGTGCGCCCCCCCAAACCGGCAAATGTTTTGTTCGTTTTTAACCTTAAATCTTTCCAAAAGGATCGATTTCGTTTGGGGGGTGTTGGCAGCATGCTTTTATTGTTCTTATGGTCTAGAGTTATTCTTTGGGCCCATTATTTGATCCACTACCTTGGATCGAAAGTGTTTTAAATACTTGATAGCTACGCAGGAGGTCTACAGCTCGTTGCAGTTGGATATCGGCCTCTTCGTCGGATTTTTCTGGGTTATTCTCTGAATTATCGTCAGAAGGTTGTCCATTTGGTTCTGGTGTGGGTTTGGAATCTTTTTTGATTTTATCCCCGGTTGGCACGGTTTTTTTGGTATCGGTGGATTTTTCCTCTCCATCGCCATTGGTCAGATGGCCTTTTAAATCTTTTTCTTTGGCGTGTATAGAGGATTTTTTCTTTTCACCAACGGTCAGGTCTTCCACAATGATATCTGGGGTGATTCCCTTGGCCTGAATGGAACGACCGCTTGGCGTGTAATATTGAGCCGTGGTCAAACGCAGCCCAGAGCCATCACGCAAGGGAATAATGGTCTGCACCGATCCTTTACCAAACGATTGTGTCCCCATAATGACCGCCCGGTGATGATCCTGTAGGGCTCCAGCGACGATTTCCGATGCCGAAGCTGAACCGGCATTGATTAAAATAATAATGGGGAGGCCATTGGCGATATCGCCCGCTTCGGCATCAAAGGACATATCTTTGCCAGGAATGCGCCCTTTGGTGTACACAATTCGGCCTTTGGATAAAAAGGCATCGGAGACCTGTATCGCTTGGTCTAAAAGTCCACCTGGGTCGTTGCGCAGATCCAGAACGATTCCTTTCATATCATTTTTTGCCGATTTTTTCAGGTCATTCATGGCATCTAGTAGCAGAGGCGTGGTCTGTTCGTTAAATTGGAGAATACGGATATAAGCGATTCCCCCCTCTTCCATACGCCATTTGACGCTGCGAATTTTAATGATAGCGCGTACCATTTCAAAGGTGAGGGGTTTACTTTCACCGCTGCGAAATACGGTCAAGGTGACTTTTGTCCCGGGCTTCCCGCGCATTTTTTTGACGGCGTCTAGCAATTCCATATCCTGTGTGGTTTCACCGTCGATTTTGATGATCAGGTCACCCGCTTTCATACCCGCTTGGTAGGCTGGGGTATCCTCAATTGGAGAGACGACTTTGATGGACTGCTCTCCTTTGGTGATTTCAATGCCAAGACCACCAAACTCCCCCTGGGTGTCGACCTTCATCTCTTTAAAATTTTCAGGTGTCAAAAAGGAAGAGTGGGGATCCAAGGTTTTTAACATGCCATTGATGGCCCCATAGAGAACCTTCTCCTCTTCGATATCTTCGACATAGTTTTGCTTGATTAAGGTGTACACTTCGGAAAAAACTCTTAGTTTTTCATAAGTGACAGAATCAATAGCCAAAACATTTTTGGTCGCAATGTGAAGAACAGCCAGCACGACGATAAACATCATTCCAAACAGATAGGGGCGACTGCCCCGATAAAAAAACTTCATTTTTTTAAAACTCCTTTTTTTAGACTTTATTGTCGAATGGTTTACCCATCTTTTGGTTTTGATGTGATCAGAACATAATGCCCTGCGGGCAAAAAAAATTAAAGGCCAAACCCTGGGGGATGAATCCCCCAGCCCCCCTCTTTTTTTTAAAGACTTAAAAAAAAGGGTAGGGCGGTTCTGGCCCCCCCAAGGTCTTGATTTTTATTATTAAAGTTATCCACGTTTGGAAATTTTTAGCCATTGGTTTGGGGGATCAGACTTTCCTTTAGAACGAATTTCAAAATATACTCCGGTTACACCATCAATAGAACCGGTATCCCCTGTTTCGGCAATTTTATTTCCTTTAGCCACCCAATCTCCAGCGGCCACCAATAAACGACTGTTATGACCATAAAGAGAGTATACACGATCTCCATGATTTAATATCAGGAGTAAACCGTACCCTTTAAACCAATTGGCATACACCACCTGTCCTTGAAAAATGGCCCGAACCGCTTCGGCAGTTTTTGTTTTAAAAAAAAGTCCTGGGGGGCGGGAGATGGCGAGGGCATTCACAGGGGTGGGTAGTTTGCCTTTCTCTTTGTTGATGTTGCCAAAAGAGGTCGGTGCGGGATCGTTGTTATGGGTGACCTCTTTGCTAAGCCCGGCCACAAAACCGCTTAACTCTGTTTGGGCAAGATTTAACTCCTCTGCTTTGCGATCCAACAGCCCCTTTTCTTGTTTTACCTGGGTGACAAGATCCGAACGCGTTACCTGACTTTCCGTTTGTACAGTTTGCTCTGTTTCCAGCTTTTCGGCTAGGGTTTTCAAATTTTCTTGGAGCTGGAGTTTGGCCGTCGATAATTCTTGAAGTTTCTTCAACTGGCTTTTAAATTTTTGAAAATGAATCTGGCGGTGCTCCAATAAGTGGCTAAAGTAGAGAAATCCTTGTTGAATATTGGCTAAACTCTCTTGAGAAAATATAATTTTTAAAACGCCTTGATCTCCCAAGCCATATAACAGTCGAATATGGGCGGCTAAAAGATGCTTTTGAATGCTGATCTCTGCCCTTTTGCTCCCTATTTGTGCTTCAAGGTCTGCGATGTTATCCTGCTGTTGTTGGATATTCTGTTTGATCTGTTCCAGCTCGCTTTGGCTTTCGTTGACTTGTTTATCCAATCCTTCCAACTCGCCTAAAATGGATTTATCCTGGATATGGGTCGTGGTGGGTGGGTTTGGAGTCGTCTCTGCCCATGCAAGGCCGAAACCAGAACAGAGCAGAAGAGAGATAAAATAAAATCGCCCTGGCAAGATGATTTTAAAAAGACGGGAAGCTAACAAGAGATTCTCCCGTCATTTCGATGGGTTGAGGGATGCCCAATAGTTTTAATAGTGTCGGGGCAATATCGCACAGGCGACCATTTTTTAAGTGTGAAGGGGAGCCCAGGTGGATTAGGGGAGCAGGATTGTTGGTGTGGGCCGTGTGGGCTTGACCAGAATGAGGGTCTTGCATCTGTTCGGCATTGCCGTGATCGGCCGTGATCAAAACTTCTCCACCAAGGGCTAGCAAAGCATGTACCAATTCACCCAAGCAGCGATCGACGGTTTCAATGGCGGTCACGGTGGCGGAAAATTGACCCGTATGTCCGACCATATCGGGGTTGGCATAGTTGACGACTAAAAAGTCGGGTTTTTCGCTATGAAGAGCGTCCATCACCCTTTGCGTCAGTTCAATGGCAGACATTTGTGGGTGAAGATCATAGGTGGCTACCTGTGAAGAGGGGATTAATAGGCGATTTTCTCCTGCGAAGGGGGTCTCTTGGCCGCCGTTAAAAAAATAGGTGACATGGGCATATTTTTCGGTCTCAGCTGCACGCAATTGCCGCAAGCCATGCGCAGACAATACCGCACTCAAAATATTGGTCAGAGGTTCAGGAGGAAAGGCGACCAGGACATTGGGCAGGGTTTTGTCATATTGGGTCATCGTTACAAAAGCCGACGTTTGGGGGCGTTTTGTGCGGTGAAAGCCGGTAAAAGCCATGGAATCGGTATCTGATATCGGGGGATCCTGAAAGGCGTGGCTCAGTTGGCGGATGCGGTCGGCGCGAAAATTCATCATAAAAATGGCGTCCCCCTCTTGTACAACGCCCACTGGCTCCCCTTGGTCTAGCAAGAGGGTAGGTTGGACAAATTCGTCATCTTCGCCGCGCTGATAGGCTTGCTCCAGGGCTTGTTGAAAGTGATCGGCCGTAAGCACATTTTTTGCTTCGCGTCCCAATACCAGCATATCATAGGCCCTTTGAACTCGTTCCCAGCGTTTGTCCCGATCCATGGCATAATAGCGCCCGCAGAGGCTGGATAGGCGACCCGCTCCTAGGTGCTTTAGTCCATCTTGAAACGCCGTGAGATATGCCAAAGCCGAACGGGGTGGGGTGTCTCGACCATCCAAGAAGGCATGAATAAAAATGCGTTCCATCCCCTCTTCGGCAGCGGCACGGACAATGGCTAAAAAATGGTCGCTGTGGGAATGCACCCCTCCTGGTGATAAAAGTCCCATCAGGTGGAGGGCTCCCTGGGCTGCTTTGGCTTGGTGTATCGCCTGGAGTAAGGCTGGATTTTTTTGAGCAGAAGAGGGAGCGCGCAGTGCGAGATGAATTCGGGTTAAATCTTGGTAGACAATGCGACCTGCTCCCAAATTTAAATGGCCCACCTCCGAGTTGCCCATTTGTTCCTGGGGAAGCCCAACATGCAGCCCAGAAGTCTCCACCAGGGCATGGGGAGCGGTTTGCCACCAATGATCAAAATGGGGGGTATGGGCGTGATAAATGGCATTGCTGGGGGTTATGGGACCCATACCCCACCCATCTAATATGATTAAAGCAACGGGTTTTGATCTCAATAGTGTTCCTTATTTTTATAAACTCACAAATGGCCTAAAAGAAACCGTTGTCAAATCCCTGCAAAATGGATAATCTTAATAAAGATGGTCCGATTGCTTAGGAGGAGTTCCAGAGTGGTTGAATGGGACGGTCTCGAAAATCGTTGTGGGGGTAACCCCACCCAGGGTTCGAATCCCTGCTCCTCCGCCATTTTTTTATGTTAATTTATCTAAAACCCTCTCCCATTTATTTTGGGAGCGCGGCTTGTAGAATGCCAGAAATGGGCTAGGCATTCAATGGTTGCCAAATACTCAATTCACATGTTTAATGGTTTCAATTTTGATGTATCGGAAAAACAGAAATCAAGGCCTTGGGGGCCCAGACCCCCCCCGGGCGGAGAACCGCCCCCCAATACCCCCCACCCTTTTCTTTTAATTTTTAAAAAAAAGAGGGGGTCTGGGGGATTCATCCCCCAGGGTTTGGCCTTTGATTTTTTTGCCCGCAGGGCATCATGTTCAAGTCGGTCATCGTCAGGAAGTTTATCGCAAAGTAGCTTTTATCATGAAAGATTAAAGCATGGAACATTTGGTCCTGAAGGAGATCTCTGAAACGCGCAATCATAATGGTGTTTTATTGCCTATTGATGTGGATCCAAGCCAATTGATTCTCACTGGTCCGCCTGGATCTGGCAAGACCACCATTTTGTCGAAGCTGGGCGGTTGGCCTGAAGAGGGGTATTTGGATATTGCCAGTCGAGAATGGTGGAAGTCGCGAGCGATGCATCATCGGCCCCGAGAGTTGCACTTAGGGTTGCCATTTGTGGGGTTTGAAAAGAGTACACCTGTTTACGATGCCCCCAGTTTGGACGACATGGAATATTTAGAGCTGGATCTGTTTCGTATTTCCTTTCCACCTTTCAAGGCGCGTTTTTTTTTTAATAATTTTCGCAGCAAGTTGGTTTTTGAATTTTTGTTGCCTCCCGCAGAAATTTTGTATCAGCGGCGCAAAGAGCGCGCACGAAAAGGCTCGCATCATGTAGATAAAAATGTAACCCTGCAAAAGGTGCGGGCGGAACTGGGATTTTATTCCACTCTGGCTCTCTATTTTCATCATTGTGGGATGAATGTCTATGTGCGTGAGGATCCAGAAGGGAGGCCAAAAAGGATACTGGACGAAACCTCTCCAGACGATCCCATTGGGATGGTGCGGGCCAGGGGGCATTTGGAAAAAGATATCTATCAACTCCATGATCAATTGCGTCTTCGACAGAGAATTTTAACACGGGCCTGGAGTTATCGGGGTAACACCGATCTTTTGGATCTTTTTGTTCATATGTTGCCAGATGTTTTGAAGGTGGAGCGGTGCAATGTTTTTATCTGTGATCGGGACAACCCGGATGCTTGGCTTTTAAAAAGTTCTGGTATGACTGGGGCGCAGGCGGTCTCCTGTGGATTGCACCCAATGGTTATTGAAGTTATTAAAAGTAAGGAATATTTGGTGCATGAGGGGTTGGATTGTCAGGGGGGGGGGCGGTCCTGATTGTGGGGATGTGATCGCCAGGAATGTTTTGTTGGTCCCTATCAAGAGCGTGGTAGGTCAAAAAGTTGTCGGGGTTATGTTGGTGATGAACACCTTGGGACGCTCCTATTTTGAAGAGAAAGATCGGGTGTTGTTGGAGCGGGTGGCCTTGCATTTACAGTTAGCGGTAGAAAATGTCTCTCTACGTCAGGAGATGATGGATTTTTCTGAAATTTTATCCACCAGGGCCCTCAAAATGGGTTGGTTGGCCAAGACAGGATTTATTCTTTTGTTGGCTCTGTTTTTAATCTCTCTTGGGGTAAATATTTATCATTTTTCTCCCCCTTTTATCGAAATTCTTAAAATGTTGCCTTGAGTTTGTTCTCTTCTGGGGGGAATTGGGGGGCGGTTCTCCGCCCCCGAAGGTCTTGATTTTTATTTTTCTGATACATCAAGATCAAAACCCTGGGGGATGAATCCCCCAGACCCCCTCTTTTTTTTTAAGAACGGACAATCAAGAGCTTGGGGGGGGGGCGGTTCTGGGGCCCCCAAGCTTTTGATGTTTATTTTTTCGAGACATTAGATTTAGGCGGGTACTTCTTGTAGTCCGGTCTCTTCGGGTCCATCTAAAAGTTCTGTGGCTGGATTTTCAGCGTTGGTCTGTTTTTGTCTTTGCAGATATCCATAAATGCCCACACCAAGGGCGACGATCACCGCACCGGTGAGAATCACTCCCCATCCTCCTAAAAGCGCACCACCTGTTGCTGCAGTGGTGGGCGCTTTTATGTTTAAAAATTGTCCCATACCGCCAGCCACGGCCTTTTTCGCGCCCGTGTTGACTCCGGTTCCCAATAGATCGACTGCGGGTGTCATTTTTGTTCTCCTAAGAAGATTTTGTGAATAAAGTTAGGGAGCTTTAGCATATGTTGAACCAACTAACCAGTGAGCGACATCTATAAAAGTATAAGAAATGACGAATATAAAATGTATTCGTCTGATTTTCAAACTTTTTTAAATATTTTACGACGACAATAATAAAATATTGGCACGTTATTTGTATTTATTCGTCGCATATAGGACAAAAAAGGGCTGACTCCCCTAGTAAAGTCGATTATTTGGCAAAAGAAGAGATGGAAAACGCCAAAAATCCGATGCAAGAAGAATAAAAATATGACGCACTATCGGATCACATCGCTCAAGAGTCGATCACTCAACAACGTGCAATAGCCGATTTTATTTAACTAATGTTAGGAAAGGAATACCAGATGAGCCAAACTATTGGAATTGATCTAGGCACAACCAACTCATGTGTTGCCATTTTGGAAGACGGCAATCCAAAAGTCATCCCCAACCGCGAAGGGAGCCGGATCACTCCATCCGTGGTGGCTTTTAGCCAAGAGGGAGAACGTTTGGTGGGTTTTCCCGCCAAGCGTCAAGCGATCACCAATCCCGCCAATACCTTGACGGCTATTAAACGTTTGATCGGTCGGCGTTACAACGATCCGTTGACCCAGAAAGATAGTGAGTTGGTTTGTTATCAAATTTGTGAGGCGGAAAATGGTGATGCTTGGGTAGCGGTCAACGGAGAGAGGATGAGCCCCGCCGAAATCTCTTCGATCATTTTGCAAAAAATGAAACAGACCGCTGAGGATTATTTGGGCGAAGAGGTTCAAGATGCCGTGATCACGGTTCCGGCCTATTTTAACGATGCTCAACGCCAAGCCACCAAAGATGCCGGACGGATTGCCGGGTTGAATGTTTTGCGCATTATCAACGAGCCAACGGCTGCCGCTTTGGCCTATGGGTTCGACGTGGAAGAGTCCCGCACCATCGCCGTTTATGATCTGGGTGGCGGAACCTTTGATATCTCTATTTTGGAAGTGGGTGATGGGGTTTGTCAGGTTAAATCCACCTGTGGCGATACCTTTTTGGGCGGTGAAGATTTTGACCGTTGCATCATTGACCATTTGGCGGAATTGTTTCAAGCAGAACAGGCCCATTTGGGAACGATTGATTTGCGTCAGGACAAAGAGGCCTTACAACGCCTTAAAGAGGCGGCCGAGAGTGCCAAAATTGAGCTTTCCAGTGCCGTGCGGAGTGAAATCAATCTCCCCTTTATTTGGGCCGATGCCTCTGGACCAAAACATCTTAAATGTTCGTTAACCCGTGCCAAGCTGGAAGAGTTGGTGGACCACCTGATTCAACGCACCTTTGCTCCTTGCCAAACCGCTTTGGACGATGCCAAACTAACCACGGCGGCCATTGACGAAGTGATCTTGGTGGGTGGAATGACGCGGATGCCTAAAATTGCCCAGTTGGTTGGGGAATTTTATGGTAAAGCCCCCCGTTTGGGTGTCAATCCCGATGAGGTGGTTGCGGTTGGAGCCTCTTTGCAAGGGGCGATTTTGGACGGCGAAGTCAAAGATTTATTGTTGTTGGATGTCACCTCGTTGTCGTTGGGCATTGAAACCAAAGGGGGGGTTTTTTCCAAATTGATTGACCGGAATACCGCCATTCCTTGCCAAGCCAGCAAAGTTTTTTCCACCGTGGTGGACAACCAAAAGACGGTCACCGTGAGTGTGGCGCAAGGCGAGCGGCAGATTTTCCAGGGCAATAAATTGTTGGGTCAGTTCGACTTGATGGGAATTCCTGCAGCTCCCCGTGGCACGCCCCGTATTGAAGTGACCTTTGCTATTGATGTCAATGGGTTGGTTCATGTCACCGCCAAAGATAAAGGGAGCAACAAAGAGCACTCCATTCGTATCAATGCCTCTGGTGGTCTGACCGAGGCTGAGATTCAGCAGATGGTCTTTGAAGCAGAAAAGAATGCCGATCACGATGCCTACGCCCTGTTGTTGTCTGAGGCGTGCAATGCGGCTGACTCTTGGATCTACACGACCCGCAAGCAGATGGCCAATCGGGGAGATAAAATTCATCCCGATCTGATGCAAAAAATTCAAGCGGCCATCGCCGAGCTTAAAAGCTTGACCACTAAGGGGGTAGAACTGGAAGAGATTCTTGCCAAAACCAAGGTGTTGCAAGAGTGGAGCGATTTGATTTTTAAAAATGTCGATGAGCAGGCTAAACGTTTGGCTCCTGTTCAACAGGATATGCCGATCGTCGACCCACTTGCTTTAAATATGGAAAGCAACACTACACCCGCCAATGACTTGAATGAGGAGATCCTCCTGTCGGAAGCGGCAATGGATAGCATCTTGGAGACGACAACCGCAGCACCCGTTGAAGAGGTGGTGATTGAAGAGAGTGCGGAAGAGCTCATCACCGAGTTTCAAGACGATGCCACGGACGCCATGTTTGAGGAGTTGGCTCAATTCAACAGAGACAACGTGGCATTTTTAAATTTCTCCATTGAGGATGAAGTTCAAAGCGATCACTCCGATACCTATAAACAGGCCGTCAATTTTTAAATGTATCGGAAAAACAAAAATCAAGACCTTGGGGGGCGGAGAACCGCCCCCCAATTCAATTCTTAAAAAAAAGAGGGGGTCTGGGGGATTCATCCCCCAGGGTTTTGATTTTTTGCCCGAAGGGCATCATGTTCTTTGATGCTATAAAGTTTTTACAAATAGGCCGATATCCCCGAGTGATAGGGGATATCGGCTTTTTTTGTTTTTACATTATAATTTTGTATGTTTATGGCGAAATATTAATGAAAATTTACAGCACAAAATGTGATTTTTTTTGTATAATAGAAATTGGTTTCTTTTGGTTGTGGGCTGGTAACATCTACTGGCGATGGGGATTTGGGATGGTGTTTGACGCAAATATGGAAAAAAAATGATTAAAAAACCTCTCTTAGCGGCCTATCTGATCTCTGTCCTTGCTCTGATGGTGGGATTTTTTTTATCTCTGCATTGGATGCAAGAGCGACAGGAAGAGGTGTTGGTTAAACATACACTGGATACGGTTTCCCGAAGTGTTACCTCCATCTGGCAAGAGGATGCCAAAGCCATGGAGAGTTCTTTGGAGGTTATTTTAAACAATCGTCATTTGCGTGAGGATCTTGTCTCTCAAGATCGGGGTCGTCTGCTGGAGGAGACCGAGGTACTTTTTAAAAAGATGCGGGAAATTAATCAAATTACCCATTTTTATTTTAGCAATGCCCAACGTGTGAATATATTGCGGGTTCATAAGCCGGATACATTTGGGGATAGAATCGACCGTTTTACAACGCTGCAAGCCCAAAAAAGCGGTCAAATCGCCTTTGGATTGGAACTTGGTCTCCTTGGCACCTTCACCTTGCGCGTGGTGGCTCCCTGGAAGGATGATTCTGGTCGGTTGGTGGGGTATGTGGAGTTGGGTAAGGAGATTAATCAACTGTTTGATCAGATTGAAAAAACGCTGCATGTGGATCTTTTTTTGGTGATTGATAAAAAAAATTTGGATCGGGAAAAGTGGGAATCTGGCATGGCCATGTTGGGTTATGTTTCGGATTGGGATCGGTATGCCCATGTTGTTGTGCCGCAGGCGGTTCAATCTAAAATCACGCCTTTTTTTGCATCCATGCTCAATGTTTACCTTCAAAGTGGCGCAATAGGCTCGATTCACTTGTGGAAGGATAAAAAGGCCGATTGGCCAGGGGATCATGTGCATTTTGAAAGTCTGCCTCTGCAGGATGTCACGGGTCACGCTGTGGGTCGATTGGTGGTGGCGATTGATGATTTGGCCTTTGATTTTATCACTAGGCAGCATCTTGTGACGGTATTATTAATTTTTATAGCTATTTTTACTTTGATGTATTTTTTCTTTTTCATGCGGTTGAATCAAGTGGAAGAGAATATTCAAAAAAGCAATCAAGAACTGCTTTTAGGCGAATCCCGCAATCGCGCCATTTTGGACACCGCCCTGGATGCCATCATCAGCATTGATTCCCAAAGTCGGGTTCTTGAGTTTAACAGGGCCGCAGAGACTCTTTTTGGCTATACCAAAGAGTCTCTGTTGGGTCACTCCATTATCGACAAGATTATTCCTATGGAGTTGCGTGAGCGGCATACTCAGGGGATGAAACGTTTTTTGGAGACGGGCATTAAACATGTTTTAAATAAACGCATCGAACTTCCTGCTGTGGATGCCTCTGGAAATCAGATTCTCGTTGAAATTGCCATTACAACGGTCTCCTCTGAGCTGGGTGTTTTTTTTACCGCCTATCTGCGGGATATCACCGAGCGCAAGTATATGTTTGAATCTTTGCGCAATTCGTTGCAGCTGGGAGAGTTGGTCAATAGAGAGTTAAAGGAGAGTCGGGAACAATACAAACAGTTGTTGGAAACCACCCGTTTTATTCCCTGGGAGTTGACTTTGCCCAAATCTGTTTTTGTTTATATGGGGCCTCAGGTGGAGGTCTTGCTGGGGTATCCCAAAGAGAGTTGGAAATATTATGAAGATTTGGTGCATCGTATTCATGTGGAAGATCGTCCAAAGGCCATTGGTTTTTGTCAAGAGATGATTAAAAAGGGCCACGATCAGGACATCGAATATCGTTTTGTCACGGCGGATGGCAAAATTGTTTGGGTGCGTAATGTGGTATCGGTCATTTTTGTAAATGGGGTTGTGCAGGGATTGCGCGGTTTTTTTGTTGATATTACGGCAATGAAAAAAACCGAGGAGGAGTTGTTGCGTTCGCAAAAATCGCAGGTATTGATCAATGGTCTATTGGAAACTGCCTTTTTTCCAATCTCTTTGGAAGAGACCTTGGTTTTGGGATTGGAGAAAATTTTAGCCAGTGAGTGGTTGCCTTTTGAAGCGCATGGGATTGTTTATGGTCTAGATGCAGAGGGCGAAGAGTTGATCTTGATTGCGGAGGTGGACCGTTCATTTTTGCGTCATCCAGGTTGTGTGACGGTGGCTAAGGGGAAGTGCGTGTGTGGTCGTGCCGCCGCGCTTCGGCAGATTGTTTATGTTGATGAACAGGAACTGCAATATGAATTGGGCCGGAAAGAAATTATTCCCCATGGGATGTATTGTGTGCCGATTTTGATCGGAGAGCGGTTATTGGGGGTTTTGAGCCTATTTTTAAAGCCGGGCAATGAAGTCAATTCTCATGATATGTCGATTTTACTTACCGTTGCTGGAACGTTAGCCAATATTATTGAACGCAAACGCTTGGATCGGGATCTGTTGCTTGCCAAAGAGAAGGCCGAGGTGGCCACCCAGGCCAAGAGTGCCTTTTTGGCGCATATGAGTCACGAGATTCGCACCCCGCTCAATGCCATTATTGGTATGGGAGAGATGTTGGGGGAGGGGGAGTTAACAACTGAACAGCGGCGTTATTTGGAGGTTTCTAATCGTTCTGGAGAGGTTTTACTTGCGCTTATCAATGATATTTTGGATATTTCCAAAGTTGAGGCCGGGCAATTAGAACTTTATCTGTTGCCCTTTAATCTTCGGGAGCATTTGCAGGGGACGTTGAGTATTTTGGCCATCAAAGCCGAAGAGAAGGGGGTGCGTTTGGAACTTAGTTTGGCCGAGACGCTTCCCGAAGTGGTGACGGGTGATCGGGAGCGTTTGCGTCAAATATTGCTCAATCTTATCGGAAATGCGGTTAAATTTACCCAACAGGGGCAGGTGATTGTGCATGTAGAGCCTGATTATGGCGATCGTTTGTTGTTTGTTATTGAGGATACCGGCATTGGGATTCCAAAGGATCGCTTGATGGATATTTTTCAACCATTTACTCAAGCGGATAAATTGACGGCGCAAAAGTATGGGGGGAGTGGGCTTGGGTTGACCATTTGTAAACAGTTGATCGAAAAAATGGGGGGCCACATTTGGGTTGAAAGCCAAGTGGGGCAGGGCAGTACGTTTAAATTTACCGCGTTATTGCCCGCTCAAGCCGATGCCGTGGTATCTAGGGATGTTCAGCAAATTGAGCGTCGTGCCGCCAATAACATCAAGAGGCTTCCTTCTGGAGAGATTCGCCCTCTTTCTATTTTGCTTGTCGATGACTCTCTGGACAATAGATTGGTAATCAAGGCTTTTCTTAAAAGATCGCCCCATAAATTGGATACCGCTGAAAATGGCAAACAGGCTCTGGAAATGGTTCAGACAGGAGCGTATGATGTGGTGTTCATGGATATCCAGATGCCGGTTATGGATGGCTATGAGGCGACTAGGCAGATTCGGGCTTGGGAGGTTGAGAAGGGGGTGGCACCTAAAATGATTATTGCCTTGAGTGCCCATGCCATGCGGGAGGTGTCGGAGCAGGTGCGCGATGCGGGATGCAATTTTCATTTGACCAAACCAATCCAGAAACAGCGGCTTCTCAATGTGATCGATAATTTATGCTGTTGAGGCTTTTTGTGGATACTTAAATGTTGCGGAAAATAAAAATCAAGACCTTGGGGGGCGGAGAACCGCCCCCCAATCCCCCCCACCCTTTTCTTTTAATTTTTAAAAAAAAGAGGGGGTCTGGGGGATTCCTCCCCCCAGGGTTTTGATTTATGTTCTTTTATGGGTGATTTTGAATTGATAAAATATACTTACATATGTTGTGCTGTCGTGCTCTCTTTGAGCGTAACCGATGTTTGGGCGGATGTTGCACTTAAAAGTGCCACTAAAATTGCACGCCCCAATTCCAACTCTTCGTCCACCCTGGCCCCCAAAGCGGGGGATGCGTGGGTGGAGCCGACCACAGGCATGGCGTTTGTTTGGGTGCCAAAAGGGTGTTTTAAAATGGGCAGCCCAGAGAGCGAAAAAAATCGCCATGAAGACGAAGGCCCTTTGCATGAGGTCTGTCTGGAGGGGTATTGGTTGGGTAAGTATGAGGTGACGAATCGGCAATTTCGGCATTGGCGCAAGGATCACCCCGATTATAAATATAAAGATCATTCGTTAAATGGTGACGATCAACCGGTGGTGAATGTGGATTGGAACGATGCCAACGATTATGCCCAGTGGTTGACGGCACAAGGTCGGGGAACCTTTCGTCTGCCTACGGAAGCCGAGTGGGAGTATGCGGCCCGTGCCAATACCAATACCGTTCGTTTTTGGGGGGATGGGGAGAGTGAGGCGTGCCGTTATGCCAATGTTGTCACCCCTGCGGCCAAGCGGGAGTTCTCTTTTACTTGGGACACCTTTCCTTGTGAAGATAATTATAAAACCACGGCCCCCGTTGGCAAATTTCTTCCGAACGCCTTTGGCCTTTATGACATGTTAGGCAATGTTTGGGAGTGGGTTTCTGACTGGTATGGCGAAAAATATTACGCCACATCCGCCCGCGATAATCCCCAAGGTCCCGCTCTTGGTCCCGGTCGTGTTGTGCGAGGTGGCAGTTGGTATATCCTTCCTTCCATCGTTCGTTCTGCGGCCCGTGACGGGATTGATCCAGGGTATCGTTTTGTGATTTTAGGGTTTCGTTTGGTGAGGCAGCCGTAGCATTTAGGTGTCGGAAAATAAAAATCAAGACCTTGGGGAGCCCAGTACCGCCTCAATCCCCCAGAGTAAGTTTTTAAATTTTTTTATATCTAATTTTGATAAAGTGGATCACAATAGAAAGAAGGTTAACGTTCATCAATTGTTCGCATTTTCTCCTAAGGAATCCAATTATGGTTGTCACGTCTGAAGCACCCGTTTCCTTTCTTGCTAAACTGAGTAGTCAAGTTTTTCCAAGAATGACTGATTTTTATGCGTTGATCCAAAATCAATGCGATGTATCTATAAAGTCGGCTATTTTGCTTGAAAAATATGTACAATCTCCCAGTACATCTCTCCATGATCAAATCAATAAACTGACGATTGAAAGTGAGGCTATACGGCAGCGCAATCTTGAAGTTTTGAAAAATGCTTTTGCCACCCCACTGGATCGGGAAGATATTTACCGGGCCTGCACCACCGTGGATTATATGGTGAGCTATGCCAGTAATATTGTTTCGGGCATGGAGGAAATGGGTGTCTCTCCCGATAAACATATCGTTGATATGGTGACGCAATTGCGTATTTCTGTAGAGACGATGGGTACGGCTTATAAACAGATCGTTGATTCTCATGCAGAAGCTGGAAAAAATGCCAAATTGGTTATCAAAACCCGCAAATCGGTGGAAAAAATTTTTCGTTCCAGTTTGGCGAGCCTTTTTAATGAGGATGAATTTTTAAAAGGACTTCAAAATGTCACTGAGGGTGCCAAAGCCGAGGCCGTGTTACATATCATGAATACCTTTAAACGCCGGGAAATTTATCGTCAATTGAATGATGCGGCCATTGATATTGGAAAATCCGGCAAGGTTCTTTACGATATTATCATTCAAAGTCATTAAAGGGTTTTTTTCGGTCAAGATTTTGATGTATCGGAAAAATAAAAATAGAGACCTTGGGGGGCGGAGAACCGCCCCCCAATTCCCCCCACCCTTTTTTTTTAAGTCTTACAAAAAAGAGGGGGTCTGGGGGATTCATCCCCCAGGGTTTTGTCTTTTGTGAGATACAATTTATGAAACCCGTTGGTTTGAAATTTTTTGTTTTTTTCTTGGGCATAGCCGTTTGGATTGGGTGGCAAGTTTTTCAGCAAATTCAAGAGCAGACAGGGGGGAAGCGGGAGAAGAAGGGGGAGGTAGTCCCCGTTGCGGTGGAGGATATTCGGCGGGGCGAAATTGAATTGCGGCGGCGTTTTAATGGCACCCTGGAGGCCCAATCCGAATTGATTGTCGCCTCTAAGGTGAGCGGTCGGGTGGAGCGTTTGTATGTGAATTTGGCCGATAGCGTGCAGCGTGATCAACAGGTGGCTCAGCTGGATAGCGGTGAATATGTCCAGGCTCTGGCCCAGGCGCAGGCCGAACGAGAGGTGGCCCGCGCCGAGGTGGGGGCCGCCCAGACGGCGTTAAATATTGCCGATCGTGAATGGCAACGCATCCAAAAATTGCGCGGACAAGGGGTCTCTTCAGAGGCACAACTTGATACGGCATTGGCCAATCAACAGGCCAAGCAGGCGCAACTCAAGGTGACTCAAGCCCAGGAGATGCGCGCCGAGGCATTGCTCAAAACGGCGCAGATTCGGCTTTCCTATACTCAGGTGAAGGCGAGTTGGAGTGGAGGGCGTGCCGAACGGGTGGTGGCCCAACGTCTAGTTCATGAAGGGGAGATGGTCGCTGCCCAGGCCCCATTGTTAAAAATTATTGATCTTACCTCGCTCATGGGGGTTATTTTTGTTCCTGAACAGGATTATCTTGTTTTAACACCTGATCTACCGGTGCTTCTCACCACCGATCTTTATCCAAATGCCACCTTTGCTGGTCATATTGAACGCATTTCCCCAATTTTTCAAAACAACATTCGCCAAGCTCGGATAGAAATCAACGTTGAAAACCCAGAAAAGCGTCTAAAGCCCGGTCTGTTTATTCAGGCAACCGTGGTTTTGCAACACCTTTCGGAGGCCACTTTGGTGCCTGAGCATGCGCTCACCCAACGGGAGGGCAAAACCGGTCTTTTTATCATTAAAAACGAGCAAAATAAACCACCAGTAGCCGTGTGGCATGAGGTGCAGGTGGGGATTCGCCAAGGGGAGTGGGTGCAGATCGTTCAGGAGGAGCCCCTTGCTGGAGAAGTGGTGGTTTTGGGTCAAAATTTACTCAAGGATGGGTCGATGGTCACCATTCCTTCCCAAGAAGGGGCCTCCTCTCCTCTGTCGTCTGATAAAAAAGGGCAACAGCCGTGAGTTTGGCCCAGGTGAGCATTAAACGGCCTGTTTTTACCACCATGATCACCTTGATCGTTCTTATTTTGGGTGGTGTCTCTTTAAGTCGGTTGCGTATTGATCTGTTGCCCAGCATTGAGCTGCCCACCTTGTCCATCCGCACCCAATATGAAGGGGCCAGTCCTCTGATTATGGAGCGATTGATCACCCAGATTATCGAAGAGATTGTCGGTACCGTGCCTGGGGTGGTAGAAATATCCTCCCAATCCTCTGAGGGCAACAGCAATATTATGGTCAATTTTTCTTGGGGGACGGATATTGACACGGCGGCTTTGGATGTGCAAGCCACTTTGGAGGCTGAAAAAAATGAATTGCCCAGCAGTATCGATCCACCGCGCATCAGCAAATTTGATATCGACAGCTCTCCGGTTGTGGTGCTTGGCATCTCCAGCCCCTTAGATCCGGTGGCGTTTACCGAATTGATCGAAGAGCAGATTCGCTATCGGTTTGCCCGTCTTTCTGGGGTGGCGCAAGTGGATTTATGGGGCGGATTTACCCGCGAGGTGCGGGTTGAGATTATTCCAGAACGACTCTACGGCTTGGGGTTGTCGTTGGACCAGATTTTAAAAACTCTACGCGATGCCAACTTGGATTTGCCAGCGGGAGATATCGAACAGGGTCGTTTTAAAGTGACGCTACGGGCTCCTGGGGAATTTATCAGTCTGGATCAAATTCGCAAGACCGTTCTGGTCACCCGTCAGGGGGCGGCGATCACTTTGGATCAAGTGGCTAAGGTGGTGGATACCACGGTAAAGCCAACGCGCATCATTCGCGTCAACGGTCAGTCGGGGTTGCGGGTGGCCATTCGAAAACAAGCCGATGCCAACACCGTGGAGGTGGCTCAACAGGTTCAGGCCGAGGTTGAGGCAAGCAATCGGGCCTTTCCGCAACTGCATATTGTTCCGGTGATCAATCAAGGCAATTTTATTGAACGTTCCATTGCCAATGTGGCCAATTCGGTTTTCTATGGGGGAGGGATATCGGCGCTGGTGCTGTTGTTTTTTCTGCGTGATTTGCGCAGTACCTTGGTGATTTCGTTGGCTATTCCCATATCGTTGCTGGCCACCTTTGCACTTTTATATTTTGCTGGCTTGAGTTTAAATTTAATGACGTTGGGGGGGTTGGCGTTGGGGGTTGGGATGATGGTGGATTGTTCGATTGTGGTGTTGGAAAACATTGTGCGCCGCCATCACGAAAACCAGGAATCGCCACAAGTTGCCGCCATTGAGGGCACGCGAGAGGTGGCCTCAGCGGTGATTGCCAGCACCATAACGACGTTGGTGATTTTTATGCCGCTTATTTTTGTGCATGGCATCACCAGTATTTTGTTTAGAGAGTTGGCCATTGTGATTATTTTTTCACTATCGGCTTCGCTGTTGGTTTCGCTCAGTTTAGTTCCCGTTCTGGCCGCGCGCATGATGCGATCGGCGGAAGATCGGCCAGTTAACCGTGGGGGGTGGATGGAACGGATGGCTTGGCGTTCGGATAAGATGTTTAGAAATATGGAGCATCAATATCGGGATTTATTGTATTGGGTTTTGCGGCATCGTTGGGGAACTCTTTTTTTTGCATTGGCGATTTTTGCTGGGAGCCTCTTTCTTCTTCCCTTGATAGGCACGGAATTTTTACCCCCCAGCGATGAAGGGGAGGTGCGGGTGACCGGGGATATGGAGATTGGAACGCGGTTGGATTTGGTGGATGAACAGACGCAAAAGATGGAGAAGATGATTTATGCCGCCATTCCAGAAAAAATTGCTTCGGTTGTCACTGTGGGTCGTTCAGGAAGAAATGTGGCTGCGGCTGCGCAGGGCCATGTGCAGATATCTTTGACCCCTGCGACCCAGCGTGATCGTTCTAATGTTGAAATTGCCCATGAGGTGCGTAAACGTTTGGCAGGACAAATTCCCGGCATGTCGATTCGGACTCGCGCCCCGCAAGGGCAATTTTTATTAGAGCGATTGTTGGCTACAGAGGAGGGCATTTCTGTAGAAGTTCGGGGTTTTGAGTTGGATATTTTAGATGGGTTGGCTGGGCAGATTGTCAAGAGTATTGCGGATATTCCAGGGATAACCGATGTCAAACCCAGCCGTGAAGCTGGTATTCCTCAGCAGGAGTTTTTGTTTAATCGTGATAAAATTTATGATGTAGGTTTGACGGTTCGTCAGGTCAGCGAGGCGTTAAAAACCGCCATGGCGGGTTCTAAAGCGTCGGAGTATCGTTTGCATGGCAATGCCTATCGTATTTTTGTGCAGTTGGAAAAGGCCGAAAAACGTCGTTTAGAAGACATTCTTAATTTAACGTTGACGACTCCGACGGGAGAGCAGGTGGTTTTGCGTCATTTTGTGACACCTGTTTGGGGAGAAGGACCGTTGGTGATTGATCGCAAGGATCAACAACGGTTGGTGACTGTGCAGGCCAATGTGGCGGGACGTGATTTGGGTTCGGTGGCGGGGGAGGTTCAGGCCCGGTTGGATCAAATTCCCCGTCCCTCTGGTTATCAATTAATTGCGGCGGGTCAATTTGAAGAGCAACAAAAATCTTTTCGGGAGTTATTGATTTCGTTGTTGTTGTCGTTGATTTTGGTTTATATGGTGTTGGCGGCTCAATATGAATCTTTGCGTGATCCTGTGGTGGTGATGGTGTCGGTTCCCTTGGCGGCCATTGGGGTGTTACTGATGCTATTTTTAAGTAAAACAACGCTTAATTTACAGTCTTATATCGGTTGTATTATGTTGGGTGGCATTGTGGTGAATAACGCCATTTTGTTGGTGGATCAGGCCAGTCAGTTGCGCGGCACTGGGATGGGGGTTTATGATGCCGTGGCCGAGGCCGGGCGACGGCGATTGCGTCCGATTCTCATGACCACTCTGACCACCATTTTGGCTATGTTGCCTCTTGCCTTTGGTATTGGCGAAGGGGCCGATGCCCAAGCCCCCTTGGCGCGTACCGTGGTAGGGGGGTTGTCGGCATCTACTTTGATTACTTTGGTACTGATCCCCGTCGTCTACTCGTTGTTTCACTCCGAATCAAAAAGTTAATTTTTTTTTTGATTTTATAATTAAAAGAAAAAATGGGTTTGGGGGATTGCCCCCAGTTTTTTTTGGTGACCTTGCTTTTGATTTTTTCTCCTTGACATAATTTCTCCCTCTCTTTACTGTCCCCCCCACTTGAGGTGCTCCCCTGATGGGGGAGTGAAACGGGAAGCCGGTGGGTTTTTATAAAACAAATCCGGCGCTGCCCCCGCAACGGTGATCGAGTAAAGACGAACCATCACAAAAAGCCACTGTTCCAAAAAGGGATGGGAAGGCGGTTCGATCTGTTTTTTTATATTTCGGAGAAATACAAAACCTTGGGGGGGCGGAGAACCGCCCCCCCAATCCCCCCCCACCCTTTTTTTTTAATTTTTAAAAAAAAGAGGGGGTTTGGGGGATTCCTCCCCCAAGGTTTTGTCTTTGATTTTTTGCCCGCAGGGCATCATGTTCGAAAAAATAAAAAAAACTCGTAAGCCCGGAGACCGGCCTTTTGTACCTGACATGCGTTGCGTGGGGCAAAGCATAGGGAGCGGTCGTCTCTTCTTTATTTTTTTCCGTCCCTGTCTCTATCTCCCCGTGTCACGCATCCCAAATAAACCAAATTGTTTTGGTTTTCACAAAATTGTGCGGGCGAGCACAAACAATGGAGGTGGATGTGAAGCGTATTTTAATTGGTTTTTCTGTGTTATCTCTCTCCTCTTTTTGCAATAGTTCTGCGTTTTCCGATGTTCAGGAAGAATCAACCATGGTGGTGACAGCCACCCGCATGGCACAAACGGTGGATGAAACCTTGGCGGCGGTTACGGTGATCGACCGGCAGGAGATTGCCCGTTCTGGCGCGCGGGATGTAAATGAGTTGTTGCAAGGTCAGGCGGGAATGATTTTGACGCAGAATGGCGGCATTGGTGCACAAAGTTCTTTATTATTGCGTGGGACCAATTCTGGTCATGTGTTGGTGTTGGTGGATGGCATTCGGGCGGGTTCGGCCACTTTAGGAAGTTTTACCTGGGAATTTCTCTCTTTGGCGGAGATCGAACGCATTGAGATTGTCCGGGGTCCGCGCTCCAGTCTATATGGTTCCGAAGCCATTGGTGGGGTTGTGCAAATTTTTACCCGCAGGGGGGGAGATAAACCGTTCCAGGGGTATGTGGAAGGGAGTGGTGGGACATTGGGTACGGCGGGAATGGTGGCTGGAATATCTGGTGGACGGGATCGCACCCATTTTAACCTTTCGGTCTCGCATCAGCAATCGGATGGGTTTGATCGGATGCAAGCGGGGGAACCTGATAAGGATGGTTATGACAAGCAGTCCATTGCCTTGCGTCTGTCCAGTCAGGTGCAAGGGTTGGATCTGGAGGCCAGCTTATTACGTAACCAGTTAACCTCTGAATATGACAGCGTGTGGGATGTTGGGGAGAATCAGACCGAAGGGGTTGGACAAATTTTTGGGCTGCGCATAAAAGGCTCTCCTGCTGCCAATTTAGAGGTGACCCTCACGGGGGGGGAGGCCATGGATCAGAGCGAAGAGCTTCTTGATGGGGCTTTGATGTCGGAAATTATCACCCACAAACGATCTTTTGGCCTGCAAGTGGATGATCAATTGGCTATGGATCATCTGCTGACCACGGGGGTGGATTTTAGCGAAGATCGGGTTTCTGGTTCTATAGATTATACCCACTCTCAACGCCAGGATGTGGGGGTTTTTGGTCAATATCAAGCCTATTTTGGTAAGCATAATTTTGTGTTGGGGGGGCGTTGGGATCAGGTGCAGAGGGTGGGCAATCAAACCACCTTAAATGTCGCCTGGGGGTATGAACTTCCGTGGGAGAACCGTCTGTTTGCGGCCTTTGGGACGGGTTTTAAGGCCCCTACGTTTAATCAGCTTTACGATCCATATGCGGGTAATCCAGACTTGATTCCTGAAACATCAAAAAGTTGGGAGATGGGGGTTCATGGAAATCTCTCCCATGGAAAATGGTCTTTACGTGGTTATACCACTCAGATAGATCATTTGATCAATTGGGCCTGGGATGAGACATCGGTGTGGTTAACGCAAGTAGATCAGGCGCGGATTGTCGGGGTGGAGAGTGAATTGGCGTTACATTTGGCGGATTGGGATACCAAAATGAGCCTGACTTGGAGTGATCCTAGGGATGATAAAACGGATAGAAAATTGATTTTTAGACCAACTTGGTCCGGTAAATTGGATTTGGATCGGGAATGGTTGGGAATGCGGGTGGGGGGAACGTTAAATTTTCAAGATTCCCGTTTTGCCGATGAGGCCAATACCCTACGGGTGGCGGGTTATGGCACAGTGGATTTGAGGGCAACATATCCGTTTATGAACAATTGGTTTATGCGGGGATCGGTCAAAAATGTGTTCGACAAAAATTATGAAATTGTGGATGGATATCATACCGAGGGGGTTTCGGTTTTGGTGACGGTGGGTTGGAACGGGTTGTAAAACCTTGGGCCGACCCCCAGATCCTCTCTTTTTTTCAAGTCTTAAAAGAAAGAGGGGGTCTGGGGGATTCATCCCCCGGGGGTTTGATTTTGACTTTTTTGCCCTCAGGGCATCATGTTTTTTTGGCGTGCTTGTTCAAGTTGGTGGCAAAGAATTTCTGCTCCTTCCAACATTCTTGGTCCATGGCGTTGAATAAGGT
This sequence comes from Magnetococcus sp. DMHC-6, assembly GCA_039908535.1. Lineage (GTDB taxonomy): Bacteria > Pseudomonadota > Magnetococcia > Magnetococcales > JADFZT01 > JAMOAW01. Next base: position 6,765 of record JAMOAW010000021.1, on the reverse strand, counting down.
CGGGGGGGATGAAAAAAAGGTTATCCAACACAACGGCTTTTAATCGTTTCCAGCGGCGCCATGCGTCTAGCCATTCGGGTCGTTGCACGTCCATCCCGCTGGCGACAATCACCTCAGGGTCGGCGGTTAAGACGGCTTCTATGTTAATGGTGGGGGCAATGGTTTCCAGATTGGCAAAAATGTTTCGGCCACCACACAATTGAATGACATCGTTGATTAAACTTTGCTGGTTGATGGTCATCAATGGTTGGTGCCATACTTGATAAAAGATTGCTAGAGATTTTTTGTTGGAAAAAAGTTTTTGCAGTTGAGACAATTTTGCCCGAAACCGAGCTGCAACAGGGGCTGCGGTGGTTTGTGTGCCGGTTAAATAACCCATTTTTTCGATATCGTTGGCGATCTCCTCCAGGCTTTTTTGATCGGTGATAAAGAGGGGAAGGCCGAGTTTTTTAAGTCGATTTAATTGATTGGCGGGATTGCCAGATTGCCATGCCACGATCAAATCAGGGTTGAGAGAGAGGATTTTTTCTAGATCGAATTGTTCAAAAGATCCCACGTGCGGCAGGGCTTGGGCCTGGGGGGGATAGTTGCTAAAATCCACGACCCCTTTGACCTGTGCGCCAGCTCCTGCTGCAAAAAGGATTTCGGTTAAATTGGGGGCCAGAGTGATGACCCGGCGGGCGGGTGCCGTTAAAGTGATTGGCTGCCCCGTGGCATCAATGGCCTGAATGGGTTGATCGTTTGCGGATCCGCCAGTCGATGCGAGTAAGAGAATCAATATGAACAGGATGCCCCGTGGGCAAAAGAGATGCAAGGGCAAACAAAAAAAAGGGTGGGGGGAATTGGGGGGCGGTTCTCTGCCCCCCAAGGTCTGGATTTTTATTTTTTCGATACATATAAATAGAGTAGGTTTCATGGGAAGATGGTATATCAAACAGGCTATTTGTAAAGGGTAACCGTTTAGATAAAAAAAATCAAAAACAAGACCTTGGGGGATTGCATCCCCCAACCCCCCTGCTATTTGAAGAAAGCAAAGCCGAATTCAAAAGCAAAGTCAAAAACAAAACCCTGGGGGCAATCCCCCAGACCCCTTTTTTTTGTTAATATTATGAACGGTTACTATAAAGGAAACGATGCGAAAAAAAAATTTTAAAGATTTGATCCTAGGTGGGGCGCGTTCAGGCAAAAGCCGTTTGGCGCAACAATGGGCCGAGCATAGTGGGTTACCGGTGACGTTGATTGCCACGGGTCAGGCTTTAGATATGGAGATGGCGCAACGTATTCAACACCATCAACAACACCGTCCGCCAAATTGGCGGGTCATAGAAGAGCCTTTTTTTTTGGCTCAGGCCCTGGTACGCGCGGCTGGGGAGGAGCAGGTGGTGATTGTGGATTGTTTGACGTTGTGGATCACCAATCTTTTTGGGCAAAAAGAGGGCATGTGGGAGGAAGAGCGGCAGGGCTTGTTTGAGGTCTGGCCGGATTTAAAAGGGCGGGTCATTTTGGTTGCGAATGAAACTGGGCTTGGGATAACTCCTCTGGGGCATTTAACGCGGCGTTTTGTCGATGAATCGGGTCGGTTGCATCAGGAGTTGGCTGTTTTGTGTGACCGGGTGGTTTTTATGGTGGCGGGTCTACCTTTATATTTAAAGGGAGAGGGGTGGAGATGTTGAGAAGATGGTGGTGTGAGCCGATAAAAGGGATAGATCCCTCTTGGTTGGAACGGGGCAGGTTGCGGCAGGCGCAATTGACCAAGCCGGCGGGATCGTTAGGTCTTTTAGAAGAGATAGGCGTGCGAATATCCGCCATGCAACAGCAAGATATCCCATGTTTGGATCGGGTGCGGATGGTGGTTTTTGCCGGGGATCATGGGGTAGCGGCGGCTGGTGTCTCGGCCTTTCCCCAGTCGGTAACGGTAGAGATGATTCATAATTTTGCCCGTGGTGGGGCGGCGATCAGCGTGTTGGCGCGCCATTTAGGGGCTACTTTAGAGGTGGTGGATGTAGGGGCGGTGCGTGATCCTGGGGATTTGCCAGGGGTGGTGCGTTGCCGGGTGGGAGCAGGAACAAAAGATTTTCGTTTTTCTGCCGCCATGACCACGGAGCAGCTTTATTTGGCGATGAATGCGGGTCGGGAGGCTGTGGCGCGGAGCGTGGAGGGGGGGAGTCACATTTTTTTGGGAGGGGAGATGGGGATTGGCAACACCACGGCGGCGACGGCGCTGGTTTGCGCTATGCTTGGGGTTGCACCAGAAGGGGTGACGGGATCTGGGACGGGGGTAGATGGGGCGGGTTTGGCGCGAAAGATTGAGGTCATTAAGCAGGCTTTGGATTTTCATCGGGGATCTCTTGGCGATCCGTTGGCGGTTTTGTCGGCCATGGGAGGTTTTGAGATAGCTGCTTTGGTCGGGGCTTATATTGCTGCAGGTCAGGTTGGAATTCCGGTAGTGGTGGATGGATTTATTGCCGGGAGTGCCGCTCTTGTGGCGATTGGGTTGCAACCGGAGTTAAAAAATTGGTTTTTTTATGCGCATCAATCGGTGGAACCTGGTCATCGGATTGTGTTTGCAAAGTTGGATGAGCGCCCTTTGCTTGATTTAAATATGCGTTTAGGGGAGGGGAGTGGGGCTGCTGTGGTATTGCCTATTTTGCGTTTGGCCTGTGCGTTACATGGTGAAATGGCGACTTTTGCCCAAGCCGGAGTTCAAGAGAAACAGTTGAACATAATGCCCTGCGGGCAAAAAAAAAATTAAAGGCCAAACCCTGGGGGATGAATCCCCCAGACTCCCTCTTTTTTTTTAAGACGAGGGGGGGAATTGGGGGGCGGTTCTGGGCCCCCCAAGGTCTTGATTTTTATTTTTTCGATACATAAATAACAGAGAAATGTACATGTTAAACGCTCTCTATCTTGCCCTCTCTCTCCTAACCCGAATTCCAACCCCTCCCCAAACAGACGCAACAGCCCAAGAGCTAGGTCGTTCTGTTTTATGTTATCCCCTTGTTGGTGCCATTCTTGGTGCCATTTTATGTGCTCTGGCCCAACAGGGGCCGATTTTTTCTGATTCCTTGACTGCTGCCCTTGTTTTGGCTGCTTGGGTATTTTTAACCGGTGGTTTGCATTTAGATGGTTTGGCCGATAGTGCGGATGCCTGGGTAGGTGGTTTGGGAGATAGAGTTCGTACCCTAGAAATTATGAAAGATCCCCATTGTGGTCCAAGCGCGGTGAGCGTTGTTGTTGTGCTGCTGTTGTTAAAATATAGTGCGATAGAGACCATTTTATCTCAACAAAATGAATTATTGCTGATTTGGCCTGCGGTTTTTGGCCGGCTTGGGATTGTGGTTCTTTTTTTAGTATTACCTTATGCGCGTCCGCACGGGATGGGAAAGATTCAACATGCCCATTTATCCCGACGTTGGGGGTGGGGAGTGGTGTTTCTAACGTTTATTGCGTTGATTTTTTGTTTTGGAGTTTCGGCGTTTTTTTTTGGCGTGCCTTGGGTAGTGGCTATCTTTTTGTTTTATCGCACTATGTTGGACCGCACGGGTGGGATAACGGGTGATTTATCTGGGGCGGTTTGTGAAATTTTAGAAGCCGTTGCGTTGATTGTGTTGGCCTGGATGGGCCATGAGTACCCTATTTAATGTATCGGAATATAAACTTAAGACCTTGGGGGGCCCAGAACCGCCCCCCAATTCCCCCCCCCTTTTTTTTTAATTTTCAAAAAAAAAAGGGGGGCTGGGGGATTCATTCCCCAAGGTCTTGCTTTTCGATCAAGGGTGTGGCGAGGATGGCACTAACTCGACATGCAGGATGGTTCCATCCACGCCGACGACGCGGACATTGGCTCCCATGGGGGCCTCGCCCCCGGAAACCTTCCAACTGGAATCATCGACTCGAATTCGGCCAGTGCCGTTGACGATGGGTTCGGACAAGACGAAGGTTCGACCGATATATTGACTGCTGCGGCGATTGAGGGTCGGTCGATCGCTCCAGGTTGGCCTTTTTTTGAGCAAGAAGTGCCATCCGGCCAGGGATGAGAGAGAAAAAACAGAGAACCAAAGCCATTGGGCTTTCCAGTCCAAATCTGGCATGAGCAATACCACCCCCCCGACGATTCCAGCGGCACTCCCCAACCAGAGGAAGAAAAAGGCGGGGGAGATGATTTCGAGGATGATCAACACCACGGCGAGGATCCACCAATGCCAGTGGTTCATATGGTCCCAGGGGAGTTGACTGAGCATATCCCATGGAAATTGGTTCATGGATTGGCATCCTGTTTTTTGAAGGCGGATGTTGTTAGTTCGGCCACACCGCCCAAGGCTCCCAGCACTCCAGAGGCATCCAGTGGAAGAAAGATCACTTTTTGATTGTTGGCCGAGGCGATAGCGGCGAGAGCCTCTACATATTTTTGGGCGACGAAATAGTTAACGGCCTGGATATTTCCTTCGGCGATGGCTTTGGAGACCATTTGCGTGGCCCGCGCCTCGGCTTGCGCTTGGCGTTCACGTCCTTCAGCCTCTCGGAAGGCGGCTTCGCGTTTGCCTTCGGCGGCCAGGATAGCCGCCTGTTTTTCCCCTTCGGCTTTTAAGATTTCAGCCTGTCGCACCCCTTCGGCTTCTAAAATATTGGCGCGTTTGTTTCGTTCGGCCTTCATTTGACGTCCCATGGATTCCACCAAATCTTTGGGTGGGGTAATATCTTTGATTTCGATGCGGGTGACTTTAACGCCCCAGGGATTGGTGGCTTCATCCACCACGGTCAGCAGTCGGGCATTGATGTCATCGCGTTTAGAGAGGAGTTCGTCCATATCCATAGAGCCCATCACCGTGCGAATGTTGGTGGTGGTCAAGTTGAGAATGGCATATTCCAGTTTGCTGACCTCGTAGGCGGCTTTGGCGGCATCTTGTACCTGAAAAAAGACGATGCCGTCGACGCGGAGCATGGCATTGTCTTTGGTGATGATCTCTTGGGATGGCACATCCAACACCTGTTCCATCATATTTATTTTATGTCCGACGCGATCGAAAATAGGGATAATGACGTTAAAGCCAGGAAAAAGGGTTCGAATATATCGTCCCCAGCGCTCCAGGGTATATTCCATGCCCTGAGGGACGACCCGAATGCTAAGCGGCACCAGCACCAGCACCAAGAAGACGATCAACCAGACCAAACTGGATACCGCTGTCATTTTAAAAATCCCCTTTTTTTTTGGTGGTGTGAGGTATTACTTTAGGAAAATCAATATTTATTTTATAAGTATATCATATAGATTGTTTTATTGAAAGATTTTATTATTTTAAAAGAAAGGGGTCTGGGGGATTGCCCCCAAGGTCTTGACTTTGCTTTTTGTTCAGGCACTCTCATCGTCCACATTTAAATGTGGTGGTACCGGGCTGTGTTTTTAAGGTTTTAAATGTAAATAATCAAACATAAAGAGGTTTTTTCATGGTTGACACGTCTTTTTCATCTGATTCCATTTATCATAGGCTTTTTTCCTATCCAGAGATGGTGGCCGATTTATTGAAGGATTTTCTGGATCCTTTGTTGTTAGCTGAACTTGATCTTTCTCACATGAAACGCTTGAACAGCAAATATACCGCTGCAACGGGGCAGCGCAGGCGGTCGGATGTGGTTTGGGAGATTCCGATTTGTTCTGGTGGGCATTTGTTTGTGTTGTTGATTTTAGAATTTCAGTCCGAGATAGACGAGTGGATGGTGTTGCGTTTGTATGTTTACATTGGTTTGCTGTATCAGCAGTTGGTTCAGGAGCGTCATTTAAAGGCAGCCAATGGTTTGCCGCCGGTTTTGCCGATTGTTTTGTATAATGGGACGGGGAGATGGCAGGCTCCCACCTCTTTGCATGATTTGATTCAGTTACCGGATGGTTCACCGTTGTGGAAATATCAACCGGAAATGCGTTATTATATGATAGATGAAGGGGCATTCCCTGATGAGGAGTTAAAGGGACGTACCTCATTAATGGCGATTTTTTTCCGTATGGAGCATCCGGTCAGTCCTGAGTCGATTTTGGATGTGATTCGTGATTTATTGTTCTGGTTGGCCAACCATCCAGAGGGTCCACCTGTTAAACAGTTGTTTCGTGAGTTATTGGTTTCTGGTTTGGAGCGGTTTAAGCGGGTGAAGCCTCTCCCACCTATTCCTGAAGAACTTGAGGAGGTTATGAGTATGCTGGCAACCTATGTTGATAAATGGGAAAGAGAGATTGAGCGAAAAGGCGAGCTGAAAGGCGAGCTGAAAGGCGAGCTGAAAGGCGAGGCAAAAATGTTATTGCGTCTATTGACGCGGCGTTTTGGTCCATTGCCCACTACTTTTTATGAGAAGGTGAATGCTGCCGAGAGGGAGATATTGGAACGGTGGGGCGATCAGGTTTTGGAGGTCGGATCTTTAGAGGAGCTGTTTGGGCCACCTCATTCTGGGATGACTGGTGGATAGAATATGGATTCATTTTGAAACCGTCAGAAAAATATCTGTATAACATATTGATAATTGGTTGTTTTTATAAAAAATTAATTTTATGAAGATTTCTTGTTGACTGTCATACCCGTTTTAGGCTTTAATGCGCATCTCGGTCGCAGGGTAGTAGCGAAGAGGCAAGAAGGAAAAAGAGTAAAGCAGGGCAAGCAGATAGGTTCTTTGACAATTTGGTAATCATTGATGTGGACGCTACGAGATAGGGTTTAAGTAGTAGTACGACCCGATTTAAATTAAGTAGCGTACATGATTAGATTGTGTGCGTAAAGAATA
>JAMOAW010000020.1:0-80287 GCA_039908535.1 Magnetococcus sp. DMHC-6 | reverse complement strand
GTAGATCCCCGCCATGCGGATCAAATGGTCCGCGGAACTGTGACCCTACCCCATGGGACGGGGAAGACAGTTCGAATTTTGGTTTTCGCCAAAGGGGACAAAGTAGCTGAGGCCGAAGCCGCTGGTGCCGATTATGTCGGTTCAGATGATCTTGTGCAAAAGATACAGGACGGATGGCTTGAGTTTGATCGGGTGGTTGCCTGTCCAGATGTGATGGGTGTTGTGGGACGATTGGGACGCATTTTAGGACCGCGGGGTTTAATGCCGAATCCAAAATTGGGTACCGTCACTTTTGATGTCGCCAAGCAGATTCAAGAGATCAAATCTGGGCAGGTGGCATTTCGGGTTGAAAAGGCAGGAATTGTTCATGCGGGTGTTGGCAAAGCCTCCTTTGAACCGCAAAAGATCGTTCAAAATGTATTGGCATTAATAGAACAACTGCGTAAGTTGAAACCTACGGGGGCGAAGGGGAGCTATTTAAGAAAAGTTACTCTGAGTACCACCATGGGACCGGGTGTAAAGGTGGATCTTTCCACAGTTTAAGAAACATTTACCACATGCCGTTCATGTCCAAGAAAGCGGGCGGGAGTGTGATAACATTTCCCTTAATGGAAGAGAATTCCACCTGCTTAGACAAAAGATGCGCTTGTAAGGCCTCTCTTTGGATTTCGACCGTGTATGCCAACCACCAAAAGGGGAAGGATCATTGAACAAGGAACAAAAAGGCCATGTCATTGAAGAGGTACATGAAAAATTTTCAAGTGCCTCTGTTGCCATAGTCACCCATTATCGTGGATTGACAGTGGCGGAGATGACTCAACTCAGGCGTGGTGTACGCCAAGCCGGTGCAGAATATCGGGTGATTAAAAACACCTTAGCCAGGCGGGCATCGAGAAACACTGCGTATGAGCCTATCTCTGATCTGTTGTCGGGACCGACTGGAATCGTCTTAACCGCAAAGGATCCGGTAGCGTCTGCGAAGGCACTGACAGAATTTGCAAAAACTCATCCAAAATTGGTCATTATTGGTGGGGTTTTGGCGGGGAAAAAGTTGGATAGCGAAGCCATAGAAGCGCTTTCCAAACTTCCCTCGAAGGAGGTTTTAGTTGCTCGGTTGTTGGGCACGATGATGCGACCTCTGCAAGGCATTGTTGGTGTTTTGGCTGCGGTACCTGGAGGATTTGTTCGGGTTGTGGACCAGATTCGTCAGCAGAAGGAATCGGCTAACGGCTGATTTTAAACCATTGGCCCGTCTGGGCCGAATGATCAATCATAAAACATGCAGGCGCATGAGTCAGGCAAGGAGCGATAAATGGCGATTTCACGTGAGGAACTTATTAGTGCAATTGAAAATATGACGGTTCTGGAGTTGTCAGAATTGGTCAAAGATTTGGAGAGCAGATTTGGTGTTTCAGCAGCGGCTCCTGTGGCCGTTGCGGCGGCTGGTCCTGCTGCAGTAGCGGTGGAAAAAGAGGAAGAGCAAACCGAGTTTACGGTAGTTTTGGTGGATGCGGGTGACAAAAAGATTCATGTTATTAAGTCCGTACGCGCCATCACAGGACTGGGTTTGAAAGAGGCCAAAGATTTGGTTGAAGGGGCACCCAAGACTGTTAAAGAGGGTGTTTCCAAAGATGAAGCAGAAAAGATCAAGAAAGAACTTGAAGAATCTGGTGCCAAGGTTGAGCTTAAATAATTTTACACAGCTCCTTCTGGAATGAATCGATATGTTGCGTAAGTGATGATCGTTATGGTTGGTTGAAGTATACCTGAAAATCAACTGAGAACGAATCTCACAGATGGACATAAAAGACCAGATTATAGCAAAGTGGCATGAGGTGAGGGGATATAAGCAGATCCCCTCACTAATTTTTTGTTCCAGAAATGGAGCATCCTGGAGCTAATATTGGCTTTGGGCAGAGAATATCCATGAGTAATGCATTAAGGAGACTCGATGGCTCTAACGTTCACCGATAAAAAACGGCTACGCAAGAATTTTGGTCGTATTCCGACCATCATCGATATTCCAAATCTGATCGCGATACAGACAGAATCTTTTGATCGATTTTTACAGGTAGATGTTGATCCTGCAAAGCGTGAAGATATTGGTTTGGAAAGTGTCTTTCGATCCGTTTTTCCGTTGGAGGATTATACAGGAACTGTGACCCTTGAATATGTCCGCTATCATTTTGGTGAACCAAAATATGAGGTGGATGAGTGTTTACAGAGGGGGATGACATTTTCTTTACCATTGAAGGTCACTTTTCGTTTGGTGATATGGGAAGAGAACGAAGACACTGGTGCGAAGACCATTCGTGAAGTTAAGGAACAAGATGTGTATCTTGGCGAAATGCCATTGATGACGGCCACTGGTACATTTATCATCAATGGGACAGAGCGGGTTATCGTTTCGCAGATGCATCGTTCTCCTGGGGTATTTTATGACCATGATCGTGGGAAGACCCATTCGAGTGGAAAATTTCTTTTTTCAGCTCGTGTTATTCCCTATCGAGGTTCTTGGCTAGATTTTGAATTTGATCCACGTGATTATGTTTACGTTCGGATTGATCGGCGGCGGAAATTGCCAGTGACGACCCTGCTGCGGGCGTTGGGCATGGAGTCCCAAGAGATACTGAATCGTTTTTATTCAACCGAACCCTTTCGCAAGAATGGGGTTGTTTGGGAGAAAAAGTTGGTTCCTGAGCAGCTGCTTGGGAGTCGATTGAACTATTCGATTGTGGACCCAGAATCTGGCATAGAGATTGTGAAGCCAAAGCGTAAGATTACGGCTCGTGCGATTAAAAAATTGCAATCTCTTGGTTTGGACTGGATTCAAGTGCCAGCGGATGATTTGGTTGGTCGTTTTTTGGCCCATACGCATTTGGATGCCAATGGGGAACCGTTAGCGGTTGCAGGTGAAGAGTTAACAAAAGAGAAAATCGATTTTCTTGAGGAGCTAGGACTCAAGGAGATTCAGGTGTTGTTTATCGACTATGTGACGGTTGGTCCATACATTCGTAATACATTAAATTCGGATCGTAACAACACCTCAGATGAAGCCCTTATTGATATTTATCGGATGATGCGACCAGGTGAACCGCCGACGGTTGAGGCATCGAAGAATTTATTTAACAATTTATTCTTCAATTCAGACCGTTATGATTTATCTGCAGTTGGTCGTTTAAAAATGAACAAGCGTTTGAGCGTGGAGTGTGACCTTAATGTTCGTGTATTGCGAAAAGAGGACATTCTGGGCGTTATCGAAACGTTGATTAAAATTAAGGATGGTTTTGGCAAGATTGATGATATTGATCATTTAGGGAATCGTCGAGTTCGTTCGGTAGGTGAGTTGTTAGAAAATCAAGTACGGATTGGCTTGGTGCGCTTAGAGCGGGCCATACGGGAACGGATGTCGGGTGAACCTGAGTCATTAATGCCCCATGATGTGATGAACTCGAAACCCTTCTCGGCTGTGATTCGTGAGTTTTTTGGTTCCAGCCAATTGTCGCAATTTATGGATCAAACCAATCCGTTGTCGGAGATTACCCACAAGCGCCGTTTGTCAGCACTTGGCCCTGGAGGAATGACACGAGAGCGTGCAGGATTTGAAGTCCGGGACGTGCATCCGACCCATTATGGACGTATTTGTCCGATTGAGACGCCTGAAGGTCCAAATATTGGTTTGATTAATAGTCTTTCTACCTATGCGCGCATCAATGAATATGGATTTATTGAAAGCCCATATCGTCGTGTGGATGCTGGCCAAGTGACGGATGAAGTGAATTATTTATCGGCCTTGGAGGAGGAAGATTATGTGATTGCCCAGGCCAATGCGGCTTTGGACACAGAAGGCCGTTTTACTGGCGAGTTGATTCAGTGTCGGCATAAGCTTGAGTTTACGGTTTCAAGTCCAGATCGTATTCAATATATGGACGTTTCGCCCAAGCAGATTGTTTCGGTGGCGGCTTCATTGATACCCTTTTTGGAAAATGACGATGCAAACCGTGCCTTAATGGGTTCTAATATGCAACGTCAGGCGGTTCCACTTATCAAGACGGATGCGCCATTGGTAGGTACTGGGATGGAATCGGTCGTTGCTCGGGACTCTGGGGTGACCATTGTTGCCCGTCGTTCAGGAGTGGTTGAGGAGGTTGATGCGGCTCGGATTGTGGTTAAGGCCGATGAAGAACCTGGTGCAACGGAGCCGGGTGTAGATATTTATAATCTGATCAAATTTTCCAGGTCGAATCAGAACACCTGTATCAATCAAGGGACGTTGGTAACGGCAGGTGATCGCGTTCATAAGGGGGATATTATCGCCGATGGTCCCAGCACGCAGTGGGGTGAGCTGGCGTTGGGTCGTAATGTTCTCGTTGCATTTATGCCTTGGAATGGTTACAACTTTGAAGATTCAATTTTGATTTCGGAACGTTTGGTATGGGATGATGTGTTTACATCTATCCATATTGAAGAGTTTGAAGTGATGGCGCGTGATACCAAGCTGGGAGCTGAGGAGATTACGCGGGACATGCCCAATGTTGGTGAAGAGGCTTTAAGTAATCTGGATGAGTCTGGTATTATTTATGTCGGGGCCGAGGTCAAAGCGGGCGATATACTGGTCGGCAAAGTAACGCCTAAGGGAGAGACACAGCTGACTCCTGAAGAGAAATTGTTGCGTGCAATTTTTGGCGAAAAGGCCTCTGATGTGCGTGATACTTCCTTGCGGTTGCCACCAGGTGTCGCAGGGACTGTTGTGGATGTTCGTGTATTTTCTCGACGTGGTTTAGAGAAGGATGCCCGGGCTCGGCTGATTGACCAAGAGGATATTGAGCGTTTATATAAAGATATCCAGGCCGAACGGCGTATTATCGAAAAAGATGCCGATGATCGAATTCGAGCGTTGATCTTGGATAAGAGGGCAGCCAGCTTTCCTGGGCGCAAAGGTCCATTTGTTTTGACGCAAGAATATTTAGAAAAAATTCCTTCGCGCAAACTTTCCGAGATTGTTTTGGAAGATGACGGACTGAGTCAACAGATAGAAGGGATACGTGAGCAGGTAGACAAGACGATACTTCGTCTACAAAAGAGATTTGAAAGTAAGCGAGAAAAGCTGGAGCGTGGGGATGATTTACCTCCAGGAGTCCTCAAAATGGTAAAGGTATATATTGCTGTGAAGCGTAAGCTTCAACCTGGGGATAAAATGGCGGGTCGGCATGGCAATAAGGGTGTGATTTCCAAGATCAATCCATTGGAGGATATGCCCTATTTGGAAGATGGGACTCCGGTTGATATTGTTCTAAATCCATTGGGTGTGCCTTCCCGTATGAACGTAGGTCAAATTTTGGAGACCCATCTAGGGTGGGCGGCCAAGGGACTAGGTCATCAGTTGGGAGAGATTTTACATCGGATGGCGCAAGGCGGGAGTCCAGTATCGGAACTGCGTCAGCAGATGTTGAATATATACACCAATGATGAGCAAAACCAAGCGATTCAAAATCTGACCGATCAAGAGTTGATTGATATGGCCATGAATCTCAAAGATGGTGTCCCTATGGCTACTCCGGTATTTGATGGGGCATTGGAAAAGGATATTGTTGAATGGCTGGGAAAAGCTGGTTTGCCAGAATCAGGGCAAGTGCGATTAATTGATGGTCGGACGGGTGAATATTTTCATAGGCCTGTGACAGTAGGTTATATTTACATTCTCAAGTTGCACCATTTGGTGGATGACAAGATACATGCGCGTTCAATTGGACCCTATTCATTGGTGACGCAACAGCCATTGGGAGGGAAAGCCCAGTTTGGAGGACAACGCTTTGGAGAGATGGAAGTTTGGGCTCTGGAAGCGTATGGAGCGGCATTTACTCTTCAAGAGATGTTGACGGTTAAATCGGATGATGTCGCGGGAAGAACGAAGATTTATGAATCCATTGTCCGAGGCGATGATACGTTTGATGCCGGAATTCCAGAATCGTTTAATGTTTTGGTCAAGGAGCTGCAATCCCTGGCTTTGGATGTTGAATTGCAAAGGTCTGAGTAAGGAGCGTCGTACCAGTGAGTCAGAACCTTTTCAAAATGTTTAATCGGCCCACATTGGGTCAAAATTTTGATGGTATACGGATTTCAATTGCATCACCTGAGAAAATCCGTTCATGGTCTTTTGGTGAGGTCAAGAAGCCGGAGACAATAAACTATCGGACCTTTAAACCGGAGCGCGACGGACTTTTTTGCGCCAAGATTTTTGGACCGGTAAAGGATTATGAATGTTTATGTGGTAAGTATAAGCGCCTAAAGCATCGTGGTGTTGTGTGTGAAAAATGCGGTGTTGAGGTGATTCAGTCTAAAGTACGGCGCGAGCGGATGGGTCATATTGAATTGGCCAGTCCAGTGGCGCATATTTGGTTTTTAAAGTCGCTGCCGAGCCGAATTGGTCTTTTATTAGATATGACGCTCAAGGATTTAGAGCGGGTACTCTATTTTGAAAATTTTGTGGTATTAGAACCTGGCATGACTCCTTTGAAAAAGGGTGAGTTATTGACTGAGGAGCGTTATCACGAATTGCAAGAGGAGTTTGGTGACGAGTTTCATGCGGGTATTGGTGCGGAATCCATTCGTGAGATGTTGAGTAATTTGGATATGGAGGCTGATATCGTTTTGCAACGAGAAGAGCTTTCGACCACCAATTCTGAAGCGCGTCGCAAAAAGATTGTCAAGCGGTTGCATACGTTGGAAGCATTTCAGGAATCTGGTAACCGTCCAGAATGGATGATACTTGAGACGATTCCAATTATTCCGCCGGAGTTACGTCCGTTAGTTCCTTTGGATGGTGGACGTTTTGCGACCAGTGATTTAAACGATCTTTATCGGCGTGTGATTAACCGCAATAACCGTTTACGTCGTTTGTATGAGCTTAAAGCGCCTGATATTATTATTCGCAATGAGAAGCGGATGCTTCAAGAGTCTGTGGATGCACTGTTTGATAATGGACGGCGTGGGCGTGTGATTACAGGGACCAATAAACGTCCATTAAAATCGCTTTCAGAGATGCTCAAGGGTAAGCAAGGCCGTTTTCGTTTGAATCTTTTGGGAAAGCGGGTGGATTATTCGGGACGCAGTGTGATTGTGGTGGGTCCTGAGTTAAAATTGCATGAGTGTGGTTTGCCGAAGAAAATGGCACTTGAGTTATTTAAACCCTTTATCTACAATAAGTTAGAGGAGAGGGGGTTAACAACGACCATTAAAGCGGCCAAGCGTTCGGTTGAGAAGGAGAAGAGTGAAGTTTGGGATATTTTGGAAGAGGTTATTCGTGAACATCCCGTGATGTTGAATCGGGCCCCGACACTGCATCGATTAGGGATTCAGGCTTTTGAACCTAAACTGATTGAGGGTAAGGCCATACAATTGCATCCATTGGTCTGCACGGCGTTTAATGCTGACTTTGATGGGGATCAGATGGCGGTTCATGTACCACTTTCAATTGAGGCTCAGATTGAAGCGCGTGTATTGATGATGTCCACCAATAATATTTTATCGCCGGCCAATGGCAAGCCTGTTATTGTTCCGACGCAGGATATTATTTTGGGTCTTTATTATATGACTTCGGAGCGGATGAACGTGAAGGGGGAGGGGATGACCTTTTCTTCTCCTTTAGAAGTTCGTCAGGCTTACGATTCTGATGCAGTTGATTTACATGCGCGCATCACCTGTCGTTTCCGTGGTAAGCGTGAAGCAACGACGGTTGGGCGGATTTTAATGACGGAGATTTTGCCTAACGCTATACCATTTGAGCACATCAACTGTTTGCATACCAAAAAAGAGGTTGCCAAGTTGATAGATTTGGTTTACCGGACGTGTGGTACCAAAGAGACGGTGATTTTTGCGGACCGATTGATGAATACCGGATTTACTTTTGCAGCACGTTCTGGGATATCTTTTGGCAAGGATGATTTGGTTATTCCAGAGGCCAAAGCTGGTTTGGTTGCGAAATCACAAGCTCAGGTGAAGGAGATCGAACGTCAATATATTGATGGGTTGATTACAGAGGGTGAAAAGTATAATAAGGTAGTTGATATTTGGTCGCATTGTACGGAACAGGTTGCCGATGAAATGATGAAGGTTATTTCAACGGAGAAGGTGCAATTATCGGATGGTTCTATGCATGAGCAGCCGTCGTTTAATTCTATATTTATGATGGCTAACTCTGGTGCCAGAGGCTCTGCGGCGCAGATGCGGCAATTGGCTGGGATGCGTGGATTGATGGCCAAGCCATCTGGTGAAATTATTGAAGCTCCCATTACGGCGAACTTTCGTGAAGGTCTAACGGTTTTACAATATTTTATTTCGACGCATGGTGCGCGCAAGGGTTTGGCGGATACCGCCTTAAAGACGGCCAACTCTGGGTATCTGACGCGTCGTTTGGTAGACGTAGCCCAAGATTGTATTGTGCGAGAGCGTGACTGTGGGACGGTAAATGGATTAAATGCCATTGCATTGGTGGAAGGGAACGATGTGATGGAGACCCTTGGCGACCGGATTTTGGGTCGTACACCGGTGTTTGATGTATTTGATCCTGTGACCCAAGAGTTATTGGCACCGGGCGGGGTTATTTTAAATGAAGATGTTGTAGAAAGGATTGAAAATTCGTCGGTTGACTCAGTATTTATTCGTTCAGCAGTAACATGTGAAACCGTGCGTGGTGTATGTGTTTTGTGTTATGGTCGTGATTTAGCGCGTGGGACACCGGTGACTATTGGTGAGGCGGTTGGGGTGATTGCGGCCCAAAGTATTGGAGAGCCTGGCACGCAGTTGACCATGCGGACGTTTCATATTGGTGGTACGGCGTCACGAGTTGTGGAGAAATCGGCGATAGAGTCTGTTTTTGGAGGGATTGTACGTTTTCACAATATCAACACGTGTACAGACCGCAATGGCATATTGGTCAGCTTATCGCGCAACGGTGAATTTACCATTCATGAACCGAGGCATCTGCCAGGTGAAGAAGAGAGTGGCGTAGCGGCAGAGGCTGGACGTGAACGTGAGCGCTATCGGGTGCCTTATGGGTCACGACTTCAAGTGACGCCCAACATGCTTGTGGATCGTGGCACGATATTGGCGCAATGGGATCCTTTTTCTACGCCGATTATCACAGAGCTGGAAGGCCGTGTAAAATATGAAGATTTGGTCGATGGCCTAACGATTCGTGAATCAGTTGATGAAACGACTGGATTAACGACGCGCGAAGTGATGGAGTGGAAGGGGCAGGATCGCAAAGCAGATATGCGGCCGAGACTTATTTTTGAGCATCCAGTGACGGGAGAGCGGTTAACACTTCCGAATGGTGCCGCTGTACGTTATTTTCTCCCAGTAGGAGCCATTTTGATGGCTCATGATGGGGAGTTGATGAAGGCTGGTGATATTATCGCCAAGTTACCGAGGCAGATATCGAAGACGCGTGATATCACTGGAGGTTTACCTCGTGTTGTTGAGCTTTTTGAAGCGCGTCGACCGAAAGAGTTTGCCATTATTTCTGAGCAAGACGGCCAAGTATCCTTTGGTAAGGATTTGAAGGGCAAGCGACGGATTGTGGTGACTTCGGCGAATGGGGAGCCTTTTGAGTATTTAATACCCAAAGGCAAGCAGTTGGCGGTGAACGATGGGGACTGGATTCATAAGGGTGAATCTCTTATGGAGGGCTCAGCGGTGCCGCAGGAGATTTTAAAGGTTATGGGGCTTGAGGCGTTATGTCGCTTTATGGTGACGGAGATTCAAGATGTATACCGCCTACAGGGGGTTCGCATTAATGATCGTCACATTGAGGTGATTGTACGGCAAATGTTGCAGAAGGTGGCTATCCAGGATCCTGGTGATACGACTTTTGTGGCAGGAGAGTCTGTGGAGAAGGATGATTTTGAAAAGGCGAACAAGAAAGCTGCGAAACGGGGTGGGCGACTAGCCACTTCATTCCCATTGCTTTTAGGGATCACCAAGGCTTCGTTATCGACGCCCTCATTTATATCTGCAGCTTCTTTCCAGGAAACGACGCGTGTGTTGACAGAGGCGGCGATTTCTGGTCAGGCGGATACATTGAATGGACTCAAGGAAAATGTGATTGTAGGACGTCTCATCCCTGCTGGAACGGGGCGTGCTTTAGAGGTTATGAAGGCGCAAAAAGCGGTTTCTCGTTAGGATTTGGACTTATAACAGATCGGCCTTTGGAAAAAAATGCACTTTTTAAAGAAAGACATTTGACAACCGAAAAAAAGAGGCTAAGATCACCGGTTCAGTCGATTTAGATATTATAAACGTTTGGAGAACACAGAATGCCTACCGTCAACCAGCTGGTACGACATGGCCGACAAGCCCAGAATCAAAAGAGCAAAGTGCCAGCCATGGAGAGTTGCCCGCAGAAGCGGGGAGTTTGTACACGTGTCTACACAACGACCCCCAAGAAGCCGAATTCGGCTTTGCGTAAAGTTGCCCGTGTACGTTTAACCAACGGACATGAAGTAACGGTGTATATTCCTGGTGAGAGTCATAATTTACAGGAACATGCCGTTGTTTTGATTCGTGGTGGAAGAGTCAAAGATCTGCCTGGTGTGCGGTATCACATTATTCGTGGTACATTAGACACTCAAGGCGTAAAGAATCGCAAGCAAGGGCGATCCAAGTATGGGGCAAAGCAACCCAAGTAGTTTGGCTTCTGCCACTGTTTATTGCTGCCCACTGTTTATTGTTGCTGACTAGAGGAGTTTGTTGTATGTCCAGGCGCCGTGATGTTCCCAAAAGGGAAACGATGCAGGATCCAACTTATGGAGATAAGTTGGTTACCAAGTTTATGAACTGCATCATGCGGGATGGAAAGAAAGCGTTGGCTGAACGGGTATTTTATGGTGCTTTGGATATCATTAAGCAGCGCACCAAGGAAGATCCGCTAAAGATTTTTAAAGAAGCGGTTGATAAAACCAGACCAGCGGTAGAAGTCCGTTCACGCCGGGTAGGTGGGGCCACTTATCAGGTACCAGTAGAGGTACGGCCGAGCAGAAGACAGGCCTTGGCGGTTCGTTGGTTGATTAATTTTGCTCGCAAGAGGGGAGAGAAGACCATGCGAGAGAAGTTGGCTGGCGAGCTTTTGGATGCAGCGGCAGGTCGTGGAGCTACTGTTAAAAAGCGGGATGATACGCATCGTATGGCAGAAGCCAACAAGGTGTTTGCACATTATCGCTGGTAGTATGGGATTGCCCATCATAATGTTTGCGAAGCAATTAACGATTAAGAATGGCAAGTATTGACAGGGGAAGAAATTGGCAAAGGATATTCCACTGGCCCGAGTGAGAAATATTGGCATTATGGCACACATTGATGCTGGTAAAACAACGGTCACAGAGCGCATTTTGTTTTATACAGGACGTTCACATAAGATTGGTGAGGTGCATGAAGGAACAGCCACCATGGACTGGATGGAGCAGGAGCAAGAGCGCGGCATCACGATTACGTCTGCGGCGACCACCTGTTTTTGGAATGATCATCGTATCAATATTATTGATACGCCAGGCCATGTAGATTTTACGATCGAAGTTGAGCGTTCATTGCGTGTGCTAGACGGTGCTGTAGCCGTATTTTGTGCTGTTGGAGGAGTTCAGCCCCAGTCGGAGACTGTTTGGCGTCAAGCCGATCGATACAAAGTACCCCGTGTTGCCTTTGTGAACAAGATGGATCGTATGGGAGCTGATTTTTTGCGTGTTGTTCGTATGATGAATACACGATTAAAGAGCAATGCCATACCCATGCAGCTTCCAGTTGGTAAGGAAGAAAATTTTCGTGGAATTATTGATTTAATTACTCGTAAGGCCTGGATTTTTGATGAAAAATCTTTAGGTTCTGAGTATATAATAAGCGATATTCCAAAAGATATGGAAGATGAAGTTGAAGAGTATCGTCTTAAGCTTTTAGAGACAGCATTGGAGCAAGACGATGTTCTTATGGAAAGATATCTTGAAGGTGGTGAGATATCCGAAGATGAGATTCGCAGCTGCATTCGTAAGAGTGTGGTCATGAGCAAGTTTGTACCTGTATTGTGTGGTGCAGCTTTTAAAAATAAGGGTGTACAGCCATTACTGGATGCGGTGACGGATTATTTTCCATCCCCACTGGACATTGCCTCCGTTGAGGGAGATGATTTATCGTCGGGTCAGAAGATTAAACGCAATTGTGCCTATAATGAACCTTTGGCGGCTTTAGCGTTTAAGATTATGACAGATCCTTTTGTTGGTACGTTGACCTTTTTCAGGGTATACTCAGGTGTGGTACATTCTGGAAGTTATATTTATAATCCGAGCAAGGATCGTAAAGAACGGGTAGGTCGACTGATGCTCATGCACGCCAATAAGCGTGAGGATGTGAAAGAAGTTCAAGCTGGTGATATTGCTGCAGCTGTAGGGTTGAAATATACAACGACTGGTGATACACTATGTGACCCTGACAAACCGATATTATTGGAGAAGATGACATTTCCGGTGCCGGTGATCTCCATTGCGATTGAACCGAAGAGCAAAGCAGACCAAGAGAAAATGGGTGTGGCTTTAGCAAGGTTGGCGCAAGAAGATCCCTCTTTTAAAGTGGCGGTTGATCCGGAGACAAACCAAACCATCATGTCAGGAATGGGGGAGTTACATTTAGAAATTTTAGTAGATCGGATGCTGCGTGAATTTAGGGTAGAGGCCAATGTAGGGAAGCCACAAGTTGCATACCGAGAAACAATTACAAAGACAGTTGAAGTAGAAGGTAAGTTTGTACGCCAGACTGGTGGTCGTGGCCAATTTGGACATGTATGGCTGCGTTTGGAACCAGGCGAACCGGGTTCTGGTTTTGAATTTTTGGATGAGATTAAGGGTGGCGTTGTCCCTAAGGAGTATATTCCAGCTGTTAAGAAGGGTGTTGAAGAGGCTCTACTTGAGGGTGTGCGAGCTGGATATCCGATGGTAGATTTAAAAGCTGCATTATATGATGGATCCTATCATGATGTAGACTCGAATGAGATGGCTTTTAAAGTAGCTGGGTCCATGGCATTAAAGAGTGGGTGTGCAAAGGCAGGTCCGACAATATTAGAACCGATTATGTCTGTTGAAGTTGAAATGCCAGAAGAGTATATGGGGGACATCATTGGCAATTTAAATTCAAAGCGTGGTCAAATATTGGGTATGGACTCTATAGGCCTTGGACATATTGTCAAAGCAATGGTACCATTAGCCAGTATGTTTGGATATGCAACGGATTTGAGATCGATGACTCAGGGCCGTGCAACATTTACCATGCAGTTTGATCATTATGAGGCTGTGCCAAACAACATTGCCGAAGAGATCGTTGCGAGCGTTCAGGGCTGAAGGAAAGAGAAATGTCTAAATCAAAATTTGAGCGGAACAAACCCCATGTCAATATCGGTACCATTGGACATGTGGACCATGGGAAGACGACACTGACAGCGGCGATCACTAAAGTAAGAGCGGCTAAAGGTCATGCCGTTTATAAAGCCTATGATCAGATTGATTCAGCACCGGAAGAGCGTGCACGTGGAATTACGATTGCCACGGCACATGTTGAATATGAAACAGACAAGCGCCACTATGCACATGTGGATTGCCCAGGTCATGCGGATTATATTAAAAACATGATTACTGGTGCGGCGCAGATGGACGGTGCTATTTTGGTCGTTTCAGCAGCGGATGGTCCGATGCCGCAAACACGTGAGCATATTTTGCTTGCTCGTCAGGTGGGTGTTCCTGCGCTTGTCGTTTATATGAATAAAGCCGATCAAGTAGATGATCCAGAACTTTTAGAATTGGTAGAGCTTGAAGTTCGTGAACTTTTAAGTCAATATGATTTTCCTGGCGATGACATTCCGATTGTGATAGGTTCTGCGTTGCATGCGATGGAAGGTCAAGCGACAGAGATGGGGATGGGTTCAATTGATCGTTTAATGGAAGCTGTTGATTCATACATTCCGCAACCGAATCGTCCATTGGATGGGGCATTTTTAATGCCTATTGAAGATGTTTTTACTATTTCAGGTCGCGGAACAGTCGTGACAGGACGTGTAGAACGTGGTATAGTTAAAGTTGGTGAGGCTGTACAGATTATTGGAATTCGTCCAACGCTCGCATCTGTCTGTACGGGTGTTGAGATGTTTCGCAAGTTGCTTGATCAGGGGCAGGCTGGTGATAATGTAGGTGTATTGTTACGTGGTATTAAGCGTGAGGATGTTGAGCGTGGACAGGTACTTGCCAAGCCTAACTCTATAACACCCCATACCAAGTTTAATGCGGAATGTTATATTTTAAACAAAGAAGAGGGTGGTCGTCATACGCCGTTTTTTAGTAACTATCGTCCACAGTTTTATTTTCGGACTACAGACGTGACGGGACAGATTGAACTTCCCGAAGGCGTAGAGATGGTTATGCCTGGCGATAATGTTTCGATTACTGTAAAGTTACATGCTCCGATTGCCATGGAGCAAGGGTTACGCTTTGCCATTCGGGAAGGTGGACGAACGGTTGGGGCAGGAGTTGTTTCTAAGGTTATCGAATAGGTGCCTCAATGGGTGTCTGAACAAGAGTGGGCACCAAGGCAGAACTAGGGTTGGATGGGCTTGAATGGAAAACCAAAAAATACGTATTCGGCTAAAAGCGTTTGATCACCGTATTTTAGATCAGTCGACAGGTGAGATCGTACAGACAGCGCGACGCACAGGTGCTGAGATCCGGGGGCCGATACCATTGCCAACGGGTATAGAACGTTATACGGTGTTGCGTTCACCGCATGTGGACAAAAAGTCCAGAGAGCAGTTTGAAATTCGTACACATAAACGGCTGATCGATATCGTCAATCCCACACCTCAGACCGTGGATGCCCTGATGAAATTGGATTTGGCAGCGGGTGTTAACGTTGAGATTAAGCTGTAGTATTAAGGCCAAATAGGACAATTGAAGGGGTATGGGCATGCGTGCTGGAATGATCGGCAGAAAGCTTGGGATGACACGAATGTTTACGGACGATGGCAAGGCAATGCCCGTTACCGTCATTCAACTCGGCCCATGCCAAGTTGTCGAAACCATGAATGTTGAAAAAAATGGCTATAATGCTGTTCAGATTGGATATGAAGAGGCAAAGCCATCACGTGTTGGCAAGGCAGTGAGAGGAATTTATGCCAAGGCGAACATGACACCAAAAAAGGTGCTTAAAGAGTTTCGAGTATCAGATCCGACTGGATATACGGTAGGTCAAGTATTGACAGTTGACCAATTTGTTACGAATGGCTTTGTAGATGTTACTGGCATGTCGATTGGTAAAGGATTTGCTGGTGTGATGAAGCGTTGGGGATTTCGTGGTGGTCGAGCCAGTCATGGTGCGCATAAGACCCACAGATCACCAGGTTCAATAGGTCAATGCCAAGATCCAGGTCGTGTTTTCAAGAAAAAGAAAATGGCTGGACATATGGGTAATGATCGGGTTACTGTACAGAATTTACAGGTTGCCCTGGTAGATACGGAGAGAAATCTGCTTTTGGTGCATGGAGGGATACCAGGCTCCAAGGGAGGAACAGTTTTGGTCCGGGATGCCATTAAAAAGGGTGATCAGAACCAAAAGGCTGAAAGATAATGGAACTAACTGTTCGAGATACCAGCAATCAAGACGTTGGTCGCATAGAAGTAAGTGAAGCCGTTTTTGGACGGGAGATGCGCGCAGACCTTTTGGCTGAGGTTGTTGGCTATCAACTGGCAAAACGACGCTGTGGCACGGCATCTAGTAAGACGCGTGCGGAGGTGCGAGGTGGGAGTAAGAAGCCGTATCGTCAAAAGGGTACGGGTAATGCTCGGCAAGGCACAATACGTGCTCCTCAATTTCGGACAGGTGGTGTTGTTTTTGGTCCGAAGCCGCATGACTTTGCCATAAAGTTATCTAAGAAGGTCCGTAAACAAGGTTTGCAGATTGCGCTTTCATCCAAATATCAGGATGGTGATTTAATTCTGATAGATAAATTTGGTTTAGAAGAGATAAAGACCAAAGCGATGAAGGGCCTATTGGAAGGAATAGGTGTTGTCGATAAAGCCTTGATTGTTTTGAGTGGCGAAGATAAAAATGTAACCATGTCGGCCAGGAATATTCCTGGGATTACCGTCATGCAAGTTGCAGGAGTCAATGTCTATGACATTCTGAAGCACGGTAAATTAGTGCTTACCTCTGATTCGTTACGAAGCCTTGAGGAGAGACTTGCATGAGTGATCAAACTACATTATATAAAGTGCTACAGACACCTAGGATAACAGAGAAGTCTACATTGTGTCTTGAAAATGGTAATCAAGTTGTATTTAAGGTTGCCGGATGGGCCAACAAGATACAGATTAAGGCAGCTGTAGAGAAACTTTTTAAGGTTCAGGTCGTTTCAGTGCAGACTTTGAACAATAAAGGTAAGAGTAAACGATTTGGAAAGATAGAAGGACATCGCAAGGATTGGAAGAAAGCGATGGTAAGACTTGAAGCTGGACAAACCATTGATTTTCATACTGGTGTATAACCTGTGATTTGTAATCAGATCTAACCAGATCTAACCGGATCTGTTTCGGTAAGGCTGAAAAATGGCACTTAAAACATATAAACCCACTTCCGACGGCAAACGTGGTCATGTTGCAGTCAATTATTCCGAACTGTACAAAGGGGAACCTGAGGGTTCATTAATTGGCCCTTTACATCGGACTGGTGGACGTAATAGTGATGGTCGGATGACTGTTCGGCATCAAGGTGGAGGGCATAAACGCCGCTACCGGATAATTGACGTCAAGCGTGATAAGTTTGATATACCAGCGCGCGTGGATCGGATAGAGTATGATCCAAATCGTACAGGATTTATTGCATTATTGGTTTACGAGGATGGAGAAAAGAGATATATTTTAGCTCCTCAACGTTTAAAGACTGGCGATAAGGTTATCTCTGGAAGTACACTAGGAAAGGTTGATGTTAAACCAGGTAATGCTATGCCTTTACGGATCATGCCTGTTGGCACAATCATTCATAATGTAGAGCTGCAGCCTGGTAAGGGTGGGCAGTTGGCACGTTCAGCTGGCAATTATGTCCAGTTGATGGGCAAAGAAGGCAAGTATGCACAACTTAAGCTTCCATCTGGAGAAATGAGGCTTGTGTTGCTAAGCTGCATGGCAACTGTGGGATTGGTATCCAATCCAGACCATGGGAACACCAAGATTGGTAAGGCAGGTCGCAGTCGTTGGTTAGGAATACGTCCATCTGTGCGTGGTGTTGCAATGAATCCGGTGGATCATCCACACGGAGGAGGTGAGGGACGAACCTCTGGAGGACGTCATCCAGTGACTCCATGGGGAGTTCCGACAAAGGGCAAGAAGACACGTCAGGGCAAGAAACCATCAAGTCGTTTAATTATGCGACGACGTTGATCAGTAGATTTAATTTTTTTAGGTACGAGGTGAGAAAACGTGGCACGGTCGATTAAAAAGGGACCCTTTTTTGACAATTATCTTCTTAAGAAAGTTGAGAAGTTACATGCTGATGGACGCAAGGAGTTGATCAAGACATGGTCACGCCGATCGACTATCTTACCAGATTTTGTCAGCTACACATTTGGGGTTCACAATGGCCGTAAATTCATTCCAGTGCTTGTGACAGAAAATATGGTAGGTCATAAGCTTGGAGAGTTCGCGCCAACCCGGGTCTATTTTGGGCACGGTGGCGATAAAAAAGCCGTCCGGCGATAAAGTTGGTAAATAAGGCCATGATGGAAACGGAAGCAATAGCAATAACCCGCAATGTACGGGTATCCCCAATCAAAGCCCGTTTGGTCGTTGACCAAATACGCGGCAAAGATGTGGAGAGTGCCATGCAGATTTTGGAATTTTCCAGAAAGCATTTTGCACTCAGTCTCATAGAGACATTAAAATCTGCTGTAGCGAATGCAGAGAACAATTATGGATTGGATGTAGACACTTTGTATGTATCAAGTGCAATGATAGACAAAGGTCTTACAATCAAGCGCTTTAGACCGCGTGCTCGAGGAAGGGCTAGTCGGATACTTAAGCGTAGTTCCAATGTAACTGTTGGAGTACGATCAAAGGTCTGATATTGCAGCGGTACAAGGCCGAATACCCGTTCTTAAGAGGTTAGGCCATTTTATCTGGAGTATGAATTTATGGGTCAAAAGGTACATCCGACCGGGTTTCGGCTTGGCATAACCAAGACATGGGATACACGGTGGTATGCGGACAAGACATTTGCCTCTTTGTTATATGAGGATATTCAGATCAGAGAATGGCTGAAGAAGCGTCTTGCTCACGCGAGTGTTTCAAAGATAATCATTGAGAGGCCTGCCAAGAAGGCGCGAATTAATATACATTCAGCGCGGCCAGGAATTATCATTGGTAAAAAAGGCACCGACATTGAAAAGTTAAAGGCCGATATCAGTAAAGTAGCGAGTACTGAGGTCCAAATTAACATTGTCGAAGTGCGTAAGCCCGAGGCTGAGGCACAGCTTATTGCTGAGAATGTTGCCCAACAATTATCACGTCGTGTAGCATTTCGACGAGCGATGAAACGAGCGGTGACATCAGCTATTCGACTTGGGGCGGAAGGGATACGGATCAATTGTGCTGGACGGCTAGGCGGAGGCGAAATTGCGAGAACCGAATGGTATCGTGAGGGAAGAGTGCCTTTGCATACGCTTAGAGCAGATATTGATTTTGGCTTCTCCAAGGCACCGACTACCTACGGCATAATTGGCGTAAAGGTATGGGTGTTCAAGGGTGAGATCATCGAGAAGGATAAAACCTGATCTTTCGCAAGGTGTTTTTTTATGCTTCAGCCCAAGAAAACAAAATTTCGTAAGGCCCATAAAGGCCGTATACATGGTATTGAGAATCGTGGTGTTGAACTAAACTTTGGAGAGTTTGGTTTAAAAGCAATGGCACCTGGACGCATTACGGCTCGTCAAATTGAATCGAGTCGTCGTGCCATGACACGACACATCAAGCGTGGTGGTCGTGTATGGATTCGTATATTTCCCGATTTACCGGTTAGTAAGAAACCGGCTGAAGTGCGTCAGGGTAAAGGAAAGGGTAATCCTGAATTTTGGGTCGCTCGTATAAGACCTGGGAAAATTCTTTTTGAGATGGAAGGTGTATCGCAAGAGTTGGCAAAAGCGGCCATGGAACTTGCAAGCGCCAAACTATCACTGCCGACAAAATTTGTTCAGCGCGGAGGAGTTTGATGGCCAAGAAGACCGGTAATGAATTGCAGGGGCTTTCTGTAGGTGCTTTGCAAGCGAAACAGATAGAACTTCAACAAGAGGCGTTTAAATTGCGATTTCAGCATTCAACAGCGCAGTTGGAGAATACCAGCAGGATACGTCAAGTGAGGCGAGATTATGCCCGTGTTCAAACCTTATTGGTTGAACGGGCCAGAAAGGAACAAGGTGCCTGATCATGGCAAAACGAGTAATGCAGGGTGTCGTGGTCAGCGACAAGATGGATAAGACAGTGGTGGTGATGGTGATGAGGAATGAGATTCACCCACTGTATGGCAAAATTGTAAGACGGACAAAAAAATATAAGGCGCATGATCCACAGAATGCCTGTCAAGTAGGTGATCAAGTGCAGATCAAGGAGTGTCGGCCTTTGAGTAAAGACAAATGCTGGCAGGTACTTGAGAAGGAGGTCGCATGATTCAAGTCGAGACAGTTCTTGAGGCAGCAGATAATTCTGGTGCCAAGAAGATACAATGTATAAAAGTGTTAGGCGGATCCAAGCGGCGCTATGCACGGATAGGTGATAAGATAGCCATAGCAATAAAGAGTGCTATCCCACGCGGGAAAGTGAAGAAGGGCGATGTGGCACTGGCAGTTGTGGTGCGCACCCGCAAAGAGATCAATCGAGAAGATGGATCGAGCATTCGTTTTGATACCAATGCGGCGGTACTCATTACCAAGCAAGGTGAACCGGTAGGGACACGTATTTTTGGGCCTGTTCCCCGTGAATTGCGCGGTCGTAACTATATGAAAATCATTTCCCTGGCTCCGGAAGTGCTTTAGGTGTGACGATGTCGAAAAGCTTTTCAAGTAGTTTAAAAAAAGGGGACCAGGTTGTTGTGATTGCCGGTAAAGATAAAGGTAAGCGCGGCAACATTCTCAAGGTATTGGCAAAAGACAATTCGGTGCTTGTCGAAAAGATGAATATGATCAAACGGCACACCAAACAAGGACGTGACCAGGAAGGTGGAATTGTGGAGAAAGAAGCTCCAATTCACATATCCAACGTTATGTACTTTGACCAGACTAGTGGTCGTGGCACTCGAATTGGTAAAAAAATCCTCACAGATGGACGTAAGGTACGAGTAGCCATAGGATCTGGAGAGGTTCTGGATAAATAATAAGGGTGTGGATGTACGTTAGACAAGTCAGGGACCTTAAGATATGGCCAGGTTGAAAAAATTTTATGAAGAGACAGTTATCCCAAAACTTCGAGAAGAGTTTGGGTATAAAAATGTCATGCAAATACCACGTATTGAAAAGATTGTACTCAATATGGGAGTAGGAGCGGCAGCTGTAGATAAAAATTTGCTAGAGGGTGCGGTCAAGGATATGACGGCCATTTCTGGACAAAAAGTTGTGATTACGAGGGCGCGGCGATCCATTGCTGGATTTAAATTGCGTCAAGGACAACCCATTGGATGTCGGGTTACCCTTAGAAAAGATCGTATGTATGAATTTTTGGACAGATTGATCAATACAGCATTGCCACGTGTACGTGATTTTCGTGGTGTTCCAGGAACATCATTTGATTCACGTGGAAACTATGCTTTGGGTATTAAAGAGCAAATCATCTTTCCAGAGATTGATTATGATAAAGTCGATAAGGTTCGTGGATTAGATGTTATTATTGTAACAAGTGCTAAGACGGACAAAGAAGCAAAAGCCCTTCTTAAAGGGTTTAGCATGCCGTTCAGAAATTGAATCTTGATTAGGAAATATTGGGAGAAATTGGGTTCATGGCTAAAAAATCCTTGATTGCCAAGTGCAAGCGGAAACCGAAATTTGCGGTTAGAAGCTATTCGAGATGTTCGAAATGTTCTAGACCGAGAGGTTATATACGTAAATTTGGTTTGTGTCGAATTTGTTTTAGAAGCCTTTCTCTGCAAGGTGAGATACCGGGTGTGGTGAAGGCCTCTTGGTAACATTATATAGTGTTGGTCGATTCAGCCCAATTTTCTATTATGATTCAATTGGAATTTAAATTTAGTATGTGGAGTTTAGCAGATGTGCATGACCGATCCAATTAGTGACACACTGACCCGTATCCGTAATGCGCATATGATCGGCCGGGATACAGTAGATGTTCGTGCCTCAAAAATAATTAGACATATCATTGAAATCCTTGCTGAAGAGGGTTATATTGCTGGATTTGAGGAAAAAAAAGGTGAGGGCGGTCAGAAATTGTTTCAGATACTTTTGAAGTATCATGAAAAACGTCCAGTTATTGAACAAATTACGAGATTGTCAAAATCTGGATGTCGTGTTTATGTAAAAGCCAAGGAAATTCCTCCGGTCTATCAAGGGTTAGGAATATCAATTATATCTACCAGTAAGGGTGTGCTATCGAATCGGCAAGCTGCCAAACTGGGGGTCGGAGGCGAACTGTTGTGTTCAGTTTTCTGATCTTGAACCGGGTTTCCTGTTAGGTGAATCCCTTTCAGGTTAAGGATGAGTCATGTCTAGAATTGGAAAAAAGCCGGTTGTAGTCCCGACAGGTGTCGAGGTGAACATCCGTGATCAAGAAATTACTGTTAAAGGCCAACGTGGTACATGGACAAGGGCGTTTCATCCCCATGTGCAAATTGAACTGAAAGATGGTCAATTGATTGTCAAACCACGTTTGGAAGGTCGTAAATATAGTGCGGTATGGGGTCTATCGCGCTCAGTACTTGCGAACATGGTCACAGGTGTATCTACGGGATTTACCAAGGAGATGGAGATTATAGGTGTTGGCTATCGTGCCACAGTTGCAGATAGCATCTTAAAACTCAATCTTGGTTATTCACATCCGATCGATTTTATTTTGCCTGATGGGGTGACCGCGAGTGTGGATAAGAATACTTTTGTGTCCATACATGGAATGAATCCTGAAACGATAGGTCAAGTTTGTGCGGATATTCGTAAATTTAGGCCACCGGAACCCTATAAGGGGAAAGGTGTACGATATACCGGTGAATTTGTTCTTCGTAAGGTTGGAAAGAAGAAATAGGAATAGGGAGACATTCGCTAGATGGCTACAGATACATATGCTTCAAGACTTACCCGTGCGCGACGAATTCGCTATAAAATTCGGCAAGTAGGAACAGATCGTCCTCGATTATCAGTATTTCGGAGTGCAAAGCATATATATGCTCAGATTATTGATGATGTAAAAGGAATAACACTTGTGTCTGCCTCCACTTTGGATGAAGATGTTCGAGAAGGATTAAAATATAGTGGCAATAAAGATGCTGCTGGTAAAGTAGGTTTAATGCTTGCACAAAAAGCAAAGGCAGCAGATATCAGCCAAGTTGTATTTGATCGTGGTGGTTATCTTTATCATGGACGCGTAAAAGCTTTGGCTGATGCCGCCCGTGAAGGTGGACTTGATTTTTAAACTTCCCTGTACGGATGTCTAAACCTTCATATACGAGGGATAAGGCAAATTAGGAGAACAGATGGTCAATACACGCGCCCCAGGAGAAAAACGCTCCCAAGGGAACAATCAGCGTAAAGAGGAGTGGCAGCCCAGCGACGATTTAATTGAAAAGCTGGTGGTCATAAAACGTACCGCTAAGGTTGTTAAGGGTGGTAGTCGTTTCAATTTTTCCGCTATCGTGCTGGTTGGGAATGGAAGTGGTATGATAGGGTATGGACTCGGAAAAGCCAAAGAGGTTCCTGAGTCAATACGGAAGGCCACTGAAAAAGCTCGTAAAAATATGATCAAAATTGCACTTCGAGATGGCCGTACCCTATACCATGAAATCATTGGTAAGTATGGTGCAGGTGCAGTTGTTTTGAAGCCTGCTGCAGAAGGTACTGGGATTATCGCCGGAGGTTCTATGAGGCCGGTTTTTGAGGCCGTTGGAATTCGCGATATTTTGGCAAAATCGACTGGTTCATCAAATCCTCACAATTTAGTAAAAGCAACGTTTAAGGCATTACAATCCATTCGTTCTCCTGATGAGATTGCCGCCAAACGTGGATTACTAGTTGAGAACGTTCAGAGTAATTGAGGACATCATGGCCAAAACGATTAAAGTACAACTTTATAAATCACCTATAGGGCAAGTTGCAAGACATCGGCTTGTGATTCAAGGTATGGGATTAACAAAGATGAACCAAATCCGTGAATTGCCTGATAATGTCTGTGTGCGTGGTATGGTTGCGAAAGTTCACCATCTCGTGCGCCTTGTGGGTTGAAGCTTACATATTACGAAGGCGTCAAAAAAATGGAGCTGAACCAACTTCCGGGTTTGACCGGTACAAAACAAGACAGCAAGCGTAAAGGGCGTGGTATAGGCTCAGGGCTTGGAAAAACAGCCGGTCGCGGACATAAAGGCCAAAAGGCACGTGCTGGAGGATTTCATAAGCTTGGATTCGAGGGTGGTCAGATGCCTTTACAAAGGCGTTTACCTAAACGCGGATTCAACAATATTTTTAAGAAGGTTTTTGAGATCATTAAGGTAAACGATCTTGAGCAATTCGAAGCCAACTCTGTGATTGGTGCCGAGCAGCTTAAGTCGAAGGGATTGATCCGTGGACAAGGTTTACCAATTAAACTTTTAGGTGATGGTGAGTTGACTAAACCTATTGAAATTCATGTTGATCAAGCGTCTCAAAGTGCCTTAAGCAAGGTACAAATGGCAGGTGGGCAGGTCGTTACTGCTCGTGCTACAGAAGAACGTGTTTCAGACTGATACATATAGGTAAATGAATCCATGGTAGGTACTGAGACACAAAACCCCCTTGCAGGCTTGGCAAATCTAGGTAGAATACCTGAACTAAGAAGTCGATTGACTTTTACCTTGGGTATGCTGATTGTTTATAGAATTGGTGCACATGTGCCAACACCGGGTATAGATCCCCATGCGTTGGCCGCTTTTTTTGCTCAGCAACAAGGAACACTTTTGGGCATGTTTAACATGTTCTCAGGTGGTGCGCTTTCTCGCTTGACCGTGTTTGCTCTAGGGATAATGCCTTATATTTCCGCTTCGATTATTTTACAACTCATGACAGCGGTGATTCCTAAACTTGAAACATTGAAAAAAGAAGGTGAGTCTGGTCGACGAAAAATAAATCAGTACACCCGTTATGGTACCGTATTATTATCTATTTTTCAGGGTTTCGGTATAGCGTATGGTTTGGAATCCATGCAGGCGGGTGGTATGAATGTTGTTGTTGAACCTGGTTGGCATTTTAGGCTGATGACCGTATTGACGTTGACATCTGGTACAGCTTTTATTATGTGGGTTGGTGAGCAAATTACAGCACGAGGGATTGGTAATGGAATATCTCTCATCATATATTCAGGTATTGTGGCCAATTTACCTATAGCCTTAGTAAACACTTTACAGTTGGCACGAACTGGTGATTTGCAGCCCTTATTTGTTATTTTTCTTTTGGTGATGGCTGTTGCTGTTACTAGTTTTATAATATTTATGGAACGAGCCCAGCGTAGAATTACGATTCAATATGCTAAACGACAGATTAGTGGGCGGCTCATGGTCGGAGGGGAAAATACACATCTCCCATTGAAGGTAAATACAGCGGGTGTTATACCTCCGATTTTTGCTTCATCTATAATTTTGTTTCCCGTTACATTGGCAAATTTTGCACCATGGGAAGGTGTTAAAACTTTTGCAAGTTATCTGTCACCTGGGCATTTTGCTTATATGCTTTTGTATGCGATAGCGATCATATTTTTTTGCTTTTTTTATACGGCTATCGTGTTTAATCCCGAAGAGACAGCAGATAATCTAAGAAAATATGGGGGATTTGTTCCAGGTATACGTCCAGGGATTAAAACTGCTGAATATCTGGATACGATACTAACAAGATTGACCTTAATCGGTGCGTTATATGTTGCTTCAGTTTGCTTATTACCAGAAATTTTGATTGCAAATTATAATGTCCCTTTCTATTTTGGTGGAACTTCCATGCTAATCGTTGTTGGGGTAACCATGGATACAGCAGCACAAATACAGTCATTTTTGATCAGTCGTCAGTATGAAGGTTTAATGCAAAAGGCTCGAATCAGAGGTCGTCGATAATTGTTTGCGTTATTCAGGTAAATTTTGTAAAATGTTAGTTTTTGTAATTTGAGAGAGAATGGATAGAACTGTATTTTTTTAGTACGTTCTTAAGATCATAAAAAAGTAAGGAGAAACGGACATGAAAGTCCGAGCATCAGTAAAGCGGATGTGTAAAGATTGCATGGTGATCAAACGCAAAGGAGTGGTACGGGTCATCTGCGTTAAGAGCCCGAAGCATAAGCAACGGCAGGGATGAGGACGCCCCTCTTTTTGCCAAAATCTTTGGAGGTTTAAAGGTGGCTCGAATTTCAGGGGTAAATATCCCCATTAATAAAAGGATTGAGGTTAGTCTAACCTATATTTATGGTATTGGCCGTCATCTTTCTCGGAGAATATTGGATACAGCTGGAATTTCTTATGATATCCGGGCCAATGAATTAACCGAAGTAGATATTTCACGGTTACGTGCCATTATAGATAGTGATTTTCAGGTGGAAGGGGATCTGCGTCGTCAGGTTGCTATGAACACCAAACGACTGATGGATCTGGGGTGTTATCGGGGGCTAAGACATAGGCGTGGTCTTCCCACCCGAGGTCAAAGAACTCATACCAATGCACGTACACGCAAAGGTCCCAGAAAATCAGTAGTCGGAAAGCGTTAATCCGAAAATCCTCGCAAATCTGGCTTGTTAAATTGGATGGAAGGCAAATAAGATGGCGAAGGCCCAAAAAGTAGTAAGAAAAAAAAAGGAACGCAAAAATATTGCAAGTGGTGTCGCACATATTCAGTCTACCTTTAACAACACCATTATCACCATTACCGATACCATTGGTAATGTGATTTCTTGGGGATCATCTGGAGCTCAGGGCTTCAAAGGCTCACGAAAATCTACCCCTTTTGCTGCCCAAATGGCCGCTGAGGAGGCTGGTAAAAGAGCCATGGAGCATGGCATGAAAAATCTTGATGTTCGGCTTAAGGGGCCTGGTTCTGGAAGAGAGTCCGCTTTGCGGGCGTTGGCCGGAATTGGATTTAATATTGGTTTTGTTCAGGATGTCACACCGATTCCTCACAATGGCTGTCGGCCACCAAAGCGCCGTCGGGTTTGATTTTTTTTAAAAAAGTTTCTGGAGACCACTGAAAAAATGGCTCGTTATTTGGAATCAAAATGTCGGCTCTGTCGTACAGAGAGAGCAAAATTGTTTCTTAAAGGTGAAAAGTGCCTTTCAGACAAATGTGCCTTAGAAAGGCGTAACTATGGTCCAGGTGAACATGGTCAAAGACGTAAAAAAGTTTCAGACTATGGTTTACATTTGCGCGAAAAGCAGAAGATTAAAAGAATCTACGGATTACTTGAAAATCAATTTCATAGTTATTTTGTAAAGGCCGTTCGTATGCGTGGGGTAACAGGTGAAAATTTGTTGCAGCTGCTTGAACGTCGCTTGGATAATGTTGTTTATCGACTTGGATGTGCAGTTTCGCGTAGTGAAGCTCGTCAAATTGTTAGCCATAGTCAAATTTTAGTCAATGATCAACTCGTTAATATCGCTTCTTACTTGGTTAAACCAGGTGATAGAATAACGATTAAACCAAAGGCACGTGAACATTTGCGTATTCGTGGTTCCCTGGAAATGGCCTTAAAACGTGGATTGCCCTCTTGGTTGGATATGAGCCTTGAGTCCATGTCAGGTGTGTTTCATTCTTATCCAGATCGCAGTGATTTGCCAGCGGATTATAATGAGCACTTGATCGTCGAACTTTATTCCAAGTAACCGGCACCTGGCACTAATGAAAAACGCCTGCCTCAGGGGAGATGGATGTATAGGAATTGGACTGATCTCATAAAGCCCCGCACCATTGAAATGGTGGGGGAAGGTGATATGAAGCAAAAAGCAACCCTGATTGCTGAACCTCTTGAAAGAGGTTTCGGTACAACATTAGGGAATGCACTAAGACGTATTTTGCTTTCCTCATTACAAGGTGCGGCAATTTCAAGTGTCCGCATAGAAGGTGTTTTACATGAGTTTTCCAGTATCCCCGGTGTGCTCGAAGATGTGACGGATATCATCCTAAACTTGAAAGGATTAGCTATCCGTATGCATAAGCCGGGTACCAAAACTTTGACCCTTGTTGCCGAGGGCGAAGGAAATGTGCTGGCTAAACAGATTGAGTGTGGTCATGATATCGAAATATTAAATCAAGACCATCACATCGCTACAATGAATAAAAATGGCAAACTTAATATCACCATGACAGTAACGACAGGTAAAGGTTATGTCCGGGCTTCTTTAGGGGAATCAGATGATGCTCTGGGTGGTATTATCGGAGAGATTCCCTTGGATTGTAGCTATAATCCTGTTAAACGAGTCTCTTATAGAGTTGAAAATGCACGTGTTGGTCAACAAACCGACCATGATAAGTTGATAATGGAAATTCAAACAAATGGTGTGATTTCACCTGAGGATGCTTTGGCACTAGCTGCTAAAATATTGCAAAATCAACTGAATCCATTTATCAACTTTGATGATATTTCTATAGCTGAAGGTGCTGAAGCAGAGAATCTCCCTAAATGGAATCCAAATCTATTCCGTAAAGTGGATGAACTCGAACTTTCAGTTCGCTCAGCGAACTGTCTGAAAAACGATGATATCGTTTATATTGGCGATTTGGTTCAGAAAACTGAGGCAGAAATGCTCAAAACTCCCAATTTTGGTCGTAAATCTCTGAATGAAATTAAAGAGGTTTTGGATGAAATGGACCTGACTTTGGGGCTGGTTTTGGAAAATTGGCCTCCCGAAAATATCGAAGAACTGGCAAAGCAGTTCGAAGAAGAGAACTTTTAAGGGTCCTCCTATGAGACATGCAGTAAGTCACCGTAAATTAGGTCTAAATTCAGCACATCGGAAGATGATGTTGAGTAATATGCTCGTGAGTCTCTTACGACATGAGCGGATTGAAACAACAGTCACTCGGGCCAAAGAGTTGAAAAGTATCGCGGACAAGGTGATAACCTTGGGCAAAAGAGGCGATCTCCATGCCAGACGTCAAGCTTTGGCCGTTTTGCGTGATAAAGATATCGTTTATAAATTGTTTTCTGATATTGCAGAACGCAATCGTGATCGGCCAGGTGGTTATACTCGGATTATGCAAACAAGATATCGGCTTGGTGACAGTGCCCCAATGTCTTTTATTGAACTGGTCGAGAGAGTTGAGCAGCCAAAAGTTGCTTGATAATTTGTACCTCTATGTAGGAAAGAGGGGGGTAAACCCCTCTTTTTTACAATTTTGATTTCATGAACGATATGGTTATTTATAAGTTGAAATTATCTCTTTTGAAATAACTTGACATTCATTTAGAATATTGTTAATTTGTCTCTGGTAAATGTAATTATTATTCCTCGGTAGCTCAGTGGCAGAGCAGGTGGCTGTTAACCACCTGGCCCGTGGTTCGAGTCCACGCCGGGGAGCCAAAAAATTTATGTATTGGAAAAATAAAAATCAAGAGTTTGGGGGGCAAAGTCCCCCAATTATTCTATTTTTTTTATCTTGACTTTTTTGCCCGCAGAGCATCATGTTACAATCCCCGCACTAGTGCGGGTTTTTTGTTGCTTGGGGGCTGTTATCTATCGGAAAAATAAAAATAAAAATCAAGACCTTGGGGGGGCAGAGAACCGCCCCCCAATTCCCCCCACCCTTTTTTTTTAATTTTTAAAAAAAAGAGGGGGTCTGGGGGATTCATCCCCCAGGGTTTGGTCTTTGATTTTTTTTGCCCGCAAGGGCATCATGTGCATTCTTAAATTAAAGCGTTGATTTTTTCCCAATTCCATGCATCGCCAATAATCGTTTCCAGTGCAATGCGCACGGGTTTCCAACCTAATTCCGCTTTGGCAAGATCAGAATTGGCGACCAAGCGTACAGAATCCCCTGGTCGACGTGGTTTAATACATATTGGAATTTTTTTTCCAGTCACACGACGTGCGGCATCAATGACCTCATGTACAGAAAATCCATTCCCATTGCCAAGATTATAACGACCACTTCCCTTGCCTGATAACAGCCGATTTAATGCCAGTATATGGGCATCACATAAATCCAAAACGTGCACATAATCTCGAATATAACCTCACATCGTTGAGAAGCGACTTGCAATATCAGCGGGATTAAATGGGTTTCAGGAAGATGACGCTCCCCCAACTCCCCTTCAGGATCGGCTCCAGCCGCGTTAAAATAGCGTAAACAAACCGATTGTAACCCATAAGCCTGTTCATAATCAGAAAGAAGTTGCTCCACCATCCATTTACTGCGACCATATGGATTGATGGGATGACAGGGATGGTGTTCATCAATTCGTTCCTGTAATGGCTGCCCAAAAATCGCGGCGGTCGAGGAAAAAATAAAATGGTTCACTTGATGCCGTACCATGGCGTCCAGCAATTGTTGGGTATGGGTAAAGTTGTTTAAATAATATTTGGCGGGATGAATCACCGACTCCCCAACTTGAATAAAAGAGGCAAAATGCAGCACCGCATCATATCTTTGCTCTTGAAACAATCGGTCTAAAATGTCACGATCGGCAAGCGTTCCAAAGATAAATTTTCCATAGCGAACCGCATCCCGATAGCCGGTCGAAAGATCATCCAGACAGACCACCGACATGCCCAGTCGAGATAAGGTTTTTATCATGTGGGATCCAATAAATCCGGCCCCACCCACGACCAATATGTGCATCATACACCTCACAATGGGGGATGAATCCCCCAGACCTCCTAAAAAAAAGGGTGGGGGGGATTGGGGGGCGGTTCTCCGCCCCCCAAGGTCTTATAAAGAAGAGGATCTCTGGGAAATTCATCCCTTAGGGATTTTGTCTTTGGTTCGTTTTGTCCGCAAGAGGTCATCCTCTTCTCTTTTTAATTCAATGTTGTACAATACTTGTGACAGAGTTAGGAGCAATGCTTACCATAAACTTGGGCTGCGCGACCGAAAGGTTTTCTGAACATTCGGCCAATACTGTGATCTTACCGTTGTCTCCTTCGATCATCCGCTTTACTGAAATCACAGCAGTTTTTTCTCCTAAAGAAGGGGATATATCTACTTGTAGAGCCTCTGAGGTGGTATTTACGACAACATCGGAGGAAGATTCTTTCTGTTGGGTACGTAACACATACACCCCTTTGTCTAACATGGTTTGTCCCACCTGGGCCCCATCGGTCAGGCGTCGTAATAGAGCAAACAGGTTGGCAAGGGGCGTCATTCCTCCTGATTGATACGTCAATAAAGGAGAAAAATCTTTTCCTTTGGAACGTAAGGGCCAATAATGGGCAAAATCGATTCCTGCCACAAGTGTATTTCCCATTTGTATTGCCATTTGCTGGAGATGAGCCATTTGTGTGCGTTGGTGTTGTTTGGGTTTAGGCAAATTCCATTCCGTCAGTGCAATAGCAACCGAATGGCCAGATTGGCTCTTTTCTAAAAATTCCCGTAAACGCCTGGGCCTCTCTGTAAATGGGAATATGCCATGTTTAGCGGTAAAATCGGACAAGTTTGCCAAAGCATAACGATGAATCGCCGCAAAATCAAAATATCCTTTGGCCGCACGGGCAAGAGTCGGCCACCACTCCACTTTTTTCTGAGGTTGGCCAGGCACGGTACGGCGCAGCATTTCCACACACTCTTTGGCTTTTTTTCCAGAACAAATTTTTTTGGCCCAACGCCCCTTATCCCGCAGATATGTCAACTGTTCAGCGGTTAATTGGTCTGCAAAACCACTCCCATGCAGATCCCCAGGACCAGCAACGCCAAGGAATATATGGGGATCAGCCGCCCGCATGGCCTGTGAAAAAATTTTGACAACCATGGCATATTCTAAAGCAGTGAGTGGGTTATGATCGGTATACAAATAGGGCTCGTTGCCAATTTCCCAATAAGGAACACGGTATCCCGCCTCTTTGACCTTCTGGACCCAACGGGCGGCTTTTTGGGCATAGCGTTGAACATTTTTCTCCTGATCTCCTGGGGCATAAAAGGCACCGTCTACATTCACTACAAAAAATATGTGCTCAATGCCAAGCTTTTTAGCATAAGTCAAAAATTCAAGATAATCGGTCTGTTTATCCCTCTCTTTGGCAGTAGAAGGTTCTTTAGGCCACTCATTTTTTCGTTCCAGGCTCTTTGTTTCCCAATCATAATTATCCGCAACCTCCCCCGCAGGAAATCGCAATGAGGTGATCCCAGATGTTGGCAGTGCTTTTATCAAGTCGGAATGTTTCCAAGCCAGATCGTCCTCTACCCAAAAGAGGGTGTTCACGCCAAACGGGGCTTTTCCAGGGGTAAACCAATCCTTTTTCTGCGCTGATAAAAGTGTCACCGATCGACCTTGTTCTGTCAACTTTAAACAACTGTTTGTCTGGGCCAATCCACAAATGGGCAAAAACAAAATATTTAATAACAAAAATGTCCAGAAGAGAATGCCCTTTGGGAGAAAAATTAGATGCGAAACTCTGGGGAATCTATTCACGAGCTCTTCTTTTTTTTAAAGAAAAAAGGGTGGGGGGGATCGGGGGGCGGTTTTGGGCCCACCAAGGTCTTGATGTTTATTTTTTCGATATGTGCGCATTATGCCCTTTGAGCAAAAGATTAAAAGCAAAACCCTGGGGGATGAATCCCCCAGACCTCCTCTTTTTTTTTAGACTTCAGAAAAAAGGGGCGGTTCTGGGGCCCCCAAGCTCTTGATGTGTATTATTCCGATACATGAATATGAGCATTTTCAGTCAATTCAGATGCTTTTGCCTGAGCGGCCAACTTTCTCTTCTGTTCTTTGAACTCCCGCAGCCACATTCGGCAAATGACTTGTAATATTGGAGATAATTTTCTGACATTTATTGGCTTAGATGTCGGTCGTAGAGACAACGCCTCAACATCACTCTCTGGCCAACCAGTGATGGCGACCAAATCGGATTTCCAATTTGCATCACAAGCCAATGTGGTTGGGAGAAATACTTCTCCATACCTGTTGACATCTATTTCTATCCCTAAATCTTGACATAGCTTTGTAATACCAGGAAATTTTTTTACATATGTTCGGGGGCGTATGGCATTTAAAAGGCGACAGGCTTCGATTTCTATTGTGTTTAGTCCTTTATTAACAAACAATTCAGGAATAGGTAGCGGCTTGGGAATGCCTAAATAGGAGAATAAATGATCGGTCACATTTTGACAATTTTCATAACGAAATAGGGTTAATTGTCCTGAAAATATGTTTTGCAATTCACTCGCGACCAGCCTTAAATCAAACATATGAGCGTTTTCTCGCACGTAGGCGCCAAATGGCATGGCATTGCCATTGCGTCTTGTGAACTCCCGGTAAACACTGCGTGCATAATCACAACGATTGCGCAGGTAGACAATGCCTCGAATAGAGTCAATTCCTGCCAAGCGCAAGCAAGAGATTAACTCAGAGAGGCTTGGCCATGTCAGTGGTCGGGACCATCCTTCCGCAGAAATTAAAATATTTTTTTTTCCAGATTCTTTTATTTCAATGATTAATTTTTGAACCAATTCATCCCAAATTTCTCTGTCATTAAAATTATAGATTAAACTCTTATGTCGATAACCGATATAAGGCTCGTTTAATGCCAATCCAGTCAGGGGATAAAGCCAGTCATGCTCGGATAGCCAATCACGTGTCATATAGGCACGATTCTGAATGCTGGATGAGCCTGTTTTGTATGTGCCGCAATGAATCGTAACGGAGATCATATTTTCTCTTATAAATTTTGGACAAGTTGTGTTAAATGTTCAACGGTTCGACGTAATTCATTTAATTTATCAAGATGTAATGAATGGACCAATTGACGAATTTCGGTAGTAGAAATATCTTGAGTTCGAGGAAGATAAATCACTTCAACGATATCGTTTAAATCGTCAAATTTATCTACCCAATCATTGCCCATAGCAAAAATTGTCGCTCCTTCTCGTCGGATATCCTCTCTTTTTTGCTCCCAACAAATTTCAGGAAAAACATGATCTACATAACGACAGGCCAGTAAAATTTCCGCCCGTTGTTCATAAGGCATAATGGTTTTTTTACCCTTGCCTACATTAAATTCGTCTGAAGAACACCCTACGACCAAACGATCGCCTAAAGCTCGTAGACGACGTAACAATTTGACATGTCCAATATGAAAAAGATCAAATGTTCCATAAGTAATCACAGTTTTCATGAAAGTTCCCTTACACAAAAATTAAACATTGGAATAAATGACGTTTAGAAAAACAGATTTTTATTTTCCGAACTATTTAACATTGGATTACCCTTTCACAACTTTAGTGACGACCGAATTAAACTCTTTAAATTTTATTCTGGCCACGACCAAATCAAATTTAAAGGTTGGGTCTGGTATCCGCCAACCTGGTCCATAATTGATTTCTAAAATTGCCTCAGGATTTTGGGGCATAAGCACATGGACGCCGCTGTTCTCATAAGGTTTTAATGGCAATAACGCCTCCCTGGGCAATTCTCCATTTGTATGTGGATAGATATAGAGTTTATCTTGCAAAATCCACGCTGGAAAAATATCTACTTTGGCTTTGCCTTCATGACGAATCCTCATATAATTGGCAATTTCTGGATCAAATGTTTCACTTAAGATACCTAACTTGTCAAATTTTTGGACAAGCTGATACCACTCTTTAGCTACATCAAGTAGGGTTTCTGATTTTAAGACAACCCCCAAATCCACGTCATCGTCATGGCCAATTAACCGCCCATTGCGAATTGGACCTAAAAGGGTTCCTGAGTTGATAAAACATTCGTAACCTAACGAGGATAATATATTAAAATAACTGGAAATATTTCCCCATACTTCCACTGGATTTCTGTTTACTAACGCCAGATTATATCCATGACCATTGAGGGTATATGGTGAAATAATTGTAGAGACCCGGCTCCACAAGAGATCAAAGATCTCTTCACATCTGTTTTTGACACACCTTTGTTTTAATGCCTGAATGCTCTTAAACGTCGGTCTCGCCCGACGTAGAAAAATACAATCCACCAAAATAGACGCATCTTCCCAAACGGCTCCTCGTTCCCAGAGAGGATATGCATCTAACTCTTTTCGATATTTCATATATATCGAATATTTGCGTGTTGGTTGTTGAGCCGTTTTATTTAAATTTGTATAAAATTTTCCAATCTCATTTTTGTTGGAAAATGAAAAAGAATTTGCAGTAAGTCGAAATAGCAATATTTTAGAATGTGCACCATAATCTAAATATATTTCTAGAGATTTGTTGACGGATAGACACAAACGATCCATTCTAAATCGTGCTTTCTGACCATTTTTTGACTCTTGAAATTTTTTTGCCGTCCATGGGGATGTCAGCCCCCATTTGATAATTTTGAAGGTTTTTCCTCCTTTTGCTGGGTCGACGAGACGAAGCGTACATTTTTTTGGTGCCTCAGGAGTCAAGACCACGACACCAGAAATATTGAATGTCTGATCGTTGCGTAAAATTGTTTTTGATGTGAGTAGCTTCGTGTACACAATCCAAGAACACTCATGCGGTTGGGATGTCACATTTATAAAAAGTTTTTCTATACTGGGTACAAAAAATGTCTCTTTTTTTAAAGCAAGTTCCAGTTTATCCCGTTCGAGAAATAAGGAATAAATGTCGGATGTGCCGAATCCTGATTGACGAGTCATTTTTTGGATAAAAGAGTTGTCTTCCTCCTCGCCTTTAGAAATCTCTAAGGTGGATAATATGGGATGCAAATAAGAAGTTAATTGCTTGGAATCCTCTGTTTTAAAAATTTCCTCATAGGCTACAGCCATGGGGGCTGCGCCTTGAGCCTCCAGATAATCCCATGTTTTTTGCAGTAAGGCAGAACATTTTTTTTCATGATCAACCAGCTCTTCTATAGGCAATGATTCCGCAAAGATCTGCCCATCCAATTTGATTTTATTCAGATCCAATGGCCCCCAAATTCCACTCCGTCTTGCCAACAGTAGGGATAGTAGTCGATCCACAGAACTTTTTCGATATAAAAAAAGGTGCCGATACCCTGCTCGACAGCTCTCTTCCACCAAAACACGTGTCACTTCCCAGGGCACCAAGTCGACACAATGTTTCATAAGCATAGAACGTTTTACAATCTTGCCGACAGAGGCATACAACGATGGAAAATGATGCTCTTGTTGCCAGCGTTCGGTGATATCGCCAAAACAGTGACCAATATTAAATGGCTCATGTTGCGTGGCTTGCCATACGCTCCGTTCCATTAACAGAGCGGCCAGATAAGATCCACCACTTTTTTGGATTGTCCAGAGAATAAAAGGAGGCGCACTTTTTGTTTGATCTAGAGCCATTCTAAGAAAACTCCTTCAAAATATAGCCAAACAGGAAAATAATGAATCAAACTTGATGCCCTGCGGGCAAAAAATCAAAACCTTGGGGGATGAACCCTCCAGACCCCTTATTTTTTTTAAGAATTAAAAAAGAAGGGTGGGGGGATTGGGGGGCTTTTGTATATATTATATATTGTTAATGTTATTTGTTTTTTTTTGATTAAAACATGAAATGAACTCATGAAATTTTGCATTGGCACCACTCCAATCAAATTTAAAGGTGGGGTCTGGTTTTTTCCATGCAGGGCCATAATTGATCTCCAATATGGACTCAGGCTGTTGTGGTATCGGCACTTGTACGCCACATATCGATATGGGACGCAGTGGTAGCAACGATTGCCAAGGCAATTCACCGTAGGTATGAGGATATATATAGAGCCGATCTTTAAAAATCCAGGCCGGGAAAATATCCACTTTTAAACGCCGTGAAGGGCGAATCTTTAAATGGATATGCTTTTCTATAGCGATTTTTTTATCCAAAATGCCTATAGATGCCAATTTTTTTATAACCTCACGCCACTCATCCACCAAGGAGGCGATATCACTTTTTGACTTTAACAGTAAGGCCAAGTCAACATCGTCATCATGAGCAATCAATTTACCCTCGCGAACATAGCCCAATAACGTCCCTGAATTGACAAAACAGTCATAACCAAGTGTGGCGACCTGATCCACATATTTTTTAATTTCTGTCCAAAGCTCCTGCTCGTTCTGGCTGGATAATGCTTTTGAATATCCATGATAACCAATGGTTTTTGGATAAATCAATTTTAAAATTCGTGCCCAAAATTGTTCAAATAAATCGGGCCTTTCTTTCTTTAAATATGTTTGTTTTAATTCCCGAATTTTATGATAGACTTCCACTGAATTACGTAAAAACAAACAATCCAGTAAAATTTCCGCCTCTTGCCAGATCCATCCGCGCTCCCATTTTGGAAAAGTTTCGAGTTGTTTTTGTCGCATCAGATAAACAGATTCTTTTCGCTCAGGCTGGCTGGCAAGTTTGACCAATTCAAAATAAATTGAACCAATATTGTGCACATTTTCCCTTGGGGATAACGGTTGGCCCAGAATTCGGACTAACAACAGACGCATGTTAGAACCAACTTCTAAATATATTTCCAATGGTACCAGCGGGGTCATCCGTACCCCTTGGACATGAAAACGGGCCCGTCCACAATTTTTGGCCTCAGGATATTTTTTTGCCATCCATGGCGAAGGCAAACCCCATTTGATTGGCATTTTTTTTAGAGTTTGAGAACCCCCTTCCAAACGCAAAATCCCCCCTTTGGGAGCCTCTTTGGCCAATACCACAGTACCATCAATGGCAAATGTTTGCTCTTCGTCGACCATGGGTGGCAGGGAGAGGATCATGGTACGCACAACCCAAGAACAGCTCGGCTCCATGATTTCGCTTTTTAAATAAAATTTTTTTACTCCAGGCGTAAAATGTGCAAATTGTTGCACTTGAGAGTCCAGTTTGGCACCATCGGCAAACTTCTCCACGAGTGGTTCCATCCCTGGTACGTGATTCATCAACTCGTTAGGAAATAACATATCATCTGACGTATCCCCTTTTGATAATTCTAAAGCCTGCAACATGGCGTGCCAATTGACATGGATCTTTTCTTCCTCCAGTGCTGAGCGAGGAGGGTCAAGAGTGATCGCCCAAGGCAAAATCCCCTGGAGTTCCAGGTAATTCCATGTCTCTTGCAACAAAGATTCACAATCTCTTCCCCAGCTTACCAACTCATCTATAGGCAGAGAAGATTGGGTATCCAGTTGCGTACCATTCTCCATGGATTTTGCGACATGTCCCAACAGTATCCGATCCGCAACATGGAGACGATACAAAAAAATATGCTCATAATCTGCCCGGATCGTGGCATCCACCAAGGCACGGGTCACCTCCCAGGGCACT
Source organism: Magnetococcus sp. DMHC-6 (assembly GCA_039908535.1). Lineage (GTDB taxonomy): Bacteria > Pseudomonadota > Magnetococcia > Magnetococcales > JADFZT01 > JAMOAW01. The sequence goes on along the minus strand of JAMOAW010000020.1, from coordinate 42,630 downwards.
CTTTCAATGTTATGTTTGCGAGGCAAACGACGAAAGAGAATGGCATCCATCGCATCGGAATCCATGGATGTCAAGGTCTCTTCCAGCCGATCTTCCCCAAAATTTTTGCCCTGTAAACGACATCGATCCAGAAGCCACTCTCCCAAATGGCGACCGCCACTTTTTTGCAATGTCCAAATAATAAAGGGCTTGGCAGGGCGTGGTTCTAATGGATTCATGCGGGATGATCTTCCCTGTGCTGTTTAAGACAGAGTTCAAATTCATGAAACTTTGCCGAAGCCTCTCGCCAATTAAACTTAAAGGCAACATCGGGAACACGCCATTCGCATCCATAATTTATCTCTAAAATAGCCTCAGGTCGTTGCGGAATGGGCAGGGGAATGTCACACATCTTGATCGATTTTAAGGGCAATAAAGTTCCTATATCTATATCTCCACTGGTATGAGGATAGATAAAAACCCGATCTTGAATAATCCAGGCTGGAAAAAGATCTACGCTGACACCCCCCGCTTGCCCGATTTTGATATGAGTGGCCTTTTTGGTCTCGAATTTCATATCCAAGAGTTTCATGCCCTTCAGCTTGTTTTTAAGGGCTATCCACTCGGCGACAATCTCCTCTAACCGTTGAGATTTTAAAACAACGGCCAAATCCACATCTTCATCATGGGCAATCAATTGTCCATCCCGTACAGCCCCCAATAAAGTGCCTGAATTGATAAAACATTCATAACCAAACGTGGCCAACCGATCCACATATTTGGAGATATCTCGCCAAACCTCCTGCTGATTTCTGTTGGCCAATGCGGTGATATAGCCATACTGACTGAGGGTCTTGGGATGGATAACCTTTAAAATTTCTGCCCAAAATAGATCGAACCACTCTTTTTTGTTCTCTTTTAAATACAATTTTTGCAGACGTTGCAAATAGGCAAACGTGGATTTGGCATTTTTTAAATACAGGGCTTCCAATAAAATATAGCTTTCCAGCCATACCTCTTTGCGGGCCTCCTCTGGAAAGAGTTCCAATGTTTTATGCAGATCAATGTAGAGAGTTTCGTCTCGATGACTCTGCGTCGCCAATTGTTTAAGAGTTGCATAAATTTCTCCAATCACGGGTCGTTCTGAGGAGTGGGAGGCTTGACTCACGCAGATACGAAACAAGGTGATTTTTTCTCCTGCCATGGTGATCATTTGTAATTCTAGCGCACTATCTGGGGTGATGCGGAGCTCATTGGCTTTAAAACGGGCATTTTTGGCATTTTTTGCTTCTGGAAATTTTTGCGCAATCCACGGTGAAGCAATGCCCCACTTGATGTCAAAGTGGGAACCATTCTTTTTGGATTCAACGAGAGACAACATGGTTTTTTCCGGGGCCTCTGGACGCAATACCACCACGCCACCTATCCCAAAGGGTTGGTCTGGGAGGTAGAGGCGCGGAATGGTATCAATGTTTAGGTGTTCGATCCATGGGCAATCGTGTTCTTCTGAGACCACCTTAAGGCGTGTCTCTGCCAACGTAAGGGGGGAGAAGAGTTCTAAAGATTTGAGCTCTAATTCCAGCTGCTCTCGACCCTGAAAGAGGGTGTAATAATTTCGCGTCCCTTGATCCCCGCGTTCCAACACCGATTGAATAAAATGGCGATTCTCCGTCTCACCTTTGGAAAGCCCCAAATGTTCCAGGACCGGTAGCAGAGTCTGTATGGGCAGGGTGGAATCTGGTGTGCGGTAGATATCTTCATAGGCGATGGCCATGGGGGCGGCACCTTGGGCTTCCAGCCACTCCCAAGTTTTGGTCAACAGAAGCGCACACCGTTTTTCATGTCCAATCAGCTCGGCAAGGGGCAGGGGAACAGCAAAAATTTTTTTTTCCAGCTCTTCCCCCTGTTTCATCTTTCCTCCTGGTCCCCAAATGCCATACAGCTTGGCAAAATGCAAGGAGAGCAACCGGTCTACAGGTTTTTTTCGATACAAAAATAGATGTCTATAATTGGCGCGACAGGTGGCTTCCGCCAAGGTACGGGTGATCTCCCAAGGACCAATTTCTACACAATGTTTGATGATGACCCCTCGTTGGACAATGGCCTCAATGGCACTCCTGAGAGCTAACAAATTTTTATTTTCCATCCACCCTTTGGTCACGTTTCCGTAACAGCGGTCTAAATTAAAGGGTTCGTGTTGGATTCCAGGCAGGTGACTCCACTCTACCAAACGATTGGTAAGATTTGTTCCCCCCGTTCTTTGTAAGGTCCAGATCATAAATGGAAAATCTGTGGTTTGTGAGGAGAGACTAGCCATGATGTATAAACTCTGAATTTTGATCCATTAACATTGCAAAAGTCTTTCCCCCTTCATATTTGACCGATACCCCCTCTTGGGCAAAACACCCTTTGCCTTCGGCCAGCATCACCGCATATCGATTGTATTCCGCCGCATTATTAAAATGTTGTCCACGATTGATTTCAATTTCCACTTTTTGTTTGAAACCAGCATGGTATTTAAAATGGGCAAACCAAGTAAATGGTTTATAGACCTTTAAATTGGAGGCATAATGTACCCCTTCAGAGAGGCGTATCCAGGGAGCATACCGAAACAAGGCAAATTTTTGGGAGACAAAATCATGGGGAATGGATCGTTCAATGACCCGGTGGCGTAGGTGACTGACATAACTCGGACTGTTGGAATAGGATCCACTACCCAACCGCCATGGGGTCACCATCTGTTGATCAAACCAACTGGCCACCGTAAAGGGATCCTCTTTGGTGAAATCTGCGGTGGAAAGATCTCCCTCTGGGTACATGTCTACCATTATTTGACAGGCTGCATCACACCCCTGGGCTTCAATTTTGGTAATCAAGTGCTCTATAGAGAGCCCCTCATCAGATCCTTCGTAAACCAATAATTCATCCGCATCCGCTAATAAAACCCATTTGCCAACACAAAAATTACCCAATACCGCCTGTTGCCAAGTCACCCCAAAATGCGATTTTTTATATTCTGTGTCTGTAGAAAATAAAATGACATCGGATTGCTCACGCAAATATTCCCGACTGCCATCATCTGAGCAATTATCCACAAAAACAAAACATTTTACCCCTAATAAACGATAATGAGACAAAAAATGCGGCAGCATAATGCGTTCATTGCGTACAACGCTTATCACAAAAAAACGGTTCTGAAGCAAATTTGCCAAGGCCGATGGATCAATCAACAACTCCAGTTGACTGGAATCATACATATTTAAATTTGGGGCATCGCAAGTGGGCCAAATTTTTTTCGGCCACAACTCCTGGCTTGCCATTTTGGCCTGGGTCGGGGCCATATCCAGTTCAGAATCTAAATGGCTGACTTTTGTCAATGTGGATTGACAAGGATAAAATACGTTATCCCACATCGCAACCGGCAGAGCTTGCGCAAAAGTGCGACGTCTTAGGTAGGTCACATAATCTTCATCGGAGGGTTTGATCTTCACCAAAGCCAGTAAATCCCCAACCAATTTATCTTCCATAAACGACTGATGCACTAGTTTTTCCCCTGCATCGGTTTGGACTACCTCCAGGAGATTAAACAACGCCAATCGTGACAAAACATACCCACATCCACCATCGGCATAAATCGAAGGTTCAGGCGATTTATCTATGGATTTTTGGCTCAAAATGGTATGAGATTTTTTTTGGTGCCAAGCCCGATCCATACTCCCAAGGCTACGAACAATGATGCGGCCATAATAGTGATGTTTGCGATAGCTTAATGTATTAAAAAAATACTCTACATTCAAATGGCAATCATCATCTATTTTAAGGAGATATTGGGCATTGGTGTGGTGGTAAACCCACTCGAATAGTTTTAAACTTTTTTGGGGCAAATATTCATAATGATCAGAAACATTCAAGGCCAATACATCCCCCTGGAGGGTATCGTCTCCATCCCCTACCAGAACAAGATAAGGGATGCCACGGGCTATTAAATCTTGGACCCAGGTAGCCCGAATTTGTTGTACCCGACTCTCTAAATATTTTCGACAAGAATAAATGACAACCAATGTGTCTTGTGGCCAACCTGTTGTCCCACAAGTTAGTTTTGGGGATTTTGGTGGTGTTAAAAGGGTTTCTAGGTGTGCTCCAAACGTGTTGAGCAATAAAAAACGACACTCGGAAAGAAAACTACGCAGCATGGAACTTTTTCCTTCCATCTGTTCCAATTGCAGCAACCCCGCCATAACCGGGGCCGGAAGGTATGGCACTTCTTTTAATGTTGTCTGGATTTTTTGTAAAATCATCATCATCCGCAATAGGATGGCAGAACCTTCTGGCTGACTTGAATCGTGGAGGAGGTAGCCGCTGGCCAGCAGATCAAAGGCGAGAAATCCTCCCGGATCATGCGCCAATTGCAAGGCATGCGTTTCGATTTGTCGGCAGGCCGTGTGCAAACTCTGTTGTCCTTGCCCGGCATTCGTGGCAACGAGAAGATTTTGTAACGCCTGACTGGCCTGCTCTTGTATGTTTAACACCATACTGTGGCCTTGTTTGCTTAAATTGCGCAATTGGAGGCGCAATTTTTTGGGTTGTGTTTGGGGAAAATGTTCCAATAATAAATTCTCTTTGACCAAAGGAAAAGCGGCCATTCGCAACGATTCGGATGGATTGAGGGCCAAGAGTTTGTTCAATAGCATGGTGCCAGAGGGTAACAAGGTTTCGTTTAAATGGGGCAAAAGCGTCATACTGATTTCACGCAGAAAAAGGGCAACCTCGGCATTATTTTTGGATTGAAAATAGGCAAGCGGTTCGGCACATTTTTCGACCCAATCTAGCAATGATATTGATTTTTCAGTCGTTAATTTATGAATCTGCTGCCATTGCGCATAACCAAAGGTCAGTTCTTGGTCCACCCCAAGCAGATTTTGTTGAAGGACTCCTGCCCAAAAGGTCGGATTTAATCCATAAATACGCAGACCCGCCAAAACAATATCTTCACGATGATAGTCGGTATATTGATCATAGGCGGATAACATGTTGAGCAAAAGTTGAATAAAATGTGTATCGTGTAAACGGGAAAACCAATCCCCTTTATAAGCATCCAACATATAAATCAAAGCATAACGAAACTTTTCTGCCAATTTAAATTCCAGTTCCCCTGACGCATCCATCCTTTGAACAATCTTTAAAGAGAAGTTTAAACTGGAGGTACAGAGCCAGCTCATATCCTTTTTTGTGCCGATAATCTCGGCTATGCGATAAATAAGATCCGCCGCCGTATTGATCTGGCCATCTGCTACCAAGAATGCCGTCTTTAAAGAGAGATCACAAACATTTTGCTCTTGGCAAAGCCGTTGCAATGCCACAAAATTGGTTAACTCACGCAGACGTAAAAAACTCTCAGTCTGGCAAAGGAGTGGAACGATGGTGATTAAAAACCAATCCTTGGTATCCCCTTGCAGTCGCATCTCTTGGATGACACTGACGACATGGTCAAAAACGGATTGGCTTTTATCAATAATGCGACTATTCAATGCCCATAACGATTTCCATACCAATTGGGTCGAGACTGTAATCAGGGGAATTTGTTTTTCATATTGTTGAATTTTATTGGTAATTAAAAAATCGCCCAAATTGATGCGCCCTATGAAGGCTCCCATCCAATTCGCCTCTTTGGCGGGCAATTCCGATAAAAATGTTGCGTAACGAATATGTTCTAAAGCAAGTAGGGCAAAAAATTGCTTTTGGGGTTCTTCTGGTTGTCTGACGATGTTGATGACCCATTCTTTGGCCATGCGTCGGGTCAGTTGCAGAGGTTTTTTTAAGATCGGCATCCCATTGGCAAGAACCTGAATGTCGAGGTTTGGCTTGTCGTGATTTTCCCAAATATAGCCAGGCAAATAGATGTCAAAACCAACTTTTGCATTTTCAATATTGAGTGTGGAGATGACATCCTGACGATGGGAACGGAGGGTGTAGCATTCGATGGTCTCATCGTCGATACATAATTGCAATTGTGCCGGGTGACCATCTCCATCCACTGCCCATCCTTGAAGGACAAAATTTTTCATGCGGTCGATATAACCGCGTGGTTTGGAGAGAATATCATTATTAAAATTTTTTTCGGTTTGATGCGCATTAACGAGCAGCTTCTCCTGTTCCATCAACTGATTTTGTAAGGAGATAGATTCTTCAGAGGGGTGACCAAGCACTCTTGTTTCATTGACAAAACAATGACCACTGGAGATTTCTCGCACCACAAGATGATGTTCTTGCCCATCCAACAATATTTGTGGAAATAACATTTGAAAACCATGTTTGCCATCGCCGATCCCAGCTTCTTGTAAATCTTGTCGATATAAATCGGCTTTTGTGCTGGTCACTGCGATATCGTCGATCAATAACTCAATCTCTAGGCGTTCATCGGAGTCCTGAATAGCCACCCAACCAGAGATGATCTCTGTGCTTAGATGGTCTATATATCCTTTGGGTAATGATTTTTTTTTGGTAGGCATTGATTTTGATTCCATATATGTTGATTTATAAGATAAAAATATTTTATTCTGGCCAAAACATATCAAAAAAAATCAGTATCTCTTGTTACCAACTTTCTAAAAAAGTTTTTTATTGTTCGTTCTATACCCTAAATGATATCCGTTTTCAAAGGCATAATAGCTTTTACATAAATTTTCTTGTAATCCAAGATATTCTATTTGCACAGGTATTTTATTTTGTCCTTCTGTAACGATCTGTTGCAACCTTTTTAAAAGATCCCCGGGAGTAATTTCTAGCGGGAACAGATAGCCACACTGTAAATGTTTTAATCGTTCAGCGAGGGCACCTAGATCAGGAACAACCGGAATCAATCCGCTCCTGAGAGCCTCGGTTAATGTGTAACTATAGGTTTCTGGCCAGCGGCTTAAAAATAATGCGAGAGAACATTCCGAGGCCTCCAATAAAGTCGGAAGATCTTCTGGTTTGTAGGGACCGAGAATATCTACGTTTGGCAAGGAGGCATAGGCTTTGTTATCGCAGGTATAGCCAATGATTATAAATCGCAGGGCAAGCTTTTTTTCAAAAGCTAAACGCGCCATCTGCCAAAGAATGGCATGTCCTTTATGTATGCCAATGGCACCAATCACCGCAACGCGCAACTCTCCGCCGATTAAGAGAGGAGGGGGCAATATTTTTGTAAAAGGGCGTTCTGGATGAGGCTGGTAAACCATTTGAGGTACATCAAAAAAACGTTGGAAATGTTGCAGGGCATCTTGGCTAGGGGCAAATAGACGTCTCGCTTGCGCGAATTGGGCTTGATAAAATGTGCGCCATGCCTCTACGGTCTCACCAATTTGGGTAAAAAGGGGCGCAATTTCTTTTGGTAATGGTTCGGACTGGATACAAAATTCACACTCTTCCAGGTTAGGAATACCGCAATAACGCTGGCGCACGTTGAGTAAATTAATCCGTGGACAGCCAAAAAAATAGTCATGAATGGTATAGTCATACCCAATCCCCAGTCTCTTGGGCAACTCCCAGATCGTCAACGGCAATCCAATGGTTTGATGAAAATGGAGATGCCAGATTCCCAGTTGCTGCAAATCTTCTACTAAAACATCAAAGGAAAATCCCTTCGGGTAGGAAAGCAGAAGATCTTCAGAGAGCGTGGTTAATTCAATCCAGCCATGGGCTCCAGGGCGTAAAATAAGGGTCGCTTCTCCCTCTTGTTCCAAACGATGACACAGTTGGCGCAGATGATTTTCGATTCCTCCTCCCCAATGGTGAACCACATGCAACATAAAGCGCGTTGCCTTGCCGCGCATGAGTGCCAAAACAACCCGCCCACGCGCTTGCCATAGGGGATCTGCGGCGATAAAATTTTGAATTCGTGGGGCATAATCAGGATATAACTTGTTTAAAATATTTAAATTTTCAGAAACGCGTTGTCCCTTTTCCCCCTGAAACGAAACCGATCCATGATGCTGGACAAAGAGATCCGTGGCGATGACATGTCGCCAACCCAGGGCGGCACTGAGAATGCAAAATTCATTCTCCTCACCATACCCTTTGCCCCAGCGTTGTTCATTAAAAAAACCCACTTCCGCCAAAGCTTGACGACGAATATACATACAAAAACCCACTGCCGTGGGAATTTCAATCTCGATTTCTTTGTTTGACTCCTGACATAGAGCATCTAATGTCGCCACCGTCTCGCCAGATGGCATGAGATTGTCATAAAGGTTGCGGGGTAAGGAGCATATGGTGGCTCGATTGGAAAAGGGGGTGACCGTTGCCGTTTTTGGTTGGCGATAGGCCGCTTGGCGCAATCGGGTGATCCAGTCCGAAGGGGGAACAACTGTATCGGCATTGAGCAATATGACATCCCGTCCGCTATGTAAGCGCATCCCCCGATTGACCGTCGCTACAAAACCGATATTCTTGACATTTTCGATCCATGTAAAACCATGGCTGCTAGCCAGTCGTTGCAAGGCCTCACACAAAAGAGAATCGGGAGAGGCATCGTTGAGAACAATGAGTTCAAAGGGGTGTGTTTCACGGCAATTTAGAACACTCTGCACACAGGCGAGAGTTTCATCATATCCTTTGTAAACTGGAATAATGATATCTACCCTCTCTTCAGAGGGTATCACAGAGGCCACCTCTCGAAATTGAATAGGGGAGCGTATCTCATCTGCCCGCCATTGGGCGATCCAGTCTGGAATAAAATATCCCACCAGACCAGACTCCCGGGCCAGTAGTTCGGCTTGTCGTATGGTTTCATGGCGTTGTAGCAAAAGAATATCTTTGCCAATGATCGATTCCCGCATCCCTTGCGGGCATAGAGACAACCGCCGTTCCAGCCAGGGGGATGGGTCGGGCGGCAAAGCAAAAGAAAAACCACATGCCAGTGTGCTCGGCAAATTTAAAACTTTGCCAACATCCGGGCGTTGACCACTGGCTTCGGTTGAGGCGATCACTCTATCTGCTTCCCAAAGATCCAGGGTGATTATTTTGTTTGGTGCGCAAATATCGAACAACCACCCAGAAAGTTGATTTTGATCAACATGTTCGATCATATATCGAATTTGTGCTTGCCACTCCCGCCCTCCGTTGCGCAGTTCGGTGCCACTCTCTTGGCTGCGGATCGAAATTTTTCGGTAGTGACCGTCATAGAAACGCGGTGGGACCACCAAAGAAAAACCACATCGGACCCGTTTCAGTCCCATGGCAAATAGGTCTAGACGAGATTTTTGCGCCAAAGTCGTGGTCGCACAAAAACCATCTACCCACAATTCGACACCACAATGGATCACTTTGGGATCCAAATGGACGATCCAACCAATGAATTCAAACCCATTGACGTGATCTACACAGCCCCAAACAAGATTTTGTTGTAAATTTAAAGGGGTTCCAGGTAGGCACTGACCAGATGTCGTCTCAATGAGCGTCAATGTTTGTGCAAAGCCATCTTTAAGATAGGGGGTTAAATCAAAAAAAAATCGTAAAATTTTTTGCTGATTTGATGAGGTGACTCCTGGAACATCGCATTGTTTATCTATGGTTGCCAATCCCACAGCATCCCCGTCCAATTGAACTTCTAAATGTGCTCCTTTTTCTGTCGGTATCCCTTCCAACCAGCCAAACACCATTCCCGCAGAAATTCCTTCAATATGTCCCCGCAAAGGGGGTTGCGCCTGCCATAGCTGTTCTCCCGTTAGCCAAAAATCGCTCTCTGGCACACGTGCGCGCAGGATTATTCGTTGATTTTCTTTGAGAAGATCCGGTAAAAGAATTTTAAAACCGTAACGACCATCCCCAATTTTTTTTTCTACAAGAAATTTATGCGAACGATTGGCACTCCCTTGGGCAATCACTTGGTCGTTAGCGATAATTTCCACCGATAACCGACGTTGCAGATTCCATCGGTCTATCACCCAGCCAAAGATCACCGACCCGTGTACCCCATCCAGATGGCCGATATATTGTGTTGATACAGGAGAAACGCCTGGATTCATCTCAACTCCTTTTGTTGGCATCGGGAGCATTTTTCGCATCAAGGCGCATGACCGCTTCTTGAAGAATGCGTTCCAGATAAAGGGATCCGTGTTCAGGATTTAAAGAGGTTGTTGGCGTGAGCTGCCAATCGGTATAGCCCATTTCTTCCATTTCCTCTCCGTGTAGTTGTTTAAATTTATCCAGGTCGGCGGGGATAAAAAAATTTTTCCAGTTGTTGCATCCACTGGAACGGCGGGTGCGATCAAATTCAGTGCCAACGTCACGTCTCTCTGTTAACGAAAATTCCAAATAGTCGGTCAATGGTTGCAGACGATTTTCGATAAAATCTTCATAGCGAAGAATAAATATATTTTTATTATTTTGTTTTAAAAAACGGATATAGTTAAAAGAATCGTTCATGTGTAACGTATGACGAATACCAATAACCTTATATAACACCTCAAACATCTGTTCGAATGAGATCTCCTGAGGCGTGCGTTCTTTTGTTTTAATAATTTCTAGCCAGGGATGCAATTGCTCTCTTGACACTTTTTTTTCGCTAAAATAGGCATATGCGATATAAAAAAGACGGCTGATCATCTCATCCCGTGGATCACGGATGATGGCGACTTTTTTCTGAAATTTTAAAGAGAGTTCATTATTCATAATGGCCAACCGCAGATATGGACGATCTGACCAATGTTCATAAATTATTTTGGTGACCAAATTGCCGATTGGATACTCCAAAAAGAGATGCACCATGGTTGGTTCCATCATGAAACTGGCATTTTCAAGGCTGTTTTGGATGGTTTTGGCAATAATTGTTGTACCGGTTTTTGCGCGCCCCAGAACTAATATATTCATTGCATGTGATCTCTAGGAAAAATTTGGCAATATTGAGGATCGGTTACACGCCCATCAAACAATGTTGCCGCACGTCGTTTGAATAGAGCTTTATCGGTATGATCTACCCCTTTCATCTCTTTTTCCCAATCCACCTCTACCAGGAGACTGCGGGGATCATAACACAGGGTGTGATCATTTTTGGCCAAAAGGGTCAATTCTGCATCGGCATAATGCCGTTTATATCCAGGATAGAATAACTCACCTGCATAATTATTCAAAGCCCAAGAGCGGCGCACCAAACCGAAACTGGCTAATAAGCCATGCCATTTGCCATCGTTGAATGCCAGCAGAGATTTATTGTTTTGCACCAAGGCCCGCTTGCCTAGCATCAACCAAGCTCGACCCGGATAGGCATCTTGAGCCACATAACCAAAAAATTCGCACCTGCTGCGCCGGAAAGCTCGGTTGCATACCTGGATAAATCCTTCGCCAAGGGTGTCATGCACAATTAAAATAACGCCATTTTCCCCGGATCGGGAAGCCAGCAATCCTGCACATCGACCAGCCATTTCCAGGTCTAGACTTGGCATAACAAAAATGAGGGGAGCCTCCCAAGGGGGCATTTGGTCCAGTTGAGGTGCCGCAAATATCTCTATCTTCATGGAACGCTATGATCCGAAAAGAGATGCGGAAAATCTAAAAATTCTATTTTTTTTGGGGTCACAGACAATAAATATTTTACAAGCCAGCTTCGGTCATGTTGTTGGGCCAGATAAAGATTGCGATAGTTTAACCAGCAGGATGCCATCCACAAAGAATGGTGTTGACAGGCGAAATCTTTCATCTGCCGAAGATGATGTAAATGAATGTTGAGTTTTTTGTCGATGGCGGGTAATGCATATTTGATCCCCCGGCAGGAACGGCCAAACTCGGTGGTTAAAAAAATGGTGAATAACCGTTCGACGATAAAGGGCAAATAATTGGCGTTGGCATGAACCCCTTTGCTATCGGCCGCACTGGAATAGAGCAAGGCCATCACTTCGGAAGAGACTTTTTGCAGGCTCTTTTCCAACACCTCTTCCACAAACGAAAGATATCCATTCCAAAAATGGGGCGTCGCAATAAAATAGTTGGTTGAGGCAAACGCCCGGGAAGGGTAGAGCGTGGTTAATAACTCCTGAGGCAATTGGGCATACGTAAAAATTTCTCGACTTAAACGTAAAAAATCGGGATGGGCAGATTCACCCTGCATCCAAAAATTTGGGTATAACGCCTCAAATTCAGGGTGGGGATTGCAATAATAGACATCATAGCCGGGATGCTGGGCGATAAATTGGTATAACTCTTCTCCACTCCAGCCGGTTTTGCTGCCAAACTTCCAAGAGACCGCTCCCCACAGGGGAGGTTGTTTCTCTCCATGGGCACTTTGTAGTTTGCGAAAGACGTTAAATTCAAGCAAAGGATCCTTGTCCGCGCTATTGTCATAAGGAACAAAGGCAGAATCGAGGTGATCTTTTTGTTCTTCACGATAATAAATTTGATAAATCAACGCGGTTGAATGCATGATAACCTATCGTCCAAGTTGGGCAAAAAAGGCCAAAAACAAACCCCTGGGGGAGGAATTCCCCAGATCCCCTCTTTTTTTATTCTGTATTAAACACCTTTACCAACTCCTGCGCAACCCCAACATGATTTAAACGCAAACAATCTTTTGCCAACAAAGAGTGCCTTTTTTTAGGAAATAAAGGGGGGGTAAACGCGCCAATCTGTATGAGATCACACTCAGCATGTGTCAATCCAGCAAACCGACAATGGCTGTAGGCATGTCGTTCACTGAACAGTCGTCCCACGCGAGTTCGCAAGGGAACACCTAAAGCCAAACTCTCCAAAGCCGTTACGCCATTGGTATATGGAAACGTATCAATCACCCAATCCAGTGCGGCGACCGCATGCAAAAATGCCTCATGGCCAGAGGTAGGTAAAAATTTTATCTGCATAGGGGATCCCTCTTGCCCAGAAGAGCTCCACAGGGCTTCCGTTAGACGCTTTTGCAACAAGGGATGACCATAACGCCAGCCAATAAAGGATAAGGACATTTTTTCTCTCAACTGGGGATCCAGTTTTTGCATCTCGGTGCGTAAATAGTGCAAAAATGGTGGAGAAATTTTCATGGGATGGGCAATCACACCAACTTGCCAACCCCCATCCAAAGAGCCTCGTTGGGGGGGAGGAAAATAGGGGGGAGGGGTATAGGTGGCATACCCGGAGGGCAATAAAATCAGCGGCTCGCTGTAAAGAGATTGCAATGGCAAAGGGGTTTGATGCACATCGCTTATAAAACCATCAAAAATTGTCAAGCCAGTGGTCGTCGATTGCCCCCCAATCCATTTATAGACCCGCCGCGCTGGTCGACTGCTCACCGCTTGCAACGCTTGGAGATCCAACCAACCGCACATCTCCACTAAAATATCCAGATGTTGTTGCTTTAAAAATACCGCCAACGCCTCTGGGGATAACGATTTGACTTCATACCACTCATAGGCTAATTCTTTAAAGGCGTCCGTGGCCCAATCCGCAATGGTTTCTCTGGAAAAAAAAATGAGATCAAATTCCAAGGCCAGATGCCGTATGGCCCCAAAACATAAATAATAGACTGGCGAAGCTCGAAAAAAAGTGGAAATCAAGCCCAAGCGAAGACGGGTTTTACCTGGGAGTGGATTAGATGGCAAAGAGGGGGAAAGCGATGTGGTATTTTGTGGTAAGGAAGAAACCTCAGGAAGGGTGAGATAGGTGGAGGCATATTGCAAAATTTCTTGATGGAGTTTTATATAACTTGATGTTCCCGCATATATTTGCCTTTTGATGTGCAACCAAGCCATCTCGCGTTTAAATTCAGGACGATTTTGCAGAGGGTGCCAAATTTTCCAGGCATTTTGCCAATCTCCCAAAACTTTGCAAATAAAATCTCCCAAATCTCGACGAATTTCTGGGATATCGGGAAAACGATGGTGCAATTTGGCCAGCATTTGCAGGGCCTGGGGCAATTGCCCCAACAGACGCATCGCCAAAGCGGCACGATGCAGCCCTTGCCAACTGTGTGGGTTCTCTTGGGCGGCTTGGAGGGCGTAGTGGAGGGCTTGACGATATTGGCCAGAGGCCAAATATTCATCCGCTAAAGATTGGGGGATTGCCCCCAGGGTTTTGATTTTGCTTTTGACCTCGGTTTTGCTTCCTTCAAAAAGCAGGGGGATTGGGGGATGCAATCCCCCAAGGTCTTGACTTTGCTTTTTGTTCAGGCACTCGTTCATCGTCCACGCTTAAATGAGCTGTGACCATTATACAAAATCCTGTAATTTGATCTCTGCTGGGGAATAGATACGTGCATTGCTTTCTCTCAATCTCGTCATATAATCCAGAAAAAGTGGAATATTATCTAAATGAACTCCCTTGAATTGCCACGGAGCGAATTCCCACCATTTGGATTTTTTCATAGCCTCAATTTGATTTTCTGGAACCTTATATTTAATAATCTTGGCCGGAACACCGGCGACAACCGCAAAGTCGGGTACATCTTTGGTCACCACGGAGCGGGCCGCAATGACGGCCCCATCACCGACATGAACGCCAGGCATAATGAATGCACCGTGCCCGATCCAAACATCGTTGCCGATGAGGGTGCTTTTTGCTGTGACAGGAGGTGTTTTTCGTTTAAAATCATTTGAAAAATCGAACTGCCACTCTGTCGGCATGGTTTGATTCAACACCTCCTCATAGTGCGAATAGAAGAATGGGGAGGTGCTAAAATAATGCAAGGGATGCGGATGACGACCAATTTCAACCTGTTCGCCAATGGAACAATAACGTCCAATGCGGCAATAAAAATAAAAGCCGCTAACACCATAACTAAATGCGCCAAGATAAAAATCATGCTGAATATTCATCCATTTTATACTGCATGGCGGTTCGAAGAGAGAGCTTTCTGGTAATGTAGCTCCCGGGTTCCACAATGTGGAAACACCTTGCTCCCGAAGCGATTGAATCAGTGTCTGCGTAAGAATGATAGCCATTTGTTCTCGGTCTTTATGGGGCAAAAAATTAAAAGCCAAACCCTGGGGGATGAATCCCCCAGACCCCCTCTTTTTTTTTAAAGAATTAAAAAAAGGTAGGGGAATTTGGGGGGCGGTTCTGGGCTCTCCGATGTCTTAATTTTTATTTTTTCGATACATTCATATGAATTAGGATTAGTCGTATGAAAGAAATTTATGTCATCATACATGGCATCTTTTTTGATTTCTAGGATGTTTTTTGCATTTAAAAAAGCAAAACGTTATAAATCAGAATATAATCCCTTTTGGGCAATTTTTTTTTAGTATTAAAAGAAAAGGGTGGGCCGGTTTTTTGCCCCCCCAAGGTCTTGATTTTTTTCGACGGGGTATCGTCTCCTTAAAGCAATCATTGGAAGGTATTTTTATGCAACTTGCCCCCCCCTATATCCCTGAACAAACTCTTTTGAAAGATATTCTCTCCTCTCAAGAGGCTATGAATGCAGCACAGTCCGGTCACGCCCCATCGGTTATCCTCTCACCACAAGAGGCGGCACCTCATCGTATAAAAGCGGATCTATTATTTTCCCAAAATAATTATCATGGTGCCTTTGCTGAATATGCGTTGTCCATCACGCATCAGGAATATATGATTCTCTATTCCTACTTGAATTTTGCCTTTCTCTCGGTAAGCATAGAACGTTATCCCCTTGCTTTGGATTGTCTCAGACAAGCCTCCATCTACAAAGATCAAAATATTGGTTATTACCATAATAGAGTAAAGCATTTATTGTTTGACATGCAGGTCCAGGGTTTTTTTTCCAGAGAGGAATATTTGGCAACGGTCAAGAGTTTTTGTTATCGACCATTTCGCCATGAATCGCCTAAATTATTTTTTATTTGTGGCTTCCCAAGGTGTGGAACCACCTCCCTGGGGGAGCTTGTTTCTGCATCCATTTCCTGTTTGCAACCGGCCTGCATGGAACCCCTGACGATACTATCTTCTGTAAAAAATCTTCGTGTAAAACGTGAAATGTTTCTAGACTCCTATCTCATGGATGAGACAGACCAACCGATCTCCTATGATTACCTCCTGGATAAATCGACCGCCAGTTTGTTAAGCCGTGTAGGGCAAGATTTTATTTTGACCTTCCAACCGACGGCTATTTATGTGATTTGCCTGCGCGATCCCATCGAACGGGCCTTTTCTGCCTATAAAATGAACAAAACAGACCTCTCTTTCGCAGAGGTGATCGATTATGAGATCGATTTGATCCATACCCTTGGTGGGTGTAGAAAAATTTTTAATCATTATGAGGTTTTTCTAAAATTTATTCATGAGATGGCCAATCGTCGGCTATTTTTTCCGACTGTCTATCCATCCTATATCATGGTCCATAGGGAAAAATATATTGACCCCAAAATTATCTCTTCTGCCACGTTTGTTGACCTCCATGCCAAAACAATTTCCGGCACGCCATTGAATGGCATTGATTTGAGAAATATTGAAAGATTGAATAGTTCGTATAAAACGCATGAAACGGTAGACAGTGAAAGAGTTGTTGCTTTTTTGGGAACATAGTGCCCTGCCCCTGCGGGCAGAAAATTAAAAAAAAAGGGTGGGGGGGAATTCGGTACCACCACTTAAAAAAAAAGGGGTCTGGGGGATTGCCCCCAGGGTTTTGATTTTGCTTTTGACCTCGGTTTTGCTTCCTTCAAAAAGCAGGGGGATTGGGGGATGCAATCCCCCAAGGTCTTGACTTGGCTTTTTGTTCAGGCACTCGTTCATCGTCCACATTTAAATGTGGTGGTACCTAAATTGGGATATTTTGTCGTAATGAATGATAGTAACCGTTCAGATAAAAAAATCAAAAACAAGACCCCTTGGGGGATTGCATCCCCCAACCCCCCTGCTATTTGAAGAAAGCAAAACCGAATTCAAAAGCAAAGTCAAAAGCAAAGTCAAAAGCAAAGTCAAAAGCAAAGTCAAAAGCAAAGTCAGAACCAAAACCCTGGGGGCAATCCCCCAGACCCCTTTTTTTTATTAATAAAACGTAAAATTTTACTTCGGTGAACGGTTACAATGATTTTAGTGTATTTCCGTATCAAGCAACATATTTTCGACCATTTCCAGACCTGATTCCACATCCCCCCCACGTAATAAATGCAGATTTATGACATTATCTCCTAAATTAAGCAAAGATCTGATAAATTCATTTTTGACCGAATAAAGAACTTCAATGCTTCCCAAAACATCCAACAAGGTCCGCACTCCGCCTTTATAGCTTTTTTTGTTGGCGTCTACACTGAGTTCGGCCGCCTCAATCGCCGCTAAGCGCATATCCACCTCAGCTCCTCCCGTATGTACCACGTTTACAAGATGATCCATGTTCAGACGTATCCGACGTTCCTTATCCTGACTCTCTTCCCGTAATTTGGTCAAATTGGCATCGGCGGAATAAAGACCTAGGATGCCCCCGGCATTGACCGGCATACTCAAGACAAAACCCATATAACTGTCCGAAGAATTTCCCTTTTTGGTCATGGTATAGGCGGCATTTAATTCAGGGATCCAGGCCGATTTGGCGCGAATGGCCGATAACTCACCTAGGCGCTCACTCAGCCGCGCTAATAATAACTCTGGATTGTTATCAATGTTAAGAGCCGGACCTTCGGTCTCAATATGGTCAACTAGATGGCTTCCGCCTTGGCGTTTTAGCTTAAATTGGGGCGTTCTTATGCCTATTATAGATTCATATTCTTGTTCAGCTGCCTGTAAATCGGCGTTTAATCTTAAATTATCCGCCTTGGCCTGCAATACTTTAACTTCCGCATCACGCAAATCTGTAATCGTCCCTTGACCAAGTTGCAAAGCCCTTTTACCTGCTTGCCATTGTTCTTCCAAGGCCTCAATACGTTTTTTATTCTGGCTCAACCCTTCCCTGGCCATGGTCAATTCTGAAAAAATTTTATAAATCCGTTTGGCTAACTCATTTTGTTTGATTTTTAAGTTTAATCCCGTGATCAATACCCGGGGTTCCTCTTCTCGCCAGGAGGCAAAACGTTCGGCATTGATAATCGGTTGACTGATCGTGGCGGTCCAACGCATTTGCCCATTTTCGCTTTCATACTGGGTTGTAGATAGTTTTAATTGGGGATAAAAAGCCATACCCGCTACTTTCGAGGCAATGAGACTGGCATCTCTTTCTGCCAGAGCTGCCCGATACAGAGGATCAAATATTTGCGCTTTTTGGTATGAGCCGAGTAAAATCAGAGGACTCTTTTCGACAGTCGTTTTTTTTAAATTAGCTTCCGACATCTGCAAAGGGAGCGGAGTTGTTGTCTCACTCTCTGCGAGAAGGATCAATGGTTGATTCTTTTGGATACGGTCTTTTTGTAGCTGTAGGAAGGTCTCCCCACAGGCAATATCAGTTTGAAAAAAAAGAGATAAGCAAACCATCCACCACCCTTTGCGGTTCATTTTAATCCTCCTTAAACGATACCGCAAAACGATCCATAATGGGTTTAAGGATATAACTCAAGAAGGTGCGTTCTCCTGTTTTGACAATAACATCCACCGGCATCCCCGCCTGTATGACGTTATTTCCTAACAGTTTATACCCTTTTTGTGTGGTCTCCACTTGCGCCAGATAATATTCTGCGGGGGTCATGGGATCATCTTGAGCCGATTTTAACAGTCGATCTGCCCCGACCAAAATAACCTTTCCAGGAATGACCGGGGTGGTGACCAAACTGAACGCTGTAAAACGTATGTCGGCATCTAAACCTTTTCTTACCTTATCAATCAAATGTGTAGGAACTTTGGCATCGATGATTAACTGCTCCGAAATGGGGACAATCTCCATCAAAACATCCCCTCCTTTGATCACCCCTCCTACCGTATAGACATTCAAACCAACTACAGTGCCACTGACGGGAGCTTTTAGATCTGTTAAACTGAGGTTAAAACGCAACGAATCAACCGCCGTTTGCAACGATTTGCGTTTTTGTTGAACATCTTTGAGTGCCGCATCCACATCTTTAAAAAAAGCCGAGGTCTCTTGGGCAATCTGCAATTTGGCCGAGGTAATATTGGAACGATGTTTAGAAATATCGGCAATGGTCGAGGCAATATTGGCCAATAGATCACTGCGTGCCCGTTCCAGTTCATTGGCGTGACTTTGGGAAACATACCCTTCTTTCGCTAAATCGGCATTGTTTTTGGCATCCTCGGTAATCAACTCTAACTGATGCTTGCGAATTTTGATAATGCCTTGCAACTCCGTGATCAGTTGCTCCAAACCGGCAATCTGTTCTTGGAGTATACTGACTTTATTGTTAAAATCTTGTCTGCGAGAATTGATCAAGCGGACCTGCATCATTTTGGCTTCTTCTACTTTGGTCGTTGAACCAAAGGCTATTAACTCATCCAGCCAGTGAATTTTATTGAGCCTCTCTCGTTCCGCGATGAGACGGGACTCTTCACAAAGGGCGTTGATATAATCTAACTCTTTGCTATTCAAATCGGCCTGGGTACTTAATTGATTGATGCGAATTAAGACATCTCCTTGTTTTACCTGGGATCCTTCATAAATCAAAATTTCGTCTACCACTCCCCCATGGGGATGTTGTACGGCCTTGCGGTTGCCTTGTACGATAATTGTTCCATTTAAATGCACCCCAGCATCCAAAGGGGCATAAGAGGCCCAGATAAAAAACAGAACAAAGGCCCACAAAAAATATCGGAACGAAATTTTTTTGAGATCCGATTCCACAATGGTAATCGGTTCCAAATTATAACGCGGGGTGAGTTTATCTCGTTGATAGGGATTGATTGCTTGCCGCCAAGCCTGCAAAATTTTTTTTATCACGAGGCTTCCTCTGCGGTAATTTTGCTCTCCACTTTTATCGCCTTTTTCTCAGTTGAGGGGATAGAGGAGTGGGTAGGAGCCTTTTTTGGTTTGCCGGTTGCGTTCAGACGGCGTTTCGCCTCTGGCACCGCCGTCTTTTTGAGCAGAACGGGTGTTACAGGAGGTGGCTCTGGGGAGAGAGCAGTGGTTGTTTTAGAGGGTGTCGTTGAGGACGCGGGTGTTTGAGAAAGGGCCTTTTGATTGGCTAGACGCGCGGCATTTTCACCCAACTCTTTGGTGGGTCCAAAGGCCGTCTGATACCCATTTTCCAACACCAATAAATAGTCAGAAATCGCTACCAAATTGGGTCGATGAGTGGTTAGTACTACAGTAGTATTTTGATTCCTTAGGGTTTTAATGGTTTCAATCAATGCTTGTTCCGCAGCCATATCCAGGCTGGAACTGGGTTCATCCATCACAACGAGCTTCGGGTTGCCATACAGGGCACGGGCGATCAATAAACGCTGCTTTTGACCCCCAGTCAGGACATATCCTCCGGGTCCGATTTGTGTTTCATAGCCATTTGGAAAAGATAAAATGGTTCGGTGAAGCCCCACAAGTTGGGCCGCCCGGACGACCTCTTGTGAATTGACTGTGCCCATACGGGCGATGTTTTCGGCAACGCTTCCTTCTAAAACCATGACATCTTGTGGTACATATCCCAAATGGGGAACATGTTCGGCGCGAATCCAGTCGGCGATATCCGCCCCATCCAAGCGCACAACCCCAGAGGTGGGACGCATGATCCCCACAAGATGTTTGGCCAAGGTGGTTTTCCCAGAGGCACTGGGGCCAATGATCGCCAAAACGGTTCCTGGTTGGAGCGTAAAATGGATTCCAGTCAGCAAGGTCCGATTTTTGTTGGCTGGCATGGCAATTAACTTAACAACCTCTAACTCTCCAGTCGCGGCAGGTAAGGGCATCTTATCTTGCCATACTTCGTCTTGACCCAAAAGCCGTTCCAATCGTTCTAAGGCCAGCTTGACTTGAATGATTTTATGCCATTCATTCATCATCGTTTGTATCGGACGCATGGTTTTTGATATGAGAAACATCCCTCCAATCGCCATTCCCCCCGTGACTTCGTTCATGATGGATAAATAAACCATCAAAGCCATGGAGAGTTGTGGCATGGATCGGGTTAATACAGAGGCAGCACCACCAATCAACCCCCCAACCTCCGTTCCATGGGCTTGCAGCAAAAGATCGTCTTGATGGGCTTTATACCATTTATTGCGGATGGTCCCCATCATTCCCAACGCCAAAGCGGTCTCTGAATGACGTAAAGACTCCGCCACCATTTGATTGGTTTCAGCGGCGGATTGATTGGCTCTGCGCATCAAAGGGGTGGCCGCCCTTTGCTTGAAATAGGATAAAAGCATGAGTGTTGTCAGCGCACCAAAAGCAAAATAGGAGAGCCAAATATGGAAAAATGAGGCAATAACAGCAAATACAATTGCAAATGGGGCTTCCATAACCCCGATCAATAGACGGCCTTGAAAAAAATTTCGCAATTCAACCACATCACCCATAATTTGCTGCACGTTTACCGGTTTAAGCCCAGCAAAACGACGAAACGAGGCATCAAAAACATCAATGGCAATGTCCCAATCCAGGCGCATGGCAAAACGGGTCATCAAGCGTCTGCGGACCCATTCCAAAGAATTGTCAAAGGCATAGACAGCAAACAATAAGACCGTCAAAGAGATGAGCGTCACCACACTGCGGCTCGAAATCACCCGATCAAATAGATTGACCATAAAGAGGATCGGGGCAATCGACAAAATTTCGGTAACGGCTGTCAAAAAAATGGCAAAAACAAAAACGCGGCGACTGTCCAGGAGAAGTTTGGCAATCGGCCCGCGTTCTTTTTCCAGCAGTGATGTAAGAAAGGCCCCTGAGGTAATGTTGATTCTTAACGCCACGGGATTG
Organism: Magnetococcus sp. DMHC-6; assembly: GCA_039908535.1. Taxonomy (GTDB): domain Bacteria; phylum Pseudomonadota; class Magnetococcia; order Magnetococcales; family JADFZT01; genus JAMOAW01. The sequence continues at coordinate 20,933 of JAMOAW010000020.1, read as the reverse complement.
TATCCTGATTCCAAAATTTTTGGTGAGTGTACACTCACCTTTTGAGTGACGACTTTGTTGATCAGGTCAAATAAGCAGGTCACTCTCCGAAAATGAGTTGCCTTTTGTTGGAACCCTTTCGTTGTGCAACGGCCAGATCAAAAACCGTTGCACAACGATTATTTCGGATTAATAGTCTCCCAAATCTGTCACCGAAATGCCCAAATCCCCTGAAGCGATTTGATTTTGAAGTTCGGTAAACAATGCGCTATCCAAGCCATTCATCGCCCCATCGTCAAGCACGATATCTACCCCCAAATCCGCCAATCCGCCCCCATTACCAATGGTACCAGACATCAATTGGGCTAAGAAATCGGCATCGGTGATCTCGACTGTCGCCGATCCGCCCAAGTCGGCGATACTGTTGATTCCTGCCACGTCACCGGAAAGCAGATCCGTTAAAAACGTGGTGTCGGAGATGGTAAAATTTGCCCCTGCTAAGCTTGTGACACCCTGCGAGGAGAGGAAATCGTGCATAGCCCCGTTTAAATCAACCACGACAGCGGAATCTTGCGCGGAGATATAATCGGAATTGGCCCAAGTGGAGCCAAGATCATTGCCATTGGAAACCGCATTGACAAAGCCGGTCTGGGCCACAGAAATGGCACCTAAAGCGTCAAACAAGGCACCCGCATTCCCTGATATAAGGGAGGAGGAGAGATTGCCTTCTAGACTTGCTTGAATATTGGCATTGACCGCATTAACGGATGCCGAGAGCGTTGGATCATCTGCAAAAACATGGTTTACGATGGCCCCTAGATCCGCAGCCCCACCTGAAATGGCAGATCCCATCGACGAGGCCGCATTGGAGACCGCGTGTGCGATATCGGCGGCAGAGGCCCCAGGTCCAGCTGAAGCACCCGCCACCTGCAAGACGGTCATCACTTGCTGAGCCGCAATCATGGCATGTTCAGCGGCGGCGGCTACAGCGGGATCACTGCTGGTGAGAGCAGCGACAGGGTCGTAGGTGGAGAGATCTACACTGGGATCAATTCCCATAGCCGCCTTGAGTGCCGCCTCATCTACGCCTGCAGCCAACAAAGTGGTAAATGGAGAGACCACCACTTCGCCGGAGGCGGAGACCGGGGCGACCATGGAGGTGTGGATAACGTTTCCGGTTAGAACATCGGTTCCTCCCGCAGCCACCACGATTTGTCCCTCTGGGGTTTGTGTATAGCCAGTTAGGCTAAAGTTACCGGATGAATCTGTCGTCGTAGAGAAGGTTTCGTTGGCATCTTGGACGCCGTTACCATTGGCATCATAAAATACAGTTGCACCAGCTATATATCCGTCAATAGCCGTACCGGGTGTGTTTAATATGACATCCCCACCTGTGTCCCCACCTGTGTCCCCACCTGTGTCATCGCCACCACTGCCTCCAATGGCAAGAGCACCAATGGCGACAGCTCCAACACCCAGCATTGCCAGCATGGTTGGACTCATACTTGCAGCAGATGCCCCGCCAGCACCCTCTGTTGCAGCGGCGTGGGAACCACCACCTGAACTGCCGGAAATCGTTGCTGAATTGCCTGCATCGGCAAGGACAATATGACCAAAGTTACCACTTCCATCGGGAGCACCCGGTGCGGATGAACCGGAATGGAGGTCTAAATGGTTGCCATCGCCCTGGGCTGCATTGCCTTGATCGGCACTTCCTGAGAGTTGGGCCATTAAAACCGAATCATCTTGGGAGGTGGCATTAAAATCGGCGATAGAGAGATCGGCGTTCATCGCCACCATTCCTTCACCACCTTCACCCAAATGCATTCTGGTGACGGCTTCGGAGTCACGGCTTTCAATCAATTTTTCTTCTTGTTTGCCGGCAACGCCTGCACCACGTGCGGCAACATTGCCACCGGAATCATCTTTGAGAATTTCTTTATCAAGTCTTCTCTGATTCATCAGAGGATCTAACTGATTGTTAGACAAATCTTGGTCGTTGTCTTGCGAGGTGAGATCGGCATAGGCATTGTGCGCCGCAGCAATGGTGAGTACAGAAGCCCAAACCATTTCCGAAATTCGGCTGGATTGGCCTTTGTTGTCTTTTTCTGAGAGTGATTTTTTTTCATTCATTTCCATTAGTTTAGACCTTTTTTAATTAAAATTAGCATTTGATCGGCATGCGTTGTTTTTTTGATATTTAGATTTAGGTTTTGAAAAAACGAGTATAGAGATGTTAAAATTTTACAGCATTCTCTTGTTTCATTAAACATAATGCCCTCCGGGCAAAAAATAGAATCAAACCTTTAGGGAATGAATCTCTCATAACCCTTCTTATATTTTTTATTAAAATATAAGAAGAAAATGGGGGGCGATTTATTGCCTCCTGGGTTTTTATTTGTATTTTTTTATGGATGTGATCCAGATTTAAAGCAAATTTTCTGCCACATTTTTTACATTGAACATAATGCCCTGCGGGCAAAAAATTAAAATCAAAGACAAAACCTTGGGGGATGAATCCACCAAACCCCCTCTTTTTTTTAAGTATTAAAAGAAAAGGGTGGGGGGAATTGGGGGGCGGTTCTCCGCCCCCCCAAGGTCTTGATTTTTATTTTTCTGATATATTAAATCAGATGATAAATTGTTTCCAATACGACTTTTTAGTTATATGAATGGCAGTCACATTTTTTTGTAGATTTATGGCTATTGTTGTACTAAATCTTTTTATAAAATAATTACCAAACAAAAATGAATTTATCAGTTGCGATAAATCCATTTTATAAAATTTTAGACTCTTCGCTTGATTGAAATTAACTGTAAATAGAAAAACATGCAGATAGCCAAATAAAGTTTTTATGTGTATTTTAAGAAAATTCAAAATCAATCTTCATCCGATTTTTTTTATAATAGATCCTTGTTGCTAAAAAGTCAAGAGAATTATGAAGCCCTTCGGTCGAAAAAAATCAAAGACCCAGCCCTCCTTATTTTTTTAAATCATAGGTTCGTTTGGAAGTTCGTTGGCAATCTGTTGCAGAACCTCCAGCAGCTTTTTTTTATTGATGGGTTTGGTTAAATATTGATCACAGCCCGCCTCCTTGCTGCGTTGAATTTCTTGCACCAAGGCGTGGGCCGAAAGGGCGATAATCGGCACGGGCGAGCGGCCTGTTTCGTACTCCCACTGGCGTATCTGATGGGTTGCAGAGTAGCCGTCCAGCTTGGGCATCTGTACATCCATAAATATAACATCGAACCTATTTTGTTGAACCAGTGCCACCGCCTCCTCTCCATCTTTTGCGATGAGCAACTGATGAGATGTGTACATGAGATAGGCCTCAAACAGCATTTGGTTCTCCTCAACATCTTCGGCCAGCAAAATGCGCAGATTTTTTGTATGAATGGTCTGGGAGAGTTCCGTGGACAATTTTGCGGGTTCTTGCGCAAGTCGCACCGGTAACGTGAAGAAAAACTGGCTTCCCTGGCCCAATTGGCTTTCCACCCAAATGCGACCGCCCATCATTTCTACCAGTGTTCGGGAGATGGTTAGTCCCAGCCCGGACCCTCCATAACGACGGGTAATTCCCGTATTGGCTTGCGTAAATTGCTCGAAAATATTGTCTATCTGTGTTTGATCGATGCCGATGCCGGTATCGGAGATACAAAACAGCAGCGCGGTTTTCGCTTTGGCCGGATCCATGGTTAATTGGACATTTATCCGGCCTTGATGGGTGAATTTGATCGCATTGCTCAATAGATTGATGAGAATTTGACGAAGGCGCCCATCATCCCCAAGGATGGCCTTCGGGATATCGGCACTGACCCAATCCTCCATAATAACTCCTTTTTCTTCGGCTGCTATGTGCATCAAATGGGTCGTCTCCTCCACCACCTGACGGGGTGAGAAGGCAACTTCGGAGAGTGTCAATCGTCCCGCCTCAAGACGAGAAAAATCCAAGACATCGTTGATCACCCCCAATAACGCCTTGCCAGAATTGTGCATGATTTCGGTAAAATGACGCTGCATGGGGTTGAGATCGGTTTCCAGCAATAATTCAGACATGCCCAACACCACATTCATGGGGGTGCGGATTTCGTGACTCATAGCAGCTAGAAATTCGCTTTTGACTTGGGCGGCCTGATCGGCCTGCTCTTTGGCTTGCAACAGCTCTAACTCAGCTTGTTTGTGACTGGTCACATCACGCTGAACGAAGATCAGCCACTCCACCATGCCATGTTGGTCCTTGATGGGGTATAACGTCCAGTCCCAATAGGTGACCTCCCATTTGGGATGGTTGGAGAATTTGAAAGGTTGGGCTGTTATCGAAAACATTTCGCCAGTTGCGATTGTTTGGCGGAAAATGGCCTCGTTTTCCTGGTGTGGATACAAGGCAAAATGATTTTTGCCAGGAAAGAAATCCGCTGCCAATCCGCAGGAGTCCGCATATGATTGGTTTACGCGAATAAAGTTGCAATCACGATCGAGAAAGGCGATGGAAAGATGGGTGGTATCGAACAGCTTTTCCAGAAAACCAGTTGATTTGCGCAAGGCCTCTTCTGCGAGCATGCGTTCGGTGATATCCCGAAACGCCACCACAGCTCCGCACACCTTTTCCTTTCGGATAATAGAAGAAGAGATGACAGAGACAGGAAAACATCTCCCATCGCGATGCCAGAACCAATCTTCGAACTGGGAAATCATCTTATCGTGATGTAGCACCGTTTTCAGGGCGCAGACATTGGCTGGGTAGGGCGATCCATCCGGGTATGAGTGATGAAACAGAAGATGAGACTCCTTTCCCATCACCTCCCTTTCGCTCCATCCCAACATGTGCAAGGCGGTGGGATTGATGAAGTTGATGAGCCCATTGATATCTACGACATACAGTCCTTCAGCCAGGGTGGTGGCAATCTCCCATAATCGCTGTTCGCTTTCTCTGAGAGCCGCTTCGATACACTTTTGTTCGGTTATATCTGTTGAGATGCCGCTTACTCCCCATATGTTCCCATCTGCGTCATAAATGGGACGTTTGGCTTCCAGATAACTCCTCATTTCACCTGTCGTGATCGGCGTAATCGTCATCTCTCTTCGGTTTGGTACGCCTGTTTCTAATATGCGTCGGTCAACGCTTTTTAAATGGTCCAGGGCCTCTTTAGATGAAAAAAAATGTTCAGCATCCTTTCCAAGCAGCTCATCTGCGCTGCATTGGAATAATTTCAAGGTCAAACGGTTGGCGTAGGTATAGCGCAGATCGCGGTCTTTGATGTAAATATAGGCATCCATGTCATCCATGATTTCGGTAAACCATCTATTTTTCCGCAACTCATCTTGTAATGCCAATTCTATGCGTTTGCGTTCGGTGATGTCGGAATGCGTGCCGATCATGCGCAGCGGCTCACCCGTTGAGGTGCGGCTGACCACCATGCCTCGGTCAAGAATCCATTTTATACTGCCATCTTTGGAATAGATGCGATGCTCGTTGATATAAGTCGGACTCTGTCCGTCAAGATGCGCTTGCCGGGCGACCATCGTATGCTCCTTGTCTTCTGGGTGGACGCGCTCTTCCCATTCCTTAAAATTGTTTTCTATTTCATGATCCTCAAAGCCGAGCATCTCTTTCCAGCGTTGAGAGAAAAAAACCGTTCCAGATCGAATATCCCAGTCCCATAACCCATCCCCGGAGCCTTCAATGGCAAATTTCCAGCGAAATCTGCTCTCCTGCAACTCTATATTCATCTGGCGCGCCATCTGGATGGCCTGTTTTCTGCCATGTATGAGGAGCCAGATGAGCCAGGATAAAATAATGCTCAACAACAAGCCCGTATAAAGAAACATCCGTGATTTTTCGGAATCTATCTGGGATTCAAAAGAGGGGGTGGAATCTATGAGAATGGTCCAGGTATGTCCGGCGATTTCTAAGAGTCTCTTGACTCTGTATTGTGGTGGAGTGGCTTGTTCGGGGGCGGTGGTGTCGTTTGAATCAAACATGAACGCTTCGGGTTGCATGTCGTCGTCATCAAAGATTTTTATATTGAAGTTAGCCGGATGTGAACCTAAAATACCCAACATCAAGTCTTCCATGCGAAAGGGGGAGTAGGCCCACCCTACGATGTTGGCGCGGCGTTCCTCCAAGGTCTCGTGGGGGGCATTGTTGCGGTAGATCGGCACATAGAGCAAAACGCCCGCCTGCACATGGTACTGATCCTCTTGGACCAGCCTGACTTTGCCCGACAGAGCGGCTAGACCCAAATCTCGTGCCCGTTCCATGGCTGCTCGGCGCACGGGTTCGGAATACATGTCATAGCCAAACGCCTTTAGGTTGCGATGAGAGAAAGGTTCTAAATAGACGATGCTGGTATACAGTTCTCGTTCTCCCTCTGGACGGATGGTGTAGAGTGGGAACCCCTCCTGGCGGATGGCGGTGATATGTTGTTCTTTCTCCTGCGGTGGCACAATTAAAGAAAAACCGATCCCCTGAATGCCCTGAGCATACTCCTCTAACTGTAGCGAAGCGACAAAATTGCGAAATTCAGCGCGTTCCACCCGGTGCGATGCCTTGAACAGACCACGAACCCCCCGCAATATCTGCTCATAGTTTTCCATCCGTTTTTGGATGCGCATGGTGATCTCCTGAGTTTGATACTGGAAGTTTTTGTGCAAATCCTCATCAGAATTTTTTCTGGTAAATTGATACAAAAAATAGGTTATGGTCAAACCGGTGATCAGCACCAGCCAGGGCAGATGAGCAATCAGTACGCCTAGCCCCCGGTGGCATTGGTTTGCATTGGGTTGTTCGTTGGACAGTTCCTGATCCAATACCGTGGTATGACGCAACACTTGACGACGCAGTTGCCAATTGAAGATGAACAGCGCCCCCAGGAGAACGAACCCCAGACCAGCGGCGATTTTCCACCAAAAGGTTGTAGAAGAAATTTTTGTATCATCTTGCAATGCAAACCAGTGCGCCTGAATGCGACGGTGTTCCTCTTCGTTTATGGCAGCCAATGCCTTGTCCAGTATGTTTCGCAACATGGGCCAATCTTTGCGAACGGCAATACTCAGACGATAGGAGAAGTCGGTCTCTCCAGCGTTGCGTAAATTGGTCAGCTTTAGACGATGTGTCCAAAATCCGGCCGTGGCTCGATTGAGCAAAATGCCATCCACTTCACCCAAAGAAACAGCTGTGATGGCCTCTTGGACATTGGGAAACCAATGGAAATGAATCTTCGGGTATTCCTTAAGTACGGTGTCGTTGATGGCCCACCCCTTGATGCCCGCCAGGGTTTTACCAGAGAGTTGACTGAGCTTATAATGATCTCTTCTATCTTGACGCATAAGCAATAAATCCGGGAATATGGCAAAGGGTTTGGTGAAGGAGAGAAAATTCTCCCGTTCCGGTGTTGGCGTGGCTACACTTACCAGATCCGCTTCGCGTTTTTTTATCATATTCAATGAGTTGCCCCATGATGTTGAAGGAACAGTTTCTATGCGCACCCCTAAAATCAGCGCAATCCGATGTAGCGTATCTGGGGCAATGCCTTCGATATCTCCATCGGTATTGCGAAACTCAAAAGGGGCATAATCAGGGTCTGGGGCATGTCGTAGCACAGGGTGTTTGCCAAGCCACGCTCGTTCCTCTTCCGTTAAATGGAGTTCTGCCAAAGCTGGTTGCATTCCGGTCAGCAACAGACACAACCATACCAAAAATGGTATGCAACGTAATAAATAAGAGGCGATTGGAATGTGTGCCATGTGACCCCCCGGATCGAAATAAAAATGTTATTGTTATGATCATTTCTATCGTTGCATGATTCAAATACCAGTGTGATCCTGACCAGGTCCTTTTTTGCTGTCGACATCTGTATCAGATTGACGGGCGATCTGTTGGAGTTCACGGAGCAATGTTTTTTTATTGATCGGTTTAGAAAGATATATGTCACATCCCGCATCCCGACTGCGTTCCATCTCCTTTTCCATGGCATGAGCTGAAAGGGCGATGATTGGCAATCGAGAGCGTCCCATTTCTTGTTCCCATTGGCGAATTCGACGGGTGGCGGTGTAGCCATCCATCTTTGGCATCTGCACATCCATGACCACCAGGTCGAACTCCTCTTTTTGTACGCGGGCAACCGCCTCAATGCCATCGTTTACCATGACCAACTGGTAGGGGGTTTGTAGAAGATATGCTTCGAAAAGTGCCTGATTTTCTTCGACATCTTCTGCAAGAAGAATGCGTAAAGCTTTGGTCTCGACGACTGTGTTGTTCTCAATAGGTGTTATTTGGTATCCAGAGGGGGGGCCAATCCGTATGGGGAGCGTGAATGAGAACGAACTTCCTTGACCTAAATGGCTTTCCACCCAGATTCGTCCCCCCATCAACTCCACTAAACGTTGCGAAATGGCGAGTCCGAGACCGCTGCCCCCATAAGATCTGGTAATACCTGCATCCGCTTGAGTGAATTTATCGAAAATGTGGTCCAAGAGTTCTTGTGCGATGCCAATACCGGTATCGACGACTTGAAACTGGAGGGTGTGCGGTTCCTCAGGAGATAATGTCAAATACACATCTATGCGTCCCTGCTGGGTAAATTTAATCGCATTGCCTATCAGGTTGATCAATATCTGACGCACTCTGCTATCATCCCCCAGAACGCTTTCCGGTATCTCTTCGGCCACCCACTCCTCCATAATGAGCCCCTTTTTTTCAGCAACTACCTGCATTAAATGAGCGGTCTCTACCAAGACTTGGCGGGGGGAGAAGCTGATTTCATCTAATAAAATACGTCCTGATTCGATGCGAGAAAAATCCAGGATATCGTTGACCACACCCAACATGGCTTTTCCTGAGTGATGCATGATTTCAGTAAAACGACGTTGCACAGGGGTGAGGTCGGTTTCCAATAACAGTTCTGACATGCCCAACACCACGTTCATGGGTGTGCGGATTTCATGGCTCATGGAATCCAGAAAATCCCCTTTGGCTTGGTTAGCCAATTCAGCCTGTTCTTTGGCTTGCCGCAGGGCAAGTTCGGCTTGTGTGCGATCTGTGATATCTCGGGAGAGTCCCAGCACGGTATCAATTGCACCGTCTTCATTGAATTCAGGGATGGCGCGCCATTCCAACGTGATGATGCCCTCCGCGCTCTCTAAATCGAAGAGCGTTACTTGTTGTTCCTGCGTTGCGAAACAACGATCAATTTTTTGTTCCAATAATGTGCACAGATGCTCTGGAAAACCTATTTCCCGATGCGTTTTACCCAGATATTCATCTTGAGTTTTTCCAGAATTGTCGATCGCATGAACATTGGCAAAAATAAGTCGGTGGTGTCGATCATAACGCATGACATAATCTGGAACATTGTTGACCAATGAACTATACAGTTTTTCGCGCAAACGTAACTCTTGTGCCTGGATGCGCAGACACTCCTCATCCTCTTTACGTTTGGTGATGTCTCGAAAGGCCACTACTGCCCCGCGTATTTTTTCATCTCGGAGAATGGGCGAGGCGATGACGGAGACGGCAAACCCTGTGCCATCCCGACGCCAATACCATTCCTCTGTATTTAAAACATTGGATTGATCTAGCACATGACACAGATGACAGTCGGAGGGGGGGTATGGCGTGCCATCACGATATGAATGATGTATTAAAAAGTGAACATTTTGTTCCAACACCTCTTCCTTCTGCCATCCTAACATATGGATGGCCTGAGGATTGATAAAGGTGATCCGCCATTCCTGATCAATGACATACAGACCCTCGGCTAGGTTGTTGGTGATATCTATTAACTGCTGTGCGTTTTCCTTTAAATTTGCCTCCGCCTTTTTGCGTTCGGTAATATCCAATATCGTCGCAAAAAAACGACTGACTGAACCATCCGGCAGACGAATCGTTTGAACATTGATGACGGTATCAATGATGTTTTTATCCTGGCGTATAAATCTTTTGTCCATAATATAACTATTTGATTTTCCATGCATGATTTGCGAAAAATGCCACAAATCGGCATCTAAATCGTCTGGATGGCTTATCTGTGTCCAAGTGCGGTGAAAGAGTTCTTCCTTGGAATAGCCCAGCATTTGGCATAAATAATGATTGACTCTATTCCAGCGTTTGGTGATTGGAGAAATAATGGCCATGCCAATGAAGGGCATGTCATAAAAAAGACGCAACTCTTCTTCTTGAGCGCGCAGGAGTGCCTCAGTGGTCATGCGCTCAGTAATATCTCTCGCTGAGGCATATATGAGATTCCCCACTGGAACCGCATGCCATTCCAACCAGCGGTAACCACCCTCTTTGCAACGATAACGATTGACAAAAAAATTGACCTCTGAATGATTTTTTAACAGTATGGAAATCGTCTGAATGGTAGCCTCAATATCATCAGGATGCACGAATGAGGTGATAAAAGGTTTAGAAGTCAACTCTTCCAGCGTAAACCCGAGCACTTTATGCCAGGTTGGATTCGCTCTTTTAAAATAGCCGTTGGTATCCGCAATACATAAAAGATCGTTGCTGACGTTAAAAAATTGTTCCAACTCCTCTTGTAAGTGTTTTTTCTCGCTAATATCCTGATGAATAACGATCCAGACGGTTCCAAATGTTGGATGCTCGAATGTTGAAACAGTGGCGTAGCACCATAAACCAGTGCCATCCTTCTTTTGGTTATAGACCTCTCCAGACCATATGCCATTTTGGTGAAGGGAGGCGAGCATCTCTTCTGAAATTTTTCCCAATTTTTGATCCATGGTCGTATCAATGATGCCGATATGCATTCCGATCAGCTCATGGTGTTCATAACCAAACATCATCGAAAATTTTGGATTGGTATAGACGATTATTCCCTCGCCAGAGTGGACAAGAGCAACCCCTTCTTCCATGTGCTGGAGAATGGCTTCACGTAGGCGTAACGAATTTTCCGCCTGTTTGCGCGCGGTTATATCGTGAATAATGGAGTAAAGAAATCTCTTGTTGGCAATGGTCACCGGACCAGAATAGACCTCGACATCACGTAATTCGCCTGTCGCCAGTTTGTGAAGAAACACGAAATAGTTGCGTTCTTCTCGGAGAGCACAATCCATTTCCTTTTGCACATTTTCAGGTGTGAGAACATTGATATCGGTTATCTTCATTGTCAGTAGTGTCGAACGTGGATAGCCATAATAATTTGACGCTGCAATATTGGCATCCAGAATAGTGCCCGTGTTTGGATCAATGAGCATAGACACGGCTGAATTTTGTTTGAAAATTTGGCGGAAGAGTTCTTCACTCCTCTGGAGGGCCATCTCTCCTTGTTTGCGCTCCGTGATGTCGTGAAGAAAATCAATCTTGCTGATATGACCATCGTGATTGCGCAAGGGGGCACTGAATATGTCGAAGGTCCGATCAATTTTGACGGAATGCCACTCCCAGTTGATCGATTCTCCAGCGAACACTTGGGCGTTCTTGCACCATGAGCATGGCGTGTTGATGTTATTTAAATATTGGTAACATTTTTTTCCGGCAGGCAGGCCAAAGTTTTTTTCTGTTATTGGATTTACAAACTCGACATTATATTTTTGGTCGACAATATAAACGCCATCGTTCATGGCATTGAAAATTTTAAATAACTGATCCCGTTCGAGTTGCAAGGACTCCTCGGCTTTAATCCTTCTTTTATTGTTTTTATACCCCGCAATTATTTGCGCACAAGCAGACATCACAGGCTCCATAAATTTAACCAGGGTCATGTCATACCCTTGTGGGCGATTGGCTAATCCCAGGACACCCACGATCTCCTCTCCGTATTTAATGGGCAACCCAATAAAGGCGTCAAGAGGGGGATGTCCAGGGGGTAAACCACAACGTCGTGGATCGGTGGAGGGGTTATTGGCGATGACCGGTTGACCCGTGAGGAAGGGTTCGGCATAAAGACCATGCATATGAGGAAAGCGTAACCCAGAAGAGCCATGGGTCTCGTAATAGGAACGGGTCTTCTTATCCCATGCAATGTTGGAAATTGCGAGGGTCTGTAATAAATCGACTCCTTGTTCATTTTGGAGCACTTCGGCAACAAATCCAAATTGGCTGGCTGTGAGTTTTAAAACCTCCATGAGGAGTGAATCAAATACGAGGTTGGAATCTGATTTTTCAATAAACAAACTTTGGATGTGGTTGATGCAATCCACTTGCAATTCCAATTGTCGTTTTGTATTCAAAAGTTCTATTTCGACGCTTTTTTGGGCGGATATATCCTGAATGTGCGCCACAAAATGGAGGGGCTGTTTTTGAATGTCCCAGACCAAAGAGAGGCTCACGATGACCCATATGATCTGGCCATTTTTATGGAAAAGGCGTTTTTCTCTATGAAAATTTGAAATGGTTCCTGCCAAGGTCTGGCGTAGATAGGCCAAGTCGATTTCCAAATCATCTGGATGGGTGAGCCTTTGGAAATCTTTGTTCAGCAATTCTTCGTCGCTATAACCGACAATATCACAAAAGGCTTGGTTGACTTTGAGAAAGCGACCATCGGGGGAGAGCAAAGACATCCCGTGCGTGGCATTTTCAAAAGCACTACGAAAGTAGGATTCACTCAGTTTAAGATGTTCATAGGCTTGTTTCTTATCTGTGAGATCATACATGGACACCACAGCCCCGAGTCTCTCCCCTTCAGGAGAAGATATCCGTTGACCTGATGCCAATACCGTGCGTTTGATACCATTTTTAGCAATAATGACCATCTCCTGATTGGAGACCTTTTGGCCAGAAAAGGCCTTAAACAGGGGGATATCCTCCTTATGCATGGGGGTGACACCGTCAGCTAAGTAAAGATGGTCATAACTGCTCCATTGTTCAGGTGGTAAGTTTTTTTCCTGGATACCGTGCATGGCGCGGGAGGCTTGGTTAAGGTGCGAAAGAGTGCCATTTGCATCGCAGACCACAATGCCATCTTGGATGTTTTCCAGCACAGCTTCGATAAAAATTTTTTGTTGAGTGAGCTCCTTCTCAACCAGACGACGTTGACGTACTTCTCGTTGTAATGACCAGGACCATAACAGGGTCATTGTCAGTACGAATAGAAAAATACCACCCGCTAAAGCGGAATATGTGTAAATGGTCTCTTTTGGTATGCCTCTAGGGTCAATGATTCCGAACCATTTGTCGTAAATTTCGTTGTATTTGCCATTCGCCTTGACGATTCCAAGGCCATAGCCAAGTTGAGCCAACAGTTCGGTATTGCCCTCTCGCACTGCAAATCTATGTCCTCCACCATGAACGGAAATGCGTGGTCCTTTGATTTCGATATTGCTCAGGCCAATTCTATTGATGATCAACAGACCGGTCAGTCGGGGCAGAAAGGCCATCTCTCCTGTGCCGTTGGCTAGAATCTGCAAGGCATCTGAAATGGTGTTGACCAGTATCAGGTGTTGGATGAAACCATTGCGGACGAGGTAATCATGGGTGGCATCATCTCGCATGGCGATGATGGTGCGTCCGGCAAGATCTGCCTCGGTATCGATGCCACGTTCCCCATTTCTGACAAAAATAGTGGCATCGGCTATCGTATGTGGGGCGGTGAAGTCGAACAACTGATCTCGTTCTTTTGAGTAGGAAACAAAAGGCAGGGCATCGATCTCGCCTTTTTCCAGGGCATCGCGTATTTCATGCCAATGTCCCACTCGAAATCGGACTTCCAGTCCAAGCTCTTGAGCCACTGCTTTAAACAAATCGACGCTAAAACCGTCGGCTTCGCCTTTTTCATTGACGATCGCGAATGGAGGAAAATCTATCTCGCTTCCCACTTGGAGTATTTTTTTTATGGTCTCTTGGTTTGCTTTTGTATCGGACACAGAAAAAACAATGTGAGGCATATGAAGAAGAAGGAGGCTTATCAGTATGATGACAAAAATGCGCCCTATTTTATTTGCCATGGTGGAGTATCCAAAATATTATTGTTGTAGTAAAAATAGATGATTTTTGTTATGGGAGTGATTCCCCCAGCTTAAAAATTTGCCTTGATGGCGATTGGCGACCGATTGGGTTGCTAGGTTTGTTTATTTGTTGCACGCTTCGATAGAAGTCAGACAAACAAATTGGGAATATTTTATTTATTATTGTTTGTTTTTTCTTATATTGCAAGATTTTTTATTTTTTTGTATTTTTTTGCAAATATTTTTCGAGGGTAGAGCTGCCCAGAGTGTGCGATGCCTTTGTTTTGAACATGATGCCCTGCGGGCAAACATAAAATTAAAAGCCAAACCCTGGGGGATGAATCCCAAAGACCCCCTCTTTTTTTTAAATGAGGAAATGGCAAAATTAAGCCGCTCAGTTAAAAAGACAAAAATAGAACCTATAGGCGTTTTAGAATCAAAAAATGCATTTTAAACGGAAAATTTTATGGTTTGTTTCTTTTCTGTGTTCATTTTCCGTTTTTTGAGCATATTTTTTCTACCACTTTTTCTGACAGTATTGGGAAGTCTAAATTTTTTGTCTATATCGTTCGCTATGTCACCATTCAAAAATTTGTATCGCAAACAGCGCATTGTCGATAAACAGAAGGCAGGCTTTCCCATAGGATTTGCGCGCCATTACGATCACGGCTACCTACATAAATCCCAACAATTTTCCGGGTGTCTCTGTCGATGGTAAGCCAGATCCACTGCTTGTTATTTTTGTTGCCGACAAAGGACCATATTTCATCACACTCAATGGTGAGGCGGCCTCTTTTTTAGGGATAACAATTATTTTTTGAGGAACCGTTCTATAAACTTCGTTAACATAATATTGCAACCACCGCTCGGATACTTGTGCCGCACGTGCGATTTCTGCCAGGGGAATTTTTTCCAGAAGGAGCCGATCCACCAGTGCTATGGTTTCCTGAGATATTCTATAACGCGTTGGATTTTTAATAAATTGCCTGCCGCAAGCATTGCATTTATGATTTTGTTTTCCATGGCGTGAGTGACCGTTATGAACTACTTGATTTGAATCGCATGCTGGACAATTTATGATTACATTCTCCGGTTTATTGTGAAATTTTCACCTAAAATATCACCCTACTGAAAGAATGTAATCATTTCTTGAATGCAGGACCACCCCCATGATAATTAGACGGAATATATTCTTCAATCCGAATCACCTCTAATACTGTCACGACCAAACGGTGCTTATCCGTCAATTCTCCCAACTCTTCTTCAAGGAAAGGAAACAATGACCCTTGCATTCTGTTCCAAATGAGCGATAATCCATCTCGAAGAATATTCATTTTCTTCCGTCCTTTCTTGTGGTTATGATCGTTCTCAATAAACACATAATACCAGAAAGGACGTTAAATTATGACCCTTTGCGATCCAAAAGGGCAATAAATTTCCATTTTTACCGGTTTTTGCAATTACCTCTAATTTAAAGTAAGATATAAAAGAAGCTTTTATTGTGTTTTTCTTATTATCCGGCCTTCCATCTGAGGAGTCCAATTTTGGTGGGTTAGCAACCAATCTTTGACATGATTGGCAACCAAAGTAGCCGCGCTCGGATCAATCAATAATTTGCCTTTTTGTAAAAGATCATAACCATCTTTGCCAGAGGCTAAATAATCAGTGGTGGCTACTTTATATGTACGATTTAAGTCAAGAGGCGCGTTATTGACCTGAATGGCTATTACCCGTTGTCCAACTGGCTTAGAGGGATCATAGGTGACCTGCATGCCTGAAATATGGGGAAAACGTCCAGCGACATGTTCTACTTGTGATAAAGCATTTTCCAAGATAGCCAACAAGTCACGACCTTGTAGTTCTACCATGACGGTCACATTGCCAAAGGGGAGTTCTGTCAAGACATCTTTAAGAGTGAAAGAATAATCAGCTGGATAGGTACGATTGCCTCGTAAACCGCCCCCATTAAATAAGGCGATATCTGCCCCAACAGAGAAGCGCATGGCATCGGTAATCATATTTGCGAAGCCATTTTCGCGGGTCCGCACATTTCCTTCGAGGCTATCAAAGGGCATGGATACCTTGAATAATTGGCCTCCAAGAAGATCATCTTGCATCTTTTGCCAACGGTCGACAATGCGTTGTATAGCTGGATCTGCAGAAATACCAACGACTGGTTGCACGGACCAAGAAAAGTACCAGCGCGAAGGTTTATCGGGTTGAACGTCGTTGGTTGTCAATTCTACCCTGCTCACGAATTGATTGTCTGAACCAGATTTTAGAATTAACACGCCGTGTTCGTATAGGGCGGATGGATCGTGATCATGCCCTCCCAATATAAGGTTGATTCCCTTGACTTCGGCGGCTAATTGTCGATCTTCAGTCAAAAGAAGATGGGTAAGTGCAACAATAAGTTGGGCACCTTGGGCCTTTAGGTCTGCCACCTGTTGGCGGGCAGTTTCCAAAGCAGGAGCGAACTGAACGCCGTTTCCTGGTTTTGACGATGTTGCTGTTGTCGGCGTGGTCACCGCAAAAAAACCCACTTTGACCCCATGGATCTTTCGGATCAGATTGCGTTTGGTCCCGGGCAATAATTCTCCGTTTGTGGTCTTTATATTAGAGGTCAGCCAAACGGCCTGAGAGGTGCCGATTTGTTGAATCATGTTGTCAGGACCAAAATCAAATTCATGGTTTCCGGGCACGGCCAGATCTAGGTGCAAGGCGTTCATGGCCTCAATCATTTGTTTTCCATGCGCCATTCCTGATAACAATGACGGCGACAGCAGGTCACCTCCGAAGGTAAAAATTAACTGTGGATCTTTGCGTCGATATTCCTGTAAAACGGTCTGTAAAGAGGCTATGCCACCCATTCCATTGCGTGGTTGCAACTCATAAACATCATTTGCGTGGACGAAGGTTATTTTTATTTCTTCACTAAAGGCTGTTTTATAATTGATGAATAATAAAACAATAAAAATAATTAATAACTTTATTTTATGTTTCATACAATTTCCCTTGTCATGAAAGAATGGTCGAATTAATAAATATAAATAGGGTGCCGAAAGTGTTATATTGTTTTTGAAATTAATTTTTATTTTTCAGATATATCAATGGATTTGTCTGTTTTGCAACATTCATTTCTTTGTGATTTAGAGAGTCAAGCGAACTTTGCGCATCGGTTTTACATTGAAGCAACTCACATACACCATGATGCACGGTAGGATAGTTTTAATCTAATTCAAAATGATCTTTATAGTTGCTCACCAATTCAGGATTTTGCTCCTCTTTGCGTAAAAAACAGTTGCCAATGGCCAATGAATCAATGCCAGTCCCCATAAAACAGTGAAAGGCATCCTCTGGTGATCCGACAATTGGTTCTCCACGCACGTTAAAACTGGTATTAACCAATACAGGGCAATCGGTATGTTTTTGGAAAAGACTCAATAAGGCGTGATAGCGGGGATTGGTATTCCTATGGACCGTTTGAATACGTGCCGAATAGTCTACATGGGTGACAGCCGGAATATGAGAGCGGGGGAGGTTAAGTTTTTCAATACCAAATAATTGCTCTTCCTCAGTTGTCATGGGTCGTCGCCATTTGGGCAGCACGTCACCCACCAGCAACATGTAGGGACTATCGCTCTCTAATTCAAACCAGTTCCCCACCTCTTCTCGTAATACAGAAGGGGCAAAAGGACGAAAAGATTCGCGAAACTTGACTTTAAGATTTAATACCGATTGCATCGTTGGTGAACGGGCATCCCCTAAAATCGAACGTGCCCCTAAGGCCCGTGGACCAAACTCCATGCGACCTTGAAACCAACCAAGGGCTTTGCCGTCCCGTAGCATCTCGACACAGGCTGCCAGTAATGATTCGGTCTCCAATACTTGGTAGCGTGCCCCAACAGCTTGTAGACGATTTTCAATGTCGGCCTGAGCAAATTCCGGTCCTAAATAAGAGCCCTGCATGGCATCGTTTTGATTGTCGACCTCTCTCGGTTGACCCTTGTGCCAATGATAAGCCGCCAAGGCTGCCCCCAATGCCCCGCCGGCATCTCCAGAAGCTGGTTGAATCCATAGACGGTCGAAACAACCTTCACGTAAAATTTTACCATTGGCGACACAATTTAACGCCACCCCACCGGCCAAACAAAGATTTTTTTCTCCCGTCTCCTGGGCTAAATGGCGGGTCATGCGCAACACCACCTCTTCGATGACCGCCTGGATTGAGGCGGCCATATCCATATGGTGTTGCGTTAAATTTTGATCTGACATGCGGGGTTGCCCAAACAATTGATCAAAGCGGGCATTGGTCATCGTCAGACCAGTACAATAATTAAAATAATCCATGTTTAATCGAAAGGAGCCATCCTTTTTTACATCTATTAAATGGTCAAAAATAGTTTGTACATAGGTAGGCTTTCCATAAGGAGCCAATCCCATGACTTTGTACTCTCCAGAGTTGACTTTAAATCCGGTATGGTAGGTAAAAGATGAGTATAAAAGACCCAAGGAGTGAGGAAAATGGATCTCTTTGAGTAAATCCAGTCGATGACCTTTTCCAACACCATAAGAGGTGGTGGCCCATTCACCTACCCCATCCATGGTCAATACCGCCGCCGATTGAAAAGGGGATGGATAAAAGGCACTTGCGGCGTGGCTTAAGTGGTGCTCGGAGAAAAGCAATTTATTTTCGCCATCAAAATAGGGGTCAAAATCTTTTAATTGTTGAATTAAAAGATTTTTTTGGAAAAGCTTTTCGCGAATCCATATCCATATGGCCTTGCGAAACGACGTAAATCCACGCGGTGCAAATGCCAGATAGCTCTCTAAAATGCGTTCAAATTTAAGAAAAGGTTTATCGTAAAAGACCACATAATCCACTTGCGCCAAAGAGAGCCCTCCTTGGGTCAGACAGGCGCGAATGGCATTTTTTGGAAAATTCGGATCGTGTTTGATACGGGTAAAACGCTCTTCTTGGGCCGCTGCGACAATCTGACCCGCACAAATTAAAGCGGCAGCACTATCGTGATAATAGGCGGATATTCCCAAAATGTTCATATTAAAACAGGGTATAAATAAAAGGGGCCACTGCCGATCCATGGGAAAATAGGATCAATCCGCCTAAAAGAGTCAACATGATTAAAATAGGTAATAGCCAAAATTTTTTTCGTTCTCGCATAAAAGCCAAAAGTTCAAAAAAAAAGGACATAGTCGTTCCAATCTGTACTCAATATGGGTGCATAAGGTAACAGCCTATTTTTCCACTATTTTGTGTTGAGAAATTAAAATTGCCGTTTCATAGAGTCAGGATCAGAATTGATTTTATCCATCCAATAAGAGTCTATTTGAGAATCCAATTTTAATTGTAACGGCCGTTGACCAACCAATCTAAGATACCATCCGATAGGCGTGATCGTGATGAAAAATAAAATACCCATCACCAATGGCGAGATGATGTGATGGAGCAATAGACCAAATTGAGTCCAAATTTGATTCAGAAGATGTAATAATGTAGGTTTCACTACAGCAATTGCAAAAAAGCTAAGTGCTGTCAGCAAAAACCAAAGGTTGGGAGAATGATCATATCGTAATGGCCATAGACCAACGATACAAAAGAAAATTGAGAATACCAATCCAAAAGAACGATCAGAAGAACTTTTATTTGTCATGGCATGTTTTTCATTATACTAAATCATATTAGTGACAAAATTCCATTCTATATAATGCCCCTTTATAGCAAAAATGTCAAAGGGGGATTTCTTTTTCAAGAATGGCGTGGAGTCGTTGGCTGATGATATTGGCAACAGCCTCGGATCCGGCATTGTTAAAATGGTAAAAATCGTAAAAATAACTGGATCGATGTGGAAACTCTTTTGCTAAATCAATAAGATACACAGATTGTTGTCGAGATAATTTTCGTAAGGCATCGTTATAAAGTTCTAACTCCTGCCAACGCAAACAGCCATTGTCTTGACCCACCCGCACTTGAGCAAGGTTAACCCCCGTGTCTGTATCTGTCTCACACCCCAACAGGGAGGGTTGGGTAATAAAAACGGGAACACTCTTCATCTCGCGAGATAGATGGATCAAATGCAAAACACGCTCTTGATATTTTGTCACTAACTCTGCATTGGAAGCGAGAACCTCTTTATAATGCTGAGTTGGCAACTCTTGAAGAGGTAATTGTTTGACATCAATAGTGTGATGTATAATACCTTGTCGTTTTGCCTTTAGGTAACGATATAAATTTAATAAAAAATTGCTCAGTTCACTGTGATCAACGATTTGAAAAAGAATGGTTCGAACCTGCATCTCCAAAGGCAGCTCTATCCATGGCGTATCATGCTGTTTGAGTGTCCGCTGGTCGCCAATCACAAGATCAGAGCGTCTCATATCATTGATACCGATCAGAAAAAGAATCATTTGTGGATGAATTTCGCGAAAAAAAGAGTCTTCCAAAAGAATTTTGTGACCAAAAGTGGAGTGTCCCTCAAGTCCGGCATTGTTAAGCCAAATATTTTTAAAATTTGTTTCTATTTTTTTTGTCAATAAGTCCGGCCAAGTTTTGCCATCCGAAATATAGGTACTCTCTGTGGTACTGCCGCCGACCGTGATGATCTTATAATAAGCATCTGGATGTTCCGGTAACGGTGGACCACGAAATCCCAAAGAATTTTTGCTATGCAGGACCACCGGATCCAGTCCGGGAATGGTATGGTTGTCAATTACCATGCGTAAATTTCTCGCAAGAGAGAGTTTTTCGCCGCGAATGCGTATTTTGTCGGCATAAAAATAGCGAACGACCACCTCGGCAATCAGAAAACTGACTATGAGGCCAATAAGTAAAGCGACCATATTTTTGAAAGTGTTTTTCATGGTAATCAGCATGGCATGAGGATCCGATAATTCTGATCTGTTAGAAAATATGAACATAATGCCCTGCGGGCAAAAAATTAAAATCAAAGACAAAACCTTGGGGGATGAATCCCCCAAACCCCCTCTTTTTTTTAAGTATTAAAAGAAAAGGGTGGGGGGAATTGGGGGG
>JAMOAW010000019.1:0-33032 GCA_039908535.1 Magnetococcus sp. DMHC-6 | reverse complement strand
TTTTGACTTTGTTTTTGACTTTGTTTTTGACTTTGCTTTTGACTTTGCTTTTGAATTCGGTTTTGCTTTCTTCAAATAGCAGGGGGGTTGGGGGATGCAATCCCCCAAGGTCTTGTTTTTGATTTTTTTCATCTAAACGGTTACCCAATTTGCAATCAAATGGGTAAATATTGGACCTTGTCTCGTACAATATGTGCATGTCGTAAAGGGAAAAATTAAAAGCAACACCTTGGGGGGTTGCACCCCCCAACCCCCCTGCTTGGGGGCTACAAAGTCAAAAACAAAGTCAAAAACAAAGTCAAAAACAAAGTCAAAGTCAAAAGCAAAAGCAACACCTTGGAGGCTCTGCCTCCAAACCTCCGCCGGGGAGCGTGACGCTCCCCGGACCCCTCCAATAATACTTTATTGAACGCAAATTAGTATAAAGCAAAAAGTATACCGGGGTTACATTGTTATTGGATAACAATTCTGTCAAAATAACCCGCTTAGAACTTAAGGCCCTGCGGGCAAAAAAAAAATCAAGGGCCAAACCCTGGGGGATGAAATCCCCCAGACCCCCTCTTTTTTTTAAAACTTAAAAAATATCTGCCCTGTTTCATAAGGAACGAAATATATTTCTCTTTTTTTTATGAGGACCGATGATCAATAAAACCTCCTTGAAAGCCTCTGATCTCAAGCGTTTATATGGTGTTTTTGGTTGTTTTTACCAAATTTTTCTTGCTGGAGAGCTCCATTCTTGTCGCAATATTTTGGAATTGATCGCCCATGAAAAGATGCCGAAAAATTTAGCTCATTTTCGACAATTGGTTCCCGATTTGTTGGTGGTGATGATGAATCCAGGCTCTTCTCATCCTTTAGACTTGGTTTATCAACCCCCGCTGATTGAAAATATTTCTGCAATTGAACCTCTCTGTCAATGGGTTCCCACCCAACCGGATAATACCCAATATCAAGTGATGCGTCTAATGGCAAACCGAGGCTTGACCCATGCGCGCATTTTAAATCTTTCGGATCTGCGCGAACCTAAAAGTCCCAATTTAATTCAAAAAGTGGAACGATTACGCCTGTTTTCAGATGGTGGAGGGCATTCGGTTTTCTCTCCAGAACGGCGGCATGAGTTGGCTTTTTGGCTGGGTAAATCGGAAGCCATCCCAGTGTTGGTGGGATGGGGACGGCATCCAGGTTTGCGTCCTTTGGCCGAGAACTGCCTGATGCAATTGGTCTCGCACAGAGTTATTGGTTTGCCAATCGAAAATCATCACTGGGCGTTTGCCCATCCAAGTCCCATGCTGCAAAAAATGAAGGATCGGTGGCTACAGGAGATTTTGGCACGCTGGCCTTGAGGCGGGGTGTTTATGAAGTAGCCTCCTCATTTGTTTCATAAAGAGGTAACTTAATGATGACGGTGGTCCCCACCCCTTTTTGCGATTCAAACTCAAGCACCCCTTGATGGTTGGTGATAATGGTATGGCTGATGGAAAGCCCCAAGCCCGTCCCTTCGGCTTCCAATTTGGTGGTAAAAAAAGGATCAGTCAATTTTTTTAAATCTTGTTGATCAATGCCTATCCCCTCATCCTGAACCTTTACCATCACATATTGATTATTATCAATTGTGATGGTAACCCATATCTTTTTGTCGCGGCTTTTAAGGGCTTGGAGGGCATTTAAAATGACATTGATGAATACCTGTTCCAATTGCTGACTGTTGCCCTGCACAAAAGGAGAAGAGAGAGGCGTATCAAGGTAAAAATGGTCCGTGTTTTTACGAATTTGATTTTGTAAAATAGAAATGGCCCCCTGAATAACCTCAAACATAGGAACCTTTTGATTTAATTCGCCTTTATCCTGCCGGGAAAGATGTTTCAAATCTTGGACAATATTTTTAATGCGATCCGAACTGCGCATAATACCCATCAGAAGTTTGGGCAATGTTTCTAAGGCTTCGGTGATAGGAATTCCCGCAAGTAAAAATTCGCCCTCTTCTCGTTGAGCGCGTTTAAAAAAGGGGACCGCATCCTGCCAAGCCTCGTAAAGAAGACCAGCGTTAAACAAAATGGCGTTGTTGGGATTATTGACCTCATGAGCAACACTGGCGGATAAAACACCCAGTGATGCCAGTCGGGCGTTGCGTAATGTCTGTGCTTGGTAAACCCGTTGTTGGGTAATATCGGTCAGAATGGCCATAACTGAATGGATGCATTTAACATGATAGATAGGAGCCAATCGGATCTCCCACCAGGAGGCATCGCCACTTGGAAAAGTGAAAGAACTCACCTCACCAGTTGTGAATATCTTCTCCAAAAGTTCTTCAAAACGACTTT
Source organism: Magnetococcus sp. DMHC-6 (assembly GCA_039908535.1). Lineage (GTDB taxonomy): Bacteria > Pseudomonadota > Magnetococcia > Magnetococcales > JADFZT01 > JAMOAW01. The sequence goes on along the minus strand of JAMOAW010000019.1, from coordinate 30,711 downwards.
GATAGACCGGTGCCAAGTTGTCCAGGGGAAAATGGCGGATGGAACGGTTTTGAAATAAAACCTCCCGTTTTTGATTGAACATGAGAATAATATCGGGAGAGTGGTCCAGAAGGCTACGCAATTTGGCTTCGGAGGCACGCAAATCCTCTTCGGCTTTGCGACGCAGGGTAATATCGTCAAAAACGGTGACCACCTCGCCAGAAAAAAGCCGATAAACAAAATGTTCAACCCATGAAAAAAATTGTTTATCTTTGTGTTGTGTCACCGGATGATGAATCGGTTTACCAGTGGTGTAAACGGTTTGAAAAGTCGTTAAAAGTCCAAAATGTAGGCTGGGTGGCCAAATTTCTGTCAATCGGCGATCTAAAATATGTTCTCGTGATAATTGAATGATCTCTTCGGCGGCTTTGTTTAATTCTTGAAAGATAAAATCCTGCCCGTTTTTTTCTGGACGAAAAACCGCAACCCCACTGGTCATCGTGTCAAAAAGCGCGCGATAACGGTTTTCGCTCTCCCATAGAGCGGTTTCAATCTGTTTATATTGGGTGATGTCTTGGACAATACCCTCCATATGAATGGCTTGGCCATGGGCATCGCGGATGACCTCCCCTTTGGAATGGACATAATGGACGGATCCATCGGCCAGTAGGAGTCGATATTCCATGTCATAGGTTGCCATGGGGTTGGCCAAGGCCAAGCTAAGATTGTGTTGTACAGCGGCCATATCCTCTGGATGAATGGCGCGCAGAAAGACCTGATGAAGATTTTTTTGCGGATCGGGTTGAATATTAAAAATTCGAAAGGTTTGGTCAGACCAGTTCTCTTGTTGACTAATCAGATCCCAGCTCCAGGAACCCATTTTGCCCATCTCTTGCGCCTTGGCAAGCCTTCTTTCTCCTTCGCGCAGGGCCTCTTCAGCCATTTTGCGCGTGCTGATATCGCGAAAAATGCCTTGGAGTAATTTTTTTCCGCCGATCTCAACGACCGCCGCCCGCACCTCTACGGCTACTTGTTTGCGGCTGCTGTGACGGATATAAATCTCCTCTGCGGTGCCTTTGCCATTTTGTACCGTTTTTTGAAAAAAAAGTTCGCACTGTTCCCTCTGAGAGGGGGAAAAAAGTTCGTTCCAGTACATATCAATCACTTGATAAATCGGACGATCCAAAAGAAAACCAGCCATTTCGTTGGCATCTTGGATGCGACCCGTTTCGATGTCGACGACCAAAATGGCATCATTGGCCGATTCCATAAGCATACGATATTTTTTTTCCGACTCTTTGAGGGCAGCAATGGCGATTTTATGCTCACGACGCTTTTTAGCCTCGCGCAGTTCGCGTTCCAGGGCAGGTAGAAGCCGCGCAAGATTGTCTTTTCGAATAAAATCGTGCGCCCCCATTTTCATAAGCCGTACCGCCTCTTCCTCTTGAATGGCTCCCGAAAAGAGAATAAAGGGGATATTTTCATCGGTATGGTCGCGCCATATTTCCAGTGCGGTGTCCATATCTAGTTGCGGCATATTGCAATCGGCGATGATGGCCTCCAGACCTGCGGGATGGCTAAAAGCGGCCAACACCCCATCGGCCGTTTCGACCCGTTGTGCCACCGGATCAATGCCCCCTCTGCGCAAGGCATGAACCAAAAGAAAAAAATCACTCTCCGAATCTTCAATCACGAGGATATGCAGTTTTTTTTTCATTAAAACAAGATGGAAAAAATCTTCGATAGGGTCAATGAAAAAAAGAATAAAAATTAAAAAAAAAGGGCGGTTCTCCGCCCCCCAAGGTCTTAATTGTTATGATTCCGATAGGGAAAAATCATCCCAGCTTACGCCAGGAAAAAAAGAGAGGCTCAACCTTAAAAAGAACATCATGCCCTGCGGGCAAAAAATTAAAAGCAAAACCCTGGGGGGATGAATCCCCCAGACCCCCTCTTTTTTTTAAGAATTAAAAAAAAAGGGTGGGGGGTATTGGGGGGCGGTTCTCCGCCCCCCAAGGTCTTGATTTTTATTTTTTCGATACATCAAGCATTAATGTCTAGCTCGTACAGGCCAAGCATAGTTGCTGCCCGTCTTATGCATACCGCCGTACGAAGCTTCGTGTTTAATATTTATGTACCATGCGAGATTCTGGTCTGCATAGGAGGTACTCGACCAATAACTATCTTGCTTAACATTAGAAAAGATAGAATCATTTTTTGCAATGGGAAAAAGGTCTAATTCCTTAATGGCATCAATGGTATCACCGTTAATGGGTAACCGCCATTCACCCGCAACTGAACCATCCGCTAGACCGCAGCTACCGTTTGCCAAAGTAGCCGCAGCCGACATGGCAGCATCCCAATTGAGCTTACCAAAACAATCCGCATTCGCCAAAAGAACCAAACCAGTTTCCGCATGTGTCACCGTACCATTCCCATTATTGCAAAACCCATTGCTATCTGGTGCGGTGCAAGGAGGATCTGCAATTATTCCAGATGAATCTCTAAATCTAAATGACCCACTTATGACTTGTCCACCCACCTTTTGGCCATCAGTGGGAATCCAGCCAGTCACTTTACCATCTGCGACATGACCGACATTAACGCCAGAGATTCCTATTTCAAATTTAAAGGTGGTCCCAGTGGTTTCAAGAATATTCATTTGGTGACCAATTCCAACTTTATCATTGATAATCTTGAGAAACTCATTCGCATTAACCGATAAAACACCATTTTTGGCGGTAATCAGGTGATTTAAACCAGAAGATCCTTTAAGAGTTCCAGAAACAGCCGTACCAGTCACATCCACACCATTAAATTTAAACACGGCATTCGACGGTATCGTAATGGAGAGATCAGCTGGGGTAACCGTAGATGATGCGGTCACTGAGAGCGTCACCGGACTCAGTGTGGCGGTGATCTGCCGAGATCCCAATGTGTCCTTTACATATAAAGAGAGTACCGTATCATAGTTTCTTGCCTGTGTACCAACATCGTTGTAGTAATCCTCAATATCGCAACTAATAATGACATCATCACTACTGTATGGCAGAAAAAGATCAACAACGTCTCCAGAACTATTATAACTCTTACTGACAGGTTGCGTGGAGCCAACGCTTACCTTATTATCCTTACAAGCAAGTGCATCTACCTTAAAAATGTCATCGTATGGATAACCACCACAACTTTTACCTTCCTTAAGTACCATATCGCATGCATCCATCCAATTGCTCTTCAATATATTGTTAACAAGTGCCAATAAATCAGAATTCAAAGGTACTCCATTATTTGAAAAATTTTCTATAGATATCAACAAATCATTATTTGATACTATCTGAGTCGTTATAGCCGCTATTTGTTCAGATGAAAACAAATCAGCACCTTTTTTAAATATGTTATTAAATGTATCGAGTGTATTAATTTGCGATTTTTTTAAGAATCCGCTATCAGATACAAAATCTTTTGGATTATTTTGTGTTCCAGAAGTAAGAATAATATTTGATAATTGATCCGAATAATTATTTAAGAGAGATTTCGAAAGTTTCTTTGTAGTTTCGAATGATGCTGTATAATTTACATTTAATTTAAATAAACTATTGTCTATTAGAGAATCAACTGCTTCCTCATTGTTATTATTAGGTTTCCAAAAATCAAGATTGTCACTATCTGTTAAGCTAAAATTAAAATTATTCTTATTATAATTATCTGATAATTCAAAATATGCATAAGCATATGAAGAAGAAAAAGAGAAAAAGCTGTTAAGAAGGTTGTCAATAAATGAAAAAGGTAAAGGATGAACCGTAGACGCCAATATTTTTTTAGGATGCATGGATCCATTTTGAGCAAAATTTGTGTTATTACTCATCTCTACCAAATAAGCGATATGCCTCTTCACCTCCATCAATAATAAGTTTAATCTGAGGAAGTTTATATCTACATTAGAATCATAAGGATTTACCAAACTGACATCTGATAGAGACCTAAACTCAGAACCAAAACCCAGTGATCCAAGTAAATTTGCCTGTTGTGCAGGAGTTTCAAAAGAGAGCATGGTACTCAATGGTGTGGCATAGGTATTTTTTCCAACCGTGGGGGCCGAACTCACGAGATTGATTTGTGGATCCAAACCGGTCGATTTATCATATGTCGTTCCTAATATGTTGGATGAAACTGCAATTTTTTCACACTCATATTCTCTTGAGTCATACGTATATTCACCATTGCTATCGGTCTGAATCCCTGCCGCCCTAAACTCAGCATCCACTGTACCGTCTGCCTTGATACAATCCACATCGGCATTGACAATATAACCATCCACAGCAAATCCATGAACGATCCCCCCCTCAACATGATCGCTGCTTCCACCGCCACCACCACAAGCCATAATACCAACACCGAGAACCAAAACCGCTGAGAGAGATAATAACTTAATATTTTTTAACATAATTTTTTACTTTCAATTTTAGGGTTGATATCTACATTTTTTTTGTGAATATATAATTTGTTTAAAAAAATAATCCCCCTTTTAACAATTGTCAATACTTTATTTTCTGTAAAAAAAAAACGCCCTTGACGTTTTACAAAAGAGGAGCATGACGAAGAAATACACATTTCGAAACATTCAGTTAGAAGGGTTCAAAGCCTCCGTTTTTTTAGGACGTCCTCGCTTTCTTGGACAAACATCAACACCTAACAGGGTATGAAGTTTTGCATAAAATTCTTCCGACCCAAGGGGGTGACCGGTTCTGGAATGGCAACGTAGCGTCTCAAGTTGATTTTCTTCTAACCCAATGCACAAAAATTCCTGCCAATTAGAGATTCGATCCAATAAAGGTTGTACATGAACCACGCCATCGTTGCGTTCCCGCAAATGAGCATGCACGCTTGACCACGGCCAATCTTCTGCCTTTGAAACCAGATGGACCCGAATGGGATTTAACTCTACATATCGGGCACACATCAATAAATTTAAATCATCCATCGGAAAAGAGTGAAATCGCTCTTGCCACAAATGACCACGCCATTTCTCCCGCTCGTTGATATAACAGGTATATCGGCGATGCATCTCGCCCAAAGTTTGCCGTAAACCATCTCCATGCGAGGGAACCAAAATTAAATGAACATGATTGGGCATCAGACAGTACGCCCAAACCTCAGTGCCAGCTTTCCTGGAAAATTCGCTCAATAAATTTAAATAATAACGATAATCATCCTCAGAAAAAAAAGTCGGCAATCGACGATTACCACGTTGTATCACATGATGAGAAACCCCTGGAACTGTTAACCTAGATATCCGTGCCATCCATTTTTCCCAATGTTATAGAAAACAAAATACAATAAAAAATAACCTCATTTTTTGGTACCACCACATATAAGTGTGGACGATGAACGAGTGCCTGAACAAAAAGCAAAGTCAAGACTTGGGGGATTGCATCCCCCAATCCCCCTGCTTTTTGAAGGAAGCAAAACCGAGGTCAAAATCAAAAGCAAAATCAAAAGCAAAACCCTGGGGGCAATCCCCCAGACCCCTTTTTTGTTAAATAATAAAACCAAAAAACAGACGACCACGGTTAAGCGTGGTGGTACCCATTTTTTCCTAAAAAATATATTTTAGCATAGTCAAAAAACGAATACAATTAAATATATACTGTCCCTTTTTTGATCGTTTAAAATAATATTACATTTTTTGCATAGATTGTTTTGCATTAAGAAGGTATTTGCATGATAATTGCTTCCAACAGGGAAGGAATCCTGATCGTTGTTTGTTGTTAAGGAGTTTTATTTCTATGCCGTTCACCCGCACTGCCCTACGCCATTCCATTAAATTTTTTGCCCTGCTCTCCCTACTCTCTGGATGTGCAGCGGTCGGCCCCATCTACCAATTTCCTCCCCCTCCTGTCGCCGAACAATGGCAAGCCGCCTTGCCCCACAACGGCGCAACTCTAAACCTATTGGCTTGGTGGGATCGTTTTAACGATCCAGTGCTCTCTAAACTGCTCCGCGCCAGCGAAAATAACAATCCCGACCTTGACTTGGCCATCGCCCGACTCAACGAAGCCCGCGCCAGCTTGGTGGTAACCCATACGGGTCAGCAGCCCAGCATAACAGGCAGTGGCATGGTACAACGTAGTGGCATCAAAAACGATACCACTACACCCACCCAATGGCAACAAGGCCTCAACCTGGATGCCTCTTGGGAGTTGGATCTATTTGGCAGCGTGCGCCGCGCCAACGAAGCAGCTGCCGCACGCCTGGAAGGACGCACCCATGCCTGGCATGGAGCGCGGGTCTCCTTGGCCGCTGAAGTGGCCAATAAATACCTCACCTATCGCGCCTGTCGCCAAGTGACCGACGCCTACGAAAGAGATGTCAACTCCCGCCAAGAGACGGCCAAAATCACCGCTGTTGCCGCCAAAGCGGGTCTATCCACCCCCGCCGATGCCCAACTGGCCCAGGCCAGCTGGGCCGATACCACCTCACAATGGCTGGCTCTTCAGGCCACGTGTGACATCATCGTTAAATCGCTGGTTACCCTCACGGGATTACCCGAAACCGAACTGCGCCAGGAGCTCCAAAGCGGCCTCAACAAAATTCCTTCTGCGCCCCCCTTTGCGGTCCCCACTCTGCCCGTCGCCCTCCTCTCCCAACGCCCCGATCTAGCCGCCAGCGAACGGGAATTGGCCGCCGCCTCAGCCGATATCGGCTTGGCTGAAGCCAACCGTTACCCAAGACTGTTTTTATTAGGAAACCTCTCGGTAAGCGCGGTCCAGACCGCCACCACCGACCTACATATGATCCCCTGGTCCCTGGGTCCCAGCCTAACCCTCCCCCTTTTAAATGGCGGTTCTCAAACAGCCAAGGTGGATGAGGCTCAGGCCCGTTATCAACAAGCCCTAGCCCGCTATCGCAAAGCCATTCAAACCGCAGTAGAAGAGGTAGAAACCGCCCTCGTAAATCTCGATAGTGCCGCACGCAGAACCACCATGGCCCATGTCGCCACCCAAGGTTATGCCGCTTATTTATTAAGTGCTAAAACCAATTGGCGTGCTGGAAGTTTGAGTCAATTGGCCCTCGAAGAGGCACGCCGCGCGGCCAGTCAGGCCGAACGGGCAGAAATCATTTTGCAGCGCGATTTGGCTTTATACTGGGTCGCCCTCTACAAAGCCCTCGGCGGTGGTTGGGAAAAAGATACCGTTTCCTTGGAGAACTCACATGAATAAAATAGTCCGTCCCACACTCTGGCTAGCAATTGTAGTGCTGATCACATTTAATAACGCACAGGCCCAATCCGATCCCCAAACATCCCCCCCCTCTAAACCCGCCTTAACCGTAGAGAGCGTCATGCCCATAAAACGGGATTGGGAAAAAATAATCAAAACAAATGGCGGGCTGTTTGCTTGGCAAGAGTCGATAGTCGCCGCCGAGTTGGGAGGATTGGCCATCACCGACCTGCCCGTGGATGTGGGAAGTGTGGTCAAACAGGGGCAACTGCTCATCCGTCTCAACCAACAACCCATCAAGGCCGCCCTGGCTCTCCAAGAAGCCAATATCAACAAGGCTAAAGCCACCCTAGCCGAAGCCCAGTCCAATGCCGACAGGGCCCGCCAAGTGCGTGGCAGCGGGGCCTTGTCTGAACAAATGATCCATCAATACCTCAGCGCTGAAGAGAGTGCCAAGGCCAATCTGGCCGCTGCCCAGGCCTCCCTCCAGGCCGATCAGGTCCGCTTACGCCAAACCGAAATCGTCGCCATTGATCGGGGTATTATCTCCTCGCGCAGCGCAACACGCGGCTCAGTGGTGCAGCCAGGGGCTGAACTTTTACGCCTCGTGCGCCAGGAACGGATAGAGTGGCGGGCTGAACTCACCGCCCTGCAACTTTTACAGACCCAAGTGGGACAAAAGGCCCGCCTCACCTTGGCCAACGACCTTCCAATTGAAGGAACAGTGCGCATGTTGTCCCCCACCCTGGATCCCAACACCCGCAAGGCCGTGGCTTACATCGATCTACCCCCTGAATCCCCCGCACGGGCAGGAATGTTTGCTCAAGGAGAGATTATCGTGGGCCTTGAGCCTGCTCTGACCCTCCCTCTCTCCGCAACTCTGTTGCGCGATGGGCATACCTACATCTTTATAATAGACAAAAACGATCAAGTCGATATGCGCAAGGTACAAACCGGACGCCAACAAGGTTCTGAAATTGAAATTTTAGGCGAACTGTCCGAAACAGACCAAGTGGTTTTAAGCGGTGGCTCTTTTCTCAATCAGAGCGATCGGGTACGGGTGGCCGCACCAAAACCCACAGAAGGAACCACACCCAAATGAATTTTTCTTCTCTCTCCATCCGCCACCCGGTTCCGGCTATTTTACTCTTTACTCTGCTCACCCTACTGGGCATTGGGGGGTTCCGTAGCCTGGGTATTCAAAATTTCCCAGATATCGAAGTCCCGACAATCACCATCGCCGCCACCCTGGAAGGAGCCTCGCCAACCCAACTAGAGACCGAAGTGGCCCGTAAAATTGAAGATGCCGTGGCCTCTCTGGGGGGCGTGGAACACATTCGCACCAAGTTAATGGATGGATCGGCCTCCATCACCGTTGAATTTACCATCGACAAAAATTCCGAGGAGGCCCTCAACGAAGTCCGTAACGCCATCGACAGCGTTCGCAACGATTTACCACAGGATATGACCAATCCGGTGATCTCCAAAAGAACCACCAGCGGCGGCACACTCATCACCTTTATCGTTGAATCTTCCAGCATGGATCGGCAAGATCTCTCTTGGTTTGTGGACAACGAACTTTCCAAGGCCATGTTGGCGGTTCCTGGAGTGGGCAAATTTGGACGAATTGGCGGCGTTGATCGCGAAATTCGCATCGACCTGGATCCCCAGCGCATGGCCGCCTTGGGGGTGGGAGCCGCCCAGGTGGGGATCCTACTTAAACAAATGCAAATGGAAACCTCCGGTGGACGCGGTGATATCGCGGGAATGGTACAATCTTTTCGTACCTTGGGCAGAGTAAACACCGCCGCCCAAATCGGGGCCATCCCCCTACCCCTGGGCAAAGGAGGGGGGCAACGCCTGTCAGACATCGCCCACATCAGCGATGGTATCGCCGAACCAAGTTCTATTGCTCTCTTTGATGGCCGCACGGTTGTCGCCTTTGAAATCATTCGCCTGCAAGGCACCAGCGAAGTCACGGTCGCGGATAAGTTGCGCAAAAAAATTGCTCAATTTCAAGAGGAACATCCACAAATCCACATCCAAGAGGCCTATAATACCGTGGCAAGAGTGCAGGATAATTTTGCGGGTTCTATGGAATTGTTATACGAAGGGGCCTTTCTCGCCATCGTGGTGGTGTGGTGGTTTTTGCGCGACTGGCGCGCTACGTTGGTTTCAGCGGCGGCTCTGCCGTTGTCGATCATTCCCACCTTTTTGGTCATGAAACAGGTGGGCTTTAGTCTCAACACCTTAACCTTATTGGCTTTGGCCTTGGTGGTGGGTATTTTGGTGGACGATGCCATTGTCGAAATTGAAAATATCGTGCGCCATTTACGCATGGGCAAAAATCCTTGGCAGGCCGCCATGGAGGCCGCCGATGAAATTGGTATGGCGGTCATCGCCACCACCTTGACCTTGGTGGCGGTTTTTCTCCCCACGGCCTTTATGGCGGGCATTCCCGGCAAATTTTTTCGCTCGTTTGGGATTACCGCTGCGACCGCCATTTTGGCGTCCCTTTTGGTCGCGCGTCTATTAACCCCCATGATGGCTGCCTATATTTTGCGCCCCCTAGAAGAACAAGAAAAAGACACCCCACTCATGAGCCGTTATCTGGGTTGGGTTCGTTGGTGCCTGACCCATCGACTCACCACCGCGACCATTGCCATTGCCTTTTTTATCGGCTCACTCAAACTGATTCCCCTGTTACCCACCGGATTTATCCCCGTCGCCGATCGCGCCCAATGCACGGTCACCCTGGAACTAGCCCCAGGGAGTACCCTCACCGACACCGAACGACTCACCCGTCAAGCCCTTGAGGTATTGCGTACCATTCCCGAAATCACCACCGTTTTTGCCGCTGTTGGCTCTTCGGCCAATGCCGATCAAGGCCCTATGGGAGGAGGATCCAGTGCCGATGTACGCAAGGCAACCCTCACCGTCAACTTGACCCACCGTCACGAGCGCGCCCGTAAACAGGTCGCCATTGAAGAGGAGATTCGTATCCAATTGCGGACCTTGCCTGGTGTACGAGTGGCTATGGCCTCCAGTGAACCAGGTGCCAAATTGCGCGTTACCTTGGCCAGTGACGATCCCATCGCACTGGATTCGGCCATGCGTTCGGTTGAAAAAGATTTACGCACCTTGCAAGGGGTGGGGAATATCACCTCATCGGCCAGTTTACAACGCCCAGAAATTCAGATAAGCCCAGATTTTGCCCGCACCGCAGATTTAGGTATCACCACCGAATCCTTAGCTCGCGCCGTGCGCATCGCCACCGCTGGAGATTTTAAAGTACAACTCACCAAACTCAATCTTCCGCAACGACAAATACCCATTCGGGTCCGTCTGGATAAAAATTTGCGAGAAAACCTAGATGCCATCCGCCAACTCCCCATTGCCGTAAATCATGGAACCGTCCCCTTAGAGACGGTGGCCAAAGTGGCCATGGCCAGTGGTCCAGCCCAGATTGACCGCATAGATCGCATGCGCAATTCCGGTATTGATGTAGAGCTTAGCAATCGGGTGATTGGTGAGGTGTTGGCTGAAGCCAATCAACTCCCCTCCCTGCGCCATTTACCCCCCACCATTCAACGTCCGCAAGAGGGAGATGTGCAACGGATGACCGAATTGTTTAGCAGTTTTGCCTCGGCCATGTTGATTGGGGTCTTTTGCATTTATATTGTCTTGGTGTTGCTGTTTCACGATTTTCTGCAACCAATCACCATTTTGGCGGCCTTGCCTCTGTCGTTAGGAGGGGCCTTTATCGCCCTTTTGGTTACTTCAAATGCCTTTTCGATGCCGGCCATTATCGGCATTTTAATGTTGATGGGCATTGTCACCAAAAATTCTATTCTTTTGGTAGACTATGCCATCATGGCACGGCGGGAACAGGAGATCAATAACCAACCAGATGACCGTTTTGCGGCTCTTCTGGATGCCTGCCACAAAAGAGCCCGCCCCATTTTAATGACTACCCTCGCCATGGGGGCAGGCATGATGCCCGTGGCTTTGGGCCTGGGGGCCGAACCCAGCTTTCGCGCTCCCATGGCCATTGTGGTGATTGGAGGGATCATCACCTCAACCTTGCTCTCTCTGCTGATGATTCCCGTGGTCTTCACCTATGTGGATGATCTTATGAAACACATCAAAAAACTGGGAGCAGCCATCCAACGCGCCAACCATAAAGAATGACAACAACTACAAAAATTCATCGTCCAACCCCTCATGCAATCCCACAAAACGTTCTTGTACCCTCTCTTGAATGGCACTAGATTCAGGAATAAAAGCGATATGAAACAGGGCATCCCCTTGATGGACAAGGGGATGATTGCTGTGCCCGATAATGACCCCCTCTCTTGGAACCCGCACTTCGGTCACCTCTTTACCCAATGGATTGTAAATCCGGCCTAAAATTTCCCCTTCATGGACAAAGGTTCCTACCCTTTTGAGCAGCTGAATCATACCACTTTCTGGGGCGCGCACCCAACTGCTTGAAGAAGCGGAACACCACTTTGAATAGATATTTTGCGATTTCACCCCCCCCTTGGCGAGCATTTTCAGATGATACATCACGCCCAAAATACCCTTAAGACCAACGCGAATGGTCACCTCATCCAAACTCATGCCTTCACCACCTTCAAAGAGCAAAACAGGAACCTCCACATTAAAAGCCGCCTGGCGCAAAGAACCATCCAGCAATTCGGTATTCAGATGGACCGGCGCGTTAAAGGCCCTGGCCATGGCCTCCACCACCTCAGAACCAGATTTTCCACGGGTTTGCGGCAAATTAAATCGTTGTTGCGTTCCAGAATGGAGATCAATACCATAGCTGGCTCTTGCGACAATTTCGCGCATAAACAAATCAGCGGTTTGAGCGGCTAAGGAGCCTTTACTCAAACCTGGAAAAGATCGGTTTAAATCACGTCGGTCAGGAAAATAACGGCTTTTGTGTAAAAAACCCAAGACATTGACCACTGGAATAACCAACAAAGTGCCTTGCAGGCTTTGGTATGGACGACACTCTAATAAACGACGACAAATTTCCACCCCATTGAGTTCATCCCCATGAATCGCCGCACTCACAAACAGACAAGGACCAGGGTGGGAACCATGCACCACATGGACAGTTAGATCCACCGGGGTATGAGTATAAAGACGCGAAACGGGAAGATGCACCGTTTGTTGCGTCCCTGGCTTGACGCTCACACCGCCAATATCAAAGGAGGGAATCTTTTTTTTAACTTTTAGTTTGGGAAGCATAGGGTTTCCTGTTTTATGGCGCATAATTGTTAAATAAAATTCAACCTCTGCGACGGATCTTCCAGACAGAGACAGAGTAAATAGTCAAACAACATAAATGCATCAAACTTGGTTTTCAATTTGAATATCAAATTGTTGGAAGCCCTGTTTCAATTCCTCTGCTGCGCCAATAAAATCATATTTGGCTATTTTTTCTGAAATATTTTCGACCATGACGGACATTTCCCTGGACATCGGCAGACTTTTCAAAGAGCCAAGGGTATTTTCAGATTCAGTATCAAAACATTCCAATTGTTGGGCAAGATTGCAAAAAAGCGTATTGCGTTGCACGATGATCTCATCCGTCTCTTCAGTTTGGGATGGGGTTGGAAGTTTCTCGCTGTTGGGTTTGGGCAACAACGCATCGATGTCCGCGCAGATCTTGTCAAGAATTACCGAAGCCTTATCAAGGGCCTCCTCTGTCGCTGATTCAGAAGCAACGGATTTGATAGAAAACTCCAGTGCCCAAGCCTTTTCCTGGAGTTCCTCGGCTCCAACAGTAGCGGCTACCCCTTTAAGCGTATGGGCCAACCGTTCTGCTCTCGACCTTTCCTGCTTCTTTAAAGCGGTGCGAATGGCCTCTCCCGCCCCTCCTTGATTAACACAAAACTTGGCAAGCAGTGCCAAGTATCCCGCAAGATTGCCTCCCATACGCTTCAGCCCGGTCTGCGTATCTATTCCTGGAATGAGAGGAAGTTCCGTGAGATTGACAGGTTTAACCCCCTCCCTATTTTTTCTTGGATCCAAATCAGTCGCCACGGGAGGCAGGGGCGAAGAAGGTTTGATCCACCGTGCAATCGTGGAAAACATTTTTTCTGGATCTAACGGTTTGGCAATGTGGTCCTGCATACCCGCATCAAGACACATTTCTCGATCACCAGACATAGCGTTGGCCGTCATGGCCAGAATAGGAAGTTCGGAAAAACGAGAATCTTTGCGAATCTCCCGTGTGGCGGTCAAACCGTCCATGATCGGCATTTGCAGATCCATCAACACCCCATCCAATGATTCTCTACAAACCATTGCTACCGCATCCCGGCCATTCTCGGCCAATAAAACGGTAATGTTAACTTGTTCCAATAGTTCACGAGCCACCTGCTGGTTGATCTCATTGTCCTCGACCAGCAAAATTTTGGCCCCCGACAGCACTGCATGGTAATCCTGAGGAGGGTTGCCAACAGCTTCGTCTCTCTTGTCATCACTCTGACCACGACCAAACATATCTGTGATGGCGTTGAACAATATGTTCTGAGTGATTGGTTTGATCAAAAAACTATCAATAAATGTTTCTTCACGGGCTAATTCAACGACCGCTTTCTCGTCGTGTGCGGCAATCATAATCACCAGAGGAAATCTGTTTAAGGTAAAATCTTTGCGTACATTCGCCATACCGGTAATACCATCCATTTCCGGCATCATGAAATCCGTCACCACAAGGTCGAAAGGTTCTCCAAACCTATCTGCTTTTTGAAGGATAACCATGGCCTCCCAGGAGCCTCGCGCCTTGGTCACATGAAAAGCAAAAGAAACAAGATAATCCGCAATCACGCTCAGGATATAATCCATCTTGCCGACAGCCAGCACTTTCAAACCACGCAAATGGGGGGCAGGCAGCATGATTTTCAGCGTCTCCCGTTTGGAAATACCCAGACGCACGTCAAAGATGAAGCGAGTTCCCTGCCCCGGTTTGCTTTCCAACCGGATGGTCCCACCCATCATTTCGATCAACCGTTTGGAGATCGTCAACCCCAACCCCGTCCCGCCATATTTCCGAGTAACAGATGAATCCGCCTGGGTAAAAGCCTGGAACAAACCGGCTGACTGCTCTGGAGTCATACCCAGGCCCGTATCCCGTACAGTAAACTGCAGACGTACAAAATCCTCATCACTCTCCAAAATCTCAGTGATGACCGCAACTTCACCTTTGTCCGTAAATTTGATAGCATTATTGACAAGGTTAATCAAAACCTGCCCCAATCGCAGCGGATCTCCCACCAGACCCGGTGGAATCCCTGCAACGGTCTCTATAGTATATGCTAAATGTTTCTCTTGAGCCTTCAAGGAGGTCATGGAAGAGATGTTTCCAAAAACCTCTTCCAAAGTAAAGTCGATGGCTTCCATCTCGATCCGACCCGCCTCCATCTTGGAATAATCCAAAATGTCGTTGATGATACGGAGCAGGTAAGTGGCTGAATTGTGAACTTTACGTATGTAATCCTCTTGTCTAACCGTGAGTGGCGTTTGCAGGCAGAGATGACTCAACCCGATGATGGCGTTCATCGGAGTACGGATTTCGTGACTCATGTTGGCGAGAAACTCGCTTTTGGCTTTGACCGCCTGTTCAGCCGCTTCCTTTGCCTCTCGGATGGTGTTCACCGCTTTTTTGCGTTCTGAAATATCGCGCACAAAAGCGGTGAAAGATGTGGATCTGGCAGTGGGAATCACCGTGACGGCAATTTCTATCGGAATACGCACTCCCTTAATATCAACAGCCTCCAATTCGACGCGCTGGTTGATCACTCGTTGTTGTTCTCTGGTAACAAGGTAATGAGCCATTCCTTGCCGATGCGATTCCCGCAGCTCAGGTGGAATAATGGTTTCACAGATGTCTCGGCCAATAATATCCTCTCTTCGGAAACCGAAAAGCTGTTCAGCCGCTTTATTGAATTCAAGGATAGAGCCAGTCGCATCAATGGAAATGATGGCATCCATGGCTGTATAAAAAATCGACCGAAGATGCTCTTCTCGCTCCTGTAGTGCGATGGTTGTTGTTTCAGCCTGCTGCTTGGCCTCCCGCAGAGCCAACTCCACCCTTTTGTGCTCAGAAATATCCAATCCCATGCCAATCAGATAGGGCGCACGGTCGACTTCGATACGGTGGCCAACAAAATAGTAAGGAGTCGTTGTGCCATTTTTGGCAACAACACTGGCTTCGGCGGTGCCACCCCCTTGAGTAAAAATTTCCTGTACCAGTTCTGCGATGGTGTCGCACTCTTGCCCACGGAAGAAATCGGTTGGGGAAGCAACGGACAGCTCTTCTGAGGTAAATCCAGAAATTTCCTCGACCTTTTTGTTCCATAACTGGAACCGCCCTTTCTGGTCGATAAAATAAAAGATACCTGGTAGAGAATTGATCAGATCACGAATAAAATCCCGCTCCTTGCGTAAGGCAAAATCAGCCGCTTTACGTTCAACAATTTCGTTTTGCAATTTTTCGTTTGCTTGTTTCAACTCAACAACATGCCGCAAAGCAAATTCCGCTTCTGTCTGCTGCATAATGGTGCGCTGATTTGAATTCCAAACACGCACTAACCAAGCAGCCATCAAAAACGTTGCCAGCAAAAATAAAGAGGTGATGGCAACCATCCAGAACATTTGTTCGCGCCACGCCTTAAAATGTTCCTCTTCGGAGAGACCGACATTGATGTAAAATAAATAGTCTTTGTTTTGCCGATAGCTATGATAACGCCGCACACCATCGATACTGGTGGCTCCCGCATGATAACTCCCCTGAGTGACATCATTTATTAACGCAGCCTTGAACTCGTCAGCGATGCGTTTCGAGCCAATTTGACCGTTTCCTGCCAATTTAGGGTAGCGTAAAAAGAGGTGTAACTCTTTATCCCGAAAACCAATGGATCCTTTATTTCCCAGCTTTAAATTGGCGAAACGTTCATACAAAAATTGCAAAGAGATGGTTGCAGTGACAATTCCAGAGAAGTTACCAACGGAATCGTTGAGACGGCGAGAAAGTATTAAAAACCATTCCTGAGTGGTGGGAGCAAATAGCGGCGACATAACCAAACCGGCATCTGACTTATCTCGATGCTCGGTAAAAGAGTCATCATTGAAAAGATTTTCCTGTACAAGTTTATCCCCCACTTTTCCCCAGATGATTTTGCCATTGGCTTCCGTTGCCCCCATACTGATAAGAACAGGCAAGGGAATCTTTAAGTGTTTTAAAATGGCATCCCATGCATCCAATGGAATCATCTTATCAGGAGAACGTTCGGTATATTTGTCAACCATCAACGATAGAGAAAAGCTCACACTGGCAAAAATATCTGATATATTTCGTTCCAATGTAAAAGCCAAATTTTGCGTGGAAATTTCTGCACTTGTAACGTATGCACGCCAGCTAGACTGCAGAGTGAACATCACCAAGCCCACCACCAGGAAGTTCAGCAGCAGCACAGTCAACCAAAGCCAGCGGGTGAAATATCTCGATTCCATGATTTACAATCCTGTTTCATCCTGATAAAAATTGAATTGGCCGTGGTCTTAACGCTCTACTCCATCAGTATCTAAAATTCACCTGATTCAATGCCTGTTTCAATTTAATGTATCGGAAAAATAAAAATCAAGACCTTGGGGGGCGGAGAACCGCCCCCCAATCCCCCCCACCCTTCTTTTTTAATTTTTAAAAAAAAAGAAGGGGTTTGGGGGATTCATCCCCCAAGGTTTTGTCTTTGACTTTTTGCCTGCAGGGCATCATGTTCTCAAAGAGCACATCTATCGGATGCTGTTCCAATGTCTCTTGTCCGCTTCAGAAAAATTTGGGCCATTTGGAGCAACAAAAGCTCAATTTTATTTCTTATTTTCTCGAAATTCTACCTCGGTGTCCAGCAAAATCCAATACTAAATCTCAAAAAACGCATGAAATTGAACAAAATTTTTGACAGATAAGGTTTCCGATAGAGATACCCATCATTTGGAACATTCCACTTCTAAGCCCTCTTCTTTCGCCCACTCACAAAAATTGGCGAGACAGCCTTCAAAATCGTACTTGGCCAAGGCATCTTTGATGGACTCCAACTTTTGTTGTCGACCTCTACCATGTACCAGAGGAACAATCTCCTCGACAACCCTTTCAACCTCCGAGTCAAATTCCTGAAGCTGTTTTATAGCCTTTTTAAACAAAGGAACCAGTTGGGCAGGAAAAAGAGTGATTTCCTCTTCTTCAACATGAGACGGGGGGAGGAGTGCGGGTTCCTCAGGAGAAGGCTGCTCCATGGTTATCGTCACCTCAGGTCGGACAAGTGATGACTTACCAAAACGAGCGGTAAAGGTGAAACAACTCCCCACCCCAACTTCACTGCTCACAGATATCTCACCGCCCATGGCATGAACCAACTGTTTGCTTATGGCCAACCCCAATCCCGTTCCACTATAGGAGCGTGTCGTTGAACCATCGCCCTGATGAAAGGCCTGAAACAATTGATCCACCACTTCTGATGTGATGCCGATGCCCGTGTCTTGAATGGCAAAGCGTAAAGTAACCTCCGCGTCCGACTCTTCCGCCAATGTGGTCTTAAGAGAAATGTGACCCCGTTGGGTAAATTTAACCGCATTGGAGAGCAAATTGGTCAAAACATGCTCCAGTCGCCGCGCATCACCCAACAAATAGGGAGGAATCGACGCACAACGATCCATGGTAAAGGTGATTCCCTTTTTGGCACTGTTAATCTGGGTGATGGATGCAACATTTTCAAAAATCTTATCCAAAGCAAACTCTTGACGTTCCAATTGAATTTTCCCAGACTCCATTTTGGAAAAGTCCAGAATATCGTTGATCAACCGCATCAAAACATCCGCAGCAGACTGAATTTTTTGTACATAGTTTTGTTGCTGTGAGTTTAACTGGGTTTGCGAAACTAAATAACTAAAGCCAATAATGACATTCATGGGGGTACGAATTTCGTGCCCTACGTTGGCAATAAAATGGGACTTGGTCTGGTTGACGATCTCAGCCATTCTCTTGGCTTTAAATAATACGATGGTCTCTCGATGCAACATCACATGGGTGACGAGCATCAATGTGCTGATCAACAAAGTTATAAAAATACAAAAAAATCTGTGAATATTATAAGTTATATAATGCGAAAGCAGCAATAATGACCAACCTTCCATATTGATCGTCTTGCGTCCGACCATGTATTGCTGAGAAGATAGAAAAAAATTCGTACCATGGGTCAGTTCTTTTTGAAACAAGGGATCCCCAGACAATGGACCAAATTGCTCGCTTTTCTCCAAAGTGTCCAAGGTTTCTTTGGATAGTGGCCATAACGGTTTGGGGGTAAACCCCTTCCAACTTGACAACAAAGCAACCCCGTCCGGGTTAATCAAAAAAGTCTCACCGTATTGTTTGAATCCCAATTTTTCTGAAATCAAAGAATTTTTAATCACCGCTACCCCAGTAACCCGCTGATGATCCTCGGAAAATATGGGGGCACTGGCATAATAACCAGGTATTTTGGAGACACTGCCAAACGCAAAATAGTGACCATTTTTTCCAGCCATGGCTTGCTGAAAATAGGGACGAAATTGAAAATTTTTCCCAACAAAGCTGGTGGGAGTGTCACGATTGGATGAGACCAGCACCACCCCGTTGCTATCCATCAAATAGGCCACCCCATTTACAGTAGCGGCCAGTTGATCTACCGCCATATTGGCGATCTCCTGCCAATTTTTTTGGAAGCTATGCTGTTCTTCCATCAAGTTGTGGATAATTCCCGATAAGGCGATGACCCCACCATCCACCGCATTGACTTCCCGGCCTATGTGGTTAACCAAAGAATCCAGATGATTTGTCATCTCGTGCAAATGGTCGATACTGGCGTGTTTACCTAACGTTTCCGTAAGAGCCCAACCTCCCCCCAGCAAAAATAAAAAAGTGGCTAAGAAGACGTAACCATAGATTTTATTTTTTTTAAATAAAGGTAGTGCATCGGCTTGAACCGCAGAGACCCCCCAAAGAGCCACCGCCATAAACATCGCCATCATAGCCTTAACCAACTGGATGGGCATACCTGTCCAAGATAAAAACAATTCTGTATTCAGCAAGCTAGCTGGCCATATCTTCGCAGGAGGGACCACCAATCCACTGGCAATTCCATACCCTAACAAGGCCACAGCACACAATCGTAGCCAGTGATGACCTTTAGTGGCAGAAGCCCCGCGCCATATCAACCAAGCACCCACCATACAGGCAGGGAAAGACAAACCATACCGACTCAAAATGGAAAAAGGGAGGTCATCAAACAGCCAGACCCCTGCCCCCACAAAAGCCAATGCCAATAGGGACCATCCGGGGCGATAGGGGCGATGCCTGTAAATGGCAAGCCCATGCAAGGCAAATTCCACTAAAAAGAGAAAAGAGACCGTATGCATCGTCAGACGAATGGTGTAAAAAAACTGTGAATCCCCAGAGACCATTTCGAGTAATTCCAGCCACTCCCCGATCCCGTGCAGTAAACCAAATCCCCCCAAAAGCCGCCAGGAGTGGGAATCTTTTTCTCTGGGCAAGGAAATGGTAATCATTCCCATAAGAATAAAACTAAAACCATAAATAAAATAGATATAATCCATCTGGCCATTAAAAAAACTATCTTCTAAAAAACTTTGTGCAGACAGACTCTCTGGCAAGGAAAAAAGCATCATATCACCTCATCCACTCTCAAAATTACATCAAAATAAAGTTAAAATGCCTGCAACGAAAAAAATTGTCAATCACTTTTTCCGCTTACAACCACCCATGTCGGGGAATATGGATGTCGGTCATCTCTCTGCCACAAATCGTTGGGGCACCGGAAAATAATGGGAGTAAAGGTGAGGGGCCAAAAATTCCAAAAACAAATTCAAGATAAAATGACGTATCAACCCGACTTATTCATAAATCATTCGAGAACATCATGCCCTGCGGGCAAAAAATTAAAAGCAAAACCCTGGGGGATGAATCCCCCAGACCCCCTCTTTTTTTTAAGAATTAAAAAAAAAGGGTGGGGGGCATTGGGGGGCGGTTCTCCGCCCCCCCAAGGTCTTGATTTTTATTTTTCCGATACATTCAAATGTAGCCATTCCGCTCAATATGTTGTAAAATTTGATCATTATCGATAAAACTACAACAGGATGGGAAGGAGCCATGGGTGAAAAGACAATTCTTCCAACACCAACCTTCAATGGATCTGTTCGGATTGAAAGGGGATGAACGTTTAACCTCGGGACTGATATTTTAGTGTTGCGAGAGGCGATGGAGCGACCGGGTATCGTGAATGTGGTTGGCAGCCAAATTGAATGATCCACGAGACAAAAGGTCTATTACCCATCCATTAGAAGAGTTGTTGCGAACAGAACTTTTGCTTTAGGCGCAGGGTTGGGGGGAGCAGTGACATCGGGCAAGGGGGACGCCACGGAAGGCAATCGGAGAACCTAATGCCCTGCGGGCAAAAAATTAAAATCAAAGACAAAACCTTGGGGGATGAATCCCCCAAACCCCCTCTTTTTTTTAAGTATTACAAAGAAAAGGGTGGAGGGATTGGGGGGCGGTTCTCCGCCCCCCAAGGTCTTGACTTTTATTTTTTTTAATACATTAAAACTCATAGCGCAAATTAAGCATAACGGTGCTTTCTTTGTAGTCTTGACGAGCGAAGACATTGCTGACATTCAAATCCGCATTGAGAACGTCATTAAGAAGCATTCGACCTCCAATACCAGTGGTAAAACCGGTCGCGTCATAGGTATCGGAGCCTTCATACACCAAGTCATCTTCAATGCTCAAGGTCAAATATCCTTCTGTGACATCGGTAAACTGATACGCAGATTCGACACCTAAGCTAACTTGCGCAAAACTTACATCATTTTGCTTTTCTGAAATTTTCTTGTCTGTAACATGGGCATCAATGTTATCTTTGGTGAACATATAGCCAATATAACCACTCATGGTAAGTTTATCGGCCGTTGTAGACATAGCTGTCAGATGGGTGGCAAAGATAAAACGGCTGGTGTCAAAAGATTCTGCCGAAGAGGGGCTTTCGTTAAGCCAAGCATAACCAACAACAGTATCCAAAACGAGATTTTCATTCAGTTGATAAGCGGCATAAGGCGAGAGGCTCAACACATCGGTGGTAGAATCAGACTTGACAAAATCTTCCTGAATGCCTTGATAAGAGGCGGTCATACCAAGCGCAATATTTTCCTTTATTTTGTTATCAGCTCCGACCAAAAAAGTATGCATTTTGATGTCATCATTGACACTTTGATCCTCTGATTTCACAAAATTATAGTTGGCCCAAGTTGTAATGGGGCTGACCTCTTCACCAGCCGCAATACCGCTGGGCTGAGTATTCAGGAAGGCTCCCTTGCTTGTTTTACGTTTTTTAAAAAAGGTATTTGCCACCTGCTGTCTAATCATGAGGAGGTTTCTGCCTGTTGTCGATTTAGCAATATTTGTTTTAGTATTTCGATATAAAACTTGCTGAAGAAGAGAGGCCGAATTTAATGCAGCCGCATTCGTGGTAGATTTGGGTTCAGCAGCGGTCTCCTGCTGCTGCTGTTGCTGCTGCTCCAATTGTTGAATCTGTATAATCTCAATTGGAGTAAGTTCATTTGGAGGATTTACTGGAGTATCTATAAAATCACATCCAGGACAAGGCTCGACTCCAAACGCAACATTCGATGTTAAAATAGGTGTTCCAAGGAGAACAAGACAGATGGCAATTTCATTTTTTGTTAGCATTTTTTCCCCACGTTCGATTATTTTAGAGGTTACATTTATTGTAAAAATTTTTAATTTTTCAAAAGAATAACAATCAAGAACAGGATATCATGCGGGCAAAAAATTAAAATAAAAACCCTGGGGGATGAATCCCCCAGACCCCCTCTTTTTTTTAAAATTGGGGGGCGGTTCTCCACCCCTCAGGATTTTGCCTTTCATTTTTTACCCGCAGGGCATCGGCTAAGAGACTATTTGAACACAGTGTGATAAAAAAGTCAACGCAAAATTTAAAAATAATTTTAAACTGGCGTTACGGCCATCCCCGCGCACTTATTTCAAATATGGCACCAAATTCTCAATAGTTTTCACCATTCCCTCCCAAGAAGCAACCTGAAAAGAATCCACCTCTAAACGTTGCCCACCCCCACCAAAATGGTATTTTAATGCCTGCATCAACGCCTCACCATCTCCAGGAGAGACCAACCATCCATCAACCCCATGCCGCACCACCTCTGGCAATCCCCCAACGCGACTTGCTATCACTGGCAACCCAAACGCCCTGGCAATCTGCACCACACCACTTTGCGAGGCGGACAAATATGGGACAACCAAAAGATCCGCCGCCATAAACCAACGCCCCACCTCGCTATCGGCCACATAACGATCCACCAACGTCAATCGCCCCTGGGCCGTCAATGCCTTTAATTGCCTTTGGTAGAGGGCTGGATCATCATAAAACTCCCCAACCAGCAATAAATGGATCGCCATCTCCAAGCGGGGATCCAAAAGGGCGTCCAGCAATACCCCAAGCCCTTTATAGGCCCGCACATACCCAAAAAAGAGCACCACATGCGACTCAGAGAGCCCCAACTGGGCCCGAATCATCCGACGATCCCCCTCCAAACCAGAAACCGCAAAATGATCATAGACCGGATGAGGATAGACACCAACTGGATGATCCCCAGACCAAACCCGCAAACGATCCCTCTCTACATTGGCATGCACAATAAAACCTCTGCCACTGGTATAGAGATAACGCAACAACAAGCCATCCCAAAAATGGCTCTCGTGGGGGCGCACATTATGACATAAAATCACCGATGGAATCTCCCCCAACCCGAAGGCCAACCGCGCCAACGTCCCAAAGGCTGGCGCAAAAAAGGGGTGCCAGCAACAAAAAAGAATAAAATCGGGCTGAAATGCCCGCAAACGCTGCCAACTCCGCCACCAAGTCACCGGAGACCATGGAACCAAAATTTGTTCATAAGGAAAAGAGGGACTCCATGAAGAGGCCAAATCTAACTGACTGGTACCGGGAAATAAAAAATGGGGATATTGCTTTTTCAAACCAAACAAAACAACCGTATGCCCCACCGCCAACGCCTGACACAACCGCGCTGTATAATGGGCAATCCCCCCCCGAAAAGGTGCTGCTAAACCAACAACGGCAATACGCACGTGGCAAATAACTCCTGATGAACCTCTTTAATCTGCTTTAATCCCCCCAAAGAGAGCAGCTACTCCACAGGCACTCGACACCGAATTGGATAATCCCCCACCCCACCAAGACCATGCCCTCGAGAGATAAACAGTTCGCCAAGTAAACCCATAGAAAAAAATTGCGCACCAAAGATCAATAGCAACATACCCAACATCAACATAGGGCGATTGTGCAAATCCCAAGAGGGATCGATATCGGCTCCGAACACATAAAATAGATGAGCAATCAATAAAAATAGATTAATGCCAAATCCGGCAATAAAAGTAAGCAATCCACCAATACCGATAAAATGCAAAGGCCGCTTGGCAAAACGCGTCAAAAAAACAACGGTCAAAAGATCCAGGACCCCCCGATAATACCGCTCCAAACCAAACTTGCTCGACCCATGACCACGGGGATAGTTCTTAACTGGCACCTCTACCACCCGAAACCCCCGATGAAAGGCCAAAACCGGCAAAAAACGAAACAAATCCCCATACAACGGCACTTCCGTTACCACCTCCCGACGAAAGGCCCGTAAAGGACAATTGACATCGTGCAATTTTAATCCCGTCAAATAAGAGACAATGGCGTTAAATAACACCGAGGCTTGACTGCGAAAATGATCCCCTTTTCCAGAGACCTTCCAACCAATCACCATATCTTCCATAGGCCCCAACGCAGCCAACAAAATCGGAAGATCCTCAGGGTCGTCTTGTAGATCGGCATCCATGGTGAGAAGAATATCCCCTTTAGCGAGATGAAAACCGGTTGCATAGACCGCTCCTTTACCCAAATGAACCCGCATCTGCGCCCCGCGCACCCGATAATCCTGTTGATGCAGACGTTGAATAATCGCAAAAGTCGCATCCGTAGAACCATCATCGACAATGACCATCTCCCAAGGAATGGCGATGCGCTCTAGTACGGGCCGCACACTTTGATACAAACTTTCCAAGTTTTCGGCTTCGTTCCAAGCGGGAACCACCACAGAGATCAAAGGATACCCAGGTTGATCCATGCTCAATTTTTCAACTCCCCATAATGAATCAATGATATACCAGCCTGCATCAATGCCTGCCTAAGGGCTGGATCAATCAGATGGGCCAACTCCTGCACACGCCCCAAACAAGGCAAACCAACGGGTTCGAGCAGCGCTGGATGACACCCCCACTCGGCTACACCCTGCCATAAAGGAATCTCCTTGACATTCATTCCCCTCACTCCTGGATCAAAAAAAAGATCAGGAGTCCACACCCCCCCGGCAAGCAAGGTACGCTTTAAACGCGCAACCAACAATACCGAAAGAATTTTTTTCATCCCAACCCGCCCCCAACTCCTCCCCGCCACACTGCCCTGGGCCAAAGGCCAACGCATCCGCCACACCCCTTCGGCAGTTGCGGCCTGTATAACCGCCCTAGACAACCCTGGAAAAGCGTGCAAGTGGTGATGGGTGTCCACATGAGTAGGGACAATACCAGCCTCTAACACCCGCCGAATTTGCGCCACACACTCTCTGTACACCTCATGGAGAGCGACCCGACCAGCCAAATAACGCCACAATAATGGGCCAGGCCCCCCAAAAAAATTCCCCTCACCATCGACAAGGGAAGCCACCTCTGCCACTGGAGTCACTGGCCGACCCCAAGTTAAATTTAAATGCACCCCCACCCCCAACCCTGGAGAAAGCCGTGCCAGACCAACGGCATGGTCAAACCCCGCCATATTGGCCAACAACGTCGTCGAACGCACCACCCCTTGTGCAAACGCCAACAAAATCCCCTGATTAACCCCCTCAGACAGACCAAAATCATCGGCATTGACAATCAAACGACGTAACCCGATTGTCATCCATCCACCATCATATGCTGACGATCACACACTAAAATTTTCTGCATTCCTGCTCCCTTCCAAGAAAACGATAAAATATTTTTTTATTGATTTTACATGAAAAAATATTATTCTGTGATCAAGACTTCTTCATTTTCAAACTCTTTATGCAAAGGATAACGACATGATCAAAAATCTCATTTTCGCTGCACTGCTGTTAACAACTCCTTTGGCCTATGGAGAAGATACCGTATCTACCTCAGCAGATTCTGGTTCTGTTGCTCCAATACAAAAAAAAGTGCAATATTATACCATTCAACCCGATATGCGCGAATGCGTCTCCCCTTTGTGTGGCGGCTATTTCCTCTCTGCAGTCAACAGCAAAACAACCCGCTGTAGCGATGGACAACTCCAAAAATCTTGTTATGTTGCCCGCATCGACTGGGGCGACATCCGTCAAGACAAGCAAACCAGCACCATCCTCATCAAGGGCAGATTGATTGCAGAGAATTTTCCAAACTTTGGCAATTTGGGAATCCTCATCGCTGAACAAGCTTGGCACTCCGTTCGTACCACCCCCCTCTCCAATAAAGACTCTTGGTACCAACTAAACTCTAAAAACATCGTCTGTGTCGCCGCCCCGTGTTACAACATCCAAGAAAATCTTTTAAACTTCCCGACCATTCAGGCTCTATCGGGAGTCAACCTAAATGGTGTCAAAACAAACAAAGAAAATAAAGCCGAAGCTTTTAAAATTTTAGCCACCGATGGCCTTCTAGCTCGCGGACACAATCAAGTCATACGCAACCAAGGTGCTGCTGGGGATGGACTCACCTTGGTTGCCAGTGATTTTTTTCTGCCAATGGAACAAAATATAGATCCTAACCTCTCTTGTGATACCGACAGCCAATGCACCTCCTCCCCCTACCAACACCCTGTCTCTTCCCCAGAAGAGTGCTATTGTCCCCTCTGCGCCGCCCCCATCAACCGGGATATCGCCCTTGAAAATGAATCGCAATGGGTCTCTCAATGTTCTACTTTTGGCTTTCCAGATGATCTGGACAAAAATGAGTCATTGATCTGCCCTGCCTATATGTGCATCGCACAGCCACCGGTTATATGTAAAGATCATCGGTGCGTCAACGCGACCAAACCATTACCCTATTAATCATACCAAATACAACGGATTCATGGAGATGACCTCATCACCATGAATCCGTTAAAAATGGCATAAACGCAATAACTGACCAACCACAGTTCCGCGACAAAAACGGGGTTCATTGGGCTTGGCGAGAGCCAAACCAGAGTCACAAAAAGTGGAATAGACAAAAACTCTCCCACGGCAATGGCCCAGGTCTGCCGACGTGCGAACAACGCATATAAAAATATCCAAGAAATAATCCGTACCCAATCCCCCAATAAAAACAGAGCCGCCGCCCGTGTCGAGAGCGCGAAATCCACTTGATAAAAAAAAACCAGCAAAGAATTCTGAAACCATAAATAGCCCAACAAAAAAAAGGCACCAGGAAGCAAAGTCACCAAGGCCATCTGGCGCAATAAACGGAAAAAAGTCGCCGTAGAAAGTTCCGCACTCAACAATGGTAAATAACGTATGGCCATCACACCACTGGCCAAAGCCATCACCCAATCGGTAACACGCCATTGCGCTTGAATCATCCCCACCTCACGCCAAGAGAGACCCTCCGCCAACAAACGCCGCATCAACAGAGCCGAAAGGGGGCTTAACAGACCGATCACCAAACTCGGTTTGGCAAAATGCAGCAAAGGCCACCAAGATCCCCTTCCCGCGACTCCTCCTGCATGACGCATAAAATGGATACCCATGCCAAATGCCGCCCCAACGGCCAAAAAAATTTGCACCCAAATCAGCCGCTGCATAAGCGAAAAAACCGATGGCCATAACAAAACCATCATACTCCCACCAAAGTTAACCACGACCCAAACCAACATCCATAATCGGTATTGTTTCCCCTGCCAATAGCAATTGAGCATCCCCGGTACGATCGTCAACCAACCCGCAAAACAGGCCAGCCACAATAAATAACAACCACACCCCTATCCATAACAGCCCTGAAAAAAACAATCCAAGACCAACCCCAGCGCGCAAGGTGGCCCATTGTTCAGAACGTTGTCTCTGCTTGGCCACCAACACCGACACCCCAACCCCAATGCCACTCAATCCCACACCGGAAAAAAGCTCCACGATCGATCCAATTTGACCCCATAAGGCCACCGCAGAAGCTCCTCCATGACTGGCCAACACCTTGTCAATCACCGCACGCCCCAGCAAACCAACCCAAATGATAAGCATAGAAAGAAAGAGAGCCTTCTGAATAAATATCCATTTTATTACAGAGCCCATACTCGCCTCCGGCACCAAGTTACCAAAAAATAAACGATCTAAAAATAACAACAATTGGCACATATATTGCAAAAACTTTACCGATGCATAACCATAAAAAACACCATATAATGGATACTGCACCCAAAAAAAATACCAGCAGGACCATGAGGAATGCACATGCACTTTCGACTAAGCAACTTCTGTGATACCGTATGGCTATTTTCTAGATCTGCCATCATACTCACGACAGCTCTTATCGTCAGTTTGACCATGCCCTCTGAAAACAATGCCCAAGAAGACGAAAAAAACATTTTTCTCCAAGTGATCCTCTCTACCCTGCAATCTAACCCGCAAATACAAGAAGCGCGATCAAGACTAATCGCCGCACAAGAAAAATATAATCAAAATTTGGCGATCTTTCTTCCCCACGTCAACATGGTCTCGGCCATCAACAACGACCGTATCGGACGGGAACATGGTGCTTCATCCAATACCCAAAAAAGCCTCGGCGTCGAAATCAGTCAAACCATTGTCGATATTCCTGCAATATTATCGTTCTCCCAAACCAAACCCTACATTGCCGCTTTCGAAGAAGATCTGCAAGCCACCAGCCAAATAATCATCCTAGAGACCGTCCGCGCCATGATCAACGTGCGTCAGGCCGAAGAGATCGCCAAACTAGCCGAACAAAACTTGGCCACCGCCAACCGAAATCTAAAAATGACCGAAGCAGGGTACCAAGCAGGTGATATGACAAAAACCGACATCAATCATGCCCAGGCCCAAGTGGCCAATGCCACCGCTGAATT
Source organism: Magnetococcus sp. DMHC-6 (assembly GCA_039908535.1). Lineage (GTDB taxonomy): Bacteria > Pseudomonadota > Magnetococcia > Magnetococcales > JADFZT01 > JAMOAW01. Next base: position 2,240 of record JAMOAW010000019.1, on the reverse strand, counting down.
GGCCCGCACCTTTAACGATATCGACATAACGCGCTCACAATACAAAGAGTGGGTGGGATCCGATATCCTGCCCAATTTAACCATACCAGAAGTGCCAACCACCTATCGCCCACCTCCATTACAGGATCTTCTCTCCCGTGTAGATAACCGCCCTGACCTGCGCGCCGCAAACTACCGACTTGAAGTCTCCGATAGCTTGGTCAATATTGAAAAATCTGGACATATGCCTTCCCTTAATCTCTCTTTTACAGGCAATCGCTATGCAGATACCAACCTGAGCGGACAAGAATTGTTGTATGAAAAATCCATCATGCTCAAAGCCAGCCTGCCCATCTTCTCCGGCGGCAGCACCTCCTCAAGAACAAGAGAAGCCATTGCCGCCCGCTCCACCCAAAAAACAGAGGTGGCAAGACTACGTCTCCAGGCCATACGAGAAATTGAACAATCCTATATGACCTTTGAAAGCACCCGATCCACCCTCATCGCCTTACAAGAGTCGGTGCGTGTCAGTCGTGAAACACTCAAAGGGGTCTCCGCCGAATTCCGTTCCGGCAGTCGCTCGGCATTCGACCTGATGAATACCCAAAATCAACTATTCCAAGCCGAAACCGAATTGACCAAAGGCCGCTATATGGTTGTCAAAGCCTTGTTTCAACTATTATTTTCTGAAGGAGAATTAAAAATGGAAAACCTCGATAAAAACAGCTCTCCGAATCGTCACGCTGCGCCCCAAAATACCCAATTAAATCCAAACTCTGCTCCATCGACTCCTTCTGAATAAGGGCACTGAACATGATTGTACAATGCCATCACTGTAACAGCCGCTATAAAGTCAATGATGCCAAAATTCCACCCAAAGGACGGCAAATCCGTTGTCTCAAATGCTCGGAAATTTTTTTTATCAAACCAGCTGAAAACGACGCCAAACCCCATGTAAAAAAGGCCTGGGTCACCACAAACCCAACCAATACCAGTGCCACCCAAACCACCATTAAAACGCCCCCCATACCAGAAGAGCAACCCCCAACACCCTCTCCACGCCCTCCAGTAGAGACTCCTCAAGAGAAAATCCCAGAACCGATTGCCCAAGACCAGAGTGCCGCACCAATCCAAGAGGCCATAGAGGCTTTGCAAAACCCAAAACCACCACAGGAGGCCTCACCACCACCCATTCCAGACAAGGTGCCCCTCTCGCAAGCGTTCTATCGCAAAGTAGTTCTATTAAGTACAGTCAAACACAAAGAGTGGATCCTTGCCTCCCATCGTCCCTATCATTATGCCGCATCAACCCATGCCATCCTTTTAAACGGAGAGGAATTCCGTCCAGCCTGCCTGAATTATCCCATCGTTTTCCTTGTCGACCCCCCGCATCACCCCATCGCCATTTTAGGACTCCAAAACGAGGAAAATCTGTTCGTTGACCCCAATGGCGCATGGCTTGAAGAGGCCTATGTTCCCCTCTATGTCCAACGTTATCCCTTCGCCTTGCATAACCCCCCAGGGTCCGAGCAACTCCATATGTGCATCGATAGTGAGAGCGATTTTTTCAACAACGGCACAGAAGGGTCCCTACTCTTAGACGCGTCTGGAGCCCCTACCCCCGTCCTCATCCAAGAAATGGAAATCTGCCGCAAGTTCCATACCCAAAGCCAAGTCACCGCCGAATTCGTCACCGCCCTGATGACACATAACATGCTCTCTACAGGATCAATCGATCTCAAAGACAATACCAACGTATTCCGCATAACCGACTTTATGGTTTTAAATGAAGCTAAACTGGCCACCTTAGAAGAGGCAACCATCATCAATTGGCATCGCAAAGGCTGGTTGGCTTGGATACACTGGTGCCTTGCTTCCCAAAATCACTGGAATAAATTATTAAATCTAAAAAAACAACGTGAGAAACAGGCGTAATAACATCCAGTTTAGTTCATTTTAAATATGGGTAGCTCACAATACAGGCAGGAAATTGATACGGTGTCATTAAAACCGACAAAAAAATCATCCCCCCCTCTTTTGCTTGCAAAAAAACTGTCCTCCATGAAAGCAGCTTTTGCGCACCTCCCCCTCTAAAGGGGACCACCACACTTAACCGTGGTCGTCTGTTCTTTGATTTTATAATTTAAAAAAAAAGGGGTCTGGGGGATTGCCCCCAGGGTTTTGCCTTTGATTTTGCTTTTGACCTCGGTTTTGCTTCCTTCAAAAAGCAGGGGGATTGGGGGATGCAATCCCCCAAGGTC
>JAMOAW010000018.1:0-32401 GCA_039908535.1 Magnetococcus sp. DMHC-6 | reverse complement strand
ACGAAGTGATAGTGCAATAATTCCAATCTGATTTCGTAAAAAGAGTAGATTTTGAAGGGTTTTCCATGATAGAAACGGATTGTGAAAACTTTTATCTATCAATAAGGAGCCCCCCATGATTCGGGCGAAAATTTAGCCCTTCAATACATCCAGGATCGCAGATGAGGTGATACCATGTACTCATAAGATAATGATGATTCTGAACATATCAGGTACTATCACTGGATGGTCAAAACTAGCCATATCAGGCAGATCTCTAATTAGCATTCGATTTTTCAAAAAATCGCAAAAAAAAACATGTCAAGGTTTTTTTTGAATGGGGTGCTGAATAGTTGCTCAAAATTTAAAAAAAGATTATCTTCAATTTAAATTAAGTTTGATAAGATATTCTGAAGTGAATTTGAATCCTTCCCGTTGTTTTGGTCGGTTGGAGAGAGCTGGGAAGGAAGGATCCACACAAAAAAATGGAGTTTATATGGTTACGAGTCTGTTGTTAGATCCTGCAGTGGTGTTGCAGATTGTCCTGTTTGTGGTTTTGCTGGGATGTTCGGCCTTTTTTTCAGGAAGCGAGGTGGCTCTGTTTTCCCTCAATCAGATTGAGTTGGATCAGATGTCCAAGGAGAGCCATCCCCGTTTGACGTTGATACGGACATTGCTGAAAGATCCCCGTTCGTTGATTACGACCATTCTTATCGGTAACGAATTGGTCAACGTGGCGGCTTCCAATATTTCGGCCACTTTGTTGATCAAATTTTTGGGTGCTGAGGAGAAATGGTGGGTAAACATTTTGATTATGTTGCCCATTTTGCTTTTGTTTGGGGAGATTACACCCAAGACGTTTGCTGTGCGCAATAATGTTGCCATCTCTGGATTTGTCAGTCGTCCTTTGGCGATGTTTCGAAAGATGATCACCCCTTTGAGCAAAATTGTTGGCTGGATCTCCAATTTTTTCATAACACTATTGATTGGGGAGCAAAAAAAGAAACATGCCACCATCACCGAAGATATGGTGCGTACCCTGGCCGAACAGGCCAGTCAGGATGGTGCCATTGATCAATCTGAGCGGATCTATATTGACAATATTTTTAACTTTGGCAACCTTCGAGTAAAGGATGTCATGATTCCACGAGGCAGAATACTATTTTTGCCCAAGTCTGCCGATCTGAAGGAGGCAATAGGAGTTTTTAAACAGACGGGTTGTACCCGTATTCCAGTCTACGAAGGGCATCGAGATGATATTATTGGCATTCTGCATGTGCGTGATTTGGTTAAAAAGCTTGCGGAGACCGATTCTGCAACTTTTCAACCAATGACCATTCTGCGCAAGCCCTATTTTGTCTCTGCCAACCGTTTGGTCTCCTCATTGTTTCAATCGTTTAAGGAGAAAAATCAATCTTTGGCCATGGTGGTGGATGAATTTGGCGGATTGATCGGTTTGGTCACGATGCATGACCTGTTGGAAATTATTTTTGGCACGCTCCATAGCTCAAGGGCGGATGCTCAGAAGGGGAGTGCTTCACCCTTGGTCAATGGTTGTTATCAATTGGATGGGGTTATGTCGGTGGAAGAGTTTATCCGTATGACCCATGGTTCCTTTTCAGATGTGGATGCGGAAACTGTCGGTGGTATGGTGTTGGAGGCTTTGGGCGAACTTCCCGAAGTGGGGCAGAAAGTATCTGTATCGAATTGGGACTTTACGGTTTTAAAGGTCGAGAACAATCGTATAGCTAGGCTGATGGCCTGTTATATTAAAGAGGCTCCCACGGAATTATTGTCGGTGGTTGTGGAAAATGATGGGGAAAAAACCGACTCTGCCACGATTGAGGAGAAATAATACATGGACGTTTGGTTGATTCCTCCTATGATTTTGTTGTGTTTGTTTGTAGAGGCTTTTTATGCTGGGTCTGAGATAGCGGTGGTGAGTGCAGATCGTTTAAAATTACGCCATCAGGCGGCCAAAGGTTCTAAGGGAGCCCGTTTGGCCATGGAGATGTTGCGTCGACCAGAACATCTATTGACCACCACATTGGTTGGCATCAACGTAGCAATTGTTACCAATTCAACTCTTTCCACCTTGTTTGCAATAGAGGTTTTGGGTCAAGAGAAGGCTTGGGTGGGTATTATGATCTCCGCCCCTTTAATTTGGGTCTTTGGTGAAATTGTGCCCAAGAGCGTTTTTCAGCAAAAATCGGATGTGTTGACCCCGCGGATTATTTATGTACTCAAGGTCTCTTCATATCTATTCTACCCGTTGATAGTTGTGTTTACTATGTTTTTCGAGGTGATCACCTTTCTATTTGGCGGTAAGGTCAAAAAAAATTTTTTTAGCCTGCGCGAGGAGATTGATCTATTGATGCAGATGCAAGCTCATGAAACCGATATTTTGCCAATGGAAAAAAGTATGATTCGTCGTCTTTTTAATTTTGGTGAGACCCAAGCCAGGGATATCATGGTTCCTTTGATTGAATTGCATACTTTGGATCGCAACGCCACATGTCGTCAGGCGTTAAGGTCGGTTATGTCAACGCAATGGATCTTTTAGGGTTGCCAGATACGCAGGTCATCAAACCCTATATTAAACCCATTCGTTATATTCCAGGGGCAAAAAGTATAGAAGAGTTGCTTTTAACTTTTCAAAAAGATGGCGAGCAATTGGCCATTATTGTTGATGAGTTTGGTGGTAGTGAGGGGATGATCACTCTGGAGGATATTTTAGAACGGGTGGTCGGTGATATGTGGGATGAGTACGATGTGGGAGAAAAAATCACCAATTGGTGGCATTCTGTGGAACCTGGATTGTGGAGGGTGAATCCTCGAATGCGTTTGGTCGCCTTGCGTGATGAATTGGGTATTACTCTGCCAGATGGTCACTATGAAACCTTGGCTGGATTTCTTTTGGACCATTTTCATGACATTCCTAAGGAGGGGGAGACGATGACTTATGACCATGTAACCTTTACCATCACTAAGGCGGCTCGCCATGTCATTCGTGAGGTGGAGGTCCGTCTTTTGAATGGTGGCGAGGTGAGTGCTGATGTGGATTTTTCTGCGCATGCCCATTGAAAATTTTCTGTTTTGATCGTACTCCCCCCTTTTTGTCGTTTGGACAGGGTTATGGAGTAGAGATGCGTATTTTGATTATTGAAGACGATCAAGTGTTGGCTCACCATCTGACCGGAATTCCACACTAGAATTCCGGTGACATAATACATAATTTCTCAAAAAACGAAAAAAAACCTAGAAACTTAGTCCAAAATCTGGAAAGAGCAATTAAGTATTGAATATTTCGTTTTTGTCACTCCCTCTATTCCCCCCTGTCATTCCCCCAGGTACGCAAAAACCGGAAGAGCCAAAAAAAAGGTCGCTTAACGGTCAACTGTAGATGAAATAAGGTCTTTTTGCAGCAATAAAATTATTCTCCTCCGCCAACAGGCCAGACATAGTAACCCGTATCGCTCTTTAAGGCTGTATGGCTGGTGCCGTTTGTAAGATCAATAGTCCAAACATGATCTGGATCATTGGCATCAGGAGTGCTTGACCAATAGTTGGCTTGAATGTTAGAAAATGGATGTCCAGAAAGTATAGCAGGATTATATTGGCTTGCATCCATTAAACTGCGTAATTCCAGTCTGTTTGGCAAACGCCAATGGATAGAAGGGCCATTGGCATTAAAATTTAGGCATGTTGCCTCACCATCTCTTAGAGCCTTTATATAGGTTAAAGCATGCGTCCAGGTGCGCGTTGTGGTATCATTGGGTGGTAATTCCCACCAACAATTGGCATTTTTCATCCAGATCAGTCCGGTTAATTTATCGGTCACTGTTCCATAAGTCATATTCTCAATAAAACGAGGCGTTGGCCAAGGAACCCCCTGTTGTAACTCTCCATCTTGTCCAGTTGACGTGCAGGGTGTTATTTCATTGCCATTTTCATCCCAACATTGTGTCACACCGGTTTTTGCTACTTGAGATGAAGTGCCTCGAACAGGCCAGATATGGGATTGAGCATCTGTTTTTAACTCGGTGATAGCACTCTTTCCATCGGAAAAATCGACACTCCATGCCTTTGTCTTTTCATTGAAAACAGTCGTACTCGACCAATAATGGCTCATCTGGAGATTGCTAAAAGGATGTCCATTTGGTAAGGATGGTAGCGCAGGCGTGGCCGTTGTCGATGGGCGGCTTACATTAATCAAACTTTCTAACTCGTTTATATTTGGCAAACGCCAATCATGATAAGTTCCTTGAGAATAATTTGTGCAATCTTTAGTGCCTCCATTCATTTCATTTGATATGATATTTAATGCATCATTCCAAGTTTGACCTGGTGGCCAACAGTCGGCATCTTTGAGCCATATGAGGCGAGTCAGATTATCAGTTATGGTGCCGTCACCATTATCCGTAAATCGAGGCATTAAATAATGTATTTCATACCAAGAAACACCAATTCCTTGAAGTGCATTATAGATAGAATCTCCAATGGTATAAGATGAAGCTGAAACAGTTGATAAAAATTCTTTCGAGTACTCGGATGTTAACTGGATGGCCCCTTGAAGACCTTTAACAATTAATTTAAATAATCTATTTACATTGTTGCCAATATCATCCTTAAGAAAAATTTTTATTTTATGTCCAGAATAATTGATATCACTATATTCAAAGGGTATTGCATTTCCAGATATGTTTAAATTTTTATCACCACCATCTTGAACAAAGTTACCTAAGATCGAGCAATAAGAGGAGTTGGTATTATCGGGAATAATGTTGTTTGGCAAACTTCCGGTGGTTTGAAAAATTAATTTATCTAACAATGTCATGGGGGTCATTGGTGCAGAATCCATTTCTATACACCATGCGTAAGGAGAAATTCCTTTATTGGCAAATAGATCTGCTGTGCTATAAAAAGAGTCTTGCCGTCCAATCGGGAAATTTTGTGAGACAATATTGAGTGATTCAATCTCTTCACACCCAACAAATTTTTTTAATTCATCCAGGGTTACCCATTCCAAAATGTCGTCAATATCGTCGCTGGAATCGTTTGGAAGGGATCCGACACTGTAAGAGGAGTTGTAAATCGTGACGTCAGTGACTTGGGCACCCGCGGTTTTGATTGGGGTTGGGGTAGGGTTTATCACTCCATTGCGTCCATTGCTCCAAATAACGAACGCCACCACATGATTGGGGAGTGTATCAATGGATATGTATGTAGAAGGATTCGCACAAATACCATTGGTTGCGGTCAAGCGACTGTCAAAGGCATAGTAGGTGTTGTTGTGGTATCCATCTGTTAAACTGGGGACCACAGAGCCATAGTCGGCGGAAACTGGCAATCGTCCATTGGTGATGGCATAACCGATGAGAGCCTGTTTGTTGGCTTTGAGAAGAGTGACCGTTTTTTCCCGCGCCACCGTCTCCATGTTGGGCGCAAGCAGCAAGAGTGTGGAGAGGAATATGGTTAAAATAATCATGGTCATGGCCAGACCGATCAGGCCAAAACCAGCAGATCCCTTATTCATTGATATAAAGGCTAAAACGTCTGTTGGTGATGTTGCCGTCACTCTCTTTGAGAAATACAATAAAATCGTAGGGCCCCCCTTGATCCTCAGTTGTAAAAGCTGACTCCGCTGAGGATTGACCTGTCAGGTGTAACTCATCTGCGGCATAATAAGGAGTGCAACTGGAGGAATTAAATGTTCCTTCGACGGACAATCGATTGCTCATCGTATAAGTCATATTATTTGCGCCATAATAAAAATTTAAATTTCCATTTAATAACCCACCCGTGAAAATAGCCGGGCTTTGTACACACCACTGATATGAGGAGGGTACGCCTCCAGTGGCTGAAAATTTACTCGTTCCATAATTCGTTAAGCCATCCGCTTTACCAACGGGTAAGGAATCAACATGAATATTCAGCACCCTTCCACATTCTGCTGCAGCCTTTAATTCAGATAGTGTGGCCCATCCGACGAGATCATCTTTAATGGCACCCACTGCATCGGAATAGACTGGGATTTCAAAGTTTACTATGGGTACGGTGGTATTTACCGAAATGGCATTTTCATAAGGTGTGGAGGGTGTTATTGTTGAAACGCCATCATACCCTTTACTCCATAACCAAAAAGCCACATTGGCAATTTTAAATTTTTCAGTGTTGTCTGCTTTAAGAATCTGAATAGTTAAATTGGTTGAACTTCGGTTACATACACTGTTTTGGACCGCTAAATTTGCATCATACCCATACAAAAGAGAGTTATTTTGCGCATCGACTTTACTATTGACCGCTTCTGTAAAGTTTGCTGGAAGTTGCTTATGCGCCCCTGCAAATCCTACTAAGGCATCCACCCCATGCCGTATAACTGTTTCGTTTTTGTTTTTTATGGCTTGTTTCATAGATGGTGTAAAAATTGTGTTTGCACCAGATATAATCAGGCCGATGATAATCATGACAATGGCCAATTCTATAATAGTAAACCCATCGTTTTGGCGAAGAGAAGAGGAGGTGATCTTCATTGTCGTTGGGCCTTTATCCGTCGAAGTGAAAAATGAGAGATAAAATAAAAATTTAAATTTTAAAGGAATCCATCCCTGAATTATAATCTATCCATGGGAAAAATTCATCCAAAAAAGAGTATTTTGGGTGGTTTGTCTGTAAAATTAGATTGACGAAATTTGTCAAAATCACATATCATTATAAAAAAGCTAGGGGTGTGTTCACCGTGTCATTTTTCTGGAAAGCAAAGAATGGCGAAATCGATTGGTGGTAAGATAATATTTATTTTTTCGCTTTTTTGTCTGCTGGCTTTGCTTGGTGCGCAAACTCAGGCCGCACGGGTCTCGGATGTTCGAAAAACGCGCCATAATCTTTCTGCCACGGACTATGGCGGTGCCACGCGCACCGTGAAGGCACAATCAGAAACCGGTATTTGCGTTTTTTGTCATACCCCGCACGGGAGTACCCAAGGAGGGGGGGTGAAGAGTCCACTTTGGAATCGGCAATATTCACAAGCCACCTATTCCGGCACCTATGAATCCTCCTCTATTGATGCCAATATCAACGAATTGCGCGCCGGTCCCGGTGGAACTTCTAAGCTTTGCCTCTCTTGCCACGATGGCACCTTGGCGGTGGGATCGGTGAATGTTTTGGGTGGTAAAACATCACAAACAATCGATATGACCGGTACGGCGGTTGGCGGTGTCATGGCCTCTGGTAGCGGAACATCTACCGGTTTTACTCGTAATTTAGGGGTAGATTTAAGCAACGACCATCCCATTTCATTTACATTTGATGCCAATCTGGCCACTTTGGATGGCGAGTTACGCTCTCCCCCTTATACTTCTGGCAGTACATTGATCCTCGCCAATCAAACGGTGGGCATGGGGACCAAACCCCAAATTCCATTATCAGAAAATAAGGTGGAGTGTGCCTCTTGTCATGATCCGCACATTTGGGATTCAGCCGAAACGGTGAGTATTAAATTTTTGCGTCTGAGTCGTTGGCAAAATGCTACGCCGGTCGGGAGTACCTTTAGTCCCACAAACGATATTATCTGTCTGGCTTGCCACGACAAAGGGAAAAACGCTTGGTCTACATCGGTTCATGCCAACAGTACCGATGCCAACGAAACTTATAAATCTGGAGTGGGAAGTCCGGCTGAATTGCGTGAGTTTCCTACGAATGTTCCGGTTTGGAAAGCCGCTTGTCTCAACTGCCACGATACCCACACCGTGGCGGGATCTCGAAGGTTGCTGCGTGAAGGAACCGATTCCGTCACATCGCCCAAGCAGGGGGGCAATCCGGCCATTGAGCAGACCTGTTATCAATGTCATACCACATCCACCAATAAAATCATAACGGATGTTCCAGGGGCTGTTCCAGATGTTTATAGCGATTTTACCGGAGTCGGTAATACCCATATGCCCATTACCACCGACGATCAAGCCACAACGGGCAATATGGAAAAACATGATATTCGGAATGCCGACTTTGAGGAAAATCAATCCAGTCTGGGCAAGGGGGTGGGTAACGAAACCAACCGTCATGTAGAATGCACCGATTGTCACAATCCGCACCGATTGATTAAAAATCAACTCTTTACTGCCGGGGGAGCCACGACAGCCGCTACCCATCTGCATGCCACGACCACTCAACACAGCAATGTGGCTTCTGGTGCTTTGCGGGGCATTTGGGGGGTGGAGCCGAACTATGTGTCCACTTCTTGGATGAGCCTACCCAACAGCTATACCGTTAAAAAGGGTGATAGCGGTGTGAGTTCCAGTACGCTTAAAAGTGCTAGCTATCTTACCCGTGAATATCAAATTTGTTTAAAATGTCATTCTGATTATGGTTATGACGATAATGGCACCTATCCAACTGGAAATCGTCCCAATTTGGGATCTTTTACGGGGGGAACCAGCAGTGGGACCAACAATTTAACCCAATATACCAATCAGGCGATGGAGTTTAACGCCAATGCCAATGACAGCGGAACGGGTGGCGATCAAGGTGAACCGGGGGGCAACCACCGTTCTTGGCATCCGGTGATTTGGCCAACAGGACGTACCTTGGCTGTACGAGGCTCCATGGCCAATCTGTGGGAGTCCCCTTGGAATGGCAACAATAGCTATATCGGCAATCAAACCATGTACTGCTCCGATTGTCATGGTTCTGCCATTACCACGGCGGCGACCTCTACTCCTGCGGCAGGCAAACCTTGGGGACCGCATGGTTCGGCCAATCCTTTTATTTTAAAAGGGGTTTGGAACAACAGTACTGGAAGTGGGCAAGAGTCAACGGGTCTGTGTTTTAAATGTCACAAATATGCCAATTATGCCACCCGCAACAGCACAAAAAGTGGTTTTTGTTGTGAAAAAGATACCAACCTACATGGCTATCATGCAGATAAAATAGGTAAAATGCGTTGTAACTGGTGCCATGTTGCCATTCCACATGGATGGAAAAACAAGGCCTTTTTGGTTAATCTCAACGATGTCGGACCGGAAGCAGGTAAGGCAGCGGGAACCCAAATGCGCAATAATACCACCGCAGTCTATAATGCGGGTCCTTATTATAACAATGCCATTTTAAAAATTAAAACCTGGAAATCCAGTGGAAACTGGACTCAATCCGACTGTGGTTCTAAAGGTGCACCCGGCAATGGTCAGACGGGTCGTAGCTGGATGCGCGACAGCAACGAAAATTGTACCAATCCCCCTTAACAATTTAAATGTATCAGAACAATATTTATCAAGACCTTGGGGGGCGGAGAACCGCCCCCCAATTCCCCCCACTTTTTTTTTAATTCTTAAAAAAAAGTGGGGGTCTGGGGGATTCATCCCCCAGGGTTTGGCCTTTGATTTTTTATCCGCGCGAAGGGTATTCCTGTTTTATGAAGGAGGGCTGAGCAGGTTATGACCGACACCGCATCTATTTCTGACTCTCTGTATCATCGTCTTTTTGCCCATCCAGAGATGGTCGCCGATTTATTGAAAGATTTTTTAGACACCCCTCTCTTAGCGGAACTGGATTTAATGGGCATGAAACGATTAAACACCAAATTCACCGCCCGGCGGGGAGAGAGAAGGCGGGGGGATGTGGTGTGGGAAATTCCGATTCGTGGAGGGGGCTATCTATTTGTATTGTTGATTTTGGAATTTCAATCGGATATCGACGATTGGATGGTTTTGCGTCTAAATGTTTACACGGGGTTACTTTATCAGCAGTTGGTGGATGAACGACAATTGAAGCCAGGTCAGGGGCTGCCGCCGATTTTGCCAATTGTTCTCTATAACGGCGATACTCGTTGGAAATCCGCGACTCACTTACGGGATTTAATCCATCTGCCGCCAGAATCACCGTTGTGGAAATATCAACCGGAAATGCGTTATTATCTCATTGATGAGGGCAGTTATCCAGAAGAGGAGCTAAAAAAATATCCTTCCTTAACGGCTATCTTTTTCCGAATCGAACATTCGGTCAGCCCAGAGTCGATCTATACGGCCAGTCGTGACCTGTTGGCATGGTTTAAGACTCATCCAAATGGTCCACCGGTAAAACAATTATTTCGCGAGCTGTTGGTTGGAAGTATGGAACGCCTCAAAGGCCCAAACCCACTTCCACTCATTCCAGAAGAACTTGAGGAGATTACAAACATGCTGGCAACACGCATCGAAAAATGGAAAAAAGATTTTCATATGGAAGGTCGTATGGAAGGTCGTATGGAAGGTCGCAAAGAAGCTGCAGAGACGCTTCTAACGCGTTTATTACAACGTCGTTTTGGTATGATACCCAGTTGGGTTGATGAGAAAATTGCCCAGGCTGACCCCTCTTCATTAGAAGAGTGGACCTTGCGTATCTTGGATGCTCCATCCTTGGAAGGGGTGTTTGCGGATCAGGGGTGAGGCTCTTTAAAGAACATGATGCCCTTTGGGCTAAAACTCAAAAACAAAACCCAGGGGGCTGAATCCCCCAGACCTCCTCTTTTTTTAAAGTATCAAAAGAAAATCTACATCATATAGGGAGTTCCCTATGCCTCTTGGCAAAAAAATACTCCAAAATTTGGCCTCTCTTTGGATTTCGTTCATTTTTTTAATATTACTTTTCGTGGCGATTTTACTTATAGCCGTTCAACTAGCCCCTCCCACTTGGCTGATCTCTCTACCATTGTTTCTTGGTGCCATCAATTTATGCGCTGCCTTGTTTGTTCATCCTCGCTTGCGAGAGCAGACGGGCCTGTATATTTTTCATGTTGCACTTTTTATTTTACTCTTATTATTGGCATTGAGTCGTTTAACCTATTTAAAAGGTTGGGTAGAGGTGGCACAAGGAAGCTCTTTTGAGGGGGTGCTGGCCAAACAAGAACAGGGCCTGTGGCATTGGGATCGGTTAAAAAAGGTTATTTTTATCAATGAGGGGTTTACCATTCACTACACTCCAAATCTAAAACGCCAGCAGACCCTCAATCAGGTGAGTTGGTTGGATGACGAGGGGCAACACCACCGTTTGACTATTGGCGATGATCGACCCTTGGTGCGTTTTGGATATCGATTTTATACCAGTTTTAATAAGGGTTTTGCCCCTGTATTTATTTGGACACCAAGAGAGCACGGTGGGCAAGAGGTAGGGGTGGTTCATTTACCGAGTTTTCCTTTGATGGAAAATCAGTCCAACACCTGGAATATTCCTGGAAGTGGCTATGTTGTGACAGTTAGGTTAATCTTGGCAAAGGGGGATTTTTCTCCTGAAAAAGAGTTTGTTTTTCCAACCGATCTGCCCATAGGCCCCATTGAGGTTGAGTTAAATGGGAGCAAACAGATGTTGTTGGTTGGGGATTCGGTGCAAACGGCTCTAGGCGTGTTGACCTATGGTGAGATGCGTAGTTGGATGGGATATCAGGTTTTTTACGATTGGACTCGTCCATGGCTTTTGGCAGCCTGTTGTACGATTATTTTTGGTTTGGCTCTTCATTATTGGCAAAAATTTAATCGGACATCGTGGCTTGTTTTGTCTGTGGATTCAGGAGGAGGCAATCCATGACCTTTAAATTAAAAAAATGACTATGGAATGGGAACTTATCTTTTTGTGGGTGGCTTTAGGGCTGTTAACGCTCACGGGGGTTGTGGCTGTTATTGGTTTGGTTTTGGCTCAATTGCCGGAACGTTTGGTGCTGCTTGGAATGAGTATGGGTTTGATTTTTCATACACTCTCGTTGGCTTTGCGTTGGGAGCGTCTTGGACATGGTCCGTTTATCTCCCAGTTTGAAATTTTATCCAGCAATATTTGGAGTTTAACACTTTTTTTTACGTGGGTTTATGCGCGGTTTCGTTTGATTCGATCTTTGGCTGGGGTGGTCATTCCCATTCTATTTTTGATGATGGGGTGGTTGTTGGTGGTGCGGCATGGGGATACTTTTTTACCCCCTACTTATGATACGATTTGGCTTTATATTCATATTGGTTTGGGCAAGGTTTTTTTAGGGGCGGCTCTGGTGGCGGCTTCGTTGGGGGTCGTGGTGATTTCCAGGGTGTTTTTGGTCACGCGCACCTTTTTTGTTCGTTTGCCCAACGATAACAGTTTGGACGAGCTTTCGTATCGTTTTTTAGCTTTGGCTTTGATTTTTAATACGTTAATGTTGATTTCCGGTGCCATATGGGCGCAAGATGCCTGGGGACGTTATTGGGCGTGGGATCCTTTAGAAATTTGGTCTTTGATCAATTGGTTGCTGATTGCCATGGCTTTGCATGTACGTCCTTTATTCTCTCCACCACCGGTTTGGGGTGGGGTAGTGGCTATTTTGGTGTTTATGGTGGCTTTTTTAAATTTTTTTGGGGTTCCTTTTCTTTCGACGGCAACCCATCAAGGGATGATTTAATAGGGGGGGTGGGATGCCTCAATCAGGACAACATCGTTTAACTTTTGCTTGGCTTCAGTTGGGATTGGCGGCTTTGGCTGTGGCCAGTTTAGCGGCTATTTTTTTAATTTTTTTGCGCATTCCACTGCCGTTTGTTGTTGGGCAGAGCCGGGAAATTTTTCGAACTGCGTTGGTGCTGCATGTGGATTTTGCGGTCTTGGTTTGGTTTACGGCTTGTTCTGGGGTGTTATGGAGTCTGTTGTTTTGGGAGGGAGGGAAGCGAGTTGCCTGGATGGTTTTTTTTGGAGTTGCATTGGGGGCTGCGCTTATGCTGGTCGCCCCTGTGTTTGGCGAGGGAGTGGCCCTTTTAAATAATTATATTCCGGTATTGGTTGCACCGCTCTTTTTATTTGGATTGGGCGTGTTTGGTTTGGCAACTCTCCTTTGGGTCGGTTGGAGTGGTTGGCGGGGGATGCACAATTTTCAAGGGATAGTGCCATACTCCGAAGTAGATATGACGGTTCAAAAACTTTTTTTTATGACTACCATTGCCTTTGCATTGGTTTTTTATGTGATGGTTTCGGCTTTTTTGCAATTGCCAGTTGAACAGGATGGGGTGTGGAATTTTGAACTTCTTTTTTGGGGGGGGGGGCCATCTGTTTCAATTTGCCCATACTCTGCTTATGCTTTGTGTTTGGCTTTTGTTGGCCAAAAGGAATCAAATAGATATTTTTTGGTCAGAGAGAGCCGTATATTTTTGGTTTATCTTGGCGATTGTGATGGCTCTTCCTTCCTTGGCGGTTCCTTTTATCTGGGAACCCAATTCTGTGGAATACCATGCCTTTTTTATTTATTTTATGACCTATGGCTCTTGGCTGGCTGTTCCTGCTTTGGCTGGGGGGCTTTTTTATGGGATTTTTCAGCAGGCGCGTTTGCAAAAGACGATTTTTTCGGGAGCCGAAAATCGTTCATTGTTGATTTCAATGGTTTTATTTATTCTTGGATTAGGGGTAGGTGCCTTTATTGAGGACAACTCGGTGATGGTGACGGCTCATTATCATGGCACAGTGGGTGGAATGACGATGGCCTATATGGGATTGTTTTATCACTATTTGCCTCAATATGCCCCAGGCTTGCGGAATGCTACCTTAGCTCGTATCCAGCCCTTGGTCTATGGAAGTGGGATTTTTATGTTGATTTTGGGGTTGGTTTGGTCTGGTTGGCTTGGAGTTCCCCGCAAAATGGATTTTGCTACCCACTCTCTCAAAACGACTCAAGAGATGCTGGGCATGATTGGTATGGGGGTAGGGGGTGGGGTAGCTTTGGTGGGGGTGTGGATTTTTTTGTTTTGGGCGTGGTCCCCATGGTTTTTGATAATTAAATGTTTCGGAAAAATTAAAATCAAGACCTTGGAGGGCGGAGAACCTCCCCCCAACTCCTCCCCCTCTTTTTTTTTAAATCTTAAAAAAAAGAGGGGGTCTGGGGGATTCATCCCCCAGGGTTTTGACTTTGATTTTTTTGCCCGCAGGGCATTATGTTCAATGAACGAAATGAAAAAAAAATTGAATGGCGTAAGGATTTCTCGCCGGGGTGTGGTGTGGGGAACACTTTTTTTTGTGATTTTAGGAGGCGTGGCCATTTCGCTTCTGCCAGAGACTGCTCACCTGACGCGACCAGAGTTAGAAGAGATTCCAACCCCTGATGCGGCCCCTCCATCTTCTCAGGTTTCTGAACGCATGGCGCACGTGCAACGTCGTTTTGAAGAGGGGGTCGTCATGCTGCATGCTAAAAAGTATGAATACGCCGTGAATAATTTTCATTGGGTTCTTCAGCAGGCTCCTACATTGGTGGAAGCTCATGTAAATATGGGGTATGCTCTGATCGGTTTAAAGGAGTATCTAATGGCGGTAGACTTTTTTCAATCTGCTTTAGAATTGCATGCTCAACAGTCCAACGCCTATTATGGTCTTGCATTGGCATGGGAGGGATTAAATGATATCGAACAGGCCAGAGGGGCCATGCGCTCCTTTATTCATTTGACCAATCCAGATGATCCTTTTGTGGCCAAAGCCCGTTCAGCACTTTGGGAATGGGAGGCGAAGGCCACGGAATGAGTTGTTATTTTGAGATGATTTCAATAAATGGAACCAAAGAAAGGAAAACAGTTTTGAACAAAACTCCTCTTATTTACTGGAAAGCTGATTACAACGTTGGAATTCAAGATATCGATAACGACCATCGCCAATTGGTTAAAATGATCAATCGCCTTTTTGGTTCGGTTCTCTCTTCAGACCCTGCGGATGTGGTGAATTCTGTCCTAAAAGATTTATTGGCGTATGTGGTGTTTCATTTTAATCGAGAATTGGCTCTTATGGAGAAATATGGGTATCCAGAGAGAGAGCAACATAATAATGAACATCGGTTACTTTTGGAATCGGCCTCTCAGTTTAAAAAACGATTTGATTCAGGATTGGCCATCAACATAAAGGAGGAGATTGAAGTCAGTTTGCGGGATTGGTTGGTGAATCATGTTCGAAATTCGGATAAACGATTGGGCCATTTTTTATTGTTGCGGAATAACGAGTTATCGTAAAGCCTTTTGATATGCTCCATGGTCAACCGGAAGAGAAATTTATACTTACATGGTGATATAATAAAGAATAGGTTTCCGTCAAACGTAGCGTGCTTGGCAACGATGTGACTTGATTTTAAGCCTCAGATAAAGCTATATGTTCATATATAGAAAAAATAAAATCAAGACCTTTGGGTGAGTTGGGGATTTGTTCCTGGGGGATTGCTTTTGATTTTTTTTGAATGGTATCCTTTTTGTTCGATCAATATATCTAATTAAATAATAAAATTTTATAATTGATTGATTTTTTTTGGTGCAATTTGTCATAAATAATGGAAGGGGAAAAATTCCCCTGTTCGTTTTTGGAAAGGGATGACCGCATGAGTGAACAAGAGACTACTGTTGTGGAAAATGATGCGCAAATTTCTTCGCAATGGGTGAAAATTGGTCAGGTAGCTCAACAATTGGGTATTTCTATTCGGACCATCCATATGTATGAACGCGAAGGGTTGTTTATCGCTTATAAAAATGCCGCTGGAACACGCTATTTTTCCGCAAAGGATGTGGAATGGTTGCAGGAAATTCGTCGTTTGATCAAGTCAAGCATCAGTATCGCTGGCATCTGCCGATTGCTCTCTTTGATTCCCTGTTGGGAGAAAAAGCATTGCCACTATAACGAAAAACGTGGCTGTCCTGTGATCGTCGATCATAAGCGGTCCTGTTGGTCAAACAAAGAAAATATGTGTGGGGTCTCCCTTCAGGAGTGTCGGGAGTGCGAGGTGTATGGTATGCGTTTTTGTGTCGGAATGCTCAAGCATTTTTTAGATATTCGCTTCAAGCCAGACATGGATATTCCATGGAAAAACGTTGATCCTCAGAAAGAGCTGCTGCCAGAATGCGTTGAGGGTGATAAATAGGCTTCAATGAGGAAATTATGCTCCTGGATAGAAAAATATTGTCGAATTTTTTTTATGGGTGACATCTCCTTGCGGGTGACATGATTCATGCCAATTGTTATCATCGGTGTGGAGATGTCAATTTTTCCCACAATTTTTTCACATCGGCATTGTACTCCGCCAGCGATGATATTCGCCAATTCTCCAAAGGCATCCTGGGCTTTGGTATCGGAGTGGTGCTCCTCTTCCAAAAAGGCTTGAGCCAATAAAGCGGTCGTATGGCTGGAACTGCTTATATAAACACCGCCTTGTATTTTTCCTGAAAATTGAATACTGGCAACCGTTTTTTGATGCAGTGAAAGACGATGGGCATCATCATCGCTAAAAGTTTTGTTCATAGGGGTCACTTGGCCCGCGAGGAAACATTCAGAAACGGCTTGTACGGATTCCAGAATGGCTGTTAAAAAATGATCTTGGAGGGTGTGTGGATTGTGGATTTGCATGGGGCTCGAATGGTGTGTGAGTTGAGTTGTGATGTTTTTGAAAAGATTATAAGCAATATATATGCCAATATATTGTTTTTTTATAAAGGATGGATGGCAGAAGGTTGGGTATGGAAAAATCTATTTTAATTACTGGATGTTCCAGCGGCATCGGTCGTTGTGTGGCCATGGCCTTGCATAAAAGGGGGTATCGGGTCTTTGCAACGGCGCGTCATCCTGATGATGTCGCGTTTTTGGCGGCGGAAGGATTAGAGGCTCATGTATTGGACTTGACCGATTCTTACTCTATTCAGCGAGCTGTGGATTGGGTTTTGGAACGGACAGGAGGTTCCTTGTATGCCCTATTTAACAATGGAGCCTATGGTCAGCCAGGGGCTTTGGAGGATATCAGTCGAGAGGTGTTACGACAACAGTTTGAAACCAATCTTTTTGGAACACATGAATTAACTCAAAGGGTTATTCCTGTGATGCGGGCCCAGGGGTTTGGTCGAATCATTCAAAATAGTTCCATTTTGGGCTTTATTTCTTTAAAATATCGTGGAGCCTATGTGGCGAGTAAATATGCCTTGGAGGGGTTAAGCGATACGTTACGCTTGGAATTGGCCGGCAGTGGTATTGTTGTGTCGTTGGTTGAACCGGGGCCGATTTTGTCGCAGTTTCGAGCCAACGCTCTGCAAGCTTTTAAAAATAATATTCCATATGCCGCCAGTTTTCATGCGCAAAACTATCGAAAAAAAATAGAGCAGCGGCCTCAAGAAGAGGATGGGCGGTTTACTTTGCCCCCTGAAGCGGTGTTAAAACAGGTGATCCATGCCTTGGAAAGCTCGAAGCCTCGTATTTGTTATCCAGTGACGTTTCCAACGTGGTTGTTTATTGTTTTAAAACGTTTTTTGCCCCGTTGGGTTTTGGACTGGGTATTGTTAAAAATATGAGATATTGTTTTTAGAGTTTTTTTCATGAGAATTTAAATTTATAGGGTTTGTTTGACCCAGCGAAAAGGTTTGGAGAATGTGATATTGGACCCCTTTTGCGGTTTGTTGCGATTGGTAAAGGTGTAAGGTTTCAATGGTCCAGGGTTGGTTTAGAAGGGGGAAATTTTTTAGGTTGATAGCGGTTATGGGCATGTTATGATGTATCTTGGCGACGGTCAGGTGGGGAATGAAGGGGGGATCAGATTCTGTTTGGTCTGTGAGCTGTTTTTTGAGCGTTTGGGCGAGAGAATCGAGTAGGAGAAGGCCATTTCCTGTCAGACCAAGCCAGAGAACCCGTGGACGCAGGGCGTTTGGAAAGGCTCCCCATGGGCCAGTGTGTACTGAAATGGTAGCATAATTGGAGACGATTTGTTTTATCATTCGCCGGATTTCTGTTAAATGATTGGCAGGGGTATCGCCTAAAAAACAGAGTGTCAGATGATATGAATGTGGATCCAGCCACCGCAAGAAAGGCGGTTTTTGTATGGAGTTGGCTGCAAGGGTAGAGGCGATGGTCTCACGTAAAGAGGGGGGTGGAGGGGTGGCGACAAAGAGTCGCAGCGGGTGTGTTTGAGGGGCGATTAACATGGACGTTGGGTTGACCTTTGGTTGGGTAAGATGTCATTATTTTTGAGGTTTGATTTTAATGTATAGGTAAAACAAAAATCAAGATCTTGAGGGGCGGAGAACCCTCTCCCCCCCATCCTTCTTTTTTAATTCTTAAAAAAAAGAGGGGGGTTGGGGGATTCATCCCCCAAGGTTTTGTCTTTGATTTTTTGCCCGAAGGGGCATCATGTTTTTTATATGTTTGGTATTCGGTTTATGAAACAACAGATACATCAATTACAATTAATTTATAATCCAGAGGAAGATCGTATTTTATTCAGGGTCAACACCAATAACCATACAGAATTTTGTTTTTGGTTGACACGTCGTTTTGTTCGTCGTCTTTTCCCTGGTTTGCAAGGTGTCTTGGAAAATAGTGGAGAGGCTTCGATTTGGCAAGATCCATCAATCAAAAAGGCGGTGCTGAATTTTGAGCATGAAGCGGCACTCATGCAAAGTGATTTTAATACCCCCTTCCAAGAGGAAAATTTGGAAAGGCCTATGGGAAAGAGCCCTATTTTAATTACAAAAGCCCAATTAACCCCGCAAGGGGAGCATAGACATCTTTTGAGTTTGCATCCGACGTCTGGTGTGGGGATCGAAATGGGAATGACCTCGCGCATGTTGCATTCTTTTTTTGACTTGTTGATCAAATGTATAAAACAAACCGACTGGGATTTAAAATCGGAGTTATCCCCCTCTCCACAGATCATTTATCCAGAGTTATCAAAAAGGAAATTGCATTAAATTTTTTCTATAAATCAACGTAAAGGAGTGTTTGTCATGTCGCAGCTAACGATTTATCAAAACCCTGTTCCACTCAACAAAGAGACCCATAAAAATTTTAAAATATCTCCCTCACAGACCCCCTTTTCTTTTGCAGCCCAGACCAACTCTGTGGTGTTGGCAGGGATTGAATTTGTTCATGCCGCCAAAGAATATGGGATTATTTTTTCACGAGTTGGTGGTGGGGAGGTGATCGTTCCTGTTGCCTTGCTTGGAATGCGCAATGAAGAAAATTTGTTTGTGGATGAAAAAGGTCAGTGGGCTGCCCGTTATATCCCGGCCTTTGTGCGCCGTTATCCCTTTGTTTTGGCTCAACAGGGGGAAGGATCGCCACAGATGATGGTGTGTGTTGACGACACTTATCCTGGTTTTAACCAACAGAACGGTGAGTCTTTGTTTACCGAAGCGGGAGAGGCCACCCCCTTATTGGATAAGGCGATCTCTTTTTTGAAAGAGTACCAATCCCATTATCAGCGGACGGAAATTTTTGTAAACCACTTGAAAGAATTGGACCTTTTTGTTGAGTTGACCGCGCGGGCCGATTTGGTAGACGGTAAACAGTATGCCATGGGGGGATTGTTGGCGGTAGATGAAAAAAAATTGCTCAATCTTCCTGAAAATAAGGTTGTGGAACTTTTTCGTTCTGGGGAACTGGGTTGGATTTATAGCCATTTGTCTTCTCTTTCCAATATCAGGCAATTGGCCGATAAGTTATCGAAAAAGAGTTGACTTATCTGGGGTTCGTACTGAGTTAGACGGTTTTTTTTGATCAGATCTCTTTTTATGTTGCCAGATTTTGACGGGTAAAAGGGGGGGTGTGGTGTCATTCTTATGGGAGATAGCCCTTATCTCCTATAAGAATTGATTTTAACATGAAGGTAAAATCTGACAAAGAAAGGGAGTCTATTGATTCGAAACTATTGGTTGATTCTTTTCGTGGCCATATTTGTGAGTATTCTTTTTTTGAATAAGCCCAAGGAGGTCATGGCGGCCCCTGTTCGATCGGTGGAGGAGCTCCAGGTGGAGGCGAATCAAGAACTCGATGTCATGCTTACTCGTATAGATGATTATTATCAAGAGGTTAGTCATACACTGACATCTGCATTGGATCTTGATGTTTTTAAGGAATATTTTTCTTTATTAGAATCTAAAACCAATGTTTATAATGAGTTGGCTGAGATTGAGTTTACCGACAGGCAAAATGAATTGCGTCAAAAAATGGCGGATTGGGTCATTTTGGTGCATAAGCGGATTTTGATTGGGGAGGTGTGTTTGATTGATCGAATGGGTCAGGAACATTTTCGTTTTGTTAACGGGCGTATAGAGCCTACCTATTTGTTTTCTGACCAAGAAAGGGATGCCCCATTTTTTTACCCTTCTTTGGCTTTGAACAAAGGAGATTTTTATCAATCTGAGCCATATATTTCCCCTGATTCTTATGATTGGGTTACCGCATTTACCTCTATTTTGGTCCTATCGGATGGGACGAAACCCGCATTTCTCCATTTTGAAGTACCTTTGAGTATTTATGAAGTTTTTATAAAAAAGCTTCCTGTTGGTTCTCCTCGTCAAGTGGCGGAGGAAAAGTTCGATATGAAAGAGGTGGGGCGATATTTTATAGTGGATCAACAGGGTTTTGTGCTGGCGGATAGTCAGACACCGAAGGATGCCAAAACTCATGAAAAAAGGAAAGAGATATTAGATTTTCGTCATCAGGAAAAATTGATGGACTATTTTCCATCTGCGCAGACCATTAGTGACGATTCTTATTTTTTGCGAGCGGTCGAACAGATGAAAAAGGGTGAGACAGGGGTGGTGCATTTAGAATGGGCAGGCCAAAATTATATATTTGTTTTTAAACCAATTCAAAATAGAAATTGGTCTTTAGGATATCTGGATCCGGTGGATGGGGTGGTTTTTGGGACGAAATAGTCGGTAACTCTGTTTTACTTTTTTATACCTGTTTACTGAACTCCAGTCGCAAAAATGACTGGAGTCAGGCATTTTTATTATTCCGTTAATTTAGAGAGCGTGACGATTTTAGCATTGGCGACGATGTGATTGGAGATAGTGGTTTTTTTGGTTGGGGAGATGTTGGCTTGCACGTGTTTATGATGGGGTGAGCTCAGGAGTGCCACCACGGATGTTTTACCTTCTTGAGTGGCGAGTTGTAAGGGGGTTTGGCCGAGTTTATTTTTGGTTTCTAACTGGGCGCCATGGGCAATCAAGCGTTCGACAACTTGGATTTTTCCGTCGTTGGCGGCCCAGTGCATGGGGGTATTACCGAAGTTATCTTGTTGATTGATATCTACTTTAGAGCTTAGAAAATTAATGATGTTCACATTTCCTTTGTCGGCTGCCCAGTGTAGGGGCGTATCGCCAAATTCGGCTTGAGTTTGGGCATTGGCCCCATTATTGAGCAGCAATTGAACCATGGTTAAGCTACCGTTATTGGCGGCCCAATGTAGGGGGGTGTGTTTGTTTTTGTTTTTGGCGTTGATATCGGCACCTTGAGCGATAAGTAATTTGGCCACGTCCACCTCTCCTTTGCCAGTCGCCCAGTGCAGAGGGGTGTTTCCTTGTTTATTTATGGCGTTCGGATCGGCACCGTTGGCCAATAACAGTTGGGTTGTTTCCAGTTTTCCTTCTCGGCTTGCCCAGTGTAGAGGGGTGTCTCCCTGGTGATTTTTGGCGTTGATAAAAGCCCCTTTCTCCAAGAGTTTAGAGACCAAAGGTGTATGACCATCGGCGCAGGCCAAGTGTAACGGCGTGTTTCCGTTGATATCTTCGAGATTGATATCGGCCCCTTTGTCAAGCAACAGTTTGACCACCTCCATTTGGTGCCAAGAGACCGCCCAGTGCAAGGGGGTAGCGTTTTTAGAATCTCTTTGATTGACGATGGTCTTTTTATTCAGCAGAGGTTTGATCTGCTGGGTTTCGCCGCGTTGGGATAAGGTATGGATGAGATCGCCTTGGGCTATGGTTGGGATTAAAGCCAAGGATCCGCTTATCAAGAGGGTTTGTAGGCTCGTCCAATGAGTTTGATCTAAAAATTTTGACATTTTTTTATTTTCCGCTGGATGGTGTTGGTATTTTTTTAAAAAATGAGTTAGCTTGAAGCGTTGTTTTTATTGCTGGACTCTGAAGAACCGGTCGCGGCATTGGATAGAGAGACTTTGGCAGAGTTGGTGCTAAAGAGGGATTTTGAGATGGATCTTTGTAAAATTTTTTGTGCGCCTTGGCTCGAATTGCTTTGAACCTTTAGTGAAAGTTTTTGCGAGGCCTGGGTTGCTCGAGAGGTCATCATTTGGGTTACGTTGGACATATTAGGCATGAGAGGATTCCTTATCGTTGATCATTTGCAATAGAGAGTGACTTTTTTTTAGAAATGTGCATTTATTGTTCCATTTGTATAATATATTGATTTATATGTATTAAATTGTTAAATGTTTTTCTTTTTTATGGGTATTGCCAATATTTTGACATTTAGGTTTGGTGGTGATGGTCAAAATGAAAATATATATAAAAAGACATTTTAAACGCGAGTTCTTGACTGGCGCGGCAAAATCCGTAAAATGGTGCAGTTTTCTTATGCAGAAAGAAGAAATTTTTTGCGTGTTTGTTTCTAATTGGGCCAACTTGGCCAAATTAAATAAAAAACGGTTGGAGAGGATAATTTATGTCAGTACGTATTCGGTTGCAACGTAGAGGTTCAACAAAACGGCCTACGTATGCCATTGTCGCGGCAGATGCCCGTATGGCTAGAGATGGTCGCTGTTTAGAAAAATTGGGAACATACGATCCTCGCCAGGAACAAAATGGGACCGTTTTTAATCATGAACGGGTAAATTATTGGTTGAGTGTGGGTGCGCAACCATCTGATAGAGTGGCAAAGTTATTAAAAAATGCCACTACATTGACCGCGTAGGATCAAACTCTGTCTGATTTGATTTCAATAGGTCGGATTGATGGGGCTTTTGGTGTTCGGGGAGAGGTGAAGGTAAGCTCATTTTCCGATGATCCAGAGGCTTTACTTGATTATGCGACCCTTTGGCTAGGTTCGGACGCATCATCGGTTCAAAAAAAGGTGTGCGTGGCAGGCCGTCGTCATGGGGGCAGGGCGGTGATTCGATTTGAGGGTTTGGATACCCCAGAACAAGCCCAAAAGCTGGTTGGGCAGCAGGTGTGGGTCGCTAAAGAGGATTTATTGGATCCAGGTGAAGATGCCCATTATTGGGTAGATCTGATTGGCTGCCAAGTGTTGACGGAAGAGGGTGAATATGTGGGGGTGGTAGAAGATCTGATGTCGACGGGTGCGAACGATGTTTTAATTCTTCGTGAGGGGACGGGTTTAACCTCTTCTGGTCAAGAGCGGTTGCTTCCTTTTATCCGCGACGTTGTTTTAGAGGTAAACTCTGTAGAGAAGCGCATTCTTGTGCGATTAATGCCTGGGCTTTAAAACGATCGGTGTTCTTTATACGGAAACAGGCCAAGTTGGTGTTTATTGCGATAGGTGTTGTCATTTAATGGTTATTTAGGGGAGAGATTCAGATGAAATTTTCTATTCTGACCCTCTTTCCAGAGATGTTTCAAGGTCCGTTCAGTTGTTCAATTTTGCAACGCGCCCAGGAACACCATTTGTTGACAATTCGATTGATTCAACTTCGGGATTTTGCCTTAGGTCGTCATCAGCAGGTGGATGACACCTCCTATGGGGGAGGACCGGGCATGGTCATGAAAGTCGATGTTTTAGATCGTGCCTTGCAATTTGCGGTTGCTGAAGAGGGTGGCCATGTGGTATGTCTGACCCCTCAGGGACAAAAATTTAACCAGGACCATGCCCGTCGGTTGGCACAGCTAGGGCATTTGATATTGGTGTGTGGTCACTATGAGGGGATGGATGAACGTTTTGTGCAAACCCGAGTAGACGAAGAGTTTTCGCTGGGAGATTTTGTTCTTACTGGCGGTGAAATTCCAGCCATGGCGCTGGTGGATGCCATCACTCGGATGGTTCCGGGGGTTTTAGGAGACGATGCCAGTTGTCAGGCCGACTCTTTTTACCACGGTATTTTAGATCATCCTCATTATACCCGACCTGCGGTTTGGGATGCGGGTATGGAGTGGGGAGAAGTTGGAGTGCCCAAGGTGCTTTTGTCAGGGGATCATGGGGCGATTCAGGGGTGGCGCAGGCGTCGTTCTCTGTTGTCAACTTGGATTCGACGGCCTGATCTTTTAGTACGGGCAGAGTTAACAAAGAGCGAGAAACGATTTTTTGAACAGCTACACCGTGACCTGGAAGCGTTATTACAGGAAAAAACCAAAGACCAGGCCCATAAATAACAAAAGAACGCCGAGCGGTCCAATTTTAAGTAAGTCAGATTGGTGTGCAACCAGTTAAGAATTGATTCGCAATCGAGCAAGGAAGGCTTTAATGAATCTACTTCAGCAATTAGAACAAACATTAATCAAACGAGTTCCCCCCCAATTTGGTGCTGGGGACACGCTACGGGTCCATGTCAAGGTGGTGGAAGGGACACGGGAGCGGATTCAGGTTTTTGAAGGGGTGTGTATTGGTCGGCATAATGCCAGCATTAACTCCACCTTTACGGTCCGTAAGATCTCCTTTAGCGAGGGGGTAGAGAGGATTTTTCCTTTGTACTCGCCTCGTGTGGATCAGATTGAAGTTGTGCGTCGGGGTGATGTGCGTCGGGCCAAGCTTTATTATCTACGTGGTCGTTCTGGCAAGGCCACGCGCATTAGAGAAAAGCGTACCTGATTTTCAGGTATGCCCGTTTTTTCTGATCCGATTGCCATAGATGCAAACCAGGGGTGGAATGGACGCACCCCTGGTTTGCATATGGAGCAAGCTCTTACGACAGCTGGATATACTGCCATTTGTGGTATTGATGAAGCGGGCCGAGGTCCGTTGGCAGGGCCTGTTGTGGCTGCAGCGGTTATTTTACCCGATTTTTTTTCTTGTGAAGGTTTGCGTGGGCTGAACGATTCCAAAAAACTTGCTCTGGAACGCCGACGTTTTTTTTATGAGGCCATTCGTCGTCTGGCGGTTGGGGTGGGTGTTGGGTTGGCGGAACCAGAAGAGATAGATCGTCTGAATATTTTGCAGGCGACGCTATTGGCGATGAGTCGTGCGGTGGTGGCTCTTCGTTTAGAAATTGGGATTTCTCCTGATTTTATTTTAGTGGATGGTCGAAATATTCCGGCTGAATTGCCCTGTTCAGCCCAATGGGTGATCAAAGGGGACACCAAATCTATGTCGATAGCGGCGGCGGCCGTTATCGCCAAAGTCACCAGAGATGATCTTATGGATGATTTGGCGGTGCATTACCCTGGATATGGATGGGAGCGCAATCGGGGTTATCCCACCCAGGAGCATTGCCAAGCCTTGGGTCGTTTGGGGGTAACACCGCTCCATCGGCGTTCTTATAAACCGGTGCAGGTTTATTTGTAATATTTTAATGTATCGGAAAAATAAAAATCAAAACCTTAGGGGGGCGGAGAACCGCCCCCAACTCCCTCCACCCTTTTTTTTTAAATCTTAAAAAAAAGAGGGGGTCTGGGGGATTCATCCTCCAGGGTTTTGTGTTTGATTTTTTTGTCCATTTTGTTGTACATGTAGTCCATTGAGAGCGTTTTTTTTATAAAAATGTTTAATTCCGCATTTATATCCGCATGTTGAGTCACCGTCACAGCGAAATTCTCAAGCTGGTTGTACAGCATCATATTATCCATGGTGGTGCTGTGGGGTCACAGACCATTTGTGATCATTCTCATTTGGGTCTTTCTTCTGCCACAATTCGAAGTGCGATGGCTGAGTTGGAGGAGATGGGGTTGTTATCGCAACCGCATCGATCTTCGGGTCGCATTCCCACCGACAAGGGGTTTCGTATGTATGTGGATTGCATGGAGAGGCATTTTTTACCAGAGAGCGAAAAGGAACGCATTGCCCAGGCTTTTCAGTCGGGTTGGCGAGACCTGGATGCCACGTTGGATAAGGTGTGTCAGGTGTTGGCTGATTTGACCCCTTATGCTTGGTTGGCCTTGCCGCCTAGATTGGATGATGCGGTTTTGATGTGTGTGCAATTTATCAAATTGAGTCAATATCGTGTTTCGGCTATATTGATTTCGGTCTCTGGGCAGGTATGGCATCGTCTTTTGACCATGGATGGCGACTATTCGCAGCGCCAATTGGACTCTTATGGTCACGCCTTGAGCAGCCATTTGGAAGGGATGACCTTGTATCAGGCGAGGGAGCGTCTCCAGTGGGAGGTTCAGGGGGGTAAAGAGCAGTATCGGGAACTTTGTCGTTGTTTGTTGAGGGTTGTCTCTAGCTCTGGGATGGGGGACGATCATTTGATTATCAATGGGCGTTCTAATTTATTGGGGTTATCGTGGCAGGATTATGTTCCCGATATACGACGGGTATTAGAGGCCTTGGAGCAAAAAAAGAAATTGATTGCCTTGTTGGATCTTTGTTTGCATTCGGAAGGGGTTCAGTTGTTTATTGGTTCCGAGTCGCCGTTGGGTCCGGTTCAAGGGTGTTCGGTGGTGGCGGCCAAATTTTCTGGTCCTGAGCGTCGACTGTTGGGAACCTTGGGCGTTTTAGGGCCGACTCGTTTGAATTATGCCCATGTTATTCCATTGGTTGGTTATGTGGCGAGTATTCTCTCTACGCATTTTTCACCTATTCTCCCTCCTCAGGAGGAAATCATTTGCGCCGTTGGTTTGGAATAGAGAGGTTTTTTGATTTTATGAAAAAAAATGGCAATCGGACCACTTCTGAAATAAATTTGGCAGAAGAAAAACCGGAATGGAATGGAAATGGGCCGAAAAATGAGATTGATTTTGGTCAAGAGGCTCAGGAGCATTTTGAATTGGTTGGTGAGAGCTGTTCATTGGCGGATGACGTGGAGGATAGCGATTCTATTGGGTATTGGAAACAACAACTGGAACTGGCATTGACGCGGGCTGAAAAGGAACATCAGGCTTATGTATTGTTAATGGCGGAAATGGAAAATCTGCGTAAGCGGACCAGTCGGGAGGTACAACAATCGCGTCTGTTTGCGGTGGAGGCCTTTTCTCGGGATTTATTAACGGTGGCCGACAATATGGAACGGGCCTTGGCGGCCATTTCGAAGAGCGATGACGAAGCTTTTATTAATTTAGGCCTTGGGGTTGAGATGGTGCAGAGCGAATTGCTGCGTATTTTCGCCAAACATGGTTTGACTCGGATATTGGCCTTGAACACCCAATTTGATCCCAATTTTCATCAGGCGGTGCTGCATATAGAGGAGATCGAAGGAGAGGGGGGCCTAGTCGTCCAGGAGATGCAAGCGGGATATTTATTGAATGGGCGATTATTGCGACCAGCAATGGTAGGGGTATCTAAAAGGTTAGAAAAGATTTTTTAAAAAATATGGTTCATGCTCTTGACAAACGTGCGTGGCGTTTCCATATCTTTGTACATCTACAATGGAACCACTAAAATTTGGTTTAGGCTTTCCCCTTGGATTTGCCAACGCCAATGAAAAGTGCTTTAAGAGGAATATAGAATATGGCCAAAGTAATTGGTATTGATCTGGGTACCACCAACTCCTGTGTTGCCGTCATGGAGGGTGGCGATCCAAAAGTTATAGAAAACAGTGAGGGGGCACGCACGACCCCATCCATGGTTGCCTTTACCACGGGTGACGAACGTTTGGTGGGACAATCCGCTAAACGGCAGGCGGTAACCAATCCAGGCAACACGCTGTTTGCCATCAAGCGATTGATTGGGCGTCGTTTTGATGATCCAATGACTCGTCAGGATCAGAAATTGGTTTCCTATCAAATTGTCAAGGCCGACAATGGGGATGCCTGGGTTGAAGCAGGTGGAAGAAAAATCAGCCCTTCTGAAGTTTCGGCGATGATTTTGCAGAAAATGAAACAGACGGCAGAGGACTATTTGGGCGAGAAGGTCACCGAAGCGGTGGTGACGGTTCCGGCCTATTTTAACGATGCCCAACGGCAGGCCACAAAAGATGCGGGCCGTATTGCTGGTTTGAACATATTGCGTATTATCAACGAACCGACGGCGGCGGCATTGGCCTATGGTTTGGATAAAAAAGAGGGTCAGATTATCGCAGTCTTTGACCTGGGTGGTGGGACATTTGATATTTCCATTTTGGAGATTGGTGACGGTGTTTTTGAAGTTAAATCCACCAACGGCGATACCTTCTTGGGTGGTGAAGATTTTGACCAAGCGATCATAGACTATCTCGCCGATGAGTTCAGAAAAGAGAATGGTATTGACTTGCGTAAGGACAAAATGTCTTTGCAACGTCTGAAAGAAGCGGGTGAGAAGGCTAAAATAGAGCTCTCCAGCTCGACGCAGACCGATGTCAATTTACCTTTTATTACAGCGGATGCCTCTGGTCCCAAGCATTTAAATGTCAATTTGACCCGTGCCAAGTTGGAATCCCTGGTGGATCATCTGTTGCAGCGGACGTTGGATCCCTGCCGGACGGCGTTGCGTGATGCGGGTTTGACGGTTAAGCAGATCAATGAGGTCATTCTGGTGGGTGGCATGACGCGCATGCCCAAAGTTCGCCAGATGGTGGAGGAGTTTTTTGGTCGGGAACCTCACAAGGGTGTCAATCCAGATGAGGTGGTGGCCATTGGTGCGGCCATTCAGGGGGGTGTTTTAAAAGGGGATATCAAAGATGTTCTCCTTTTGGATGTCACACCGCTTTCTTTGGGGATTGAGACTTTGGGCAGTGTTTTCACCAAATTGATTGAGAAGAACACGACGATTCCGACGAAAAAATCGCAAGTTTTCTCTACGGCGGCGGACAATCAATCGGCGGTGACCATTCGTGTGGCCCAAGGCGAACGGGAGATGTTTCCCAATAATAAGTTTTTGGGTCAATTTGACTTGGTGGGTATTCCCCCCGCTCCTAGAGGGATGCCACAGATTGAGGTGACTTTCGATATTGATGCCAATGGGCTGGTACATGTTTCGGCCAAAGATAAGGGAACTGGTCGTGAGCAGTCTATTCAAATTCAAGCTTCGGGTGGGTTATCCAAAGAAGAGATTCAAAATATGATCCACGAAGCAGAGGCCAATGCCGCTGAAGATCAAAAAAAGCGTGCTTTGATTGATGCCCGCAACAATGCCGACTCCATGATCTATACCACAGAGAAATCTTTGAAGGAGCATGGGGATAAGCTGGATGCTTCGGTAAAATCGAATATCGAGAGTGCCATAGCCGATTTGAAAAAGGCTTTGGAAAAAGAGGATGCCGAGTTAATCTCTTCCAAGACGCAAACATTGATGGAAGTCTCTATGAAGCTGGGAGAGGAGATTTATAAGGAGGCTCAGGCCAAGCAAGGAGCGGAAGCGGCAGCTCCTGAGGATTTTACGGCTGCACAAGGCGGTCCAACTGGTAAAAAATCTTCTGGTTCGAAAAAAGCAGGTGGCGCGGACTCGGATTTCGTGGAAGCGGAGTACGAGGAAGTCAGGGACGAGAAGAAATAACTCACAAAGAAGACAAATATGCCCAAAGACTTATATGAAACTCTTGGGATTGAGCGGGGCAGTTCCGAAGCTGACATTAAAAAGGCCTATCGCAAGTTGGCCATGGAACTGCACCCGGATCGAAATCCTGACAATAAAGAAGCGGAAGCGAACTTTAAAGAGGTCAATTCCGCTTATGAGGTTCTTAAGGATCCCAAAAAACGGGCCATTTATGACCAATTTGGTCATGCGGGCCTGAATCAAGGCGGTGGGGGAGGTGGTGGCTTTGGCGGCAGCGATCCCAGCGGTTTTGGGGGTGGTTTTGGGGATATATTCGAGGAGTTTTTCGGCGATATTTTCGGCGGTGGTCGTGGAGGAGGTTCCCGGACCAGCGGTGGAGGAGGCCGAGGCGAAGATTTTCGGTATGATTTTACCGTTGATTTAAATAAAGTGATGCATGGCAGTGAAGAGCGTTTACGTATTCCTGCCATAGTGGTGTGTGATACGTGCCATGGGAGTGGGGCAAAAGCGGGCAGTGGCCCGGAGACATGTACCACGTGTAATGGGGCGGGTCAAGTGCGGACTCAGCAAGGATTTTTTTCCATTGCTCGGCCTTGTCCTGCCTGTCGTGGTCAGGGGCGCATCATTCGCAATCCATGTCCTTCTTGTCAAGGTCAAGGGCGTAAGCGGTCAGAAAAGACCCTCACGGTTA
Source organism: Magnetococcus sp. DMHC-6 (assembly GCA_039908535.1). Classification (GTDB taxonomy): domain Bacteria; phylum Pseudomonadota; class Magnetococcia; order Magnetococcales; family JADFZT01; genus JAMOAW01. The sequence continues at coordinate 2,493 of JAMOAW010000018.1, read as the reverse complement.
AAATTCCCCCAGGTGTGGATACTGGTACACGTATTCGTTTAACGGGCGAAGGTGGGGCTGGGATGCATGGTGGGTCGGCTGGGGATCTTTTTATTGTTATAGAGGTCGCTCCGCATCCCATTTTTGAACGGCACGAGGACAATTTATTGTGTCAAGTTCCTATTACTTTTCCGCAAGCCGCTCTAGGTGGTAAATTGGATGTTCCCACGTTGACGGGGTTGGCGCGGGTGACCTTACCACCTGGCTGTCAGCATGGTAAGCGTTTGGTGTTGCGTGGTAAAGGTCTTCCTCATTTAAATCGCCCTGGTGTTTTTGGGGATTTGGTTGTGGAGGTTCGGGTAGAGACCCCGGTAAAGCTCAACAAACGGCAAAAACAATTGTTAGAAGAGTTCGAGAGGGTTTCCGAGTTGGATAGTCAACCGGAGTCGGTCTCCTTCTTGGACAAAGTCAAAGAGTTCCTAGACAAAACCATTTCCTCTTAATTTTTTGTTTTATTACTAAAAAAAAGAGGGCTGGGAGAATTTTTTGAATGTATCGAAAAAATAAAAATTAAGACCTTGGGGGGCGGAGAATCGCCCCCCAATTCCTCTAGGGTTTGGCCTTTGATTTTTTTTTTTGCCCGAAGGGCATCATGTTCTAAAAAAAGGCGAGATAAATGCCCCCCATAAAGATCGGTATTGTTGGTGGCGCAGGCCGTATGGGTTGTATGTTGGTACAAGCGATCCAGGTGACTCCTGCATGTTGTTTAGTCGCGGTTTCTGAGCGGCCACAATCGGAGCGAATTGGTCAAGATGCGGGTGAGGTTGCCTCTGTTGGCAAATTAGGGATTCCCATTGTTGAGGATCCTTTGTTGGTTTTTGAATTATCCCAGGTCGTCATTGATTTTACCCAACCGAGTGCCACTTTGGCCCATTTAGAGTATGCCCGTCGGTATCATACACCCATGGTGATTGGCACAACGGGTTTAGATGGTTATGGTCGGGCCAGGATTGAGGAGGCTTCTCGTGAAGTTCCCATTGTTTTCGCACCTAATTATAGTGTAGGTGTGAACTTATTGTTTAAAGTTGCTGCCGATGTGGCGCGGGTGCTGGGCATGGAGTATGATATCGAGATCATAGAGGCCCACCATCGGCATAAAGTAGATGCCCCTTCAGGAACGGCATTGGGTTTAGGGGAGGCGATTGCCGATGCTTTGGACCGTCGTCTAGAGGATGTTGCGGTTTATTGTCGCCAGGGTCACACGGGGGCTAGGGATCGGCAAACTATTGGTTTTGCTACGATTCGTGGCGGGGATATCGTTGGGGATCACACGGCGTTGTTTGCTGGGGATGGCGAGCGTCTTGAACTCACCCACCGCGCCTCCAGCCGCATGACTTTTGCCCGTGGCGCGGTACGAGCGGCTTTATGGGTGACCGGGCAGAGTGGACCGGGTTTGTTTGACATGCGGGATATTTTAGGTCTACGTTAATTATTTTATTTAAGGAGCATCGCTATGGAAAGCATAGAAGTTGCCAAAATTCGTATCGGACAGACTCTCACCTTGGAATTTGGCAATAAAGAGGCCATCTTAACCAAAATGGAGGGGCCGCAACAGTTTAATTTAGAAGAGTGGTATCCAGAGGAAGAGCGGGAGATTTATATCTTGGAGGATGTCATCGCCGAAGATGAACCTCTGCACTACAGCTTCGAACCCATCCTTGATCCCACCCTTGATTTAGAATCTTTAAAGGGAACATTTGGCATCAATCGGCGTGTCTTCGATTTTTTGGGGCGAACGGTGAGTAGTATTGAGACGGATGAAGAGGAGGAAGAAGAGGAAGAAGAAGGTTAATATCTTCAATCTCAACGATCTATAAGATCCCAATTTTTATTTAATGGACTGCATCATCTGGAAGATACCCAAACCCCTATGCACTCCTGGCCAAAAAGGTCAATAGGGCTTCCTGAACAGGTTGGAAGAGCGGTGTCACCCGTGCTAATTCATGACGAGATTCAATCTCATTTTGATTACGTACGGTTTCGTACAAGGCATGGGTGGACTTTTGCAGAATCGGAAAAATAATGTTGGCCATACTTCCCTTGACGATGTGTGCTAAAGCCCGCGCAGATTGATAATCTCCTTGTTCAATATCGCGTTTCATCTTGGTAAGCAGTTCCAGAAATTGCACGGCCAACAAATCCGGGTAGTCCTGTATTTGCATGATGATAAGGTTCTCTGTTAAATTTTTCCTGTGATTAAAAACCGAAGGGACAAAGATAAGAGAGGAGTATCCTATGCAATGCCCAAATTGTGATTCCGATCAAACTGTCAAAAATGGTTCCAGACAGAATGGGAAACAAAATTTTCTATGTAATCAATGTGGAAGACAGTTTGTTGAAAATCCAGCACCACATTACCAGATTCCTCAAGGCACAAAGGATCTGATTGACAAATTATTATTAGAAAAAATTCCCCTGGCAGGAATTGCACGTGTCGTAGGCGTGTCTGAGAAA